>NZ_FNFZ01000003.1 GCF_900101015.1 Sarcina sp. DSM 11001 | reverse complement strand
CCTTATGTCGAGCTCTTAGTTATGTGGAGATAAGCACTTTATCACTTGTAATTATAGTGCTTCATCATCGATTATCTCGACATAATTCTTCCGCTATATTAATGAGGCTCATATAGGTTCTCAATCTTTGGACATATTCTTACTCCAAAGATTGAGGAGAATGCTGAGTTCCAATATTTAATACCTGGATTGGAGAGCAGATCTGTGTCTTATTGGTTTCCGGAATTCCTTCAAGAAGGAATATGTTATGCCGAGATAACCGGCGCGTGTTTCCTGCTATTTCAAGCTTATTTAGCATTAACTCGGCATAACAACTAGCTCGGCATAAGGCGGGAATATTTCACCGCTGTTAGCAAATATCATGCTCAATGAACTGGACAAAGAACTGGAAGCAAGAGGGCTGGATTTCGTCCGGTATGCAGACGACCTTATCATCATGGTCGGAAGCAGGCAGGCGGCGGACAGAGTCATGAAGAGCGTTACTCGATTTATAGAGGAAAGGCTCGGACTGAAAGTGAATGCTGAAAAGAGCAAGGTCGATAAGCCAAAGGGAATAAAGTATCTAGGGTTTGGATTTTACTTTGACTCATTTGCCAAAGCATACAAGGCCAGACCGCACCCGAAAGCAGTGGCGAAGTTCAAGGCACAGATGAAGAGACTGACATGCAGAAGCTGGGGAGTGAGCAACTCCTATAAGGTGCTAAAGCTCAACCAGCTAATCCGAGGATGGATAAACTATTTCAGAATCGGGAGCATGAAAGGACTGTGTGTGCGGCTGGACAGTAGCATCAGATACCGTCTGAGGATGTGTATTTGGAAACACTGGAAGACGCCTCAGAACAGAGCCAAGCTCCTGATGATGCTGGATGTACCCCGTTGGGCGGCGTACAAAATCGCGTATTGCGGAAACAGATACGCAAGAATAGCCCATATTGGATGGGTGCATAAAGCAATAAGCAATAAAAGATTAGCCGCCTTCGGGCTAATCTCTATGGTGGACTACTACGCCAAGAGGCGTGCCGCTTGTTAAGTTGATTGAACCGCCGTATGCCGAACGGCTTGTACGGTGGTGTGAGAGGACGGGGGCGCAACGCCCCCTCCTACTCGATTGGCTCTTTCAGGAATATGAAAACGATGAGGCTATTTACGCACCGGCCCGGACGATAAACATGGGTGTGGAAGAAAAATTGATCTTTTCTTCCCGGGACCAGACCCTTTCCCAGAAGGTCTCGTCCGCCTCGGCGCGCAGTCCGAGCTGTCCCAGAATGTCCAGATCCCAGCCCGGTCTGCGGATCCCTGAGAGCGGGATGCGGCGGGCAATGTCTTCCATGATATCGAAGTTTTCCCCGATATTGGCGTCGTGTATGCCTTCCGCTGCGGCGTTGATCCTGTCTGTCTTGTAGGCGGAAAGTGACTCACTGTCGAAAAGATAGGAGTACCAGTTGGCGTCGAAATTGAGCAGGAGCCCGCCGGGCCGCAGGACCCGGGACCACTCCGCGTAGGCCTTTTCCGGATGCGGCAGATTCCATGTCAGGTTCCTGCTGACGATCACGTCGAAAGAATCATCGGGGAAATCCAGTTGTTCCGCATTCATCTCCAGGAAGCGGATCTTTTCCGCGAGGCTTCCGGCATTTCTCCTGGCTTCATCCAGCATGGCGGGTGTCAGATCGACTGCTGTGACACAAAAACCCATTTCAGACAGAAGGATCGCAAAAAAGCCGGGACCTGTCCCGATATCCAGAACATACAGCTCCTCATGGGCTCTGTCCGGGAAATGGTCCATGATCTCATTTTTCAGACAGAATTTCCATTTCTCTCTTTGTTCTGTGGACAGTTCTGTCCGGTTGATTTTGGAATAACCGGCAGACCGTCCGGTCCAGTATTGTCTGTTTTCGGAGAGAATCGTTGAAAGAGACATCTGCTCACCTTTTCCTTCCTGTGCTGCAGGCCGTCAGGCCGGGAAAACATTTCGCTTCTATCGATACAGTAACATCCGCCATACCCTCCCACAACCCGAGTGGGGGGATATAAATAGATATAAAACAGGAAGTTTGCCGATAAGTGACCTTTTTAATCAGGCCTGTCATAAGTCGGGTTGACATAACTTCCTATCCTCCTATGGGGCTTTCTGTGTATCTTTATTGCCCGGTGCGTGTTATTACTCCCTATCCCCCTATGGGGCTTCCGACAGGAAAAAAAGGCATTTACAATAGAATTGTTCATTTTAACCCCGGGGTGGCGGTTCTGTGACCAGCCACTATTGCCGGGGCTTTTTCGAATAATAGAGAAAATGGAGAATACCTTGCATAAATACATTATTCAGCGGCTTCTGCAGCTGATCCCGGTTCTGATCGGCATCACTTTTTTATCCTTTGCCATGATGCGTATAGCCGGGAGCGACGCGATCACGGAGCTGTACGGGGACAAGGGGGCGGTCTCCCAGGAGATCATTGACGCCAAAAGAGCTGAACTCGGGCTGGACAAGCCTTTTCTGACCCAGTATGTCACCTGGCTGGGCAGGATGTTAAGAGGCGATATGGGGACAAGTTATGTGTCAGGTCTGGATGTCTGGGCGACATTTGCGTCCAAACTGCCGGCGACCCTCCTGCTCACGGTATTGTCGATCCTGGCAACGGTCGTGATCTCGATCCCACTGGGGATCCTGGCAGCGGTCTGCCGCGGCCGGGCAGTCGATTATATCCTCCGCTTTATCAGTTTTATCGGAAATTCCCTGCCAAACTTTTTTGTCGCCCTTCTGCTCATGCACCTGCTTTCAATCAGGCTGAAGCTTCTGCCGGTCCTGTCCAACGGCATCTCCCTGCGCAGTGCCCTGATGCCGACGATGACCCTCGCCATTGCCATGTCCTCCAAATACATGAGGCAGGTCAGGGCGGCTGTTCTGGAGGAACTTCAGAAGGACTACGTGACGGGAGCAAAGGCCCGTGGAGTCCGCAGCCGGGTGACATTGTGGAACAGCGTGATCCGGTCTTCTATGCTGACTATCATTACCCTTCTCGCGCTCTCGATCGGGAGTCTTCTGGGAGGAACTGCCATCATCGAGAGCATCTTCATGTGGGACGGCGTGGGCAAGATGGCGGTCGACGCGATCACCATGCGTGATTACCCCCTGATCCAGGCCTATGTCGTCTGGATGGCGGTCATCTATGTGCTGGTCAATCTGGTGACGGATCTTGTCTACCATCTGCTGGATCCGCGCATCCGACTGGGGGTGACCTCCGAATGAAGCAGAATTTTCTCAGTGATCATGATAAAAAAACCGGGCATACAAAGACTTATACAAAGAATTTTAAAGGGATTGGAGCCCGAAAGGGGATGAAAGGAGCCCGGGCAGGCTCTGTCAGGGCCAGGCTGGTTTTTTTCGGCGTCCTGGCAGTGCTTCTGCTGCTGGGATCAGTCTTCAGTGAAGCGCTGGCGCCCTATGATCCCAATCTGCAGGATCTGGCCAACGCGAAGGCAGCACCTTCCGCGGCGCATCTTCTCGGTACGGACCGATACGGGCGGGACATGCTTTCCCGCGTGATCGCCGGAAGCCGGGCGAGCATTTTCTCGACTCTGCTCCTGGTAGCTGTCATCACGGCTGTCGGGACTCTGGTCGGTGTTTTCTGCGGCTGGCACGGGAAGCGGGCGGACACGGTTCTCATGCGTATTTCGGATATTTTCCTGGCATTCCCCGGCCTGGTCTTTGCCATGGCTGTCGCCGGCGTGCTGGGGGGCGGTCTGCAAAATGCGATCATAGCCCTGGCGGCGATCTCCTGGCCCAAATACGCGCGCATAGCGAGAAGCCAGACGCTGGCCCAGCGGGAGACTGCGTATCTGAAGGCTTCAAAGCTTGCCGGGAGCAGTACATTCAGGATCATCTTTGTTCATCTGCTGCCTAATATCATAGGCCCGATTCTGGTCACTTCCATGCTGGACATAGGCACGATGATGATGGAGCTTGCAGGGCTGAGTTTTCTGGGACTGGGCGCCAAGCCTCCCACGGCGGAGTGGGGCAGCATGATGAGCGATGCCAGGAGCCTGATGACGACAGCTCCCTGGGTCGCTTTCTCACCGGGCGCGGCCATTTTCCTTTCCGTCATGGTATTCAATCTTCTCGGGGATACTATCCGCGACTATGCGGACCCCAGGAGCAGGGATCTGTGACATCCGCGGGGACGCCCTGCGGGACGCTTCCGGTGCTGCCCCCGGGAGCAGGGATCTGTAAACAGTACGCAGGGCTCGCAGGAGAGTCCGGCAGCGCGGAGGCTCGATCGATGGGAGAACTTCTCAAATATGAACAGGTGGAAATCAGCTATCGCGGCCTTCCTGTTGTCAGGGATGTCAGTTTTTCTCTCCGTGAAGGAGAGATCCTAGGGGTCGTGGGGGAAAGCGGCTCCGGCAAATCTACTCTGATCCGCGCGGCGATGGGTCTTCTGGGGCCGGCCGGTGCTGTCACGCAGGGGGATATTCTCTACCGGGGACGGAGTCTTCCCGCCCTGACGGCCGAAGAGCTCCGCAGGGTCAACGGCCCGGAGATCGGGATGATCTTTCAGAATTCGGGAAGCTCTTTCTGCCCTGTCCGCACGGTCGGGGCGCAGCTCTATGAGAGCGCGGCGGCCCACGGAAAGGTGTCAAAACAGGATTTTACAGAACATGCCGTCGATTTGCTGCAGAAGATCGGCTTTGAGGATGGAAAGCGTATCCTCGACAGCTATCCCTTTGAGCTTTCCGGAGGTATGCAGCAGAGGGTGGGGATCGCGGCCGCCATGCTCCTGAAGCCCTCCATTCTGCTGGCAGATGAGCCGACTTCGGCCCTGGATGTTTTTGTGCAGAAACAGGTCGTCGAGGAGATGCTACTGCTTCGCAGGACATTCGGGACCTCGATCGTCCTGGTGACACACAACATCGGCCTCGTGGGTGCAATGGCGGACAATGTACTGGTCCTGAAAGACGGTGAGGCGGTGGAATACGGAAAGACACAGCAGGTGCTGCAGGCCCCGGAAAATGCCTACACGAAAAAACTGATGTCCGCCGTCCCGCGTCTGAAGAGACAGAAGAGAGGATAAAGCATGCAGGATGGAAAAACGGAACCGGTTCTGGAGATCCGTGATCTGACAAAAATTTTCAGGCGCAGGGGTCAGACACCCCTGACGGCAGTCGATGGGGTCAGTTTTTCCCTGCTGCCGGGAGAATGTCTCGGGATCATCGGGGAGAGCGGCAGCGGCAAGAGCACGCTCGTCAATATGATCACTCGCCTGATCGACGCGGACAGCGGACAGATCCTGCTAAAGGGCAGGGACATAACCCGTCTGCGCGGGAAAGCGCTGCGCAGCGTTTATTCGGAGATCCAGATGGTCTTTCAGCAGCCGGCGGACTCTTTTGATCCCCGCCGCACGCTGGGGGACGGGATCGGGGAGAGCCTGCGCAACAATGGCTGGTCTGCCGCGGCGGCCCGGGAGGAGACCGCTAAGCTTCTGGACCTGTGTGATCTGCCTGCGGAATTTGCCGGGCGCTATCCGCATGAAGTCAGCGGCGGACAGTGCCAGCGCGCCGCCATCGCCAGGGCTCTGGCCATCCGGCCGTCGATCCTTTTGTGCGATGAGGCCACATCCGCCCTGGATGTCACGGTCCAGCAGGAGATCATGTCCCTGCTGGGGGACCTTCGCAGGCAGCAGGGCAGGAATTTCTCGATTATGTTTATCTGCCATGACATTGCCCTGGTACAGGAATTCTGCGACCGGGTACTGGTGATGTACCAGGGAAGGATCGTGGAGGAAGGAATTCCGGATACAGTCATCCAATGTCCTGCGCACCCGTATACAAAGCGCCTGATCGACAGCATTCTGTAACATTCTGACGCTCTTTATGTAATGAAAAAGTATTTAGATTGAAAAAGACTCCGGATTGAAAAAGGAACGGGACGAAAAGACACGTACAAAAATATCCGCGGAGATCATGAAGAGTACCTGAAATAAGGCGGGAAAGGAGTTGTTGTGAAAAAAAGGGTATTTAAGAAATGGATTCCGGTCCTGGCAGTTCTCTGTCTGACAGCCGGTCTGCTGGCAGGATGCGGCGGATCTTCCGCGGGAGCGGGAAAGAGCACGGCATCTGGTGTGGAGGCAGACGGAGGATCCACACAGGCGGAGAGTACCGGGGATTCTAAACAGGTATCAGACGGCCAAAAGACTATGGTCATCGGCGACACGACCTTCAACGCAGAGAACTGGGAGGAGACAGTCGATCCCCACCGCACCTACAATGGCTGGGCCTGCATCCGCTACGGGATCGGGGAGACACTTGTCCATTATACAGATACCATGGAACTGGAGCCCTGGCTGGCCAAATCCTGGGAAAACGACGGCAATCTGACCTGGACCATCACCCTGCAGGACGATGTGTATTTTTCCAGCGGACGTCTGATGGACGGAGAAGCTGTCAAGGAATGCCTGGAGCATCTGCTCGCCAATCATGACCGGGCTCCGGGAGACACAAAGATCACGGATATTCAGGCGGACGGCCAGGTCCTTACGATCACCACCAGCGAGCCCAACCCGGCGCTGATGAATTACCTGGGGGATCCCTACGGCTGCATCATTGATGTTCAGGCCTCCGATTTTGACAAGGGGATCGTCGCGGGCACAGGTCCCTATGTGGTGACCGATATGAAGACGGACGATCACCTGTCCCTGACCAAAAATGAAAACTACTGGAACGGCACGCCCAAGATCGATAAACTGACCATTCGCACGCTTTCCAACGGGGATACGCTTTCCGCTGCTCTGCAGGCCGGCGACATTGACGCCGCCTACGGAATGGCCTATGAAGCCTATCCGAATTTTGAAAATGACGGTTTCCAGTTCTCCTCCATCTCGACGTCCCGGGCCTTTTTCGCGTCTATGAACATGACGAGCCCTGTTATCCAGGATCCCGCGGTCCGAAAAGCGATTGCCATGGGGATCAATAAGGAGGGCTTTGTGGCTACACTCCTGGAAGGGCACGGAGTGCCCGGAAACGGAGCTTTCCCGGATGGATTCAGCAATTTCGGAGGCGAAAATGTAAAAACAGAGACCTATGATCCGAAAGAGGCTGAAAAGATTCTGGAGGAGGCAGGATGGAAGGATTCCGACGGAGACGGCATCCGTGAGAAGGATGGCAAAAAGCTGACGATCCGCTGGCTGACCTATCCCAGCCGCCAGGAACTTCCCCTGCTGGCTGAGTCCGTACAGGCCTCTCTCAAGGAGATCGGCATCGAGGCCGACATCAACTGTACTGCCAACCGCCGCGAATTTCTTGCGGACATGAACAGCTGGGACATCTACGCTTCGGCCCTGGTCACGGCTCCTTCCGGAGACCCCCAGTACTTTTTCACCACCAGCTGCCTCCCTGGCATGAGCTATAATTTCGGCGCCTATGAAAACGAAAAAGTCACCTCTTTGATCGACCAGCTGGCTACGGAATTCGATCCCGCTAAGAGAGGCGAGATCGCGATAGAACTGCAGCAGCTGATCCTGGATGATAATGCCTATGTATTCTGCTCCTTCCTGGAGATGAATATGATCTCCAGAGCCGGCGTCACCGGCTATACAGCCCACGCCTGCGATTACTATCAGGTCACAGCAGACCTTGATATTGAATAAAAGCTGCCTCCAATAAGAAGCTGCCTCGAATAAGAAGCGGTCTCGAATAAGGAACAACACTTATTTAAAAGAAAACTAAAAAGAAAACTGGAAAGATGATTGAAAAGGAGACTGATTTGAGCACCGGATATGATCCACCTGCTCAGATCAGTCTTCTTCGTTTGCAGGGAAAACAGCTGCGCGGAAAACAGTACAGAAAAAACTTCGAAAATGAATATTGACACAATGTCAGAGCAGATATATAATGCAGCTGTTGACAGGATGTCAGAATAATAAATAAGAATAATAAGCAGCGGAAAACGGAGGAGATTGTAATGAGAAAAGGAACACCGGAACAGGTCGCTCTGAAACGGGAGGAGATCGTGGATGCCTGCGAGCAGCTTTACCAGACGATGAGTTTTCGGGAGATCACACTCAAGGAGATCAGCAAGATCACATCCTTTTCCCGTCCCACGATTTATAACTATTTTGAGACGAAGGAAGAGATTTTTCTGGCACTTTTCAAGCGGGAGTATGACCGTTGGAACGAAGCACTGACTGCAATTCTTGAGGGAAACGGATGGCTGACAAAAGCGCAGCTGGCGGACCGGATCGCCCAGTCCCTGGCAGAAAGGGAACAGCTTTTAAAGCTTCTCTCTATGAACAACTATGACATGGAAGCCAACAGCCGCCAGGAGATGCTGACCTCGTTCAAGCAGTCCTACGGCCGCTCTATGCAGCTTATGTGCATGCTGTTGGAGAAAAACTGCCCGGACATGAGCGCGGCGGACATTCAAAACTTTATCTATACCTTCTATCCCTTTATGTTCGGCATTTATCCCTATACAGCAGTCACGGAGAAGCAGAAGACTGCCATGCGGGAAGCCGGCGTGGACTATGTGTACAAAACCGTTTATGAACTGACCAGCAGCTGCCTGATCCGGCTGCTGGGTAAGTGATTAAATGGGAGAGAGTAAACTAATGACAATAGACAGCAGGCATCAAGGGACAAGCATTAAATAAGAAGCACCAAATAAGAAGCATCAATTGCAAACATCAATTAACAAACATCAGATAACAGGCATTAAAAAGGAGTGTACATCGATGGCAAAGAAAGTCTTGGTGGCAGTGTTTTCCGCCAGCGGCGTAACGAAAAAAGTCGGAAAAGAAATCGCCAGGATCGCAGGAGCGGATTTTCATGAGATCATTCCCGGGGAGATTTATACTTCAGCTGACCTGGACTGGACGGACAAGAAAAGCCGCAGCAGCGTGGAAATGAATGATCCTTCCGCGAGACCTGAGATCGCGAACAGTGTTGCGGATATGGGTTCCTACGACACCGTGATCGTTGGTTTCCCGATCTGGTGGGGGGTGGCTCCCAGGATCATCGAAACCTTCCTGGAAAGCTATGATTTCAGCGGCAAAAAGATCATTCCCTTCTGCACTTCCGGAGGAAGCGGTGTCGGGAAAAGCGATACTGCCCTGCATAAGAATGTGACCGGCGATGTGAAGTGGGCGAAAGGCCGTCAGATCAACCGGCCGAATGAAGCGGAGATCCGGCGCTGGCTGAACGAGGTCCTGTAAGGGATCAAGGATGAGTTGAAAGTTGAAAGGGACCGGCAGAAAGCTGTAAGGATCAGCAGGAAGTCGTAAAGAACCAGCAGAAAGCTGTAAGGATCAGCAGAGAGTCGTAAAGGACCGGCAGAAAGCTGTAAAGGATCAGCAGGAAGGAGCAGAGGAAATCGTCTCATGAAATATACAAAACTGGGCAATTCAGAACTGAATGTTTCCCGGATCTGCATGGGGTGCATGGGATTCGGAGATCCCGGACGGGGACAGCACAGCTGGACCATTGATGAAGACCACACCAGGGAGATCATAAAGCGGGGACTGGAGCTGGGTGTGAACTTTTATGATACGGCGATCGCCTATCAGAGCGGCACCAGTGAGCAGTATGTCGGCCGGGCGCTTCGCGACTTTGCAAAACGTGAGGATGTAGTTGTAGCCACCAAGTTTCTTCCGAGGACCCAGGATGAGATCGAGAGCGGCATCAGCGGTCAGCAGCACATTGAAAACATGATCGATACGAGTCTTCAGAACCTGGGCATGGATTATGTAGATCTCTATATCTATCACATGTGGGACTGGCAGACGCCGATCGAGGATATCATGGACGGACTGAACCGGATCGTGAAAGAAGGCAAGGCCAGATATATCGGCATCTCCAACTGTTTTGCCTGGCAGATCGCAAAGGCGAATGCCCTGGCGGAAAAGGAGGGTTTTGCAAAGTTTGTTTCCATCCAGGGGCATTACAACCTGATCTTCCGCGAGGAGGAGCGGGAAATGGTCCCCTACTGCGATGAGGAGAACATTGCCCTCACGCCCTACAGCGCACTGGCTTCCGGAAGGCTTTCCAGACTTCCCGGGGAAGGCGGAACAAAACGGGCGGAGGAAGATGCCTATGCGAAGTTTAAGTATGACGCAACAGCTGCCCAGGACAATGTGATCATCGCCCGAGTAGCGGAGCTGGCCAAAAAGCGCGGTGTGACAATGACAGAAGTCTCCCTTGCCTGGCTGCTCACAAAGGTGACATCCCCCGTGGCCGGTGCCACGAAGCTGCATCATATCGAAGGCGCCGCGAGAGCAGTGGATCTGGTCCTTTCTCAGGAAGAGATCCTCTATCTCGAGGAACCCTATGTGCCCCACCCGCTGGCGGGTGTCATGGCGCAGAACAAGCCCTCGGCAGCAAAAGAAAAACATGTCTGGTCCACCGGTGATCAGAAGATTGGGAAGTAAGGAGGGAAAACCTGGCATCCTGCAAGGGTGCCGGCAAGTCAGGTATCTGCAGCAAAAACCGATGCAGTAAGGAGGAAAGAAGAAATGAGTGAAAAAATCGTGCAGACTGCGGGAAGAAACCAGCTGGGAGAATTCGCGCCCATGTTTGCGCATCTCAACGACGATGTGCTCTTCGGAGAAGTATGGAATGAGGAAGCTGTCGACGTAAAGACAAAATGCATCATCACAGTGGTGTCCCTGATGGCTTCCGGTATCACAGATTCCTCCCTGACCTATCATCTTCAGAATGCTAAGGCCCATGGAGTGACGAAGGAGGAGATCGCTGCGATCATCACCCATGCGACTATGTACGTGGGCTGGCCCAAGGGATGGGCGGTCTTCCGTCTGGCGAAGGAAGTCTGGAATGAAGAAGAACCCGGGGTGACAGAAAAAGACAGATTTCAGAACACGATCTTTTTCCCGATCGGCGAGCCGAATCCTTACGGGGAGTTTTTCAAAGGACAGAGTTATCTGGCGCCGCTGTCCACAGAGCAGGTCCCGGTCTTCAATGTGACCTTTGAGCCCGGATGCCGCAACAACTGGCATATCCATCATGCAAAGAGCGGCGGCGGACAGATGCTGATCTGTGCCGGCGGCAGAGGCTTTTATCAGGAATGGGGAAAAGAAGCTGTTGAAATGACACCCGGCACAGTAATTAACATTCCTGCGAATGTAAAACACTGGCATGGTGCAGCTCCGGACTCCTGGTTCTCCCACCTTGCGATTGAAGTGGCAGGGGAGGATGCAGGCACAGAGTGGCTGGAAGCAGTAAATGAAGAAGATTACAACAGACTGAAATAATCGGGCTTGAAGAGAGAGGTACTTTGTTGACTGGCCATTACCTGAAGGCAATAGGTTTTTGTTTAAGTAAAGCGAAAGGGTAAATTTATGAAAAGAATAATTCCGATACTCATGACAGTCCTTATGTTTGCGATGCTCACAGCCTGCGGCAGTAATTCGCAGCCTGGAACAAGCAGCGCACCGGCAGAAACCACAGATCTTACAGCTGATGCAGCTTCCGAAGAGCCGGAAACAATGACTGAGGGAACAACTGAGGAAACTGCTGAGGATTCCAGTCTCTCATCCGAGGAGGCTTCCACTGCCGTGACCGAAGCTGAGACGGCAGCGCATTCTGATGTCCTGGTGGCATTCTTCTCAGCGACCGGCACCACAAAGGGTGTGGCGGAGCGGATCGCTTCCGTGACCGGAGGAAACCTGTATGAGATCCTGGCAGCGGAGCCTTATTCCTCCGATGATCTGAACTATAACGACCAGAGCAGCCGTACTACGAAAGAGCAGAATGATAAGAGCGTGCGCCCTGAGATCGGCAGCGGAGACCTCTCCCTTGAGGGCTTCACAACTGTCTACCTTGGTTTTCCCATCTGGTGGGGCGAGGAGCCTCGCATCCTGGATACATTTGTTGAGAAGTACAATTTTGAAGGCATCACGGTGATCCCTTTCTGCACATCCGGCAGCAGCGGCATCGGCCGGAGCGGCTCCAACATGGAGGCTCTGGCAGGCACCGGCACCTGGCTGGAAGGAAAGCGTTTTGACGGAGATGTAACTGAAGAAGAGCTTCAGTCCTGGATCGAGGGATTGAAGTAAACATCATTCCCTGCAGGAAACGACATCTTCCTGCAGGGAATGAAATTTTCTAAGAAAAATGGAGGGACGGTACCTTGTCCAGACTCAGAACGAGCAACATAATGAAACGAATCGTGGATGCAGCCATGACTGTCCTCCTCCTCTGTCTCATGGCCTATCAGGTGACGGGAGAGATGGCGCATGAATGGACCGGTGTAAGCATGGCGGTGCTTGTCATCATCCATCAGATCCTGAACCGGAAATGGTACGGCGCGCTGCGCAAGGGGAAATACAGCCTTTATCGGGCCGTATCTACTGTACTGAATATCCTGCTCCTGGTCTGTTTTGCCCTGACTGCATTTTGCGGTATGTCCATGAGCAGCTATGCGGTTCCCTTCCTTTACGGGATGGCGCCGGTCTCTTTTGTCCGCAGGATGCATCTCTCTATGTCCCACTGGGCCTTTGTGCTGATGGGCCTTCACCTGGGAATGCACATCCCGGCCATGACAGCAGGGCTGAGATTAAGAACCGGGACCAGGACTGTCCTTGCCTGCATTTTTGCCTGTATCGGAGGGTCTGGTCTCTATCTCTTTCTTCGGAACAACATGCCGGACTACCTGTTTTTCCGGGTCCCTTTTGCGTTCCTGGACTATGATAAAGCCGGCTGGTTTGTATTTTTTGAAAATATCCTGATGCTTTTATTCTGGGTTTTTATCGGCACGCAGGCTGCGCAGATCTGCAGGAATGCGGCACAGAAAGCGGCCGTTAAAAAGAATCCGCTGCTGCCGGTCGTTTTTATAATGGCGGCGGTTATCATCGGGATCATGCTTCAGCTTGCGCTTCCGTCTGGAGACAGGGCGGAATCTTTCGGGAATGCAGACTGGAATCCGTCCCAGGCAGAGGACGCTTCCGGGAATGCGGCCGGGAGTGCGATGCAGGCAGAGGGCGCTTCCGGGAATGCGGAAGGGAGTGAGATGCAGGCAGAGGACGCTTCCGGGAATGCGGCCGGGAGTGCGATGCAGGCGGAGGGCGCTTCCGGGAAGGCGGAAGGGAGTGCACAGCAGGCAGAGACCGCACAGAACGGTGAATCTGACAAAACGCTGAATAGTACTCAGGACAAGGACAGCACCCGGGACAGTACCCGGGACAGCGCGAAGGAGGAAGTATTGGACAATAAAGATGCAGAGAAGCAGGACCTGAAGGCTGTGGATGACGGATTTGTACTGATCCAGAGCGGCACCTTCCTGATGGGCAGTCCGGAAACGGAAAATTGGAGGATCGATGATGAAACGCAGCATGAAGTCAAGGTTTCTTCGTTTTACATCGACCCTTATGAAACTACACAGGCAGAATATGTCCGGCTGATGGGAGAAAATCCGGCCACATTTACCGGAGATGATCTTCCTGTTGAAAATATCTCCTGGCTGGAGGCTGTCCAATATGCCAATGAGAAAAGTGTGGATAAGGGACTTACACCGGTTTATACTATTACAGATAAAGGCGTAACATGGGATCTTGCCGCAGAAGGCTATCGTCTCCCGACGGAGGCGGAATGGGAGTATGCCTGCCGGGCCGGTACCGTGACTCCCTTTAATACAGAAAGTTCCTTAAGTGCGGAAGAGGCAAATTTCTACGGTCATTATCCCTACGAGATTGAAGAAAACTACTTCGATAACTCCGCTCTTGAGGCAAAACCCGGGGAATACCGGCAGACTACTCTGGCTGTCGGAAGCTTTGAACCAAATACCTGGGGCCTCTATGACATGCACGGCAATGTCAATGAGTGGTGCTGGGATCATTACGGAACCTATGATGCTGCTGACGCAGAGGATCCGACAGGGGCGGCATCCGGGACAAGGCATATCTATCGCGGCGGCGGATGGAACGACTTTGCCAAGAACATGCGCAGCGCTTACCGCGCTGCCGGCCAGGAAGATATGAAAAGCTTCAACCTCGGTGTGCGCCTCGTGAGAAATGCGGATGACAGCCGCTCCGGACTTGTGACGGCCGGAGAAAAGTCTCTGCAGGCAGAGACAGGCGGGAAAATCCTGATCGCCTATTTTTCCTGGAGCGGGAATACACGGGGGATCGCAGGAGAGATCCAGTCCCAGACAGGCGCCGACCTTTTTGAGATCTCACCCGTTCATCCCTACTCCACGGATTACAATACTGTCCTGATGGAAGCACAGGAGGATCAGCACAAACAGGCGAGACCTGAGCTTTCCAACCATGTTCCGAACATGGATGATTATGATATCATCCTGCTGGGCTATCCGAACTGGTGGGCCTCCATCCCGATGCCGATCGCTTCTTTCCTTGAGGAATATGACTTCTCCGGGAAAACGATCATTCCCTTCTGTTCTCACGGCGGCGGCAGATTCGGACAGAGTCTGACAGCGATCGCGAAGCTGGCCCCGGATTCCGTTCTGGGCGAGGGACTGTCGGTCCATTATTCCGGCGGATCATCACTCTCCTCTGATGTGGCGGCATGGCTGAAGGAAAACGGGTTAACCAGATAACAGCAAACAGGAAACAGAAGAAAAGAACGGGCAGCCTGAGCAGGAATCCTAAACAGGAATGAGGCAGTAAATGAAAAAGAAAACCAGTGGATTTTACGAAATACTCTTGGCAGTTATCATCGTACTTCTTCTCCTTCTCCCACATCTGATCGGAACGGTATCTGTTATTGATGAGACCGAAGGGGTGGATGAAAATGGCTGCCCGGTTACCTCAATGACTCTGAAAGATCTGGAGGCGTCCGGCACCAGATTCGGGTCTCTGACTATTCATGAGTGGGAGACGGAGATCCTGAAACGCTTCCCCGAAGGGAAGGTCCATTTTTATAATTCCCTGTCGAACAGCTATGCCGCGCTCGAAGCCGGTGAGGTCGATGCGGCGGTGGGATTCATCGATGAGAGGCAGACCCTGGCAACTACCCACCCGCATCTTGCCTTTATCGAAGAGCCCTTTACTGTTGTGGACTTCGGTTTTGCGACTCAGAAGAGTGAAAAGGGAAAGATCCTGTGCAAAGAACTGAACCGGTATCTGACCGATCTCAAGAAGAGCGGTGAGTATGACGCGCTCCGCCAAAAGTGGGAGGATCCCGGCCGGGCCGGCGACGTCATGGGCGAATACAGTTTTTCTGGTGAGAAGGGGAAACTGCGGGTCGTGACCGGAGGCCTGTGGACGCCGATGACATATTATCAGGGTGAAACCCTCACTGGCGAGTTCATAGAGATCATAAACGGATTCTGTGCTGCGGAGGGCTATATTCCTCAGTATGAGACTGTGGACTTTTCCGCGGAACTCACAGGACTGGCTTCAGGCACCTATGATATCTGCGCGGATTCGGTCACCTACTCTGAAGAACGGCTTGCGAGCATCTATATCACAGATCCTTTGATGGCAGACGAATACTATATGATCGTCAGACGGGAGCCTGTGCTGAAACAAGTCTCCAAAGCTTCTGTGTTTCTTAAAAATATTTCTGACAGCATCCGGCGTACATTCGTGACAGAAGACCGGTATAAGGTCCTGCTTTCCGGACTCAGGGTGACGATTCTCCTGTCTTTGATCGCAGGGGTTCTGGGAACAGCCCTGGGCGGGCTGATCTGTTTTTTGCGCACGCGCAGGAATCCCTATGTCAGTGCATTTGCCAGTCTGTATATCCGGATCTTCCAGGCGCTCCCCGTTGTAGTATTGCTGCTTGTTCTGAATTATATCGTCCTGCGCAAAAGCGGACTGGGCGCCTTCTGGATCTGCGCCATCACATTTTCCATCGAATTCTCCGCCTACTGCTCGGAGATTTTCCGGAGCGGTATCGAAGCTGTGCCGCCCGGGCAGATCAAAGCCGCGACGGCGCTCGGCTTTGGAAAGCTCCAGACCTTTCAGAAGGTGATCTGGCCCCAGGCTCTGGTCCATTTCCTGCCCTCCTACAGCGGACAGGTGATCGCCACAGTAAAAATGACAGCTGTCGCGGGTTACATTTCCGTCATTGACCTCACCAAGGCTTCGGATATCATCCGCTCCAGAACCTACGAAGCATTTTTCCCGCTTTTTTTGACTTCTCTGATTTATTTCATTCTCTGTTCCCTTTTGACATGGCTTCTCCGGTTTCTGTCGAAAAAGGTTCATCCGGAACAGAGATCTGTCAAAAAAGAGATCGTGGAAACTGTCAGGGCCTTCAAGCCGGATGCCAATATGGAACATGAGCAGCCGGTCAGTCCGGAAAAGGAGGAGGCAGAGGAACCGCTCATCAGAATTGAACATCTGAGGAAGAGCTTTGGGGATGTGACGCCCGTCAAAGATGTGAGCTGCGATATTTTCAAACAGGATGTGATCTCGGTCATCGGCCCGTCCGGGACAGGCAAAAGCACCCTGCTGAATCTGGTGAATCACCTGGAGCAGGCGGATGAAGGAAGGATCCTGTTTGAAGGGCAGGATACCTTTGGAAAAGGCTATAACGTAAATCAGATGAGAGAGCAGATCGGGATGGTGTTCCAGTCCTTCAACCTGTTTTCCCACCTGACGGTCATTGAGAACCTCATGCTGGCCCAGACGCTGCTTTTAAAGCGGGACCGCATAGAAGCCTGCGAAAAAAGTATGGAGCTTCTGCAGATGGTCGGTCTGGCCGACAAGGCGCTCAGCCTTCCGGCTCAGCTTTCCGGAGGACAGCAGCAGAGAGTCGCCATTATCCGGGCTGTCGCCATGGATCCCAAGATCATCCTCTTTGATGAGCCGACTTCCGCCCTGGATCCCACCATGGTCCAGGAGGTGCTTTCGGTCATCAAAAAACTCGCCGGGGAAGGTCTGACGATGCTGATCGTCACCCACGAGATGCATTTTGCCAGAGATGTTTCCAACCGCGTATTTTTCATGGACGAGGGAATCATCTATGAAGAGGGCACTCCGGAAGAGATCTTTAACGCGCCGAAAAAGGACAAGACCCGTCAGTTTATCAACCGACTGCAGGTGCTTGAAATGATGATCGGGAAAGCCGGATTTGACACGGCAGAGCAGTTTGCCAGGATCGAGCAGTTCGGATTGAGGCATATGATCAGCAGAAGAATCGTGAACAGGATGCTGACTGTGGTGGAGGAATTCTGCATACAGGTTATCCTTCCGATGCTGGACAGGGACAGCGAGATCCGGCTGGTATTTGAGTACAGTGATGAAGACGGGGGCAGTGTGGATATGGAAGTGATGTACGCCGGCAGAGACCAGAATCCCCTGGAGACAGGCGATGCGCTCTGTATGGCTCTGACCCGGCACGCCTGCCAGACACTGAACTGGGAGTATCAGGACGGGGTCTGCAGGATAAAGGGCAGACTTGTGCATTCTTCCTGACTGCTTATCCCCGGATACCCGTTTTAACTGAAAACTGATAGAACGAACAAAGCCCTGTCAAAACTGACAGGGCTTTTGAAAATTGGGGACTCATTCAAAACATACAGTTCAAAACATACAGTTCAAAACATGCAGTTCAAAATATGCAGGCCCGGGAGCAGACAGATAAACATGGTCACATATGGTCACATACCATATTCTTTAAGGAGCTCCAGCGCAGTCTGGTAGGCCTTTTCCGCGGCGGCATTCCCGGTCATCTGCTTCCGGCATATTTCATCCTGCAGGGCGCTCATGGATTCGGCAATATGCCTGGCGGCGGATTTATCCTTCCTGGCGATATGTTCCAGAGCGGTAGAAACCCAGTAGAAGGAATTGTGCCAGCCTTCAGGATAGATTCCCCATAAGCCGTATTCCGTTGCGTAATACAGGCCCTCTGCCGGCTTTTCCTCCGCATATTCGGGCATCTCTGTACCGGCCCGGTATGGAGCGGAGACGTCGGTTGTCAGCATAGGCAGGTAGGGAACAAAGGCACTGTACAGGGGATCGCCCATGGAGATCCATTCCACGGTATCGTCCTTCCCTGCCCCTTTGATCTGGAACAGGTGGGTCTCGAGACTGCGGTGTTTGCTGATGGGCGGCCGCCTGAAAAGCTCCATTGCGTCCCGTATACTCAGCTTTCTATCCGCCACGATCCCGGTATAGGGAGGGACGGTGTTCCCCTTTGCGTCGACATTGGAAATCCTGAAATCCCTGCTGTCAATATCCCCTGCCTTCATATTTGTTGGCCAGGCGGCCTCAGAAGACAGAAAGTTCAATGCGGCAGAAAGACGGGAATAGTTCGAATCATAGGGATCTTCATAAGAGGCTGCAAGATCGATAATTCGGGCGTCCGCATCGCCTTTGAAGGTTCCTGCCCTGACAGCTGTTTCAATCAGTTTGTCCGAAGCGAGGATGTTTTCCGTGTCATCCAGATCAACCAGACCGATGATCGAGATGTTCGGACAGACAAACAGAAGATCCTCATTCAGCTTTACAGCGGCGTACTGGGTTCCGCTCAGGCTCTCAATATACCAGGTTTCCTCGGCATCTCCCACGATCACACTGCCGGCGCTGCAGCCTCCTGTCGTAGACAAAATCTCTGTGAGGAGCTCTATTGCCTCCCTGGCTGTGGCCGCCTCGCTCAGCAGGATCGTCGGAATTTCGGCTTCTTCAATGCCTGATTCGGTATTGAACGGATCGACAGATACAATACTTTCTTTGCTTTCAAGAGTTTCAGTGGCCGAAACACTCAGGCCTTTTTCGTTTGTCCCTGCCGCCTGATAAGGCGTATGTTCATGAGTACCTTCGCAGTCCGGGCACACACCCTGCGAGTTGTCGTCGCAGAAGGCAGTATATCTGTAGCTGTCATGCGTGAAGGTCCATTTGAAACCGTAGCAGCCCAGATATTTTTCTCCGGCTTTGTGGACTCCGGAGGGAACTGCATCAAAAAGCTTTGGCATGCCCATGTCGGAATAATATTCCTCCAGACGTCCGAAAACAGTACTCCCATCGTCGGTCAGATGAGAACCGATATAGATTTCCGTGCAGGCAAAAGCACGGACCGGGTTAAGGAAAACGGCCAGAACAGCCAGGACTGTCAGGAATTTCTTTATGTTTATTTTTAAATCTGTTTTCGAATTAATTTTTGAATTTGTTTTTGAATTTGTTTTCGAACTTATTTCCAAATATATTTTCGAATTATTTTTCAAGGCGGTACTCCTTAAGCGGAAATATACCATTGGCAACAGCATCCCTTAAACTTGTTGATGTTCAGGGGATGAAAATATAATACACCAATTTGTTACCGTAAAAAAGGAAACGATTTTAAAAACATTGTACGTTAACGAAATGCCGCTACAGTACACGCCCTATCGAGGGCGTGTACTGTAACTTGCGAAAATCCCATTCCAAATCGCTTCGCGATGGGGTTTTCGCCGTTCCACTCGGTTTTTTCGCGAAAAAGCCGCAAAAAACGCCTCGAATTTCGAGGGGGTCTGTACGGTAACGAAATGTCGTCAAAGAAATAGAATCGCTTTTTATAATTGGAACGCAAAAACCTCCGAGTCCGGCCAACGGGCGGCAAATAGCAATCGGTCCGGTTTACAAGGCATCTCCGCAGACTGTTTTCCTTGTCATTTGACAAGAAAATTGCTAAAATTTAATTATAGTGAACGACAAAAATGATTTCGAGGTGATGACATATGGAAGAATCAAAGATCTGGACGCAATTGTGTGATCTGCGTCACCTGGACTGGACGAAGACACGCCGCTCCTCCGGAACCGCAGGTTCATTTCTGAAAGCCTCGGAAAAAACAGGAGGAATACACTGGTATTACAAACTGTCAGACTATGACTCCTTCCGTGGAATCGTCGGACATGAATGTGTCAATGAGATTATTGCAGACAGACTCCTGACCTTACTGAAGATCCCGCATCTCCAATACCAGCTGATCCACGCTGAAATTGTTATTGACGGTGAGGAGTACATAACATGGCTCTGCAGATCCGCTGATTTTAAAAAAAGCGGCGAGAGTAAGATCGCGCTGGATGCTTATTATCAGATGGAGAGACTGTCCGGGGAAAGCCCGTTGGATTTCTGCATCCGGCAGGGATGGGAGGAATATATTTATCAGATGCTGATCGTCGATTTCCTGGTTTTAAACCGGGACCGGCACGGCGCCAACATGGAGGTTCTGCGTAATCGTATGCAAAAAACAGTGCACCTTGCGCCTCTGTTTGATCATGGATTATCTTTATATTTTTCCGCACACAAGGAAGAACAGCTGGCTGGCGCAGATCCCCTGTCAGACAAGAGAATCCAGTGCTTCGTGGGGTCAAATTCGGCAGCCGACAACCTCCGGCTGATCCCCTGTGAACACCGCAGGCTGCCCGGACGCCTGAAAAAAGAATCCAGAGAGTATCTTCTTAACGGTCTGGAGGATGCGCTTCCGGCTCAATGGAGAGACGCGATCTGGGAAATGGTGTGGAAAAGATGGGAGTATTATGAAGATTTTTGCAATTCGTGACGCGTCCATCGCGAAGGATCGCGATCTGGGATGGCTGCTCTATTATCCGGTTTCAGATGAATATCATATAGAAATCTGCGATGGAGTGGATGAATGGGAGGCCCCGCTTCTCATTTCTTCCTTTGTGAAGCGGGGCAAAAAAAGTCTCGATCCCGGATCCAGCAGGCTTTGGGCGGAACTCAGGATCATTCCTCCGGATCGCCAGAATCTGGGGATGATCCTGCGGGCCAACGGCCTCAGAGAATACGATCCCTTCCGCCTTCTGGTTCTTGCGGAAGGCCGCTGCGCCCAGGATGACTGTTTTCTCGTACCCTTAAAAGAAGGCAGCCTCCCGGCAGAGTTGAACCGGCGTCTGCAGCAGACGATCCTTTCCTGTATTCCGGCGGATATGCCTGTCCCGGCTTATGGTGGTCCTCCGGCGGATATGCCTGTTCCGGCTGATGGAAACCCTCCGGCAGAAGGCACCGGGTTCCTCTTCTTTTTCCGCGACGGGATGGTCAGACGTATTTCTGCGGAAGATCTGCTTGCAGATTACAACCGGCAGCAGAGCAGGATGGAACGTCTCGCCTGCTATTACAGGGAGATCACCCGGCTTTCTCCGGAAGCCGGCGGGCACGGTGTGAGAATCAACGAAAAATGGCGTTTATCTTCGGAAGACCTTCGCAGAAAAGGCAGTCTCCTGCCTGTTACCAACAGGGATTTTTATACATATATACAGGATAACATAATCGATACATCTACAGCAGCCTCTCTCCTGCGTTGCTCCAGGCAGAATATTCTGGATCTGGTAAAACGCGGAAAACTGAAGCCGGTTCTGACACTGAAAAACAATTACCTTTTTCTGAGGGAAGAGATTTTTCGATGAAGATTCAAGACTCGCTTGCGAGTCTTGTGTGATGAAAAATAAAATGCGATGAAAAATAAAAATGGATTTGAATTGGACTATTCACTGTATACATGAGAAAATTATTAAAAGAAAAGATGGAAACCGGGAGGGCGTCGCTTTATGGATGGCATAAGCAGACATTATGGAGTCGGGATCGACATCGGTTCTACCTGCGCGAAAACGGTCGTGATCAACCCGGACCGGGAGATAGTCTGGCGCGACCTGAGGCCGACCGGATGGAGCAGTGTGGACACAGCGGAGGCGATCAGGCTCGACCTTCGTGACAAAGTGAAAACAGACGGCCAGGCACGGTTTGTGGCAACCGGCTACGGGCGCGTCTCGGTTCCTTTTGCCGACAAATGCCTGACGGAGATCAGCTGTCACGCGAAAGGGGCGGCAGCTCTGTTCAGAACAGATACTCTGAATGTGGTCGATATCGGGGGGCAGGACACAAAACTGATCGTCATTGAGAATGGTTCTGTTCTGGAATTTGCCATGAACGACAAGTGCTCCGCGGGGACCGGGAGGTTTCTTGAAGTGATGGCCAATACCCTGGCGGTGACACCGGCAGGCCTGTGCGAGATGGCAGAGCAGGGGGATGTGACGCGGATCAGTTCTCTCTGCACGGTGTTCGCAGAGTCGGAGGTGACCAATCTCATCGGCCGCGGGACGCCAAGGGAAAACATAGCGTGGGCAGTCGTCGATTCTATCGCGCAGAAGGTCAAGACCCAGGCCGCCAAGGTGGCTTTGGAGAAGGGCCCCCTGTATCTGACCGGCGGGTTGTGTGACTTTCCCTTTGTCTGCGAGAGACTGGGAAAAGCCTTTGGGCGGGAAGTACGGACCATGCCGGACGCGCGGTTTGCAGGAGCCATCGGGGCGGCGGTTTACGCGTCGGCCTTGTAGGGCGGAAAGACACAGGGAGTAAAAAAGATTCAAGGAGTAAAGGTCTTAAGGGTAAGGTCACGGGAGATAAGGTTTCAAGGGATAAGGTTTCAAGGGATAAGGTTTCAAGGGATAAGGTTTCAAGGGATAAGGTTTCAAAGGATAAGGTTTCAAGGGATAAGAGCGCAAGGGGTAAGCGCATAAGGGGTAAGACTGCAAGGGGTGAAAACATAAGGAATGAGGTTGCAAGAGCAGGGACAACAAGCAGACAAGAAAAGGAGGAAAGCAAAGATGGCGGACTATGTGGCAATGTGGGAAAACCTGGGAATGGATCTGGAGAGCCATGACATGCTGTGTCAGGTATTGCCTGTCGCGGTGGGAGATGTCTTCATGACACAGGAAAACCGCCCCAAGGCGATGGACTTCTGGGATCTGGTCATCTCGGAGGTGCACGGGATCCGGCCGGCGGAGCTGATCGAAGAGCAGAAGAAAGGCCGTAAGGTCTTCGGCACTTTCTGCGTCTTTGTCCCCGACGAGGTGATCATCGCGGCCAACGGTATTGTGACCGGTCTCTGCGGTGGGTCCCAGTTCTGGGTTCCGGGAGGTGAGACTGTACTCCCCAAAAACACCTGTCCGCTGATCAAAGCGTCCGTGGGCGCCCGCCTCGGACGGACATGTCCCTTTTTCAGAATTGCCGATGTCTATGTGGGGGAGACGACCTGTGACGGCAAGAAAAAAGCCTATGAGATCCTGGGCCAGGATGTTCCCATGTATATCATGGATGTCCCTCAGATGAAGAGACCGAAGGATATCCTGAAATGGAAGGATGAGATCGCGGACTTTGCCCTGAAGGTGGAGGAGATCACCGGGAACAAGGTGAGCGTGGAGAAACTCAAAGAAGCCATCCGGATCGTCAATGAGAAGAGAAAGGCGATGAAGCGTGTCTATGAAGCGCGCAAGAGCGAGTGCCTTCCGATCTCCGGCCGCGACGCGCTCCTGATGACGCAGATCTCCTTCTTCGACGACCCGGGACGCTGCGCCCAGATGTGCAACCGTCTGGCGGACGAGCTGGAACAGAGAATCAAAGACGGTGTGAGTGTGGTACCCAAAGGCACAAAGAGGATCCTGCTGACCGGGACACCCCTGGCAGTCCCGAACTGGAAGCTGCATAATATCATCGAGACCAGCGTAGCAGCGGTCGTATGCGAGGAGATGTGCACAGGTACCCGTTATTTTGAAAACCTTGTGGATGAGAGCGGGGAGACGCTTGACGACCTCTATATGGCTCTGTCGGAGCGCTATATGAAAAATAACTGCGCCTGCTTCACCCCTAACCCCGGCCGCATTGAGGATATCATCCGTCTGGCGAAGGAATACAAGGCAGACGGCGTGATCGACTGCAGCCTGAAATTCTGCGGTCTCTATGACATTGAGAAAAAGTCGGTAGCGGAGGCCCTGAAGAAGGAAGGTATCCCGCTTCTGCAGCTGGAGACGGACTATGAAGATTCCGATGCCGGACAGCTCAGGACCCGCATTGAAGCATTTGTGGAAATGATGAACGGATGAATCTGCGATATTACATCTTATTTGAAAACTATGAGCAGGGTCTGGCCCTCCATGACCTGCTGGACGAAGCCGGCGTAATGAACCGCATAGCGCCGGCTCCTGCCGCAGCCCGCGGCAAGCTCTGCTGCGGCATGTCTCTGCTGGTCGGAGCAGACATGATCGAGCAGGCAAAAGACGTGATCCGCAGGGAAAATGCCGTCTATCACAGCATAGTGGCTCTGGAAAACCAGCTGCAGCCCAGACGCGACCGGTATTGCTGATTCATGACGAAAAATTAAAGAAAAGCCCGTTTATGGCTTTTATGACAGGTCCGGAACAAGCCCGGATACGGTAACATGCGTATCCGGGCTTGTCTGTTGATGCTTCTATTTGTAGATGTTAAAATGTTAAAAATGAAATTAAATTTTAGAATAGAAATAGAAGAGAAGAGAAGGAGGAAAGGATAATGTCCCAAAAAACCGGAACGCTTACTTTGATTCTGAGCATTATTGCCGCCGTACTTGCCTGCGTTGCGATTGTCATGGTCTGCAGTTCAGGAAAGTCCGAAGCTCCTGCAGCAGCTTCGGATCCATCCGCAAGAGATATCCAGTATGTGATGTATCTCGGGACAAACGATAAAGATACAAACCAGCCTGTTTTTTCACCGGAAGAAGCAAAAGCACAGGCAGAGGATATCCTTATTTCTCATTTCGGCGGATATACCATTCAGGAAGCGAACGGCGGCTGGATCGACGACGGCACAGTATATCAGGAATACACACTCGTCATTTACCTGAGTGACACTTCTCCGGAAGAGATCCACGCTGCGGCGGATGAACTGATCAAAGTTTTTAACCAGAGTTCCGTGCTGATCCAGGCCAACGAGACATCGACAGAGTTTTACAGCGGCGAATGATCGCCACGCTTTACAGGCAGCAGGGTTAAGGCTTCAAGTGAAAAACAAAAGCGGGATATCTGAGCAGGGAGATGCACAAGTAATGTCAGGAGGTGTAAAGTGAAATCCTGGAATCAGAAAAAGAGAATCCATTTGAAGCGCCGGCTTGCTGCTGCCTTTTCCATAATTGTGCTTGCGGCAGCAGTACCTGCCGGAGCAATATTTGCAGAAACACTGTCTGCAGAGACCTCAGAAAGCACAGCGGCTTATACGGCTGCTGAAACAGAGTATCCGGCTGAAGCGCCTGAGAACACGGCAGATTATGTCGCTGAAACATCAGAGGATTCAGCCTGTTATGCTTCGGGAGAAGAGGAATTTTCAGCGCCGGCAGATGCTTCCGAAACAGCAGCGAACGTTGAAACAGAGGAAACAGCAGATGCTTTCGAAACAGCAGCAACTGCTGAAACAGAGGAAACAGCAGATGCTTTCGAAACAGCAGCAAACGCTGAAACAGAGGAAGCAGCAGACGCTTTCGAAACAGCAGCAAACGCTGAAACAGAGGAAGCAGCAGATGCTTTCGAAATAACAGAAACAGCTGCTTCATCAGAAACCGCCGCCTCACCAGAAACAGCGGGGGCTGAAGGAATTTCATGGACTGCAGATCCTGAAGAAGGTCCTGAATCGGCAGAGACTGCAGGTCAGGAAGGCGTTTATAAAATGTCAGAGCCTGCAGATCCGGCGGAAGCCTCTGAGGCTGCAGAGGCCGCAGATCCGCAGGAGCATACCGAACCGGCAGTAGATACAGGAGCAGAAGAACCAGAAGATAAACGGGAATCGTTTAAGGAATTTGAGGAAACAGAAACAGGACTGGGAACAGAGTCAGAAGAAACAACAGATTTCGCAGAATCCCCTAAAGCAGGGGGAGCGACTGAAACAACCGAAATAGAGATAACGGGAGAGAATGAAACCGGACCGGTCATCTGTCTGACCGATGTCCCCGCAATGGGAGAGAACCGCCCCCTGCAGGGCTGTGTGTTCAGGGGAGACGGCGGATCCTTCAATCCGGCAGACTACAGGATCTCCATCTATCTGCAGCTTTATGAAGGCGGGGAATACTACAAAAAGCCCACTGATCTGACCCCCTATGTTGACCTGTTTGATGATGGATCCTTCAGCGGCAAGTTCAACACAGGAGGGAACGATATAAACGCCAGGATCCTCCATGTCATGCTGATCCCGTCCAATCATACACCGGGGGCTTTTGGACTCACTAAAGACGCGGCCCTGGATTATGTGAAGATCACGCGTGCAGAAGGGGGAGAGGTCACTGTTGCTCCTTCGAGGCCGGAACCGGAGATCCCGGGCAGGCAGCCTGCCATTTCTGCGCTGCTGCCGGTGTCAAAGAACAGGATCGCCCTCGATGTGGGCTTTTATACAGACGGCAGTCAGCCCGGAAGTGCGCTGAGCGAGAGTCTGATCCGCAGGCAGCTGGAGGCGATCTCGGGATTTACGGACACTGTCCGGTTTTACGGAGCAGCAGGAGAGCTTGCCAAAGCCTATAAGATCGCGCATTCGATGGGGTTTTCCATTGTGGGAACAGCCTGGCTCAGCGGAAACCAGAGTGCGGATCGGGCGGAAATGAACGCCCTGATCGACCACTGTAACAGGGGATATGTCCAGGTCGCCTGTGTGGGGAATGAGACCCTCCTCTCCAACAGTCTGACCGCGCCGCAGCTGATCAGCGATATCCGTTATGTCAGGGAACGGCTGGCGGACAGCAGCATACCCGTGACCACGTCGGACAGTGTGGACCTTTTGATCGAGAATGCCTCTGTCCGGAATGCCTGTAACCTGATCATGCCCAACTGCTATCCCTTCTGGGGCGGGACTGATATTTCACAGGCGGCGGCTTCTTTTATAGAGTCCATCAATAATCTCAAAGCCGCCAGCGGCGGCAAGCAGGTCCTGGTCTCGGAGACCGGATGGCCCACAGCCGGTCCGACAAAAGGAAATGCCGTTCCCGGAGAAACTCAGGCAAAACAGTATTTTGAAGCGATCAGGGCGTGGTCTCTGGCGACAGGAACGCAGGTCCTGTGGTTCGATGCGGCGGATGAGCCCTGGAAGGCATCGAATGAAGGAATATGGGGCGCCCATTGGGGGATCCTGACAACAGACTTCAAGTTCAAGCAGGGATACGCGGAACTGGATTTCTTCAAACCCTTTGCAATAATTGATATCGCCAAAGCCCAGGTGACCGGCATCGTCAACAAGACCTATGCCGGGAGACGCCTCACCCAGGATCTGACCGTCAGGATCGGTACGGACACCCTGGTTGAGGGCACTGACTATACCGTTTCCTACACAAATAATACCCACGTCGGCACGGCAACGATAACGATCAAGGGAAAGGGCAGTTACAAAGGCTCGATCACAAAGACATTCAAGATCCTCAAGGCGGAACAGTCGATCACGGTGAAGACAACGGCCTCCAGGATCGCTGTGGGCCAGAAGGCGGCTGTCTCCATTTCGGGTGCAAAAGGAGATAAATCCTTTATATCCTCCGACTCGACGATCGCGACTGTAAACGGAACAACCGGCCTCGTCTCGGCTAAGAAAGTCGGCACCGTGACGATCACAGCAAAATCCGCCAGGACCGCGGATTTCAATGCCGCATCAAAAAAGATCACCATTAAAGTCGTACCGCCTAAAACGATCTCTTTCACGGCCGCGAATCAGGCTAAAGGCATCAAACTGACCTGGGAAAAAGTGACAGGAGCGACAGCCTATATCCTCAGCAGGAACGGCGAGGAGTTCAAGATGGTCAAGGGCGGCAGCACAGTGACCTATACAGATACAGCCGCCACCGTCAACGGCAAAAAATACACCTACAAGATCATCGCAAAGGCGGACACCGGCAGAAGCACCCAGAGTGCGTCTGCTGCCATCTACCAGGTCGCGCGGCCTGCCATCAGCTCCGCCGTCAGGACGGCCTCGACAAAAATGACTGTCAAATGGGGAGCAAATACCAAAGCCACCGGTTACAGGATCCAGTACAGCACGGACAAATCATTTTCTGAAAATGTCACTAATGTAACCATCAAGAATGCTGCGGACAAATCGAAAGTGATCGGCAGCCTCACGGCCGGCAGGACCTATTATGTCAGGCTCCGGACCTACAAAAAAGTCAATGAAGTGAACTACTGGTCTGCCTGGAGCCCCGTAAAAACAGTGAAATAGTGAACCGGAAGACGATACCCAGGCCGTTTATGGACTTGAGACTGAGACAAGAGACCTGGACAGTAGACTGGGAGAAAGGAGACAGGGGAAAGGGGCTGTTGCATAAAACTAATGCAACAGCCCCTTCCCTGTTTCTTTTTCGCCAAAGCGGAATACTCTTGTCAGAGCGGAATGCTCTGTCTGAAGGCATAGATTGCCCTGACAGCATCTTCAAACCGGTCCTCGGGAACTCCGATCAGGAGGTTCAGTTTGCCGGCACCCTGGTTGATGGTGACGATTTCAATCCCTTCCTCTGTGAGTCTTTCCAGGACCCTTACGTTTGCATCGCTGGATTCTGTAGCTTTTTCACCTGTCACGGCGATCAGGGAGAGATCCTCGCGCACTCCGATGAAATCGGGGTTGAGTGTGCCGCGGATCTCTTCAAGGAGTTCCTCCCTGCAGTCCGCGAGCAGGTCGCTGCGGATGACGAGGGTAATGGAATCGATGCCGGTCAGGCAGTATTCGAAAGGAAGGGCCCGTTCTTTCAGAATGTCGAGCATCAGCGCGCTGAACCCTGATCCGTCACTGACCATAACCTTTTCGATCTGGACAATGGACATTCCTTTTCTGCCGGAAACGCCGGTCACGGGGTTCTTGGGGACACCGTGGGGGAGGTGGCGCATGATCATTGTCCCCTGGTCTTCCGGTTTATTCGTGTTCCGGATATTGATGGGGATCTCCATTTCGGAAGCTGACAGTACTGCGTCCGAATGGAGTACGGAAGCACCCATATAGGACAGGGTCCGCAATTCTCTGTAGCTCATATAGGGAACGGTCTTCGGGTTTTGTACGATGCCGGGATCCGCGGCGTAGAGCCCCGATACATCGGTCCAGTTTTCGTACAGGTCAGCCCGGATCGCGCATGCGGCGAGGCTTCCGGTGATATCGGATCCTCCGCGCTCGAAGGTGTGTATCGTCCCGTTCTGATCAGCTCCGTAAAAACCCGCGATCACGGCATGGCTGAGGGGCAGCAGGGAAGCCCGCATCGTCCGGCTGGTCATCAGTGCGTTTAACTGACCGTCTTCATCAAAACATACACACCAGGCAGGGTCGACAAAAGTGAAGCCCAGATATTGTGCCATGAGCTTTGCAGTCAGATATTCGCCCCTGCTGGCAGTAAAGTCTCTGTCCGGCTCATTCAGAAGCGACTGCTCCAGGATATTGAATTCTTCTTCGAGTGGGAATTCGATTTTAAGCCCGTCCGTGATCTCCCTGTATCTCATCCGGATCTGTTCAAGATCTGCTGAAAATGATTTCCCCGCGGAAGCTTTTTCATAACAGGCCAACAGAAGATCTGT
The DNA here is from genome assembly GCF_900101015.1 of Sarcina sp. DSM 11001. Lineage (GTDB taxonomy): Bacteria > Bacillota > Clostridia > Lachnospirales > Lachnospiraceae > CAG-791. The sequence goes on along the minus strand of NZ_FNFZ01000003.1, from coordinate 181,912 downwards.
CACTTTCTGGTCTCCCGGGAAACGCCTTCCGGGTGCGGAGACGACAATGAACCTCCTTTCCAGATTGTCAGGACTATTCAGGACAATGTCCCTGATCTTGCGGAACTGCGCGGCATCGGCAACCGATGTCCCTCCGAATTTCGCAACGACAGTTTGTTTTTTCATTTTCAACCGACCTTTCTTTTATGCAGACTTTTCTACGCGGAATTTCTATACAGAAGCCTTTATGCAGACCTTTTTAAACGGAATCCTGCGAGGATCACACCTCTCTGTATGACAGAATACCACAAAATCCGGAACAGGGAATGGTTCTTGGGCCTCTGTTCCGCCTTTTTGTATTGTGGTCTTTCCTGTAAAGCACTAAAATGGAATAGGACAGTCTGCCCGAAGAACGAAGAACGGATTTTTGTCCTGCCAGAGAAAAAATCGGGCACAGGCCATGAACCACAGAATGAGACCCGGAAAGAACCATCACCGGGTATGAGCACCCAGGGAGGTTTAAGCATGTACTACCAGATCAAAGAGATACTAACACCGTGCAGCCCGGAGGACATTAAAAACAGAATGCAGGGGGACCCGCCCTTTGTGGGCGTCATGAATCTGGAGACATGGGAGCTGAAACGGAATCTTTTTGATATGGTCATCGATATGGACATGGACCCCTCAGAAGTGTTGGAAACAAAAGCCATTGTGAACTATTCTTCTCTGACTGGATCTTTTTTTATTCCCAGACGTACGGAAATCGGAGGGAAGCCGCACCGGTTTGCTTTTGCCCTGGATGAGAAGGGCATTATCTTTATCGAAAACGGGGAGTTTGCGCATAAGGTGGTCGATCAGATTCAGGGGTCAAAGAAGTGGAGACTCCCTTCTCTGGAACGTTTTTTGTATGACTTTCTGGATATGATCATCAGCCGGGACCTGAAAATCCTTATTACGACAGAGCAGGAGCTCGGCGGGATCGAGGAGCAGATCCTTAATGCCAGCCTGGATCAGTTTCCGGAAAGGCTCAACGAGATCCGGTCTTTCCTTATGGAGATGTCCATTCATTATGAGCAGATGATCGATTTCGGCGAGGAGCTGGAGGAAAATGAGAACGGTTTCTTTAAGGAAGAGAATCTGCGCTATTTCCGTCTGTTTACAGACCGGGTGACGCGCCTGATGGACCAGATCAGGTCTCTGAGGGATTATACCGTCCAGCTGCGGGAACTCTTCTCTACCCAGCTGGATATCCGGATGAACCGGATCATGACCGCCCTGACGGTCATCACGGCGGTCTTTATGCCTCTGACCCTGATCGTCGGGTGGTATGGCATGAACTTTACCCACATGCCGGAACTCGACTGGAAATATAGTTATCCGGCGGTTTGTGTCGTGTGCGTATTTATTCTGACCGGAGGGATTCTGTTGTTCAAAAAAATGAAATGGCTGTAGAAAAGCCGGACCGCTGCAGGAGGGAAATGAATGAGGCTGGTTTCTGTTCTGGGGGATTCAATAAGTACTTTTGAAGGATATAATCCTGAAGATTATGCTGTGTATTACGACAAATACATGCAGGACTGGAATGGACTGCGGAATGTGGAGGACACATGGTGGGCCAGAGTGATCCGGAGTCTGCATGCCCGGTTATGTGTAAATAATTCCTATTCCGGAAGCAGGGTGACCGGGGAGACATTTCCCGCCGGTGCAAGTGAAGAGAGGCTGCGGAATCTCGGAACGGAAGAAAACGACCCGGATCTTATCCTGATCTATATGGGCCTGAATGATTTCGCAGGCGGGATCGATCTGGTTTCCAGCCTGGACTCCTTTGGCTTCGAGGATTCCTATGATATTATGATTAAAACCTTAAAAAGAAATTATCCCTCAGCCGCAATTGTCTGCGGAACCCTGATGCCTTCTGCAGTAAAAGGCCGGAGTGACCTGGAGGTATCCGAAAACGCCGCGGGCATTGGACTGGAAGAATACAATGAGACGATAAGACTGATGGCGCAGGAGAATGATTGTTATCTTGCGGATCTTGCCCGGGGCACTGAAAAATGTGAGACACTTGACGGGTTTCATCCGACAGCGCGCGGACATGAAACAATTGCTGGAAAATGGATCAGCTGCCTGAACAATCTGGAACTGTTTTGAAGGAAAAGCAGGCATAGAAAATGCCTTTCACGCTTTTCCGGACAAAACGACGGGGAGGGGAACCCTGATGAATATTCGTAGAGTCAGGCAGGAGAATCAATTACTGATTAATCTGGTGTTCAGACTGCTTCCTGTGCAGGCACTGATCGTGGCAATGGGATCTATCAATTCCCTTGTGGATGGAGTGGCCGCTGCCAGGAGCATATCGCCTGCAATGATAGGCGTCATAGGACTGTATTATTCTCTGCTCCGTATCCTGGAAGCTGTCAGTGCTGTTCTTTTGGGAGGATCAGCCGTGCTATGCGGTCGGTATATGGGGAGAGGAAAGATCTATAAGACCACCGGAATTTTCTCACTGAATCTGAGCATGGCTTTTATCTGCGGGGCAGTTGTTACAATTCTCAGTCTGGCGGTTCCATCTCATATGGCAGAATGGCTTGGCGCAGACCAGACACTCAAAAATGGTCTGATCCCCTATATTCAGTGGTATGCCATCGGCATTCTTCCTATGCTTCTGGGCCAGCAGCTGGCTTCTTTTTTACAGCTGGAGCATCAGGGTAAACGCTGCTATATAGGAATAACAGCTATGATCCTGACCAATATCGGCCTGGATATTCTATTGGTTGTTTTCCTGAAAATGGACTTCATGGGCCTCGCTCTGGCCACTTCGATCAGTAACTGGGTCTATTTCCTGATCCTTGTCACCTATTACTTTTCCAGGGAAGCCCAGCTCTCCTTTCACTTTTCCAGTATTTTGTGGAGTGATTTCCCCACACTGGTGATGATCGGTTTCCCCGGGGCTCTTCTGGTTTTCTGTCTGGCGGCAAGAAGCCTGGTGATCAACCGGGTTCTGCTTATTTATTCAGGAAATGAAGGCCTGGCCGCTATGACAGTTTTTAACATGATTTCCGGACTGCTTCTAGCTCTGCCACTGGGGGCCGGAGCGGTCGTCCGGATGCTGACCAGCGTCAATGTCGGAGAAGAGGATAAAGAATCGGTCATACTTCTGATCAGGATCATGTATACATATGTGCTGGCGGCAACTGTTGCGGTGGGGTTGGCAGTTTTTCTGCTTTCAAGGCAGCTTGCAGGGCTCTTTTTTGCAGATCCGGCTTCGGAAGTATTTTCCATAACAAAACAGTTTTTTTCCATCTATAGTGTATGTATACCCCTGGTATTGGCATGTGCCGTTTCGTCCAACTATTTCCAGGCTATAGGGCATATCTGGTTTGTGAATGTCCTGTCTGTTTTTGACGGCTTTTTGGCCATGGTCATACCGGCTCTGCTGCTGGCTCCGGTTCTCGGTGCCACCGGGGTCTGGCTCTCTATTCTGATCGGTATTGTAATTACAGCGCTGCTTTCTCCAATCTACTCTATATTGCGCTGCAAGTCTGTCCCCGCCAGCTTATCTGAATGGCTTTTGATTCCGCAGGTTTTTCCGGAAAACGGAAAAAGGTTTGCTGTCACCCTGAACCATGCGCGGGAAATCTCTTCTGTGGCAGAGCGGGTCCAGGCTTTCTGTGAGTTAAGTCATATCGGACATGTCATCGCCAGTAATGCGGCATTGTGCATGGAAGAAATGGCGCTGAACATATTCCAGCATGGGTTTCGGGGGAACCGAAGAAACCATTCGGTGGATCTTCGAGTGATCATCAGAGACAAAAGGGTGATCCTCAGGATCAAGGATAACGGTATTCCTTTTAATCCTAAAGAATTTGTTGAAATGCTCAGGGAGAATTCTCCTTATAAGAACATTGGTACGCGTATTGTGCATGGACTGGCTTCCGATATCACTTACCAGAATCTGATAGGACTGAATGTCCTGACTCTTGTGATAGAAAACTACTGATTATAGAATTATAGACAATTATAGAATTATAGACAGGGAGGCATCTTTGCGCAGCAAAGATGTGTTCAAAAAATAATTTCAAAGATGTTTTCAATAGTTTTTTAAACATATTTACAAAAAATGGTTTTACCAAAAGATGTTTTGCCCAGAAGTGTCCGGACGAAAAGGCTTGTAGATATTCGGAAACTATCAAGTGACAATTGCTGACGAGAGAGGAAAGGTTATGGATCCAAAAGGGAACAATTATATACTTGAATACAGATTGAGAGATCTTGATCAGGACCTTCACAGGCGCTTTACCGACACGGTATTTGCCATGCAGAATACTTTGTTCCATTTCAAGCGGCTTTTCCCTGAATATACGGATCACTCTTCCCTCCACAGCATGTCCGTGATCAACTTCTGCAATCAGCTGATCGGTCCCGAACAGCTGGAACGTTTAAATGCCGACAGTATCTATTCGCTGCTGATGGCCTGTTATCTCCACGATTCGGGGATGGGCATCTCCATGGATCAGTATCTGGATTTCAGCAAAGAAATCGACAGAGGTGATTACTTTGACCGTCATCCGGATGCCTCTGTAGCTGCCGTCGTCAGAGATTTTCATCAGGAATACAGCGCGGCTTTTGTGCGAAGATTCTGGGAATTCCTGGAAATACCTTCTCCGGAGCATGAGTACGCCATTATTCAGGTGTGCCGGGGGCACAGAAAGACAGATCTGTTTGATCCGTCGGAATTTCCCGTGCATTACAGGGTGCCGGGAGGAAACGAGATCTATCTGCCCTATCTGGCTTCACTGATCAGGCTTGCTGATGAAATAGATGTAGTGGCGGCCAGAAATCCCGTGATGCTCTATGACATCGAGTCTTTTACAGATTCTTTTGAAGCCTCATATCATAAGAGACATCGGGCAGTCCGCAGCCTGCAGGTGACAGAGAAGGCTTTTATTCTGGAGGTTTGCCCGGCTGAGCCGGAGATAGAAGAGATGATCGAAAGTATGGTCATAAAAATGCAGGAAACTCTGGATCTGTGCCGGAAGGCGACAGAAGAGGGTTCTCCATTCCGGATCAGACAGGAAAAAGTGATCGTGAGAAAAACGGAAGGCAGTTTTGTGCCTTAAAAAGAAAAACGCCTGATTGTATTGACTATATAGGGAGGTAAATATGCTCAAATTAATATCCTGGAATATAGATTCCCTGAATGCGGCCCTGACCTCTGCGTCTCCCAGAGCGGAAATGTCCAGGGATGTTCTGAATACGATTAAAAAGGAAGACGCCGACTTTATCGCGATTCAGGAGACCAAACTGCCTGCCGGGGGACCTGCCAAAAAACATAAGGAAGCTCTGGCGGAGTATTTTCCCGGTTATCAGGTTGAATGGGTCAGCGCCCAGCCGCCGGCAAGGAAAGGCTATGCGGGAACAATGATCCTCTGCAGGGAGGGGCTGAAGGCTGAAAAAAGCATACCCAGGATCGGGGCGCCCGGACCGATGGATGACGAGGGAAGACTGCTCGTCCTGGAAAGTGAGAATTATTATTTTGTGAATGTATATACACCGAATGCGGGTGACGGGCTTAAGAGACTCCGCGACCGGCAGGAGTGGGATAAACGCTATGCAGATTATCTGGTGGAACTGGATCAGAAAAAGCCAGTGATCGCATGCGGAGACTTCAATGTGGCACACAGGGAGATCGATCTGGCCCATCCCGATAACAACCACATGTCGCCGGGCTTTACCGATGAAGAAAGGGCGGGCTTCACCAATCTGCTGAGCAGGGGATTCGTTGATACCTTCAGATATATTCACGGAGATGTGAAAAACGCCTATTCATGGTGGGCCCAGAGGGTTAAAACCAGTAAGATCAATAATTCCGGATGGAGGATTGACTATTTTCTGGTGAGCGACCGCATCAAGGACCAGGTGAAAAGATCGGAAATGATTGATTCGGGCCCCAGGCAGGATCACGCACCGATCCTCCTGGAGATCGATATTTGATCGACATGGAATGGCTGGAATCCAAAGAAATAATCCAAAGAAATGCTCCAAAGAAATAGCCTATAAGAATAATCCAAAGGAATGTCCCCAAGGAATAATCCATAAGAATAATCCAAGGGAATACTACATGAAGCAGCAGGGAGGACCATGGAAATATTGAATATAATTGCAGGCATATGTTCTATGATCAGCGTGATCGGTCTGGCTGTTGTTATTTATCAGATCGGAGATGCGAAGAAAAAGACAGAGGAGTGCCTGAAAGCATTACAGGCTGCAAAAGATTATGACCATCTCATCCGTCTCATACAATTCCAGGTTGAGAAGAGTAATGACAACCTCAAAAAAGCCGGATACATTTTTGAAGAAGCAAAAATAAGCAATGGCTTTACTCCGGCTGTCTGCGAAAAGACCCGAGAACTGATCCTTGCCAATGAGGACTTAAGGGCTGACATAGAGAAAGATCTGCCGGAGTGCGGATCCCTCTTATCTTCTGCAAATGACAGCCTTCGGAACTCGATCAATGACCGGTTCTGGGAAAGCAAAATCAATTTTGCAAAAGGATATATGGAGAAGTGTCATAGTATGCTTCTTGAGAGGCAAAGATCCATCGAGAATGAGGGGGGGCGTGTACAGTAACAACTTCCTCGCTGTGAGCAACAATAAAGGCGCGTCTGGATTGACATTCGGGATGAGAGAAGAGATCAGCCCCTCCTCACGTAGTGCCACTTGCACAGAATACTTTCGGCAGCTTCGAGAACGCCATAGAGAACAGCACTCATGAGGGCCAGGATCACGATGCCTGCGTACATCTGCGGGTAATCGCGGGAATCCATGCTGTTCATGATGAAGTAGCCCAGACCAGATGTGGACGCGAAGAGCTCCGTGATCATGAGCAGAGCCACGGAGGTCCCCAGTGAGGCTTTGAGGGCAGTCAGGATTCCCGGAAGAATGCCCGGCAGCACCAGGTGGCGGAGGACCGCTGCCCTGTCTGCGTTCATTGACCGCATGACATCAGTCAGTTCCTGCTCCAGGGAGGCGGCGCTGTCGCGGATGATGATCGTCATCTGGAAAAAGACGGCCAGGAAGATCAGAAAGATCTTGGCGGCATCGCCGATTCCCAGCATCACGACGACGATGGGCATAAAGACCACCTTGGGTACCGGGTAGAGGAATCGGAAGAAAGCTCCCAGGATCCTGTCGGCGGCGGAGATGCGGCCCATGAGGATGCCCACAGGGAGAGCTGCGCCCAGGCCTGCGGCCGTTCCGAAGGTGATCCTGCGCAGACTGGCCAGAATGTGTGCCAGGATCTTTCCGTCCGCAAACAGCTGCCCTGTCGTGAACGCGACTTCAGTGGGCTGAGGCAGGAAATAGCGTCCCAGCAGTATAGCTGCAACCTCCCACAAGAGGAGGATTCCAAGCAGACTCCCCAGAAGGGGGAGGATGTTTTGTCTGATCTTTTTGTTCATCTGAGTGTTTTTTTGTTTTAAGCAGTTGTTGTGCTGCGGGCTGACGGGAACAGTACTTGCAGTCAGAACAGGCGCTGTCCTGCATTCTGCTGTGGGTGACATGCACTGTGGGTACTGGGCTTGTGGGCAGCCGGGTGCTGTGCTGCAGTCTGCTGCGGGTTGACGGCACTGTACTGCTGTACTGCGGGGCGGCTCACAGGCATTCGCGGATCCGGCTGAAAAGGCGGTAATAATCCGCACTGTCCGTCTCCAGGGTTTCCGGCGCATTGGAAAAGATCGTCCGGATCCTGCCCCGGTCTTCGTCAAAGACTGCGATCCTGTTTCCCATGCACAATGCTTCTTCAATACTATGGGTGACGAGAATGCTCGTCATATGCATGTCACAGAAAAGGCGGAGCATGAACCTGCGGAGTTTCTCCCGGTTGCGAATGTCCAGTGCGGAAAAAGGCTCATCCATCAGGATAAGGCGGGCCTCTGCCATGACAGCCCTGCCGAGGGCAGTCCGCTGACGCTGGCCGCCGGAGAGTTCCCCGGGGTATTTCTCCGCATGCGGAAGGATCCCCAGATATTCCAGAAGCCGGTCTGTCTTTTCCCTGTCCGGGCGCTCTCTGCGCAGGCGCAGGGGGAGGAGGACATTTTCGCGGACGGTCTTCCAGGGGAAGAGACCGTAATTCTGGAAGATCATGGCGATTTCATTTGAGGGTCTGACCAGTTCCTGCCCCCGGTAGCGGATCTGCCCGCTGTCCGGTCTCATCAGGCCGCACAGGAGTTTGAGGAGAGTGGTCTTGCCGCTCCCCGAGGCGCCCAGAATGGCCAGACATTCTCCCTCAAAGATGTCCAGATCCAGGTGGCTGAGGACTGTATCCCGGGGCCTGTCCTGATAGGAAAAAGAGAGATCTCTGATCGACATGAGTACTGGCTTTCCGACGCGGGAAGCGCTGTTTGTGCGAGAAACTTCAGTAATACTTTCAACAGCGTTCGAGGACATTGGCCTCCCTGCTTTCCCTGCTTTAAGCTCAGGGCTGTTCAACGATTTCTTCATAAGAAAATGCCTTCTCCAGAAGTCCTTTTTCCACCATCCAGCGCTGAATGCTGTCCACTTCTTCCTCTGCAGGGACACAGGAGGGGGTGTAGGAGGGAACCGTGTAGGCATCCTGCAGGTCCGGTGCTACATTTGCTTTCTCGACGAAGAGGTCCGCAAAACGGGCAGGATCCTCATTGATCAGGGTGATGGCCTCGTCGCAGGCTTCCCTGAACGCGCGGGCGCGCTCCGGGGTCTCCTGCAGGATACTCCTGCGCAGGGTGAAGACGCTCTGGGAATAATTCTTTCCGAGTTTTGTGTCATCAATGACGGTTCCGCAGCCGCGCTCGACGGCCTCGATGGCGAGGGGGTCAGGCAGGATAGCTGCCTGGATGTCCTTTCCCTCCATGACCGCGTCCAGCCGCAGGGTCAGCTTGGGGATATTCACCATCTGAGTCTGTCCGGGATCTATGCCCAGATCCTCCAGATAACGGGTGACCAGATACTCCATCATGGTGTTTTCGGAGATCCCGATCCGCTTGCCGACGAGATCCTCCGGAGAGTCGATCCCGGCCGAGGGAGAGGAGACGACCAGAAAGCGGCCTTCTTCGGGGCTGCCGCCGAGGGCCATTGCAACTGCCCGCATGCCATCTTCGCCAGAAGCCTTGTTGATAAGGCTCTGGACGATCATGTCCGTCATCATGCCGTCCAGTTCGCCAGCCTCATAGGCAACGGACTGGTCAGACGCGCTCTGAAATTCAATGATCTCTACCTGGAGACCTCTTTTCTCAAAGAGTCCTTCTTCGACAGCGGCGTAGAGGGGAAAGCTGTCCGCGATTTTGAGGACACCGATCCGCAGAGGCTCTGCGTTGCCATCTGATCCCGGCTCTGCCGCGCTGCCATTCGATTCCGCCGCTGCCGCACTGCTGCCTTGTCCCGGCTTTGCCGCATTGTTGTCTGTTTCCGCTTTTGCACTGCCTGCGGCGGATCCTGTACCTGCCCCGCTGCCGGCACAGGCAGTCAGCAGGACCACAAGGATCAGAATGAGGCAGCACAGAAAGCTGCTGCGGCTTTTCGGGTTTCTCTTTTCCAAATTGTCTGTAATGAGATGCATCTCCTGGATCTCCTGTTCTTCTCTCGATTTGATTATTGGCGGGCTGCAGGCGTCTGTGAAACGCCGGAAGCGGCAAAACCAGGGCATTCTTTCCGTAACAAAATAAAGGACAAAATAAAACAGCTGCAGAATAAAGCAGCTGCAGAATAAAGCAGTTGTAAAGAAAGCAGTGTAAAGAAAGCAGTTGTGGATAAAGAAGCTCTTCACTGCCTCATAGTAAAACAGAATTGTCCGGAAACGATCCGCAGGGTGCGGAACGGGGTTTGCGGCTTCTATGTGGAGCGTAGATATTTATGGTTATTTATTGTAACACTTAAGCAGGAAAATGCAAATGGAATAACGTTGAAGCAGTGTGTTATATAAATGAGGAAATACCGGGATTTTATGTGAGCAGTTTTTAACCGGTCTTTTTTGACTCTTTCAACAAATTGCCTTGCATACGAAAAATAAAGGTTACCGTACAGACCCTCTCGAAATTCGAGGCGTTTTTGCGTGATTTTCAACGCAAAAACCCGAGTGGAACGGCGAAAATCCCATCGCGAAGCGATTTGGAATGGGATTTTCGCAAGCTACAGTACACGCCCTCGACAGGGCGTGTACTGTAGCAAATAAAGACGGGCTAAACGAAAATGACAAATCAACTCTTGATACATTACCAAGGGACAATATATTATTATTAATAGGACAAAGCTGTCGCATATATGACATTTATACCTTCCTCCAGGCATGCGGAGGTTTCCGGCGGCAGGAACGGTTGAGGCGTCCGGCAGGCAGGAAAAAAGGAAGATATACAGGGCAGAATTATAAGAGCAGAATTATATTAGAAGAGTCAGAAAAACAAAAGAATGATGAAAATATGCCAGGTTGAAATCTTTTAGTGGAAAAGAGAAAGGAGAAGAAACCAATGATACTTCATCAGATCATCACGTCCCTGCTTGAAACAGATGCGTACAAGCTGTCCATGGGGCAGGCAATCTACCATTATTTCAGCAGATACAAGACGACATGGACTTTTAAGTGCAGAAATAAGGACGTTCATTTCACACCTGAAATGGTCCATGAGATCCGCCAGCAGATCCAGGCCTACTGCGGTCTGCGGTTCACAGAGGACGAATTGGAGTATATTGACAATATCCGCTGGATCAAAGGATCCTATGTCGATTTTCTCCGTCTCTGGCAGCCGAGATTTGAAGATTTCGAGATCACGGAAGATGCGGAATGCGGGCTTGCCATTGAAACCAAAGGAACCTGGCTCAATACGTCCATGTATGAGATCCCGACTCTTGCCATTGTGAATGAAGTATACTTCCGCATGGCACATGGTTACGATAGTCTGTTCGCAAGATTCAAGGAAAGGCTCGAAGAGAAGATCGGATGGCTGGAAAGAGATGAACTGTGCATCGGGACCTTCAGTGAATTCGGACTCCGTCGCAGGCTCTCCGCGGAAGCCCAGGACCTTGTGGTCAGGCGTCTGAAAGAAGCGGATCTCGGCAGCTCTGCTTTTATCGGAACATCCAATGTATTCCTTGCAAAAAAATATGACCTTGTTCCGGTCGGAACGATGGCGCACGAGTGGATCATGTGTGTCGGACAGGGAGACCACAGGCATAATCCCGCCTATTCCAACCACTATGCACTGGATGCATGGGTGGAGGAATACGGCGTCCTGAACGGAATCGCGCTTACGGATACTATCACAACAGACTGCTTCCTGCGTGATTTTAACCTTACTCTTGCCACCCTGTTCTCCGGGACACGGCACGATTCCGGCGACCCCTATGCATGGGGAGAGAAGATGCTTTCCCACTACGAGTCTTTGGGGATCGACGCAAAGACCAAGACCCTGCTGTTTTCCGACAGCCTGAATTTTAAAAAAGCCGATGCCATATACAGTCATTTCTGCGACAGGGCAAAGGTTGCGTTCGGGATCGGCACATATCTGTCCAATGATACAGATGTTCCGGCGCTGAACATCGTCATGAAGACCACTTCCTGCAACGGGCAGGCGGTTGCAAAACTGTCAGATACAGCCGGGAAAGGGATGTGCAAGGACGCAGGGTATATTCAGTTTCTTGAATCCTGTATTCGATGGAGGATGGAAAACGAACCGCACTTTTCGAGAACATGAGCAGGAACTCCTTTAAAAAGACAGGATAGACTTCAGGCAGTATAGAAGACGGCCTCTTAAGGAAAATTCTTTAACGGGCCGTCTTATTGTATTTTGTCATATGTCTCCCCGTTCTGAGTTACAGACCTTATTGCCGCTTTTGTCATAAACTTTTGTCATAAAGAGGAACGGGATCCATTTGGTTTTACCAAACGATGGCATACAGCCCTAGAAAGGAGCTTGATCTTATGAAAGCATCATCCAGATTTCTATCTGCCTTCCTCGTGCTCGCGCTGATGCTCAGCTGCAGCGCCTTTGCTTCCGGAACCGGTACGACAGCCGTAAAGGAAAAGGCCGGGCAGGAAGGGACCGGGGAGGAAGGGAGCGGGGAGGAGCTTTCCGCCGGAGTGGACAGCACGACAGAACTCTTTCTGTCCCTGACGGAAGGAACCAGCAAATCGCTGGCCTTCCCTCTCACTGAAGAACACGCTGCCCTGGCAGAGAAGGCCGGTGCGGACAAGGTGACCTGGATCCTCCACCGGCTTGCACCCTACGCAAACCCTGCGGACGGAAACTTCATCCCCCTTCACGGCGAAGAAAAAATGTATCCCAACGAGAAGGAGACGATCGACTTCGCGACGATCAGATTCAATGATGCGAACGAATATGGTCAGGCTTTTTCCATGGAACGCTTTGAGACTACACTGGACGGTTCCACATTGAAACTGGATTTCACCACCACTCCTGTCAATAACGGCTTCAATGATAGTATACCCCATGAAAGCGGCGGCAGGTTTTTGGATATCTGCGGTGAGTTTACTCTTACCGCCGAACTGGACGGAGTTACTCTGGCTTCCCTTGAAAACGTCACTATCAAGCCCTACGCCTCCTTCCATACCATGTGGGAGATGTTTGATGAGATAGAGCGGCTGGCAGGGGAAGGAGACGACGACGGCGCCACACCCAGGCCATATGTGGAGTACGGCGTGATGGGCAAGACCTGCCTTGGCTATGACATGCCCTACCTCATCGTTGCCCGCGACAGTGCAGCCGTAAAAAAATGGCTGGATCTCTCGGAGCGGGCTGAGGAAACCGGAACCGCGGTGATAGAGGAACTCCAAAAGGCCGGAGATGATGACTATCAGGTGCCTGTCCTGTATTCCAACGTCCACGCCAACGAGGTCGCCGCGGCGGACGCGGTACTGGAATTTGCCCGGCAGCTGATCGAGGAGCCCTCCACCACATACATGAAGCTTACCGGCTTCACTGAGGAAGGAAAGGCTAAACTCGAGCAGCAGCGCAAGGAAATGGGATTGTACACTCCGAAGCTGATCGAGGGTCAGTGCAATTATCTGGGTTCCATCTGGTCCAATATAATGATGGATTCCGGCGTAGTGGACGGATTTGGCAGTTATTACACATACGAAAAGACTACAGTTAATGTGGCCGATCTTCTGAACGATGTCTTTTTCATCCTTGTGCCGGAGGAGAATGTAGATGCGCGCATGCACTACACCCGCAATTCCGCCAACGGCTTGAACCTCAACAGGGACAACAGCTTCCAGGTCATGCCGGAGACACAGAACATGCAGCATCTGATCGGCACCTATGACCCTGTTACTTTCCTGGAGCTTCACGGACTGTTAGAGACGTTTCAGTTAGAGCCCGCCATTCCGCCCCATCAGCCCAATTTTGAGTACGACATGATCGCCAGGAATCAGATGGCCGGCGGGGAAGCATTCGGTGCGGCGGCCGTGGCCAATAACCCGCTTTACCAGAGCTATGTGTTAGAGATGCGCGACTACATGTACTACGACGAGGACGGTACGCCGTTCTGGTTAAATGGCGGAAATGATTATCATACTATCTTTACCCCGACCTATGCCATGCTCCATGGCTGCGTCGGATACACCGCTGAGCTGCCCGCATACTCCGAGACCACTCGTGCGGCAGCTGACTACGGGCTTTGGGGGCTGGCTGATTACGTGGCCGCCAACAAGGAGAGCTGCTTCGCAAATCTTGCGGAGGTCTACGACCGCGGCATAGAGAACCGGAACTCCGATGCTGAGGTCGGTCCCTGGCTCGTGGATGCGCATGACAGGGTCGGTGCTGAAGCAGAGATCTTCCGTCCTGCCCATACAGGGGAAGGAGAGAACGGGCAGTTCTTCCCCGAGTGTTATCTGATCCCCCTGGATGCGGAGAATCAGACCAATCTTCAGGCAGCCTTTGAAATGATCGGATACCTGATCCGCAACGACGTGAAAGTCAGCATTGCCGACTCACCCGTGACTGCGGACGGAAAGACTCTGCCTGCCGGGGCCGCCGTGGTTTCCATGTACCAGGCCAAGCGGTCTGTGGCCAATGCTGCCCTTTACAGAGAGCCTTTGATCACAAGCTGGGAGACTATGTCTAATGGAGCCAGCGGATCCTTCAATTACATCCGCGGCTTTGACATGGTTACCTGTGTGAAGCCCGCAGAATACAGTGCGATCGCTGACGCATTGGGCCGGACCATAACCTATGATACGCTGCAGCCTTTCCTGCAGGAGAACGCTGTATCTCAGTTTACCGGTGAAGAGGGAGGGGATGTCATCATCTCCAATGCCTCTGAGAGTTCCACCGCAGCTGTGAACGCACTCCTGGGCGCCGGTAAACAAGTCGCTATGATCACCGAGGGCGAGTACAAGGGCGACTTTATCTGCTCCTATGAGGACTGGCAGTCTGTGTCTGCCGATCACATCCTTACGGGCACCGGCGTGAAGGATCCGGATCTTACCGCCTATGTCATCGAAAAGACGCCCAAGGTCTACATCAGCGGCACAAAGGAAGCACTTACACCTGCTCCTGACGGTTACGTGTACAACACCCTCGTAACCACTTCCTCTGATTATAACAATGAGCGGATCGCAATGGAACTGATGGGTTTTGGCACCACCGAGGACGTCGCCATGGCTGACGCGGTGGTGGGCGGCTGCGGTCTGGAGGAGGAGAGCCTTGCCGCTGTGCAGACCGGGGTTCCCTATGTGGGGTTCACTGCAAATGCCGTGGAGACTATTCAGGAATCCCTCCTTCCCGGCCTTCAGACCGGCTCCGCTGACGGAGTTGACTGCCTGGGTTATGTTACCTATCCCGCGGAAACTCTCGTCAACGCAAGTTATATCATGGACGGGGACGACGTATTCTACGCCGTCGGCACCGACTACTTTACGGCTCTGCCCGAAGGTTCTAAGATCCTTGTACAGCGTGACGGCAGCCGCGATCCCTTGGAAGGCGTATTTCATGGTGAGGATGAGAGCACGGACGCTTTCCTGAACGGTATCATGGGATTCTCTTATGAGGGCAAAGACAAAGACGGAAACGAAGTGAATATCACTCTCTTTGCCAACTCCATGACCGAAAGCGGCCATCAGAGAGACGAATATGCCTTCATCAGCAACGCCCTTTTCGCCAGCTTCCTCACAGACACCCCCTATGTGACTACGGCAGCGACCACCGGATCGAACTGATCTCACTACAGCCTTATGCCGGCAGCCAGTCCGTATGTGATATAGCTCATTGAGCCGGGGAATTTATATGATCGCCATGGTTGTGTCCGCAACGTATGGCAGGGAGTAAAATAGAAAGGAGGCAGGGGTTGTCAGCTGTTTTTCATTATTCATTTTCAACAGTTATGCCGATTATCCTGCTGATTCTGGTCGGGGTGCTGGCAAGGCATAGAGGATACCTGGATGTGTCTGCTTTCCGGGAGCTGAACCGTTTTAACTTCCGGTACGCTCTCTTTGCCCGGGTGTTTGTAAGTATTTACCAGATAGAATCCATTCATGATATGCCGGTGGAACTGGCAGTCTTCGCGGTCGTTTCGCTCTTTGTTCTGCTTCTTTTCGGCATTGTTTTTTCCAAAGCAGCCACAAAAGAGCGGTTTCGCCGGGGCGTCCTGATCCAGTCTGCATTTCGCTCCAATTACGCAGTCATAGGAATGCCGGTGGCGGAAGCACTTGTCGGTACTCCGGGAATGCAGCTTGCCGCCTTTCTTCAGCTTCCGGTCATTACTTTTTTCAATCTCGTGAGTGTGATCGTCCTCAGTATTTTTTCTGACCCCGAAGCCCAGCAGCGTTTCTATCCGGAAGATGCGCTGACAGAAGAAAAATCCCCGGCAGGGACGAACCGGGGAGGGGCAGGTAAAATGCTGAAGGGGATTGCCGCCAATCCCCTGATTCAGGGAGTGCTGCTTGGCTTTGTCGCTCTGATCATCCGGCAGCTTCTGCCCTGCCGGGCGGACGGAGAGATTCTGTTCAGTCTGCGGAGAGACCTGTCATGGCTCTACAGTGCCATTTTATCACTTTCCCGGACGGCGACACCGATGGCCCTGATCATCCTTGGAGGCCAGCTGGAGCTGAAGGAGATAGAGGATTACAGAAGAGAACTCATTTCAGGTGTACTCGTCCGGCTGGCAGCAGGGCCGCTGATCGGCTTTGCCATGCTGTTTTTAGCTGTCCGTCTGGGGCTGCTCGTGATCACACCAGTAGAGACAGCCGTGTTTGTGGCTCTCTTTGCATCGCCTCAGGCAGTATCCTCAACCGTTATGTCCACAGAAATGGGAGGCGACGGCCATCTGGCGGGGCAGATCGTTGTATGGAGCAGCATTCTGGGCATGTTCTCTCTTTTCGTGATTGTCTTTCTTCTCAGGATGAGGGGATTGCTGTAAAGAGAAAACAAACGGCGAAGCCTTATCAGCAGATCAGTGGAAAAAGGAATCGAAGCCCGTCTGCTCTATGATTTCCGCCACGACCTCGTTCTCACCGTGAAGCGAAACCCCGTCCTTGCAGGCCTTGTGCATGATTAGCAGCACGCGCAGGCCGGCGGAAGAGATATAGTCGAGGCGGCGGCAATCCACATCCACGGCCTCTATCGCCTGCTCTGCATTTATCTTTTCAAAGAAGGACAGCAGGCTCGGCGCGGTGATCGTATCGAGCCGTCCCATCAGCGCAAGAGACAGGGTGCCCGACTGAATGGAAGCGTCGAAATGAAATCTATTCTCTTCAGCGATCGGAAGTTCCACATCCTTCTCACTTAGGGTGATTTTCCAGAAAGCACAGTGCTTCATGCCCTCAAGCACCGCAGCAGCCTGTTCCGCGCTGACCCTGTCCAGGGAATTCAGTTTCGGCATGTTTTCACCGACATTGACACGCTCGGCTTTCAAACCGTGCTTTGCAAGAAAAGCCATGGCGTTCTGGATGCTGCCTGCCATATCCGCCGGAGTGGCGATCAGTGAGTTTTTACCGATCTCCACGTCCGACTTGTCCTTCGTCTGCTGCACTGAGTTCTTCATGATCTCCATGAAGCGATCACCCACCAGAGCGCGCATGACAAGGACATACTGAAGGGCACTTTCCACGTCCGCAATGTACCAACAGCCGCCCTTCTTCTCCAATATGCGGCAGATATTGTCGCACAGCGCCCCGGCTTCCGAATCGGTAAAGTACATCAGCAGCCCCTCCGTAGTGATGCAGACAGGTCCGTCGATGTCCTCCAGCGCCTTTTCCAGAGAGGAATAGTTGGTGGCGTCTACCTCATGGTAGTGGACGAACTCTCTTTGTTCCGGCGGGATCAGCGCACTGATCCTGTCCGATATTTCCCGAATGACCACCGGAAGATCCAGACCGTAATAGGGCAGGCCCTTCCTTGCGAATTCAATCGCCCTCGGTGTATAGCCGCAGGGTATGTCCACCGGAGTAAAACCGGATTCCTCCACCAGACGAGTCATTGTGCTGTAACGGGTTTCCAGCATGATCGTGCCGCCCAAAACCTGCTCCGGCGAAGCCTTGGTGTTGGTGCTGTTCTGTGTCGCTTCCAGTGTAAGACCCATGCTTTTCGCCAGGACCGCCGCGTCCGCGCTGCCGTTTGCGGCTAACTGAAACAGCGTCATTTTGGCCGTATTGAACACAGGATTCACTTTTTCAAGAAGCGAATAATCAACATCGGTTTTATCCCAATTCCAAGTGTTTTCCATAAAAATCTCTCCTCAAGGTCCTGATTATACATATTGCAGACTGCGCCGAAGCAGTCTGCTTTAGCTCCGGATTGAAATCTGAATCATTATACGCGGGAAACAGATAAAAAAGCAATGGTTTATTCTTCATCGCGCAATACCCGTGTCTTCAGACGTGGGATAAACGCGTAGAAAGGGAAATTTGCGCTGGAAACAGAAAGACTGATTTTGCGTCGCCGGGAGGAAAGTGACGCGGAGAACTGACACAGGAGTGAATTAAAATGGGTAAAAAGAGAAATCTATGGAAATTGATAGCGCTGGTTATCGTGATTGCTGTGATCGGCGCTGCCGGGATTCTGATCGGCAGAAATGTAACGGCTTCGCAATATCTGGCAGAGCAGGAGCTGAATTATCGGCTCAATCGAAGTGAGCTTGATGGGCTTGGTGAGATTGAGGGAACGATTTATGTGACAGGACATAAGAGCCCGGATTCCGATACGGTTGGCAGTTCTATTGCATATGCATCACTGCTCCGGGCACTGGGTTATGACGCACGCCCGGTTGTCCTTGGGGACATCAACCACGAAACCAGATATATTCTGGAAACAGGCGGACTGGAAACTCCGATGCTGCTGGACGATGCTTCCGGCTGCAATATGGTCCTGGTCGATCACAGCGAATATTCACAATCGGCAGAAGGACTGCGGGACGCAAATGTGATCACCATTATTGATCATCACGGAGATGGAAGCATTACAACGGGCAACAGGCTTATATATGATGCCCGGCCGCTTGGATCGACAGCAGCGATCATCTGGATCCGCTATCGCAATTATGGAATTGAGCCGGATCCGAAGACCGCCTATGCCATGGCTTGCTCGATATTGTCAGACACTAAGAATCTTCAATCTGAGACAACAACCTTTGCTGACCGCGAAGCGCTGAAAGCTCTATCCCTTTTGGCCGGGATCAACGATACAGATGCCCTGTATCAGGAAATGTATCTGGCGTCAATTTCATATGACGGCATGACGGACGAGGAGATCTTTTTCAATGACTATAAGGAGTATGAAAGAGGCGGAAAAAAGTTTGGAATCGGGTGTATGAATGCTTATGACGAAGCCGGCGCGAAAAATCTGGTTGAACGGATGACGAATGTCTTCTCTTCTGTTGATGCGCCGAATGGCATGGATATGTCTTTTGCGCAGATCACTATTTTCCATGACGATATTTCAATCACTTATCTTGTGCCCTCCAATGAGGCGGCTGACGAGGTGCTCGAAGCTGCATTTGGAGATGATGCTGTTTATGACGGAGTATCTTACAGGCTTGAACCCGGTATCTCCAGGAAGCAGGTGCTGGTTCCGGCGATAACAGATATTATGGAGGCTTATCCGAAAGAGTGATACAGATCCTTATTTGCGAATTGTTGTTTATGAGGTGCGGTCTGCCCTTTGGCACGCGTTAAGCACCGACCAGGTCTTTCATGGGGGAGGCAGGCACTTCTTTTCTTGTATAGCATTGCTTAAACAGGTGGTATAATAACTTAAACGTTTTTCCATACCCAATTGTACCTGATTCAATGAAGCAGAATTCAATGAAGCAGTACAACCGGGAGAGAAGACTTAAGAAATCATGACATTTCGAATAAGGAGGAGACGATAATTATGAAGAAGTATATTTCTATTTTATTGGCTGCCGTTCTCTGCTCTTCAATTCTTGCGGGATGCGGCGGTTCTGGCAGCTCCGGCCAGAAGCCGGCGGCAGAGACCCAGGAGCAAGCGACACAGACTGAGGGAACAGAGGAGGCCCGGCCTTCCGAAGATGCAGCCCAGGCTGATGTGACCAAAGAGGAGGCCCGGCCTTCCGAAGATGCAGCTCAGGCTGACGTGACCAAGGATGAGGCCCGGCCTTCCGAAGATACGGCCCAGGATAGTACGCAGGCAGCTGCTGACGATACCGTAAGCTCCGGTGATTATCTGGTCTTCGTCAAAGACGCGGAGACAATGGCCCCGATCCCGGATGCCAGAGTGCAGTTCTGTTCCGATTCCCTGTGCCAGATGGGCAAGACGGATGAGAGCGGATTGGCCTCGTTCCATTCAGAAGATCCCGGAACATATACAGTACACATGATGAAGGCTCCCGACGGCTACGTGAAAAGCGAGGAGGAGGTAACACTCGACAAAGACAACTGCTCGGCAGTCTATCTTCTGGATAAAGAGGGAACAGAGTCCCAAACCGCGGAGGATTCTGTTAATACCGAAAGCACAGAGTCTGATATGGTTTTGGATCTCCCTTTAACAGGATTCACTTTTAACGCCCCGGAAGAATTCAAACATGTGTTAGGAGAGATCAGGATAAATGATGTAGGTGAAGTAAGTGTCGTCCCTGACGTAGTGGCAGGATATGTTGGATACCAGGCTAAGACTGCAGCCGAGTTTGAGGAGTATGTGAATACTATTGACATTAGCTCGGTGGATGATTTGACTGATGAAGATATAGCCAAACTGCAGGCATTCTATAAGGGTTCGCCTAATCTGGTATTTTTCCGCGTGATGGGCGTGCGCGGGGACCAGGATTTAGACGAAATCAAGAAAAAAATGTTTGATTTACCGATTTTGGTCTGTGATGAGATCGGCACCGCCGGTGATTACAAGTTTTATTATGTGATCCTGGATGATGAAAGTGAATTTGAAGAACTCCGTAATACGGATTATCCGCAGGATAAGCTTGAGGAGGCGTACAAGTTTTGGCAGGAGGCTGCGACTACAAGCAATTTCAAAGACCGGATCACGGTCAAAGAGCCTTTGTCGATTTACCCCGATGTTGAGGATGGAGCAGCTGTATCTTTTGAAACACAGGATCTGGAGGGAAATCCGGTCACTTCCCGGGAACTGCTCGCCGGCCACAAGATCACTATGATCAATATCTGGGCTACATGGTGCAGTAACTGCAAAGCAGAGATGGAAGATCTCGAAGCATTGAATAAAGAGTGGGCCGATCTGGACTGCCAGATCATCGGGATCTGCGATGACGCGAAGGATGAAGAAATGGTCCCGCTGGCCAAAAAGATTCTGGAAGAACATGGCGTGACATTCCGCAATGTCCGTTCTAACGATGTGATCTGTGATGAGCAGCTCCCGGCTGTCGGCCTGCCCACCAGTTATTTTGTGGACAGCGAAGGAAAAATCCTTTGCTCCCCGATCGTCGGCAGAAACGTGGAGCAGTATTCGGTAACTCTTCAGGAGCTGCTTTCTGAGATGGAATAGAACTGATGGGGGTTGTTAATTATGAAAAAGTATGTAGCAATCGTTGTTATGATCTGCCTGATCGCGCCGTTTCTTATGGGTTCCGGCGGAGGAGGAAAGAGCGCGGGGGCGCAGTCCAGGGCAGAAGTGCAGGCGGATCAGCAGGCTGCCGGGGAATTTCCCTCTCAGACAGACGGATACATTATTTTTGTCAAGGATGCCAATACCGAAGAGCCTTTGGCAGGAGTCAAGGTGCAGTTCTGCTCGGATACCATGTGCATGATGGGCGTGACCGACAATACCGGAGCGGCTGTATTTAACATGGATCCCGGCAATTACGAAGCGCATATCCTGAAGCAGCCGGCGGGATATCAAAAGAGCAGCGAGACCGCGAATCTGACAGCGGACGACAGGATCGCTGTCATTGGGCTCCTCAAAGAGGGCGAAGAATTAAAAGCCGTGGATGCAGCGGACGGGGCGGATGCGGCAGCAGACGAGACCAACGAAGAAAGCGCCGGACAGAAGTCTGATGGAGAATACAGAAAAACTGACTCCGAGTGGTCTTTTGACATGACAGGCTTTACGTTCAAGGTGCCGGAAAGATACAAAGAGTATAAAGGCCAGTACCATGCTGCGGACAAAGGTGAGACTGACTTCAATTCCAATATTTTCTACTCGAATCTGCTCTATCTTCCCAGGACAGACGAGGAAAGAGAAGCTATTCGGACATATTATTACGGGCTCACTGAAAGTGAAATGGAGACAGATGAAGTCAGACAGAGAGTCGATGATTACTACAAGTTCAATCTGGCAACTGCTATGATCGTCGCCATTAAAAATGATATGGATTTTGAGACGGTACTGGATGAATTCGTCGAGGACAGATCCACGATCAGCAAGACCGGACAGCTCGGGACAGCAGGCGATTACAACTATTATTATATAATCCCCGACTACTCAGACTATGATGACATGTTCAGGGAGGAAATGCCGGAAGAGATGTATGCCGAGTATCAGGATGTGATGGCGAACGCGGAGCAGGACGTGCTCAGCGGCGTAACCCTCAAAGGAGCCCACAGAGCCTTCGAAATCACTCCGGTCGGGACAAAGCTCTCCTTTGAGACCACTGACATCAACGGGAATGCGGTATCTTCCGCCGATCTCTTTGCTGGACACAAAGTGACGATGATCAATCTCTGGGCGACCTGGTGCACTTACTGCAAGCAGGAGATGCCGGAACTGGAGGAACTCAGTAAAGAACTCGCTGAGAAGGACTGCCAGATCATCGGGATCTGCACTGACCTGGATGATGAAAATGTCCAACAGGTCATTAAGATCCTCGAGGACAATGGCGTTACTTACACCAACATCAGGCAGACGGATGAGCTTGCGAAAACTCTGCTTACGGTCGGCCTGCCGACTACCTATTTCGTTGACAGCGAAGGCAGAGTACTGACCCTTCCCGTAAAAGGAGCATATTTTGATAAATACAGGGAGAGGCTCGAAGAGGCCCTGAAGGCCGTCGAATAAATCGAAGGAAACCTGCTTCAGCAGCGGCCCTTCACCTGAGCAGGTGGAGGGCTTCGTAGACAGGTTGTGTGATCAGGATTCAGAGTGGTCTGAACGGAAGGAACTGCGCCCATCGCCATATTGGCGGTGGGCGCTTTTTTCGATTATAGTATAATAGAGCGTAAGTGTGGTATGGTGGGAGGGAGAAGCTTATGAAAGGCATTTTTCATCCGGATATGTGGAATGACTGGGATACTCCATTGCCCAATGTGCAGGAGATCAGGAAATTGGATCCCGAAGAAGACAAATACTATCTTGAGTATATTATTCAGCATGCGTATGGCTCTCGTCAGAATATGCTGATGAAGAAGCTGAGGTTCAGTGAAATTCCTGAGAGGAGGGTGAATCCCAGAGAACCGGAAGATGATCAGTATGAGGAGTATTATGTCCTAAGAGAGCAGGTGGCCAGGGAGCCTGATGCGGAAATCCTCAAAGAAGCGGCCTATGAAGCGCCGACGCAAATGGCTCGCTTCGCGTTCTGCTATCTGACAAAATACTCTTACCCCGCGCCCCGGGAATATGCTTTCAGTTACCGCACTTACAAATGCGGCTGGAAGGAAGGGATGACGACGGAGGATGTCATAGATTTCTGCCGGGAGATGATTGCCGTGGAGGGGCCGTTTGCCGAGGAGGCGAAGGAGTGCCTTGCAGATCCTCCAGGGGATCACAACGATTCCGACGGAAATCGAATGGTATCTCATGAGCGGGCGGTGAGTGAGCCGACCTATGTCCGCAAACAAAGGCTGACTCCCTTTCGAAAATCGGAGGAATACGATCAGAGCCGGGCAGAGGTCCTGCGGCTGGAAGAGCAAGGCCATGAGGCGCTTGCAGCCGGCGACAAGGAAAAAGCTGCCTTGCTGTTTATGGAGATGAGCCGGAAGTCAGAGCAGCTGGGAAAGTATACGCAGAGATGGGAAGCGTTTGATGACTATGCGCGGAGCTGCATCGCTGCGGCGGAAACGACCGGTTTTTCTTCTGAAGCGGAAAAGGCGGCGGTGATCCTCAGGAAACTGATCAGGGAGTGCACGGACAGCCCGGAAGAAAAGGTTTACAGGGAACATCTGAAAAAGGCGGAAGAGACTTATTGGGAGACCGTGAAAGAAACTGCGGTGGAACCCGGTTTTGAGAAAGAAGAGAGACCGATCGTGTTTTATCATTCTTTTGACCCGAAGGATGCGGAGGTGATCTGCGGGCTTATTGAGGAAGGGTTCCGGACAAGAGGCGGAAAGCGCAAAATAGAGTTCAGGCGGCAGGAGGATACGAGATTAGAGGATATCGAATTAAATCTCATACTTCCGAATGGAGCCGTCGACGGCGAAATCATATTAAGGTCGAAAAGGGCGTACGAAGACAGGCGGCCTGAGATGGGTGATCTCTGCTGCTGCGGCCTGCCGACAATGCTCGAGCTGTATTATAATACGGGCAATATCCGGGCGGTCTCTCCGTTTATTGATACGGATAATGTGTCTCCGGAGTTCCTGAAACAAGGAACGGTCAAAGGAGAGGTTTGCGGGGTGCCGGTTTTGGTGTTTGCTGCCGGGGCAGCGAGTGGTGGCTCCGCGGGAGACTCCGTGGGAGACTCTGTGGGAGACGAAACTGCTGTGGCAGCGGGTGATCCGCCCGGGTGGACGTCGGATATAATGCTTAACTGGGCAGGCACTCCGCTTGGCACAGAGGTGAGTGCTGTACATAGCTGGGCGGTTTTGGAGGCGGCAGGACTTAAGACATATTTCATTTTTTTGAACAATAATAATTATGGGCTGAAATGGCTCGACTGCCTCGATCTGCAGAAGTTAATGACGGATAGCGATTTCATTAATGATGTCTGTATGGCCTGCAATGCGGGGGGCGAATCACCCCATGTCTTTCCGGCGGACAGTAGGGTCTGGATGAGAAGATAAGAAGACTCAAATTACACATGGCCCGGGGGCAGAACAAGTGCAGATATAACGATAACGATATAGTGAGTGGTGCGGTTCTATACAGAACCGCCTTTTTATGTTGTCCGAAAATAAGCCAGGATAGGCAACTTTCGGAATGCCAGGTACATGAGGAGAGAGCAGAAAATATGCACTTCGATATCTGGGCCTTAAAGGCACAGAAGATGCCGTGGAAGCCATGTTTGGAGACAACTGGAAGTTATGTATCACTTTAACGAGGTTTAAACTATACAGTATATCAGCAGTGATACCAATGTGTGGATTGATTTTGTCACAATTCAAAAAACGGAGATTCCTTTTCGACTTCCGTATACTTACATTATGAGCAAAGATGCAGTTGAAGATGAATTGCTATTGTTTTATGCTAGGGGAATGTATTATAGGCGAAATCCGCGAAAAGGTTTCTCGTGAAATTGGGTGAGAAAATATCGCAATTCCGGAGATTGTTCAGAAGAGTGTCTACGCTAAGATGGCCAGGGAATAAATGTATATGTAATTGATAAGGTCGATGGCGACCATTATGTGGTTGATATCTCCGATAAGGCTATATGAAAATGAATTCAGGTGAGAGGTATGAATATAACACAACTGAAATATGTACTTGAAATAGCCGGATCTTCTTCCATGCGTGAAGCGGCTTCAAAACTTTATGTAACTCAGCCGGCTTTGTCAGCCAGTATTCGTGAACTGGAGGAAGAACTGGGCATACTGATATTTGAAAGAACGAACAAAGGAATATCTTTGACAGGGGCAGGCAGGGAATTCCTGGTATATGTGAAGAAGGCGGTTGGTCAGTATGAGATTCTTGAGGACAGGTATCTGTCGAAGGATATGGATAAAGAACATTTTTCTGTTTCCACACAGCATTATAACTTTGCCATCAAAGCTTTTACGGAAGTGATAAAACAATTAAATCCGGATAAATACGTCTTTTCGATCCATGAGACAAAGACAAGGGAAGTGCTTGAGGATGTTCGTAACCTGAAGAGTGAGGTCGGGATCGTGTCTTTTTCCGGAACCACAGAAGCAGTGATTATAAAATTGTTCCGGGAATATCAACTGGAATTTACTCCTTTGATGAGAAAGGAAGCAGCTATAAAGAAAGACCGGGAAGACGGGATCCGCTTTTCCGGCGGTCAGATCACAGTCACTGAACTTGCGGAGCGCTATATCGATCTGAAACAGGGAGTTCGTTACAATACAAAGGTCGGATATCGGTATGTTCTGAACTTGCTTAAAAAGGAAGAATTTTCCGGACTTTCGGTAGAATCTGGCTGGATGACCGGGACACTTTTGGGACAATTGAAGATTGTGATATGGCTCAGAACAGCCGGTGCAGGCTCCACAGCAGTGAGCTGCACCGGTTTTTATGATTGGTATATAACTTTCGGCAAAAGCATATTTTAAATGGTTCGCCGAAAAATATAATTTTATCCAACATTGACGAGGCTCTGGATTAACTATATAATTTTCGGTGAAAGCAGTGAATAATGCGTTGACCGAAAAATATAAAATATGGAGATTGTCATGATAATAGGCAGGAAGAAGGAACAGAAGAAGCTCAGGGAACTGTATGACAGCGGACGGGCGGAATTTGTTGCGGTATATGGGCGAAGAAGAGTAGGAAAGACGTATCTTATTGATGAAGTTTTTTATGGTGATATTACGTTCAGACATGCCGGTTTGTCTCCGGTCGGCACAGACGAAGGCGGCGTTAAAAAGAATCGTATGAGAGAGCAGCTTGCTCATTTTCACCAGTCACTCATGATGCAGGGAATGAAGAAATGCGATCCACCGAAATCCTGGCTGGAAGCATTTTATATGCTGGAGAGTTTTCTGACTGAAAAAGATGTCACTAATAGACGACTTCTGGTTTTCCTCGATGAAATTCAGTGGATGGACACACCCAAAGCAGGTTTTATAACAGGACTTGAGGCATTCTGGAACAGTTGGGCATGCCACAGGCATAATATAATGCTTATTACGTGCGGAAGTTCCACCTCATGGGTTCTCGACAAACTGGTAAACAATTACGGGGGCCTTTATGGCAGGCTCACATATGAGATAGATCTTCAGCCATTTAATCTGTATGAGTGTGAGCAGTTTTTCCTGTCAAAAGGATTTTCGCTATCCCGCTATGACATCGCTTATGCTTATATGATGGCAGGAGGTATTCCATTCTATCTGAATTTTTTTGACAAAGCTTTAAGCGTTACACAGAATATACAGGCTCTCTTTTTTGACAGAGGCGCCCCTTTGAAAGATGAATTTGAACGTTTGTTTTACTCCCTTTTTACAAATCCGGAGGTGATGAAGTCAATTGTAATTGCCCTGAATTCGAAAAACAGGGGATTGACGAGAAAGGAGCTGCTGAGCAAAACCGGCATTACAGACAGCGGTTCACTCAGCAGGCAGCTTAAAGCGCTGGAATCCGGAGCCTTCATAATGAAATATGATTCTTTCGGGAATGGTAAACGGGACAGCTATTATAAACTTACAGATCCCTTTTGTATTTTTTACTTAAGATTTGTAAGTGACAAATCTTCAAGAAAAAAGAAAGAATGGATTGGTGCTGCAAATACGCAGGCTGTAGTGAGCTGGAATGGCCTGGCGTATGAAAATCTGTGTTTCAACCATATCAAGCAGATCAAAGCTGCTCTCGGGATCAGTGGAGTCAGTACGGAAGAATCACTTTGGTCCAAAAAGGGTACAGAAGATGCAGAGGGAGCACAGATTGACCTCATTATTGAAAGAAAAGATAATGTGGTAAACATGTGTGAAATTAAATTCTATAACGATGAGTTTACTGCGGACAAGGACTGTCATTTTGCGCTTATGCGAAGAGAGCGTCTTCTTCGGGAAATCCTTCCAAAGAAGGCTTCGATTCACAATACGCTTATTACAACATTTGGTTTACGACATGTGGAGTATTTTGGCGATTTTATCAACACAATAACACTGGATGAGCTGTTTCAAAATATGTAAAGTTCGGGGATGTAATGAAGAAAATCAGAATTTTATTCTTCATCGCGCAATACCCGTGACTTCAGTCGTGGGATACGCGCGCAAAAGGGAAACTCGCTTCATCGTGGGTACAATCCCGCGATGAAGAATAAACGCTCCGCGAGGATGCGCACGGATGCGGTTCGGAAGATGTTGACATGTCTTTGAAAAACAAGACATGTCAACCCGCATCCGGCGCGCAAGACTCGCGAGCGAGTCTTGAATTATCTGCCACCGGATGAAATATGTCCGGTTCAATTTGCTTGCCGCTGTTCTGCTTGCTGCTGTGACAATGCTGCTTTCTGTAATTACGCAGAATCAACTGGCAACCATCTGCGGATTAATGGGATATCTCCTGATCGATCTGTTTGCGGAGTTCCCGGATCGATACAGCTTATTACAAAAGATATGACTTCTCAGGCCGAATGCGATCCTGATGAATTCCGGTTTTTCCAATTACCGGCTGATTCATCTCGCAGGCAGACGGTTCCTGAATTATCAGGCAGCCCCTGTCTTATATGCTATGATCGTGATAGCGGCGCTGTTGATTGGCCTGCGGAAATATAAGAGACTGCAGGCTTATTGAGGAACGGTTCCGGGCAAGAGGCGGGAAGCGAAAAATAGAGTTCAGGCGGCAGGAGGATACGAGATTAGAGGACATCGAATCAGGTCTCATACTCCCGAATGGAGCCGGCGACGGCGAAATCATATTAAGATCGAAAAAGGCGTACGAAGACAGGCGGCCTGAGATGGGTGACAGAGAAAAAGCTCTGAATGGAAACCTGCCAGTGTGATGATAGGGCTCGATTTACTTACTAAAATTTGTTAATATATAGTAAGTAAATGGGGAGGAAGTATGAGAACTTTCGATTACAGCTTTTTGAAAAATCAGATACCGGGCCAAATCGTCAGTATTTCCAATGTTATTTCTGATCTGAACGCAAAGGAAACCCTGCGCAGAAAACAGAATCCTAAGGCATTTGATGCGCTGAAACAAAGAGCGATCGTTGAATCTGTAAAGGGGAGTAATGCGATTGAGGGAATTGTGACAACAGATGACCGCATTTTAGATCTGGTGAAAGGTGCCGTCCCTGTTTCTCATGATGAGAAGGAGATTTCCGGGTATAAAGACGCGCTTTCCCTGATTCACGATGAGTACAGGACAATGGATCTTACTGAAGACTTTCTTTTACAGATGCACAGGATGATAACGGGTGCTGTTTCTGTGGAGGAAGCAGGAAAGTTTAAAAAGAATAATAACCTGATTATGGAATATACTCCCGATGGAAAGCGGCGGGTGAGATTCAGACCGGTAGAAGCAGCAGAAACACCTGACGCGATTGAACAGCTTATTCTGGCTTACATAGATGCCAGGCAGGATGGTGATATCCCGATTTTGCTTGTGATTCCATGTCTTGTTCTGGATTTTTTGTGCATTCATCCCTTTTCGGATGGAAACGGCAGGGTGTCCAGACTGCTCACAATCTTTCTTCTGTATAAGCATGGCTACGATATCGGCAGGTATATTTCCATAGAACAGCAGATTAACAGGTACAGGGAAGCGTATTACGAAGCGCTGGAGAAGTCGTCGCTGAACTGGCACAGCAATGAAAATGACTACACCCCTTTTATGATCAATTTCATGCAGATTCTGTACCGCTGCTACAAGGAACTGGATGACCGCTTTATCGATGGTGCATTGCATAAAGCAAAAAAATCAGAAAGAGTAAGAGCTGTTGTGCTAAATTCCCTGGTGCCGATCTCAAAGCAGGAAATAGCAGAGAAAGTCCCTGATATCAGTGTAAGAACAGTGGAGCTGGTGCTTGGACAGCTTCAGAAAAAAGGGGAGATAAAAAAGATAGGCAGCTTTCGGGATGCCAGGTACATGAGGATATGATTTATGATAAAGATACTGTTTGTTTGCCACGGCAGGGTATTCCTTTTTGCCTGAGTCCCTTGTATTTACTGGACTTCCGGGGAATCCGGGCAGGAAGTTGGGACACTTTTGGGACCGTTGAAGATTGTGATATAGCTCGGAACAGCCGGTGCAGGCTCCTTCCACACCAACGAAGGCGATATGCACTGGCTTTTTTGTGTAGAAGGAAATGCTTTTCATTCTCGATAGAAATGGGTTAAACATGGATTATAGAACAATCATAGAATTGTCCCCGGATTGAGGACGATTCTGCCGTATCAAAACGTAAAACTATTGAAATTTTGAAGTTTTGCGTTTATATTATAGGCGGTGAGGTGATTGGAAGATGTATATCAGAAGAGATCAACTTTTAAACAAGCTTGTCCGATATCAAAAAAAGGACATTGTGAAGGTGATTACCGGTATCCGCAGATGCGGAAAGTCTGTACTTTTGAATGAATTATTTTATGACTGCCTTTTGTCCGAGGGTGTTCCTTCGGATCATATTATCAAAGTGTCGCTTGATCTGAAGAAATGGGAGTCGCTGCGGGACGGAGATATGCTTTATCATTATATAGCCGGGGCTATTCATGATGACGAGCTATACTATGTGTTTCTGGACGAGATCCAGCTTGTAGATGGGTTTGAGGAAGTAGTCAATTCGATCAAGGCGGAATTCAATACGGATGTATATATTACCGGTTCCAATTCCAGGCTGCTGTCTCACGATATCAATACAATCTTTCGCGGACGTGGTATTGAAATAAAGGTTTTCCCGTTGTCGTTTGCCGAATTTCTTGCGTACAGGCAGATCGACAAAACGGATGCATTTTATGAGTATGTGCAGTTCGGCGGGCTGCCCTATGCTGTCCGGGAAACGGAAGAACAGGAAAAACGAGCCTATCTGGATATGATGGTAAACACGGTGGTCACCAGGAATATGATAGATCGCTATGATATCCGTAATGAGGCGTTGTTTATTGCATTAATAGAGCACCTCTGTTCATCGATCGGCGCATATGTTTCCACAAATAAAATCACAAACACGCTGAAAAGCAATGGTTTTAAGTCGGTGGATAATGAAACTATCAGCAGATATCTAAGCCATATTTGTGATGCTTTTCTCTTTTATCGTGTAAACCGATATGATATTAAGGGGAAGGAGTATTTGAAGACTCAGAATAAGTATTATGCTGCTGATATGGGGCTTCGTAATGCGGCAATTCATTACAGGCAGATCGAGATCACGCATATTATTGAAAATCTCGTATATCTGGAGCTGCTTCGTCGGGACTATATTGTAGATATCGGGAAAAATCGGGAAAAAGAAATTGATTTTGTCGCCAGGGAACTCGGCGGCAGGCAATATTACATCCAGGTCTCTTACACTATACAGGACGAGGCGGTGAAGGAACGGGAGATTTCAGCGTTCCACAAGCTCGATGACGGATATAAGAAGATTCTGATCACTATGGATCGAAATCCGTTGTCGAATCTTGAGAATGGATACCGGATGATGTATTTACTGGATTTTCTGCTGAATGAGAATGCCTTGGAAAAAGCGTAATTATCAAAACGCAAAACCTCAAAAACTAATAGGTTTTGCGTTTTATCAGAGAGGCTTAAACAGATATACTTTAGCTTGTCGTGGGAGCTGCAGCCACTTTTGGTGGGCAAGGCACTCCTGAAGAAGTTGATAATATTAAGGGTTTTGGAGACTTATGGAGAGAGTGATAAAAATACTGTTTGTCTGCCACGGCACTATTCTGTAAAAGCCCGGAGAGCCAGTAAAATCAAGGGTGTCAGAGAAAAAAGCAGGGATTAGTACACCACAAGTACACCAATTGAGGGCGGTTGGGAAGAACTGTTTAAGAAATGAAGGAAAGAGCCCCGGAAGTGGCCTTTGTTGTGACACACTATTTAGAAAATATTAACACTGATGCTGCGGAAACAGAAAGCAGGTACAGCTGACGGATTGCTTCTGGATTCTGAAATTGCGAAACAATTTGTCGCGTAAATTGTCCATGATTTGTTGTGAACAAGAGATCCTGGCTGCAAGTTTGTTTGTGAAAATAAAATTACGCACCAAGTTGGTGCGTAAATAGAGAGCAATACCATAGTATTGTACGTTATGTCAGGAAGACGGCTTGCAGGTACTCGAACCGACATGCAAGTATGTCGATAATCAAACTCTTTGCCTTGAAGAAAATGCAGACAGGGCAAGGAGTTTTTCTTTGGAGACACATGTCGTTTTTCATATCAGGCGTTTTTTTCCGACGGAGGGATTATCATCAGATCACAGGTATGGTTTCAGTGTTCTGATAAGATAATGAACCATCGTTCCGGGGGCAGATTTGCTGGGTGTTCTTCCGGTATTAATCTCTACCAACATCTTTGCATTCCGGATTGCATCATCCATATAAGGCCGGAGAATATCAAACATATCCGTTCGATTTTTGTAATAGATACCAAGGTTTCTTGCCTTCAGGCATTCGCTAAGCTTTGGCCAGTATTCATCCCGATGAAGATCTGATTGCAGGAACATGAAATGAAGCAGAAACCATAGCTCGATGCACTGGTTCGACCATATGGGATGATACCTGGTTTCCTCTGTGCTTTCTGCCTCACAAAGTTCAACAGTATGGTCAAAGTTCTCCGCTGGAAAATCATCTTTATCAAATACCAGCCAGACATGCTTATAAACATTGTTGCTGCGTGCTACGTCTTTCACAGCCCGGTTGAACAGGTTTACAGTGTTGTCGCCCTTTCCTGAGATATCCAGATGAATACGATCCCGATACTTGGCATCTATCGTCTCTTTGATTTTCTCAAAATATGTTGGTTCTGTTTTTGGTCTCCGCTCCGCTCCGGTCGGCTCAGAACCGATGTCCCCCGGACATCGTGAGCCCCTCGGAAACGATCAGATGATATTCCGGGGAAATCATCTGCCGGGAATCACGACGGGGCTTCATCCAGGACTTGCCCATATCGGATTTTTTAGGAGGTTTACGGCTCATCGTCACACCTCCCAGCTCAGCATATTCTTAAGATAAGGGTCAGCCCCATACCGTCCTTCCAGATACTGCTTATCATAAGCAGCCGTGTTGTTGATGGGATCGTTATTTTCCTTACGAAGCTCAGAGAGAGAATAGACTTCACTGCTGTTTTCTGAATCCAAAGCGGCGAACCAGATCTCATCCCTGCGGAAGATGCTGTTCTTCATTGTGGACATGTCATGCGAAGTGAAGAGCAGCTGTGCTCCCTTCTTATTGATCTCCGGATTCGTAAAGAGCCGGATGACATAACGAAGAAGTTTCGGATGCAGCTTGGCATCCAGTTCATCAACGATTACCAGACGCCCCTCCTTCAGGGCCATGAGGATAACAGGGAGCGCAGCGAACAGCTTCCTGGTCCCATCGGATCCGCTGGAAAACGGGAGCTCATAGAGCGTATCATGCATGGTCCTCTGCAGGTAGAATTCATTGCTCTGCTGATCAAAACGGTACCCGGTGATGCCGATTCCCATGTCATTCATCATGGTAAGGAACTGCTTCTTTGATACGTCATCATCGGAGAGAAGGATCTGCTGCTCTGCCAAAGGATTTGCATAGTCGCGGATGATGCACTCTTCAAACCAGCGAATGACTTCTACGATCACGGGGATGGAATAGTTGATCGCAAGGAAGGAGAGCAGAGGCATTTTGGAATTTACTTCAGTGTTGATATTCTTGCTTCCGAGAATTGTCCCAAGGAAAATCTCTCCATGATCCCGCTCAAAGATCCTGGCAGCCCGGCTGGCACCGAGCTTGCGGCGATAGAGCGTTTCCTCCTCTATTTCGCCGTGAAGAAGTACAATAAAGTAGCGGTATTCATATTCACCGATGCGGAAAAACAGCTGGAAACGGGAAGGATCTTCCCGGGAATCCTTGTCGAACAGATACGGGACACAGGAAACCTTCTGCTGCATGATGAAGCGGGCGTGATTCTTGCCAAGCTCATAAACTGGTTCTGTGACAAGTGAGATCACGCATCCCAGAGCTGCAAGAAGGTTGGACTTGCCTCCTCCATTCGGACCGTAGATCACACCGACCGGCAAAATATCATTTCCTTTTTCAGTCTTTATAAGGCTGTCCTTGAACTCCGAAAGAGCCGCTGCCTGGAAATCGAATGTGGTTTCATCCCGATAGGAACGGAAATTGCTGAATGAAAACTGACATAGCATGATAGTCACCTCCTTCATCTGGTTTTATTCAGTGCCCATGATAGCATGAATCCATGAGAAATTCAGCATTTAAAGCTTAAATATAAAAAATATTTTTATATTTGGTATTTAAAAATAGAATTTGGAATATTTAAAAGAAGTTTAGCTGTAGTTGACTGCTATATTCTTTGGGAGAAAGTGTCGACTACGAATCGGAAGGCTGGTTTCGGCAACGACATCCACAAAGCATTTGTCAATATCGATTCGTGACTGTTGAAGCTCTTTTGCAAATATGGAAAATTAAGTACAATTTGTCCCCAACCTGGGGACGATTTAAAGGAAGTGAGTTGTTTTGAGCAGAATTGGATTTGACAAGAAAATACACCCCTACAATAATAAAGAAAATACCAGCTGATTCGGTGTTTAGGCGGGACGGTTTTTGTGGGGCAAATCGGGGCAAATCGCGGCAAGCTATGGAATTTCTACTACGGTTTTACTACGTTTGAGAAAAGTAACCGCAAGATGTCGTATAAGCTGTGAATCTGGCTATGCAAGAAATATAACCAGATAGAGTGTTAAAGACAGTGACCGTTTGATACTTATTACAAATAATACCAGAAGTACAATCGGAATTTGTGAAAGGATGAATACATGTTTAAGCTATCCGTGGAAAGGCCAAAGAAGCAGAATACAATTAAAACGATTATACTTCTTTATTTCACCGTTATTTCAGTGCTTTTATTGACAGCATGCAGCAAGGGGGTTCCGTCAGAAACAGCTGTTTCTGTCGAACAGGAAACAGTAAAAGTCAAAATTAAAACTCCGCGCGATGTAGAATCAACAATTGCGCCCGGACGCCATTTCAAGGTCTCCGGGTCGCTGTCAGGCGAGATACCGGACGATGCAATCCTCAGGGTGACGCTTCTAGATGCAGCAGGGAAAGAGATGCGTTATGCTGCAGCTGATCAGAAAGGTACTGACCGCGTACTTCCGTCTGTCATTGGAGACGATATCACGGTATTTAACAAAGACACTGATTTTTCCGAGGTGGCATATACTGCCCCCGAACTGGTTGTTGCTGATAAAAATAACCCTTATAGGTCTGCACATGACGCGACAGTAAAATGTGTATATACCGATCATGATTTTTACGCTCTCATCGTATCAGCCACTGACCCGGAACATGGTCAGGCTGAAAAGGATGGATTCGAACTTGTTGATCACGAAGGAAGACCCTATGATGCCCTGTCTGAGGGGAAGTACCGGATTCAGGTGACTTTGTCTTCCCCGGATGGAAAAGAACTTGCTTCGACTTCCAGGAAAATCGAAATTGGACGAAAAGAGGGCACGATCGTCCATGAGATAACATCTGATACCGCAATCGAAAAAGGTGGTAAGGATCTGCTCATTTCATGGGTTTCCGAAGAAAACCTGACGATTCTCGATGATTTGCTTCCTGGTTTTTTTGGAACATTCTATCAGATGTCGTTCATGCCTATGTCCGTTTCATGTGAGACAGCTGAGTATCTTCCAGGCAAAATCCATATGCTCGTATACGGCAATATGGCCTCAAGTACGTCCAATGCACTTGAAGTCGCCAGGTACCTGCAGCTTGAACACAATGTAGAGAACCCTGATATTGTGAAATACTATTTATTCGACCTGGGAGAACCAGCCTTTGCAGGCAGGCAGGCCAAAATCATTGCGTTCGATGAGAACGAAAACATACGGATCTGCCGCATCGATCGTGTTAAGGAAAACACCTCAGACGGTGTGTTCTTAACAACTGAAGAACAGGTGTTGGACAGCGATACAGATCCTTCGGACGGCTGGGAGGCCACGGAGAGAGCCTTTGCGGTTGCCGGTGTTATGAAACCCTATCAGCTGCAGGATGATGAAATTGTGCCCGATGATGATATTTACAGCTATTACCGGCTTTTAAACGGAGCCGATTCATTGGTCTACACATTCACTCCTTCCGACGGTTCTGATCCTTTCAGTATGACGAAGGCCGTTGGGGTCACACGAATCGATGAACCGGACGGGGAATCGACCCCGGCGCTCTATGAATTTTATAATGTGTTCCCGGAAAATACGCTGATGGCGGGGAACTCTTATGATGTCACGATACAGGCATTCGACAAAAAAGGTGCGGAGATTAAGGGGGCAGTCTGCACATTCACACTTACCCCTTAAAAGCGTGCTGTTACGTTCCAAAAAGCAGTGCGGCATAGATTCTGTTTTTCATTACCTGCAGGACTGCCGGACATATCGATAATTTCTATTTGAACAAAATCGCTGCGCCACAGCCTTGGAATGCCATCGCCCAGCGATTTTGTTCAATCGGGATTTATCGAAACAGATTGGCTGTAAAGCTGACGATGATCGGGACTTATGGAGGAATATATGCCGGAGTTTTATGAACCGCATCTTGATTTTTCTGTGCCCGAGCACCAGAATGTCATGGGTGTGATACTCTCCCTAAACGATCCTGTGGACGGGGATATCCTCCGGTGGGCTGTGGAAGAGATGAGGGTGCGTATTCCGTACTTTTATGTCAAAGCTGCGTACCGAGGGGATGACCTGGTCACCGTGCCGAATGATCTATGCATGACAGTCCGGAACACATGGGAGCCGATCTGTCTTCATTCCGAAGTGTCCAACTACCACCTCGCGGCTTGGAAATACGAAGGACGCCGGTTAGCATTTGAGATTCACCACGCCCTAACCGATGCATCGGGAGTGCTGCCTTATGTCAAGAGTACAATGTTCCTGTATCTGTCAAAGGCAACCGGACAAACCTTCGATCCGGCCGGATTCCGCCTGCCGGGTGATATGATCCCGGAATCCGAAACAGGGAATCCGTTCAGCGAACTGGATATCGGCAGTGTGGAAGCCCCCCTGTATAAAAAGAAACCGATTCCCGATTTCTTTCGGCTGAGTGACGGAGTGGACAGCAGAAAAACGGTCTTTTATGTGAAGCTCTCCGAAAGACAGGTCATGCAATACTGCAGAGAATATGACGGCAGCCCGAATGTGCTGATATCCGTGCTGCTGGCAAAAGCAGCGAGGCGCTGGAATCCGGAAAGCGAAAAGACGATTACCGTTTCTGTATGCATCGATCACAAGGCGATGCTGGGAATTCGTCCCAATTACCGTATGTTTGTGGGTGAGGCCCTCCTGGACTTCCCGAAGGCACGGGATATGAAAGATATCGCCAAAGCATGTACAATCGCCCGCGGACAGCTGATGCTGCAGGCTCAACCGGAGAATTCACTCTGGGAAATCAAGAAGATGAAGCAGATGCTGGCATCTCCATCCCCGGATATCGCGCAGGCAAGTATCTGCATATCCTATGTAAACAGCAAAACCTTCGGGCCGCTGGACCCCTATATCGAAGAGCAGTATATCGTGACTTCCCTGTCGAAGATTACAGATATTCTTTGTGAGATCTCTTGTTTCAATCACAGTTTCTTTCTTGCATTCATGCAGCCTTATACTTCGGATAGATATTTCAGATGTTTTCTGGATGCGCTGGATTTGGCAGGAATCAGCTATGAGATTTCTGGCAGTGAACCATTGCGTATGTGCGGGATTTGAATTATTCGGGCTCCGTTACCCCGGAAAACCGAAGGTTAAACAATCAAATTCCAGTTGTTGAACTTCAACCCTTCAACCCGCCTGAAATAAAGTCCTATTTTTGGGACTCAAAAAACGGCAGTAGTAAAACCACCTCGGTTTTACTACGATTTGACTACTGTTGGCGTCCCCGATTTGCCTCAATTTGCCGGATTTTGCATTTTTGACCTGATTTCGTGACAGAATGAATCTCCGGTATGCCGGCAGGATATCGCGGTAAATCGCGGCATTTTGCGGCAAAACAGGTCTGTTAGAATGAACTAATTTTTATGGTTCGTATACTTTTCGTGTGCCACGGCAGGGCATTCCTTTTTGCCTGAGTGCCTTGTATTTACTGGACTCCCGGGGGATTCGGCGGTATAGTTGGGACACTTTTGGGACAATTGAAGATCGTGATATAGCTCAAAACAGCCGGTGCAGGCTCCTGATGAAGGAGCTTGCACCGGCTGTTTATAAATCCATTTATGAAAGAAGGAAGATTATTCCGATGTATGGATTGATCGAATCGATAACGAGAATGGGTAAGTGCTGTTTTATAAGCGCACAAACCAGGCTTTTTTCCGTTATACATTTATGAAAAGACTTAATAAAGAGGAGGGCATGCTGTGAATCTGGAAGATCAATATGATCGGATTTTCAAATATCTGTATTTTCATCTTCACGACAGGCATATGGCGGAAGATATGACACAGGAAGCCTTCCTTCGCTTTCTGGGGAGCAGGACCTACAGGGATGAAAACCGGCAATTACAGTATCTGTACACGATTGCGCGCAATCTCTGCAGTCAGCATTACAGGGATAAAACAATTACATACAGCCTGGATGAAAAAATGGATTTTCAGGAGACGGATGGGTTTGAAAACTCACTTATACAAAAAATGAGTCTGCAGAACGCCCTCCAGTCTCTTTCACCGGAAGAGAGGGAACTGCTGTTTCTCCGATACGTCAATGATGTTCCTGTACCTGTGATAAGCGGCTTGTATCAGATCTCAAGGTTCGCAGTGTACAGGAAACTGAAAAGTATTCTGAAAAAAGTCAGGGTCGAAATGGAGGCGGATCAGTATGAATGAAGAGAGACTTATTTTGCAGATCAGGGAGCTCTGCATTTCTCCCCGACCGGAGAAAAAAAGAGAATTTTTACAACATTTAAAAGAGCATGGGATGATGAACCGGCGCCTCCCGGTAATGAGCCATGGGGAATTCCTTGCAGGCCAGTTGTTTTATATCGGGAAATGGATCTGGATCTTGTCCGGATTCCTGCTGTTATTTATTACATGGGTGTGCTGCAGACATCCCGGGAATTATCCATTTGCATTGACACCGCTTCTTGCTCTCGGGATCCTTCTGGAAACAAGGAGGTCTTTTCGCTGGAGAATGGCAGAGCTCGAGCATGCTGCCAGGTTTTCCTTAAGAAGCGTGATACTTGCGAGAATGTTTCTGGTGGGAGCTGTAAATACGGGGGGACTTCTCATCGTTATTTTGATTATCCAGCCATTCTTTTCATATTCTCTGATCCGGGTATTTCTGTACATGATGGTGCCCTATTTGACCGCTTCGTGGTTAGGGGCGATTTATGAGAGAATACATCGTACTGAACAGGGGGTGGGCAGCATATTGATCTGTATTTTGTCCTCTTTCTTTTTTGCGGCTGCGCCTGTCTTTATCGGCCAATTGTATGAGGAGAGGCTGACAGTTTTTTGGGCAGCTGCATTTATCCTGACAGCGTGCAGCCTGGCAGGGAATCTCAGAGAGTGGACAAGTATCATGGAGGAAGCGGTATGGAATTAACAGCGGACAGGATTACGAGGCAGTATAAGAATAAGATCGCGGTAGACCGGATGTCATTTACTTTGACAAAGGGAGTGACAGGGCTACTTGGGGCAAACGGTGCAGGGAAGACAACATTGATGCGTATCCTGTGCGGTATTCTTGTCCCGGACAGCGGAACCGTCACCTGTGATGGAATGGGTGTGGAAACAGAAGAATACCGTGAGATGCTTGGATACCTTCCACAAGAGTTTGGTTACTATCCGGAGTTTTCAGGCAGAGACTTCCTCCTTTATATGTCAGCCGTAAAAGGCCTGCAGAAAACCGTTGCTCTGAAAAAAACAGGAGAACTGATCGAACTGGTGGGGCTGAAAGATGCTGCGCGGAAAAAGGTCC
The DNA here is from genome assembly GCF_900101015.1 of Sarcina sp. DSM 11001. Taxonomy (GTDB): domain Bacteria; phylum Bacillota; class Clostridia; order Lachnospirales; family Lachnospiraceae; genus CAG-791. The sequence continues at coordinate 142,564 of NZ_FNFZ01000003.1, read as the reverse complement.
GCACCTATTCCGGGGGAATGAAGCAGAGGCTTGGAATCGCACAGGCGCTCTTGAATGATCCGCAGATACTTATTATGGATGAGCCTACTGCAGGTCTGGATCCGCAGGAACGGATCCGTTTCAGGAATCTGATAGCGGATATCGGGAAAGACAGGATCGTACTGCTTTCCACGCATATCGTATCCGATCTGGAACATATCGCTGACAGGCTGATGATCATGAAGGAAGGAAGGCTTCTCTGGCAAGGCGAATGGAATGCGGGTGCTGGAGATCTTGAGGAATTCTATATATCTAAGATTAGTGATAACCAGTGAGGGAGAATAATGCTGAGGACTATATATAGGTTTGAACTGAAGAAACTGTTCTGCTCCAGAGTCAATATAATAGCGCTTGCGGGATCGGTTCTCATGCTGATACTCCTTGCAGACTCCTCCATCGCTGAAGCCAGGCCGGTATCCAGGGAGGCCGCGGAGGAACTGAATGGCAGAGAGATTGACGGACAGTTGATTGATGAACTGAAACCGGCTCTCAAATATGTCAATGGAACGACTGTAATGGAAATAACAGGGGAATATGAAAAATATGTACCAGTCATGGATGTGCTCGACGTGATGATAACGTCAATCGATGAAGACATCGACCTTACCGAAATCCGGGAAAACGGGCTTTATGAGCGAAGAGAGCAGGAACTGGTTCAGCGGTTGGAAATACAGGGGCTTACAGAGAAGGATAAAGAATTCTGGATGAAACGGGAGACAATGGTTCAGAAACCGTTTGTTTACCGCTGTCACAGGGGCCCCGGAAACCTGCTGCGAGCCTTTCAGGCGCTGGGATTCTTCATCCTGCTTTTATCTGCTGTCGGACTATCCGGCTCTTATGCAAGAGAATCTGCGGACAGTATGAACCAGCTCCTTTTATGCAGCCGATATGGTAAAAAAGAATTATATTATATTAAACTTGCAGCCGGATTCACTTGGAGCATAACGGCTGCATTGATAGTATTTTTGTCTGTAATGATCCCATATTTCAGCATTTACGGCTTAGAGGGAACAGGGGAAATGCTCCAGCTGGTGAAACCAATGTCCATGCTTCCCTGTACGATCGGTCATATGCTGGTCGTCTATTTCGGCATCTATTTGCTTGCCGCTGTTCTGTTTGCTGCAGTGACAATGCTGCTTTCTGTAATTACGCAGAATCAACTGGCAACAATCTGCGGATTAATGGGATATCTCCTGATCGATCTGTTTGTGGAGTTCCCGGATCGATACAGCTTATTACAAAAGATATGGCTTCTCAGGCCGAATGCGATCCTGATGAATTCAGGGTTTTCCAATTACCGGCTGATTTATCTGGCAGGCAGACTGTTCCTGAATTATCAGGCAGCACCTGTCTTATATGCCATAATCGTGATAGCGGCGCTGTTGATTGGCCAACGGAAATATAAAAGGCTGCAGGTCGGGAATTGATTATTGGTTTTCAATATCTTTTGCGATTTCAGGGTTTTCAGCCCTGAGATGGTTTTTGTAATCGGTCCAGGCCGCCATATTTCTCACCCCTTTCTGGCAATACAGTAGTCACGTTCGACTTTTGCTGCTCATGGACTGCGTTCGACAGAACTTTAGGAGGTAAGAACAAAGTCTGTCCAAATCTCGACTAAAAGTCTTGTTTTAGACAGACATGTTTGATGCGGAAGACTATGCCGCATTGCAAATACCTGTCTAAAAGTATAAAATAATAGGAGATTTAGACAGAAGTTTATGCTTGAGTGGGAAGGCAGGTCGGTATGAGCATTGGAAATATAATAGGAAGAAGCGAAGAAATCACAAGGCTGGACCGGTGTATGGAAGCTATATCGGCTCAGTTGATTATTATATATGGCAGACGAAGAGTGGGGAAAACCTATCTTATCAATGAGTACTTTAACAATGAATTTGCTTTTAAACTGACCGGAGCTTATAAAAAAACAAAAGCTTTTCAGCTTGAGAGTTTTGCAGACGAGTTGAAGCAAAAATCGAGGAAAACACAGCCTGTGCCATCAGACTGGCGTGATGCGTTCAGACAGCTGAGAGAATATCTGGAGACTCTGCCTGAGAAGGAAAAACAGGTTGTCTTTATTGATGAAATGCCGTGGCTTGATACTCCTCAGTCAGATTTTCTTCCGCTGTTTGAATGGTTTTGGAATGACTGGGCGTCCACGCACAATAACCTTGTATTCATAGTTTGCGGATCGGCCACATCGTGGATGACAGACAATATATCAGGCAATAAAGGCGGGCTGTTTAATCGGCAGTCATGCAGGATATATCTGGAACCGTTCACATTGCGTGAAACAGAAGATTTCCTTGGCTTCAAAGGTATTACATGGTCGCGTTATGAGATAGCAGAGTGTTATATGATAATGGGAGGAATCCCATACTATCTGAATCTTCTGGACAAAGCTATGTCATATACGCAGAATATAGATAATCTTTTCTTTAAAAAGAGGGGAGAACTGTGGGACGAATTCGGGCATTTGTATGCAACTCTATTCTCAAACAGTGACAGTCATATAAAAATAGTTGAGGCATTAAGTACAAAAAAGGGAGGCCTTACGAGAAATGAACTCCTACAGAAGACGGGTTTGCCTGCAAACGGAAATTTTTCGAAAATGATCAGCAATCTTGAGTCTTCCGGCTTTATAAGGGTGTCTAATTTCTATGGCAAAAAGAAGAAAGATGCCCTTTATCAGCTGTCTGACTATTACACGGCGTTTTATTACCGCTATATAAAGAATAACTACGGCAAAGACGAACATTACTGGAGCAATGCAATTGACAACCCGGCTCGAAGGTCATGGACAGGTTTAACCTTTGAACAGCTCTGTAAAGATCATATCCCGCAAATTAAGAAAAAACTCGGTATATCCGGAGTGCTTTCGGAAGAATCAATATGGTATACACATGGAGATGAAGAACTGGGAGTTCCGGGTGCGCAGATCGACTTACTCATAGAACGCAGGGACAGGGTTATTAATGTATGTGAGATGAAGTTCTCGATAAATGAGTACGTAATAGACAAGGATTACGACATGGTTTTAAGAAACAAGCTTGACGCTTTCAGAAGAATGACAAATTGCAAAAAATCTTTACAGACAACTATGATAACGACATATGGAGTGAAACGGGGCAAATACAGTGGAATTATCAACAGTCAGATTACACTGGAGGATTTGTTTCAATAAGTAAACCAATAAGATGACGAAGTATCCGACTTTTCAAAATCGGGACAGATTTTGGGACACTTCACTGAAAAAATATAAGAATTTATGAGATGATACGAGAAGAAATTCGAAGACGGTATGAGAAGCGTAATCTCTGAGATCCGCATAAACACTGGATTTGAGAAGTTTTGAGAAGATACAAGAGGTTATAAAAAGGTGATAAAAATACTATTCGTCTGCCACGGCAACATCTGTCGTTCGCCGATGGCTGAATTTGTAATGAAAGATCTTGTTAAAAAGGCCGGTCTGTCGGATCAGTTTAAGATTGCGTCGGCGGCGACGAGTTCAGAGGAAATCTGGAACGGGATGGGGAATCCTGTTTACCGTCCGGCGGCGAAGAAGCTAGCCGAACATGGCCTTTCCTGTGCGGGGAAAAGGGCGCAGCAGCTGGACAGGTCGGATTATAAGATGTACGATCTGCTGATTGGTATGGACAGCGCCAATATCCGGAACATGCACAGGATGTGCGGCGGGGATCCTCAGGGTAAGATTAGAAAGCTCCTCGACTATACGGAACGCGGCGGGGATGTCGCGGACCCCTGGTACACGCGGGATTACGAGACGGCCTGGCAGGACATTCTGGAGGGGTGTACGGCGCTGTTGGAAGAGCTGCGGAAAACCCTGTAATAAAGGTCATCGGTTGTAAAAAAGGCTGCCGTTTGCGGACAAAGCCACAGCCTGTGAATTTGCGGTTCAGCGTACAATACAGTACGGTGGCGTATTTGTATTGCAAAGATAAGGGTAAAGACCGGGGCAAAACGCAGCGCGAGAAAAAATGAGGTAGTAAATGATGGACACAGGAATCAGAACGGGCCGGATTATGGTATCATGATAACAACAGGAAAACAGAGAGCAGCAATAGGGCAACAGTTTTTTCAAAGGAGGAAAAAAGTATGTCTACACCCCATAATGCAGCAAATTCTGGAGATATCGCTCAGACTGTTCTTCTTCCGGGAGATCCGCTCCGGGCAAAAGTGATTTCGGAGAGATTTCTGAAGGATGCGGTTCAGTTCAATTCAGTGCGCAACATGTATGGATTCACAGGCACGTATGAAGGCAAAAGGGTCTCTGTTATGGGGACAGGCATGGGTATGCCTTCGATGGGAATCTATGCCTCTGAGCTGGTCAAATTTTACGATGTGAAAAACCTGATCCGCATTGGTTCGTGCGGGGCGATCACGGACAAGACCAGGATTGGTTCGATCGTCATGGCACAGGGAGCCTGTACGGATTCCAATTTCGCCCATCAGTATGATCTTCCCGGAACCTATTCCGCGATCGCGTCTTATGACCTGCTCAGCAAAGCAGTGGAGTCTGCCCGCTCGAGAAAATTTGATTTCGAAGTGGGCAATATTGTATCCACGGATATTTTCTATAATGAAACAGAGGAATGGAAGAAGTGGGCGAAGATGGGCTGCCTGGCGAATGAAATGGAGAGCTATGCTCTTTACTGCATCGCGGCGAGAGCGGGAGTAAATGCCCTGGCCCTCTTTACAGTTTCCGATTCCCTTGTCACGGGAGAGGCCACGAGTGCAGCGGAGCGCGAAAATAATTTCACCGGAATGATGCAGATCGCGCTGGACGTGGCGGCTTCTCTGTAATATGGGACAATGCTCTGCAGCCAGAAAGAATCACCAGAATAAAAGCTTAAACGGACAGAGAGGAACGGGATGGCGGAAGGTTTTTTGCCTGTCAGCAGGCGGGAATTGAAAGAGAGCGGGATCGGGCAGCCCGATTTCGTGTATGTGTGCGGAGATGCCTATGTGGATCATCCCAGCTTCGGGGCCGCGATCATCTCCCGTGTCCTGCAGTCCCGGGGTTATACGGTGGCTATGCTGTGCCAGCCGGACTGGCGCGACCCTTCCAGTATTGAGGAATTCGGGGAGCCCCGTCTCGGCTTTCTGGTGTCGTCCGGAAACATGGATTCCATGGTCAATCATTATACGGTGAACAAAAAACACCGCAGCAGGGATGCCTTCAGTCCCGGGGGAGTGATGGGAAAACGGCCGGACAATGCGGTCGTGGTCTACGGGAACCTGATCCGCAGGACCTTTAAAAAGACACCTGTCATCCTCGGAGGGCTGGAGGCCAGCCTGCGGCGGCTGTCCCATTATGATTACTGGTCGGACAAGGTACGCCGGTCGATCCTTCTGGATGCGGGCGCGGACCTGATCTCTTATGGGATGGGAGAGCGCAGTATCGTGGAGATCGCGGACGCGCTGGCTTCCGGTTTGGATGTGCGGGATCTGACCTTTATCGACGGGACGGTGTACAAGACCCGCCGGGAGGAGGATATTTACGATGCGATCCGCCTCCCGGACCATGAGGAGGTTTGTGAGCCCTCCTCTGCGGGCAAAAGGGCTTATGCGGAGAGCTTTGCCCTCCAGCATGCCAATACGGATCCCTTTCAGGCAAAGCGCCTGTACGAGGCTTACGGGGGAAGGACTTTTGTTGTACAGAATCCTCCCTCGAAGCCTCTTTCCATGCAGGAGATGGACGATGTCTATGCCCTGCCCTATATGCGCACGTGGCACCCTGTGTACGACAGGGCGGGCGGTGTGCCGGCGCTGGGGGAGATCCGCTACAGCCTGACCTCCAACCGGGGCTGCTACGGGGACTGTAATTTCTGCGCTTTGACCTTTCATGAGGGCAGGATCGTCCAGGTCCGCAGCCACGAATCGATCCTGCGGGAGGCGGAGCAGATGATCCGCGAACCGGATTTCAAGGGAAATATTTACGACGTGGGAGGTCCCACAGCGGAGTTCCGGGCTCCTGCCTGCAGGAAGCAGCTGACTCAGGGTGCCTGTAAAAACCGGCGCTGCCTTTTCCCTGAACCCTGTCCGAACCTGGAGGTCGACCACCGCGACTATCTCTCCCTGCTCAGAAAGCTCCGGGCCCTGCCCGGTGTCAAAAAAGTCTTTGTCCGGTCAGGATTCCGTTTCGACTATCTCCTGGCGGACAAGGACAGGACTTTTTTGCGTGAACTCTGTAAATATCATATCAGCGGCCAGCTCCGGGTAGCGCCGGAGCATATCTCCGACAACGTTCTGGTCAGAATGGGAAAGCCCGGCAACAAGGTCTACCGCGAATTTGTCCGTCTCTTTGAGCAGATGAACAAAAAGTCCGGCAAAGACCAGTATATCGTCCCCTATCTCATGTCCTCCCATCCGGGAAGCACCCTGAAGGATGCCATTGCGCTGGCCGAATATATCCGGGAACTGGGCTACATGCCTGAACAGGTCCAGGATTTCTATCCGACGCCCGGGACGGTCTCCACCTGTATGTACTACACGGGGCTCGATCCCCTGACCGGCTCCCCGGCAGGAGCCGGCGCAGAATACAGGGAAGGGACAGCTGGCAATGAACAGAGAAAAACTGCAGCAGGGACAAAGAAGACAGGAGCCGGCATGAAGCCGGTCTATGTCCCCAGGGACCCGCATGAAAAAGCCATGCAGCGCGCCCTCATCCAGTACAGGGATCCGGCGAACTACGAGCTGGTCAAAGAAGCCCTTCTGAGGGAGGGGAGACAGGACCTGATCGGCTTTGGGGAAAAGTGCCTGATCCCTCCCAGGAAAATAGAAAAGGCTGCGAAGCCGATGGCGGCGCGTGGAAGAACGAGGGTCCCGCCGGGAAATAATGAAAAGACAGGAAAGGAAACACGTAAATGGAAACATTCAAAGAAAAAGTATTGAGGCCTTCCAGGCGGTGGACGGACATACTGCCGGTTGCCGTGATTCTGGCCTTTGTGATTTTCGCGATAGGGTCGATACCTATAGGATTTCTGAGCACAGTGATTCCGGTCGAGCAGGTACTCGGCGCTTTTGCGGGAGACGGGGACACGGGGGCTTTCCTCTGGATGTACCTGGAATTTGCCGGAATCTGGATCACGTTTTTTCTCTTTATCAGCCTGTTTAAAAACAACAGGCCCATGTGGAAGTGTCTGGGATTCAGCAAAACAGGAAATACTCTGTTTAAGACTGCAGCAGGGCTGCTGCTGGGGTTCGAATTGAATGCCTTCTGCGTCCTGATGTCCTGGCTGATGGGAGATATCAAACTTTCTTTTAATGCGTTTGATCCAAAACTGTTTTTTGCCTTTCTTTTTGTGGTCTGCGTCCAGTCCGGAGCAGAGGAGATCATGGATCGCTGCTATCTGTATCAGAAGCTGCGCAGACGATATCGTCATCCTGCTGTTGCGGTCATTGGAAACGCGGTCTTGTTTGGCGCCTTGCATCTGACTAATCCCGGAGTAACCCCGGTAGCGATCGTGCAGATCATTGTGATCGGTATTATGTTTTCTCTTTTTGTCTATTATTACGACGCACTCTGGATACCGATCATGATCCATACGGGGTGGAATTTTACCCAGAACATCATCTTCGGGCTGCCCAACAGCGGGATCGTATCCAAATATTCCCTCTTTAAACTCGATGCTGCATCTGCCAGGAACGGCCTGTTTTATAATACGGGATTCGGCGTGGAAGGCAGTGTCGGAGCAACCTGCCTGATCATTCTTGTCACGGTCATCCTGCTTGTGATCAACCGGGGAAAACCGGAGAGACGTGACCTGTGGGAGACGTGAAGCCGCCTCGGGAAAAGTCAGCGGGAGGGCGGTAACGATATTACCCTTTCGGGAAGCCTGATAAAACAAAGTCCTGACAAAGTAAAAGTTTACTAATATATACTGTATAGACCGGACCCGGGGACGGGGTCCCGCGGAGAATGCGAATGACGATCAAAGAGGCACTTGATTATCTTAATACATATGGCTGGAGTCAGTGGAAGCTGGGGCTGTCCCGGACCAGGGAGCTGCTGGAGCGCCTGGGCGATCCGCAGAAAGACCTGCGTTTTGTCCATGTGGCCGGCAGCAACGGCAAGGGGAGTACCTGCGCGATGATCGAGCGCATCCTCCGGGAGGCCGGGTATACGACAGGCTTTTATCCCTCTCCCTATATTGAGGATTTCCGGGAGCGGATCAGGTACTGCGGGGAATATATCGAAGAGGAAGCCCTGTGCCGGATCACGGAGCAGGTGGCGAAGATCGCCGACTCCATGGAGGAACACCCGACTCATTTCGAGCTGATCACGGCGATCGGAATGGAGTATTTCAGGCAGAAAAAGTGTGATATTGTCGTCCTGGAGGTCGGTCTCGGCGGCACCTTTGATTCTACAAATATCATAGATGCCCCTGAGGCGGCGGTCATTACCAACATTGGCCTGGAGCATACCGAATACCTGGGAAACACCCTTGCGGAGATCGCCGGTAATAAGTGCGGGATCATAAAAAAGGGCTCCGATGTGGTCTGTTATGAGAATGTACCAGAGGTCATGGAGGTCGTCCGCAGCACCTGCGCCCAAGAGGGCTGCCCCCTCACGATTGCCCGGTTCGGCAGGATCCGTCTTCTGGAGCAACGCCTGGAGGGACAGACTTTTCAGTGGCTTCCGGACGGTCAATCAGGCGGTCTTTCAGAGAATCCCGAGGCAGCTCCTCTATCCGGATCTTTCCGCCTTGCCCTGATCGGAGAGTATCAGCTGCATAATGCGGCTGTCGCGCTGACGACGATCGAGGTTCTCAGAAAGCGGGGCTATGAGATCCCCCGGGAGGCGGTCCGACGAGGGCTGGAAAAGGTGGAGTGGCCGGCGAGGTTTGAAGTGCTCTCCCCAAAGCCCCTCTTTATCCTGGATGGCGGACATAACCCCCAGTGCGCGGAGGCTCTGACGGAATCGATCCGGCAGTATCTTCCCGGCCGCAGGGTCGTTTTTCTGATGGGGATGTTGGCGGACAAGGATTACGGGCGGGTCATTGACATTGTCGCTCCTTTTGCAGAAAAATTTGTCTGTCTGACGCCGGACAGCCCCCGTGCGCTCCCTGCCCGGCAGCTGGCGGGAGAACTCCACGGCAGAGGCTTTGAAGCAGTGCCCTGCGCGACAGTGGAGGAAGGGATCCTGACCGCGCTCGCAAAAGCGGAAGAGCTCTCCACAGACGCAGGGCAGGAACCTGCTGTGATCGCCTTCGGTTCCCTCTATATGGCAGGTGCCGTACGCGGGACTTTTTTTCGAATTGTAAAGGACCGGGAAGTGGCAAAGAATCGTGAGACTGCAAAAGGACTGTGAAACTGTAAAAGAACCGTGAAACAATAGAAGAACTGTGCGGCTGTAAATAATCGTTAAACTGTAAAGGAATGTAAAATTGTCAAAGGCTGAAAGAGAATCGGACAGGGAGAATATCCTGGAGCGCAAAAAAAGACAGCGGACGGAAGCCTATAGCAGGAGGAGAAGCCTGACAGAGGAGGAGCGGGCGGTAAAGAGCGCCGCGATCTGCCATTTCCTGCAGGGGATCCCTGCCCTGCGGCAGGCGGAGACTGTCTTTTCCTACGCGGCATCGGCGGTTGAAGCGAATCTGGACGAGATCAATCAGGTCCTTGCTGAACAGGGAAAGAGAGTGTGTTTTCCACTGTGTTATAGTGACGGGATCATGCAGGCAGTCTTTCCGGCCCCGAATGATCCTCAGGCCTGGAGCCGGGGGGCTTTCGGCATACGGGAACCAATACTGGAACGATCCTCTGTCGTTGACCCGGAGGAAATCGATGTTGTGCTTGTTCCCTGTGTAGTATTTGACGAGAGGGGCGGACGCTGCGGCCATGGAAAGGGGTATTATGACCGCTTTCTTGAAAGCATTTCCCCAAATACATTGAAGATCCTGATCGCTTTTGATGTGCAGAAAACGGATGAGGTCGCTATGGAAGTGACGGATGTGCGAATGGATCTGGTGGTGACGGAAAAGGGAATCACCGCAATTCGAAAATGACAGTTTGAGCATGACGGGAGGAGTCATCAGCCGCGGTTCGCTGCACATTTACTGCACTTGTGTCTGAAAACCCGTCATGATATAATCATCTATTGATTGCGCTTTCAGCCGCCCTCTGATCATTTTCTTAGTCAGGGGAATGACAGGGGGATGATAGAAATGATATTGGAATTCAGGGGCTGAGAGCTTTGCAGGCAGCCGGTTTTACAGAAACACACAGTATTTCACGGGATGATTTCAAGGGGAGACCGGTTTGGGGGCCATGTTACTACAGCAGTGTGCATCAGGGAGTATGAGATGGAAAGCATTGTAAAGATGGGAGTGAAAACAAATCCCCGCAGAGCTGGGGAAGGATCACTCCGGACACCTTCAGAAGAAGCACCGGTTTCCAGGGAAGGTCTGTCTGCACCTGCAGCGGCCCGGGAACCGGAAGCAGGAAGAAAGGAAGGCGGAAAAGGGGCTGGATCCGGCAGTGCGGCCGGAGAAGGAAAACTGTCCTCAGAGAAAACGGTTCCTGCTGAAATTCCTGCAGAAATAAAGAGACCGAAGTCCTCCGGGAGAGGTCTGTCAAGGGAAGAGCGGGCAGATCTGAAAAAAAAGAACAGGCACTACAGTCTTATAGCCGCATATGCGGTCGCTACGATCGTAGTCAGCTATATCCTCGTGCAGGCTGCCGGCAATATCGGACCGCTTTTGAAAGTGCTTGGACGTGTTGCGACGACGGTCGGCATGCTCCTGAGTCCCCTCTTCTGGGGATTTGTCCTCGCCTATATCCTGCTGCCGGCATCGGGCTTTTTTGAAAAAAAGCTTCGCAGACTGACATTTTTCAGAAGGAAGCGCAGGGATCCGCACGGTGCTGCTGTCGCCATCACCTGTGTCCTCGCGGCGCTCGTGGTGGTGGTCATTCTTTCTATAGTGGTCTCTTCTATTACCAGGAGTCTCAAGATCGCCAGTCCCGCTGAGATCGTGAATGCCCTGCGGTCTGTCGCGGCTTCGATCAAAAGTCTGCAGAATATAATCACAGAGCGCCTGGCGCAAATGAATATCTCCTCCAATGAAGTGAAAAAGGCTGTCGGGGAGATCGGGGCAAAGATCGCACAGTTTGCAAACGGGCTGAGCAGCAGTCTTACCGGGACTCTGGGCCATATAGGCGGTTTTCTGACCAACCTTCTCTTTACGATTATCTTTGCCATCTACTTTATGCTGGATGCGCGGGGACTCAGAAGGTACTGGAACCGTGTCCTTCTTGCGTTTGGAGGGAGAAAGGCACGCAGAAATTTCCACATTCTGGCAGGGGACGCGGACACTGTTTTTTCAGGATATATCCGTGGGCAGTTGATCGATGCCTTCATTATGGCGATCCTTGTCAGCTGCAGCCTGACCCTGATCGGGGTCCGTTACGCAGTCATTATTGGTATTCTGAGCGGTATCGGCAATTTGATCCCCTACATAGGACCGATCGTCGCCTACGGCTCTACCATTATTGTTTGTCTGGTCTGTCAGGATCTCAAAAGGCTTCTCGTCGCGATCGTCGTGCTTTTCGTGATCCAGACAGTGGACGGAAATGTTATTAATCCCCGTCTGTTGAGCAGCAATGTCGATGTCCATCCAATGCTTGTCATCGCCGCACTCATTGTCGGAGGCGCTTTCGGAGGCATCGTCGGCATGCTCTTTGCCGTTCCGGTAGCCGGATTTTTCAAAATCCAGTTTGAGAAGGGCATTGACTCCCTTGTGCAGAAACGTACAGGCCGAAAGCCGCCTGCGAAGAGAAAAAAAGTCAGAAAAAAGGCACAGGGAAAAGCGTGACGGAGCTCCGAGGGAGATTGCCGGAACGACATAAATGGAAAGAAAAATGGAAGAAATGAGAAGACAGCCGGAAGTAACCGGAGATAATCCGGAAACCGGCAGCCGGGTGCAGTATCCGGAGATAATGGAGATAAGCGGAGACAGTCCGGAGACCGGTGCCGAAAAAGAAAAAGAAGGTGTGGCCGAAGGGCAGATGGAAGACGGGGCAGAGAAGACGCAGGAGAAAACCAGGGCGTCAAAGGAGGCGAAGCGGGAAGCAAAGAGGCGGGCTGTCATCGAGGAGATCATCAGCTGGATAAAATCCTTTGCCATCATGTTCTGCGTCGCCCTGTTTCTGACAAACTTTATTATCATCAATGCGGTTATCCCGTCGGGCTCGATGGAAGATACCATCATGACCCATGACCGCCTGATCGGGGCCCGCTTCAGCTACTGGTTTTCAGAGCCCGAACGCGGCGATATCGTGATCTTTCACTATCCTGTAGATGAGAAAAAAATATATATTAAGCGGATCATCGGTCTCCCCGGAGAGACAGTCCGGATCGAGAACGCCGGGATCTATATTGACGATTCCACAGAACCGCTCCAGGAGGGATATCTGAAGGAGGAATGGGACGTACTCAACGACGGATTTGAATTCCATGTCCCGGAGGGGTGTTACCTGATGCTCGGCGACAACCGCAACTGGTCCGAGGATGCCCGGTACTGGGCGGATAATGCCGTGGAGGAAGGCCTGGCAGATAACCACCAGGAAGCGGAAAAATATGCCTTTGTTGAAAAGAAAAAGATCCTGGGAAAGGCCATTTTTACCTATTTCAGCAAATTCCGGATACTGGTCCACGGGGAATGGTATGCCGGGATGTGAGGGGTAAGGAGATAACAGATCGTTTCAGGACCCGTTTAAGGGCCTGGAGTGAAGAAGATCCAAGACTCGCCCGCGAGTCTTGCGCGATGAAAAAGATAATCCCGTTCGATAATGCTCTGCATGGGGCATTGTGGAACGGGATTTTTCTTTTCAGTGATTCTTCTTTTTAGTACTTTTTCTTTCCAGTAATTTTCAGGAATCTTTCTTTCTTTTTGCCCGGGGGATCCTGGGGGTATCCTTCAGTGTGAGCATATCGCTCAGGTCAATGTGCTGGTTCATGGAATTGCGCGGCCCGGGGATGTAGTTTTCGAGGATCGGGAGGAGGATCAGGGCGGTGATGCCGGCGGTGAACCCGCCGTTGTAGAGCATGAGGCCGCCGTGCAGCGCGTTTGTGGAGGTGCACAGAGCGGCGCAGAGCATGCCGGCCGCGATACCAGCGGCCGCCCCGTACCGTCCGACGATCGGACAGAGACCGGTGGCAAAGGCGGCGCTGTTGAGGTAGGCCTGTGTGGAGATCGTCCAAACGGCATTTCCGCCGACCAGGTGGTTAAAAAGCATGGATAAAAGGGACAAGAGAGGGTAACCTGCCAGGATCGGCCAGACATTGCGGACATGCTGCCCCATCGCGGTGAAGGTGATCGCGGCAAAAATCACACCGAAGGTGGGCCCTGTAAAACCTGCTCCCTCCGTGAAAAGCAGGGCAAGATTGATATAGGCCAGAAACAGGGCGCCGTAAAGCCCGATGTTGATCAGGCACAGGGGCATGCCGTATCTTGCCGCGAAATTACTCTGATAGCCGGTGTCGCGGTACAGATGCCTGATTCCGCGAAAGCTCCTGCCGTTGAGCAGCCATCCAAAAAACAGGCAGCAGCCGAAAAGGATCAGGAAGAAGACATTGCCGAACAGGTGGTAGGAATTGCCGAAACTGGCGTAGACGGGATTTACGGTCATGGGAACTCTGGGCTCGCTGACTCCGACTGTGCGGTACAGAAAGCTGTAGAGGAGGAAGGCGAAAACTCCGCAGGCAAGACCGCCGTTATAGAGATTGTATCCCTTGTGCCAGGTTCTTGCACCCGGAAGGAGGGCGGGGGTGCAGAAGGCAATGATGAGGGAAAACAGGACGGTCAGCAGGACTCCCCGGACCGTCAGGGTCACTCTGATGATCGAAAAGGAATCTCCCAGTGTATAACGGAATAAAAGCTCGCTCACAAATGGGCTGAAACACGTGGAGAACATGCAGACATGCAGGTTTTCATTGTAGTCCAGCTGTTTGACTGTAAGATACAGGAAGGGAGCGATAAAGCAGGGCCACATATTCAGAAAGTTCAGCCCGTAAAAGCAGTGCGCGATGACGAGAAAAAAGCCCGCGAGCGTATTGGTGTGGGACGGACCGGGCAGAAAAAACATGAAGAAAGCCATTGTAAGTCCGCACAGACCGGCATTTAAAAGGGCGGCAGGCAGACTGCCCAGAGAAAAATAATCTGTCACAAGCGGTGCCGGAGAGACCAGAATATGCACGAAATCCTGCCCCAGAGAAGCTTCTGTTCCGGTGTAGTAGGCACCTGCCGCACAGGCTATAAGAAGGAAGGCGGAAAAGCTGAAGGTGATCCCGTCGATGATATTGCTGTTGCGCTTAACCGTGACCTTCGGGATCTTTTTTGCGCCCTGCTGCTTCGCTTTTCTATTTTGCAGACTGACCTTCTGACCTTTGTTGTTCCCTGCGTTCGACCGTTTCATTTTCCTGACTCCAATGAGATGACTGGTGTGCCGTCCTTACAGAAGCGGTGACTTTCCCCGCCGGGTCCGGGGACCCGCCTGCAGATCCGGCGCCCTTATAGAAGCGGGGGCCTTTCCCGCTCAGACAAAAACGTATGATTACTTTTGTACAGCAGCCTGAAACACATAAATGCCACAATAAATGAAACACTTAAACGAAACACAGAAACATAGTGCTTCCGGCTGAATAATATTATATAATAATGATAATGCTTTTAAAATAAAACGAGGTGAAACTGAAATGTATAAAATAGGTGTTCTTGGTGCAGGTACCTGGGGAATGGCGCTCGCGAGGATGCTCTGTAATGCGGGCAATAATGTGACCGTCTGGTCTGCTCTGGGAGAAGAGATCGACGCCTTTTCGTCGACACGCAGGCACCCCAATCTGCCTGATATGGTGATCCCGGACGAGCTGGCCTTTACCAAATCCATTGAAGAGGTCTGCCGGGATAAGGATATCCTGCTTTTTGCGGTTCCCTCTGTTTTTGTGCGCGGGACGGCGGCTGCCGCCGGAAAATATATCCCCGACGGGCAGGTGATCGTCGATGTGGCGAAGGGAATAGAGGCGGATACGCTCATGACCATGTCCGAAGTGATCCGGAGTGAACTGGGAAAAGAGCCGGAAAAAGAGGACGGCGGAGAAGGTGGAGATACCGGCAGGAGAGCTCCCCGCAATGTGAAGATCGTCGCATTGTCCGGACCTACGCATGCGGAAGAGGTCGCGATGGATATGCCCACAACCATTGTCTCCGCCTGTGAGGACATCGCGGCGGCGGAGATGGTGCAGGATGTTTTTATGGGGAGCCCTGAAAAGCCTACCTGCATGCGGGTCTACACCAATACAGATGTCAAGGGAGTCGAGCTCTGCGGCGCGCTGAAAAACATCATCGCGCTCTCCGCGGGCATTTCCGCGGGCCTCGGCTACGGAGACAATGCGCGCGCGGCGCTGATCACAAGGGGCCTGGCGGAGATCGAGAGGCTGGGCGTAAAAATGGGCTGCGTGGAGCAGACCTTCTACGGGCTCGCGGGTATGGGAGATCTCATAGTCACGGCCACCAGCCGGCACAGCCGCAACAACCGCGCCGGTTTCCTGATCGGAAGAGGGGAGAAACCGGCGGAGGCGGTCAAAAAAGTCGGGATGGTCGTCGAGGGAATCAATGCGCTCCCGGCAGCCGTGCGCCTTGCCGGAAGGTATGATGTGGAGATGCCCATCGTCACACTGGTGGATGACATCGTCAACCGGGGAGCGGATGCAGCAGAAACAGCGGCAAAACTCATGGGAAGACGGAAAAAAGCCGAACTGCCCGGCCGCGCGGAGGAATACTATTTTGCAAGGCTCCTCGCGGAGGCGATCCGCAGCAGGCAGCAGGATCAAACCTGAACATGATCACAGGAATCGCGGATCCGTCATAAGGACGGATATAAAACCTGGAGAATTAGCCGGAAGGTTAAGAATCAGGTATTCAGGTCAATATATTTTCCGTCCAGGACATCCCTGAGGTACTCGCCGTACTGGTTCTTTTTCAGAAGCTCATAGGCTTCGAGGACATCCTCCCGCGTGATCCAGCCATTGTGGTAGGCGATCTCCTCCAGACAGGCGATCTTGCGGTGCTGGTGCTGCTCCATTGTTTTGACGAAGTTCGTGGCATCCACCAGGCTCTCGTGGGTCCCCGTGTCAAGCCAGGTGAAGCCCTGCCCGAGCAGCTCCACATGCAGCTCGTTGTTCTCCAGATAGATCCGGTTCAGATCGGTGATCTCATATTCGCCGCGGGCGGAAGGCTTCAGGCCTTTGGCGTACTCCACGACGCGGTTGTCGTAAAAATACAGGCCGGTCACGCAGTAATTGCTCTTTGGATGGACGGGTTTCTCCTCGATAGAGACGGCGCGCCCCTCCTGGTCAAATTCCACGATGCCGAAGCGCTCGGGGTCGTCTACGTAGTAGCCGAAAATAGTCGCGCCCCCGCCTGACTCCGCTTTTTGCACGGCGGCGCGGAGCCTCTTCTTCAGTCCGTGTCCGGCGAAGATATTGTCTCCCAGGACCATGGCCGCAGAGTCATTGCCGATAAATTCTTCCCCGATCATAAAAGCCTGCGCCAGACCGTCCGGCGAGGGCTGCGCCTTGTAGGAAAGATGAAGCCCGAACTGATGACCGTTCCCCAGCAGAATCTCAAAACGGGGCAGGTCCTGGGGGGTGGAGATGATCAGGATGTCGCGGATCCCCGCGTTCATCAGGACGGAGATCGGATAGTAGATCATGGGCTTGTCGTAGATCGGGAGCAGCTGCTTGGACGTGACCATGGTAAGAGGATACAGCCTGGTGCCGGAGCCGCCGGCGAGAACGATGCCTTTCATGGGATTTTCCTCCTATTTTCCTCTTGTGCTGTGAAAGACTTTCTGACAGAATGCGGATGCTTTCGGATCAAAGGTTTGACTGCGGGATTTTTCTTTTGCTGATTTTGTTTGTAAACGCATAATAAACGCAGTGGTGTTCTGGTTTATACCGTTCTGTCCAGTACCATGATAACACATCCTCTGCCTTATGTGGGGGATAACCTTCAGGCGCGGCAGACTGAAGCCGCCGGGTTTTTGGAAATGAAAAATCCCGGAACCGCATGTTCATACAGTTCCGGGATTGCCCCTGCCAAGAGTCGAAGCGACGGGATTCGAACCCACGACCTCTGCGTCCCGAACGCAGCGCTCTACCAAGCTGAGCCACGCTTCGATATCAGGAATTTCCTTTAGCATATCTATTTTATGCGAGTATTCAGAAAAAGTCAAGCAGAAAATTAAAATTTGACCTGTGCGCGACCTGTGTGCAGGTGCATATAGATGAAAACGTTACTTTTCAGACCATTACTGCATTGAGAGGCAAGTATAGTCATCGAAGTAAAAGGAGGGATTTCCAATGAAACAAACCGGAGCAACAATATGTCGGCTTTTATCTGCTTTTGCTGTGGCGGTACTCCTGCTGATTAGCATGCGGGCGCTGTGTCTGTCTGTCAGGGCAGAGTCGGTCCCGGACGGCAAGAATTATATTAAAGTCGTAGTGCATGATACTAATAAGGCTACGGCTTTTAACAATATTAGTTCCAGCAACAACAGTGCCGGCTATCTGGTGGTTCCGACTAGAAAACAAGACGGAACCACCGGTGAGACATGGTCTGCGAGTGTGAAAGCGGGCGAATGGGATCAGAACGGTGGTACCTGGGAATATACTAAAGAAGATGCGGCGAACGGTGTTATCACCGTGAGCCCTAAGTGGACGGAAAAGTCAAAACCCGGGATCCTTACCGAGCCCGTCGGAAAGGAACTGGACTATTCCGGCGCTGCCCGGGAGCTGTGCTCCAGGGGATCCGCGGAGGGGGGAACGATGAGGTACGCCATCGGCGATAAAGACGCTCCTCCGACGTCCGGCTGGAGCGAGGAGATCCCCGTGAGGACCGACGCGGGAACCTATTATATCTGGTTCAAGGCCGCGGGTGACACGGAGGATTACTGCAGCGACCCCGGCTGCACCGTCGCAGAGATCAAAAAGGCGAAGCTGACGGTCACGGCGAGGCCGAAGACGATCGTCTACGGGGACGCACCGGCGAACGACGGCGCGGACTATGCCGGCTTCGTAGGAGATGACACGGAAACCGCGGACGGCGTGCTGTCCGGCGGACTGGTCTTTGACTATACCTATAGGCAGTATGACGACGTCGGTATTTATATGATCACACCCAAAGGGCTGACAGCGAAAAACTATGACATCGCCTTCGACCCCGGAAAACTGATTGTGAAACCGAAATCCATCAAGGGTGCCGATGTGAAGGTGGACCAGACGGAAAGGACCTATGACGGATCGCTCCAGACAGTTGCTGTCACCAGAGTGAGCATGGACGGCCTGAATCTTAACGGCAGCGATTACGAAGTGGCCACCGGCGCGGAGGGAAAAGACGCGGGTGCCTATTCCGTGCTCATTGTCGGAAAAGGAAACTACAGGGACTCGGTATACAGGCAATGGAACATCGCCAAAAGGGCGGTCTCGGTCACGGCGATTGATCAGATGATCAAAGAAGGCGCCGGAATCCGGACCGGAACAGACATGGTGACATTGTCTGACGCGGTCTCAGGCCACAGCCTCAGCGCGGTCACTATGACGGTAGAGGGTAGAAGGATCATTCTGTCCGGTGCCGTGATCCAGGATGCTGACGGCAGCGATGTGACGGGCAATTACAATATCACTTACCATAATGGCGCCATAATCGTCATCCCGAAGATCAGTTACAGCGTCACCTTCAGAGTGGAAAACGGCGCATGGGATGACGGCGAGGGAGATGATGCGACAGCGGACAGGACCGTGACCCTGGAAGGCCACGAGGGCGACAAGCTGAAGCTGGAAAAGATGCAGATCCCCTCCGCCGGCAGCAGGCCCAAAGACAGCACGTTCATGGCCGGAATCTGGGACGTGGAGCCTGACGAGAAGACCGAAATCAAACAGGATACGGTCTATATCTACACCTACGCGAAGAAGGAACCAGCAGACGTCACAAAGGCGCCGGCTGCCCGGAACCTTACCTACAACGAGCAGGCTCAGGAGCTTGTCATCGCAGGGGAAGCCTCCGGCGGTGAGCTGAGGTACGCGCTCGGCAAAGACCTCAACACGCCTCCTTCCGCGGACAAATATTCCACAGAGATCCCTGCCGGAACCGGTGCCGGGACCTATTATGTCTGGTATAAGGTCTTTGCAGACGACACTCACCTTGACTCGCCGGAGGCCTGCTTTGCCGTGACGATCGATCCCGGCGATTCCTCAGGCAGTCCGACAGGGCATGAGGACGGCCTCACCTACACAGGCGAAGCCCAGGAACTGGTCCGTCCGGGCACCGTCCAGGGCGGCACGATGCTGTACGTTCTTGGAAAGGACGCCTCAACGCCTCCTGAGGACAGCCTCTTCACCGAGGAGATCCCGAAGGGAATCGACGCGGGGGACTATTATGTCTGGTACAGGGTTGCCGGCGACGCCAACCACAATGACGTCCCGCCCGCCTGCCTCACAGCCGTGATCAAAAAGGCACCTGTCACACCCACGGTCTCCATCACCGGATGGACCTACGGTGAGGCTGCCAACAAACCTGGAGTGGACGCGGCAGGCAATCCCGGGAACGGGGACGTGAGATATGAATACAGCACGGACGAGGGCATCGGTTATACAGATCAGGTCCCCGCTGAAGCCGGCTCCTATTATGTACGGGTCCTGGTCGCCGAGACGAAGAACTACAAAGAAGCCGTGTCAAAGCCGCTGGGCTTTGCCATTGCCCGGGCCTCTATCACTATCTCAGCCGACAACAAGTCCGGCATCTACGGGGAGGACCTGCAGGCCCTCACCTATACGGTGGGCGGCGCCTATGTGGCCGGCGACGAGCTGGGCGTCAGCGTGGCGTCCGGGGTGAAAAAGGACTCTGATGCGGGGACCTATCCCATCACCGTGAGCTGGAATGAGAACAAAAACTACGACGCGCAGCTCGTTGACGGCACCTACACCGTCCGGAAAGCCGCCCTCGACACGGCGTCCGCCGGGAACAGCGGAAAGCCCGCTGCCAGATCCGGACTTACCTATAACGGAAAGAACCAGAAGCTCCTTTCCGCTCCGGCAAAGCTCCCTGACGGCTGCGCGAAAATGCAGTACAGAATGAGCGGAGCCGCTTCCTGGTCAAACTCCATCCCCACTGCCGTGAAGGCCGGGACCTATACGATGGAATACAGATATGTGGGGGATAAGAACCATAAGACTTCCGCAGCCTTCCGGATCAAAGCATCCATCGCCCGGGCGAAGATCACGATCACCGCTCAGGACAAGACCGGCCCGCGCGAGACATCCATCAAAAAGCTCACCTGGAAGGTGACCGGCGCTTATGTCTCCGGGGACAACCTGGGCATCAAGGCCTCCACCACTGCCAAAAAGCCCTCCAAACCGGGGAAATACAGGATTTCCGTGTCCTGGAACAAAGATCCCAACTACACAGCCACGCTGAAAGACGGCACCTACACCATAACCGACAGGATCACCGGTGCCGAGAACGCGCGGACAAAGATCAGCCTGAACGCCGGCCTCAGGGCATGGTGGGACGGCGAGGCGCTGATGGTTTCCTGGGGGAAGGCGGAAGGCGCCGGCCGTTACGATGTCCTGGCTGCTTACTGCGGAAAGGACGCTCCCAGACTGGTCAGGGGGGTCAGCGGGAAAAGCCCGGCAGTCATCAAGATCACAAGGCTGAACGGAAAGAAAATCGACCGTACGAAAAATATCAAGGTCAGGGTCATCGCGTACCGGAAGGTGGAAGGACAGGACACAAGGATGGGCGCGAGCATCATCGCCCATGTGACCGGGGGCCGGGGCAGGACCAGCGGTTTTACGAATGCCAGAAGTGTGACCGTCCAGAAGGACAGTTACACGCTGAGGATCGGAAAGACCGCCGCAATCAAGGCGAAGACCATTCCTGAGATCCAGGGGAAGAAGCTGCTCGAAGAGAATCATGCCGCCAGGTACCGCTACGCCTCTGACAACAAGAAGGTCGCCGAGATAGACGAAAACGGAAAGATCACAGCGGTCGGAAAAGGGACCTGCCATATTTACATTTACGCACAGAACGGGACTTCCAGAAAAGTCAGCGTGACGGTGAAGTAAACAGTAAACCGGTGGAGAGATGTGCGGCCGGCCGCAGGCCGGCTGCCATACCGGGCTGTCCATGATCGAATGATGTAAGGACACACCATGACCCCGTCCGCGGAGAAGCGCGGGGGAAACAGATCGCAA
The DNA here is from genome assembly GCF_900101015.1 of Sarcina sp. DSM 11001. GTDB lineage: Bacteria > Bacillota > Clostridia > Lachnospirales > Lachnospiraceae > CAG-791. Next base: position 121,257 of record NZ_FNFZ01000003.1, on the reverse strand, counting down.
AAAGGGACGGTCCCCGTTCCACTTCAAAGTGGACCGGGAACTGTCCCCTGCTTTGTCAAAGAACCCTTATCAAAGAATCCTTATCAAAGAATCCTTATCAAAGAACCCTTGTCGAGAACCGCTGCAAATTCCCATTATAAATTACACCGGCAAATGATGTTGGCAAATCCGGCGAATGGGAGTATACTTTCGGCTGTAGTCTTTTCTGTTACAGGAATAAAGGGAAAAGTAGTATTTAGATGAAGGATCTGATTTCTGTCTCCGGTCTGGAGGATCAGGGACTGGAGGTCTATACCAGGCTGTCTGAGGTACAGCTGAAGCACTATTATGAACCAAACGGCGGGCTTTTTATCGCGGAGAGCCCCAAAGTGGTCATGCGCGCGCTGGACGCGGGCTGTATTCCGGTTTCTCTCCTTGTGGAGGACAGGCATGTCCGGGGGGAGGCGGCGGAGGTGATCGCCCGCTGCCGGAGGTGCTGTGAGGAGATCCCGGTCTACGCGGGCCGGTATGAAGTCCTGACAAAGCTGACCGGATATGCACTGACCAGGGGTGTCCTGTGCGCGATGAGGCGTCCTCCCCTGAGAACGGCGGAGGATATACTGGACGGTGAGGGGGATGCCTTTCACAGAATCTTAAACGGAGATTCAGATTCCGGGCAGGGCCGCCCGGGGCGGGCGCGCAGGATAGCTGTGCTGGAAAATGTGATGAATCCCGCCAATGTGGGATCGATCTTCCGGAACGCTGCAGCCCTGGGAATAGATGCTGTCCTGTTGACGGATGGATGCAGTGATCCGCTTTATCGCAGGACCCTCAGGGTCAGCATGGGCACAGTTCTCCGGATCCCATGGGCCTGGATCAGAGGATCCCTGGAAGACTGGGGCAGTTCAGGGCTCCGGCTTTTAAAAGAGCGGGGCTACCGGACGATCGCCATGGCCCTCAGAGAGGACGCAGTCGGGATCGGAGACCTGCGTTTAGGAAAAGAGGAGAAGGCGGCAGTGATCCTGGGTGCCGAGGGTGACGGCCTGCTGCCCGGGACGATCAGCGCAGCTGACAGCGTAGTTATGATCCCCATGGCGCGCGGTGTGGATTCTCTCAATGTTGCCGCCGCAAGCGCAGTTTCTTTTTATGTATTTGGAAGTTATAGTTCTGGAAGGGAAGAGGAAAAATAAATGTCTTTTATCGATGTTGTCTTTAAAATACTGTCGGAGGGATACCCGCCCTCGGAATATCAGGGGAAAGGAATCGCCGCAGCGATGATCGCGGCGGCGCTTGTCAGTGTCTATATTTTCTTCTGTTACCGGCTCACAAGGCGGAGGTCTCTGTATTCCATGAGCTTCAACCTCTCCCTTCTGGCAGCCGCGCCTGTGACAGCGGCGCTGATCCTGCTGATGAGCCAGAATGCCATCGCTTCCATCGGCGTCGTGGGAGCTCTTGCGATCATCCGCCTCAGAGGCGCTGTGAAGGAGCCGATGGACCAGGTGTTTATCCTTTGGTCAGTGGCGAGCGGTATTTTTATCGCATCAGGCATGTGGAGGATCGCGATCGTCACCACTGCTGTCATGACAGCGACAGTGATCCTTCTGGATTACCTGCCGATCGGCAGCGCTCCCCTCATTCTCACTGTCTATGGGCATCCGGGAGACGGAGAGGATATTCAGAAAGCCTGCCGCCAGATCATTGAGAGCTGCTGCAGCAAAGTCAGGAAGATCTCCACAGGCCGGACAGACGGAAAACAGATGCTGGTCCTGCGTGTCGCTACCAGACAGCGCCTGCGCCTGATCAATGAGATCGCAGCCCTTCCGGCAGTGGAAAGCGTGACGCTTCTGGAGCAGAGCGGAGAAGTATCTTTCTGATCTCAGGCCCTGCTGAGCAATAATCTGTACATTCTGCTTTAACCTTATGGTTATGTCTTTCAGATTTCAGGGCGGCCCTTTTTTATCTGGCTATGTCTTTCAGATTTCAGGGCGGCCCTTTTTTATCTGGCTATGTCTTTCAGATTTCAGGGCGGCCTTTTTAATCTGGTTATGTCTTTCAGATTTCAGGGCTGCCCTTTTTTCGGGTTTATTTCAGGGATAAAGAGCCCTGACTGGTTCCGCTCTTCGCTTATTTATCCTGACGGAAATAATACAGGGACAGCTTCCTGATCGTGCTGCTGTCCTCTTCCGTTTCTATGAGCATGAGCTCTGCCAGTTCCTTCTCTTCGGCTTCCGCCAGGACAGGAATCTTGTCTATATCCTGAAGTCCGTTGGAAAACCGGTATTGAACACTGCAGGTGCCGTCGGCATATTTTGTCATTTTGTAGATCGAGGGATCTGTTCCGAAAACTGTCGTCAGGTCTTTGAGTGAGTCGTTTAAGCCGAAACCGAATGAGGTCTCCAGGGATGCTCCGCTGTCCGAAGCTGCAGAAATACCACAGACAGTACAGGAGGAGAGGGCAGAGGGATTATCCGAAAAATTGGCCAGACAGACCCGTATCTTTTTATCACTGGAACGGGCTGTACTGAAGACGGAGTTTTTCTGCGCCGAAGCCTCTGTGGAGACAAGATCGAAAAACTCATAGGAGTATGCCCTGACTGCGGGTTCCCAGCCTTTACTGCTTTCCTGACCGGACAGGGCAGGCTCCCAACCGGCGGCGGTAAGTTCCGAGAAGCTGCAGGGCAGCTGCAGGGTGACACCGTCAAGAGTGAAGCGATAATAATAATCAACGGTCTCGGCATTGAGCAGCTCGCTTCCTGTGCCTTCGAGCATGACTGCTTTTTTTCTCCGGGCCAAAGCGGAATCGGTTTTTTTAATTCCGGACCCTGTTTCTTCTCCAGGCTGTGCGGCTTCAGCGGCCGTAGACCCGGAACCTGTCATATCAAGGGAAGCCTCTTCATCGAGATCCGGCGTATACATCGTTCCCGTTCCGGAACAGCCGCTGAAAAGAATAACAGCTGACAGAAACAAAGCGGCAGCGCGCGCGGCGGGCAGAACGTCCGTCTTTTTTTTAGGATGATCAAAATGACTCATATACAGAATACTCCTGTCTGATTTATAAAAACATTGAAATCCGCCGGCCGGGCAGCAGATGTTCATGGGTCGGGAAACCGGCACGATATCAGAAGCCATTATAACACAAGAAATTAACGGTTACTATTCCCGGCCTGCGATTCCTGATAAATGTTTTATGTGCTGTTATGTTTTTTATAACAATGATTTTTACGCTTTTGCGATAATGTTTTTTACGATAATATTTTGTGATAGTACTTTTATGATCATATTCGCGGAGGAAACTGATTTTGGAAGAGACAAAGAAAACAGTCAGCAATAATGAATACAATAATAATAAAAATAAAGACGGAGAGGCAAAGGTATCTTCCGGGAATCCTCAGGAAGGGATCCTGAAGACGATCGCCGGGGAACTCGGGGTCAGGCTGTGGCAGGTGGAAGCAGCGGTGGGACTGATCGATGAGGGAAATACGATCCCCTTCATTGCCAGATACCGGAAGGAGGCAACAGGAACACTGGATGATGAGCAGCTGCGCACTCTTGACGAGAGGCTCAGATACCTGCGCAATCTGCAGGAAAAGAAGGAGAAGGTGCTCGAGAGCATCGAAGCGCAGGGAAAGCTGACTGCACAGCTGCGCGCCCAGATCGAGTCGGCGCAGACGCAGGTGGCGGTCGATGACCTCTACCGGCCCTTCAGGCCGAAGAGGAGGACCAGGGCCGGAGTCGCCAGGGAAAAGGGACTGCAGGGACTGGCGGACTGGCTCCTTTCCCCGGGAGCGGACCACGATGCTCTGGAAGAGGCAGCGAAGTATGTCTCTGAAGAAAAAGAGGTCCCCACAGCTCAGGAGGCACTGCAGGGCGCCCGGGATATACTGGCAGAGACAGTTTCGGACAACGCCGATTATCGGACATGGATCCGGGAATGCACTTCCCGGGACGGCTTCCTGATCTCCGCAAAAAAGGAAACGGCAAAAAAATCTTCAGAGACAAAAGCGGCGGAAGAAAAAACCTCCGAAGGAAAGTCTGCTGAAAAGAAGAAGGAGACCGGGGCGAAAAAGGCTTCTGAGAAGAAGGGGCCGGCAGCGGAGGACCGGAGTGGGGTCTATGAGATGTATTTCTCCTACGAGGAGCAGGTCAGCAGGATCCCCGGCCACCGCGTGCTCGCAGTGGGACGCGGGGAAAAGGAAGGATATCTCAGCGTAAAGATCGATGCCCCCCGTGAAAAGATCCTGAATTATCTGGAGAGACAGGTCATCCGCAAAAAGAAGGGGCAGGCAAATCCCTGGACGCAGCAGATCCTGCAGGAGGTGTGCGCGGACAGCTATGACCGCCTGATCGGTCCGGCTATAGAGAGGGAGATCCGCAGTTCCCTCATGGAAAAAGCGGAGGATGGGGCGATCGTCGTATTTAAACAGAATCTGGAACAGCTGCTCATGCAGCAGCCCGTCGCGGACAGAGTGATCCTGGGATGGGATCCGGCCTTCCGGACAGGCTGCAAGCTGGCGGTCGTAGACGCCACCGGCAAGGTCCTGGATACGGCGGTCATCTACCCCACGGAGCCCCAGAACAAGGTGCGTGAGGCAGAGACTGTGCTCCGGAAGCTCATCGACAAATACGGGATCACCCTGTTTTCCGTGGGAAATGGCACTGCTTCGAGGGAATCGGAAAAGATCATCACCGATTTCTTTAAAAAAGAAGGCAGACCGCTCCAGTATGTCATTGTCAATGAGGCGGGGGCTTCGGTCTACAGTGCCAGCAAGCTGGCAACGGAGGAATTCCCGCAGTTTGACGTCGGACAGAGAAGCGCCGCATCGATCGCCAGAAGACTTCAGGATCCCCTGGCGGAACTCGTCAAGATCGACCCCAAGGCCATCGGCGTCGGCCAGTATCAACACGACATGAACCAGAAAAAGCTCGACGGGGCCCTGGAGGGCGTGGTGGAAAAATGTGTGAATATGGTGGGGGTGGATCTCAATACCGCCTCAGCGCCCCTCCTTTCCCACATTTCCGGGATCAGTGCCCAAGTCGCGAAAAACATCGTGGCATGGCGGGAGGAAAACGGAAGCTTCTCTGCGCGCAGACAGCTCCTGAAGGTAAAAGGCCTGGGGCCCAGAGCATATGAACAGTGCGCGGGCTTTTTGAGGATCCGCGACGGCGTCAGCCTTCTGGACAACACCGCTGTCCATCCTGAGAGCTATGACGCGGTCCTCACTCTGCTGGAGCTTCTGCAGGTCCCCATGGATACAGCCTCCCTTCGGAAAGTGAAGAAAATGGTTCCTGACACCGCAGCCGCGGCAAAACGCCTGGGGATCGGGGAGATCACCCTGTGCGATATCCTCGATGAACTGGAAAAGCCCGGCAGAGATCCCAGACAGGACATGCCGGCTCCGGTCCTGCGCAGCGATGTCCTTTCCATGGAAGACCTCACCGAGGGAATGAAGCTGAAGGGAACTGTCCGCAACATCGTGGACTTCGGCGCTTTTGTGGATATCGGCGTCCACCAGGACGGGCTGGTACACATTTCAAAAATGAGCAGGAGGTTTATCAAACACCCCCTGGAAGTGGTCAGTGTTGGAGACGTTGTAGAAGTCACTGTTCTTGCGGTCGATGTCAGAAAGAAACGGATCTCCCTGTCAATGATCTGACTTATAAAAACCCCTTTGTCCCGGAGCCTGCCTGCAGCCGGGACAAAGGGGCAAAGGGGAAATATGAAAACCTGTTTTTCACAGGCACCTTTACAGGAAAACCTTATTTGGAGGGAATAAGAGGCTTCCTGAAGGCTGATTACATCCTAATTGGAAAATGTGTAGGGAATGTGAAGAACACGTTTAATAAGTGTGATGAAAGCAGCGAGGAAAAGCCGAGGGAGCGTTCGTGCGGGCAGCCGCCCATGGAACTGAAGTGTGATGATGTAAGGGATAAGGAAGGCGCCCCGGACATCGCTGTTGACGAAAAATTTTTTTTACGGCATAATATAATATATGGGAGGTACGAAGTGCTTCCGGCGGGTTTAACGGGGCGGAAATGCTGCCCCAGGCTTTCACAGACTGCAATAGTCACCTGTAAGGGAGGTGAAACATGGTCAGTAACAAGAGCAGGCTGCTCAGGCTTTACCGCTATCTTTACGTCAACACGGATGAAGATCATTTTACCACCAAGGCGGAGATCATGGACGCTCTCAGGGACGAGGAGACGATCTATAGCAGGCAGACAGTAAGGGATGATATAGATACGCTTTCAAAAGAAGGGTATGATATCGAGACAGTCGTCAGCTCCGGAAATTTCTACTATTTCCGGGACCGGGAGTTTTCTCTGGAAGAGCTCCGCATGATCGGAGACGCAGTCCTCTCTTCCCGCTTTATCAGTAAAAAACAGAAAAATACGATCCTTAAAAAACTGAAGAGGTTCTGCAGCAAATATCAGGCGGAGAGTGTGGAGCGCCACCTGATCTCAGTAGAACCGCAGACGGGCGGGGATGCCCGGGTGTATGAGATGGTCAATACCATCAATGACGCCATCAATCAGGGCAAAAAAATCAGCTTTCAATACAGTGAGACCGATGCCGTAAAAGCCGGCCGCCGCAGGAAAAATGCAGATGAACGGATAGTGACTGTCTGTTCTCCGTTTGACCTGGCGTGGGATGGAAAGAACTTTTATCTGACTGCCTGGTCAGATACAGAGGAAAAAACCCTTCTTTATGAGGTGAATCGTATTGTCAGTCCGGTCATTCTGGAGGCTGCAGCGGTTCCGGTACCAAAGAACTTTAAATCAGAGAGCTTTGTGCAGGAGATGTTGTCATGAATCTGACTATTATTTTGATCGCTGCCTACCTTCCGCTTTTCCCCCTTCTGTTTCTTATTTTGAGATCACGATCCTTTGGTAAGGGAAGCCGGAGGATTTTCTTCAAGCTGCTTTTCCTGGGACTTCTGGCAGCTGTCCCGGCATTTTTGATGGCAGCCGGAGGGCTGGGCGCAGCAGCTGTTATTTTCCGCCTTTTTCCGGAAAATGCGGAGGGAAAACAGGCTGCGCTGTTCTCAGTGCTTCTGCGCTATGTGCTGGCAGGAGCTTTGATCGAAGAGGCCTGGAAACATTTTATACTGCGTATATCGACCTGGAAGCAGATGACGATGGAGACTGTGGGAGATGGTATTGCGGCTGCCGCAGTTGTCGGGACTGCCTTTTCCGCAGTGCTCTATCTGGCCTGGCAGGCAGCTTATCATGTGCTCCCTCCCGATCTTGAGATACTGCGCAGTGCCATGCCTGACTTTCTGAGCGCAGGACCTGTCGCCTCATTTATTCATGCGCTTTTGTTCATCCCCTCTCATTTCGGGTACGCGGGGCTGATGGGTGTTCTTTATGGTTTCGCAAAGGGTTCGGAACAGAAAAAACACGCAGGCAGAGCGGGCTTTATGCTCACTGTCAGTTTCTTGCTGGCAGTGCTGGTGCACGGGGTGATTGAATCCCTGGTTGGTTACGGCTTTGTCACCGGGCAGAAGCTCTGGCTGATCCTTGGTTTTGCCGCCGAGGCTCTGCTCGCCTTTCTCATGGCGTCTGCTCTTGTCGCCGTCCGTGATTCGTCTCTTGAAGCTGCTCTGGGACAGGATGAACCTGAACCTCCGGTGGAGTTTGCGGATTCCGAAGAGTTTGCGGATTTTGCGGAAGCAGAGGGAATGTCTGCTGCGGAAGCAGAGGGGAGTCCCGTTGCAGCACTGGAAGGAAGCGGCCAGCAGGACCTTCTGGAGTATGCAGATGCGGATACGGGCCCGGGAACCGGCGCTTCAGACACAGCGATGGAAACCGGCGCTTCAGACACAGCGATGGAAACCGGCTTTTCAGACACAGTGATGGAAACCGGCGCTTCAGACACAGCGATGGAAACCGGCTTCTCAGACACAGAGACGGGAGCCGGAGATCAGGCGAGTTCTTCGGGGCCCTGGGACAAGGACGCAGAAGCCGGGAACGGCAGTCCTTACAGCCCTCTGGAGTTCGGATCTGCGGATCCAGAGGAAAGAACGGATGACGGCCTGCAGAGTGCTTCGGAATCCGGCTTACTGGACACGGAGGATCTGCAGGAACCTGACGACCTGAGCGGACCGGATGACCAGAACCCGCCGAATGATCCGGTGACGACGGATCCGGAGTTCCGGTAGACGATAGACGGGGACTTTTCCTGACCGGCGTGTGACCCAGGTGAAAACGACATAAAAACCGGCATGGAGTCTGTACAGATACGATACAGAGCCGTGCCGGTTTTGCTGTCTTCTGATGGATTATTACGATTATTTCCGTTCAGTCCGGACCCTGTTCGTCGAGCCTGGATTTTGCCCGCGATGCCGGGATCCTGTGGGGCCGGCCGGGCTGTTATCCTGCCTGAAAATCAGAGCCCGGCGATTCTGTAGAGAGCAGCTTCTGTGACGCCGAATGGAGCAAGAGCAAGCTTTGCGGGACTTCCCAGAGTCGAGGAGATGGATTTCAGGAGTACCGGGACGGGAACTTCATCTCTGCCGCAGGTTGCCCTGTAATGATCCTCCAGAGCATCAATATCCGCAAATCCGGCGGCATTCAGAAGATATGCGGTCTCACCGGGATCTGTTTCACGAAGATATCCTGTCAGGAAGTAGCCGCAGGCCTTGCCATGCGGCATGCCGGTCTCAACAGTCACCGGATAGCTCATTCCATGGGGCAGGGTGGTCGCGGTGTGCGCGATGGCAATGCCTGCAAACATGGAGGCGAGGAGCATGTCATTGCAGTTTTCAAGGGTCAGGTCTGTTCCATTGTAGACAGCCTTGCGGCTGCGGCGCCACACTTTCAGGCCGGCATCTACGCACATACGGCTGCAGTCGGTAGCCTTGGTGTTCAGCCAGCTTTCATAAAGGTGGCAGAGGGCATCATAGGAGGTGTCTGCAATGACCCGCCTGGGGGCGGAGAGCAGATATCTGCCGTCGAGAAGGGAGAGCCGGGGAAAGATTTTGTGGGGGATCGATCCCTTGGAGCGGAGATTGCTGCGCGTGAGGACAGAGACTGCAGTCACTTCCGAGCCGGTTCCGCAGGTCGTGGGAATGCAGACGACAGGGAGAGCGTCTGTCAGAGCAGTGCTGTCATAGAGATAATCGGCACCTGCATCCTTCTGACGGATCATAAGGGCGATCGCCTTGGCAGCATCCATGGGGGAACCTCCGCCGATCCCGATGACAAAATCCGCTTCTTCCGCTATGCCCCTGTCCCGTCCCTTCATGACAGTGTCCACGGAAGGGTTTTCTTCGACTTCGTTAAAGACAGCAGACGCCACTCCATGATCATCGAGAGCAGCCTGCACATCGGCAATAGAGCCGTTTTGGAAAGCGCTGTGCTTACCGGTCACGATCAGGGCCTTTTTTCCGAAAGAGGCAAGTTCTTTTGCATGTTTGCGGACGCAGTTGTTTTCACAGTACACTTTTGCAGGCATATAAAAATACATCGGGATTCTCCTTTCACTAATTCCAGTAGAGGCTCTGAGGCGGCCTCCGGCCTTGTTTCCTGTTTTTTATTGTAACAGAATCCGGTTTGTTCGCAAGGTGGTCCACAGGAACTGTTTTTTTTAACGAAGGCATGGTTGTTTACGCCGGATGTTCTGATTATAATTATCAGTAATTTTATAATTATCAATGATAATCCATAAACAATACTTATAAATCGACCATGCATTTAAACAATAAAATACATGTATTCCGAGTGCTTTGTCTACAGTTGCGAAAAACCTCATCTATTTAATTGATTGTGACATTTTTGTGGATGGCATTGTTTATAGTTAATACATTGTCTATGTTCAAAGAGTTTGCTTTTTTTTATAATCGATAATGATATAGTTAATAGTCAGCCATTGAGCTGCCGTAGGCTAATCGGAAGCTGGAGGTACAATAATGACTGTAGGAGATGCAAATACAAAGCTTGAAAGCGCGTTTTTGAAACTGATCATGGAGAAGCCCTTTGCAAAGATCACAGTAAACGATATTGTTGAGGAGGCGGGTGTCCACAGGAATACATTTTATTATCACTATCAGAGTATACCGGCTATGCTGGGGGAGATCTGCAGAAAAATGGTTGCAAAGATGTTTGTGCTTTATAAGGATGTTCAATCCACGGCCGACTGCATCCTTCCCCTGGTCCGTTATTCTAAAGCAAACAGGACGGCTATCCTGCACGTATATAATTCAGAAGCCAGACCTATTCTTATGGATTATATTCGCCAGATCTGCAAATTTTCAATTGAACGCTACATTGACAATGTGACTGAAAAGACAGGAATCAGCAGGCACGATAAAGATATCATGACCCGCTTTTATACAGCAGGCCTGGTCGGGGTATGGACAGACTGGGTGGAAGACGGCATGGAGACGGATTCCTCGGAGAGCTTTATCCGGATCAGTAACATTCTGGAACGGACAACCCTGGAAGCCTTTTCTGTACAGAAATAGGGGTCAGCGTTTTTTAGATATTGTCAGCAAAAGTCCCGGATGCGGTACAGCGCACCCGGGACTTTTTTCATGCAGCAACCTTTATGCAGCTCTTTCATGCAGCAGCTTTTTCATGCAGCAGCCTTTATGCAGCAACTTTTGTTCAGCTGTTTTCATGCGGCCATTTCCTGCAGCTGGTCCATACAGCATGTTATGCATACAGCAGAGCGGAAACGGGTGAAAAGATCAGCGGATCGTTTTGTGATAAAACTTATTGCTCTCGTAACGCGCCTCGCAGGTCAGGTTAACGCCCAGTTTTTTGAAGACGCCTTCGTCGATCTGGGAGAGAATGACGGAGGAGTGGGCATCCAGCCCGGCCAGAAGAGGCAGGGCGTCAAGGGCTTTTTTGGCATCATTGTCCTCTACGGCGGTTATGGCCAGAATGATGAGGATCTCATTGAGATGGAGAAGGGGATTGCGTTCTCCCAGGTGGCGGACCATGAGACTCTGGCTGGCCTCGATCATGACAGGAGAGAGAAGTTTGACATCCTCCGGAATATTTGCCAGGTATTTCAGTGAATTCAGCAGCAGGGCGCTGGAGGCCCCCAGGAGCGAAGTGGTACGTCCTGTCAGGATCGTGCCGTCCGGCATCTGCATGGCTGCCGCGGGGCCCCCGGTCTCTTCGTGACGCACATTGGCGGCCATGATGACCGGACGGTCACTCACAGATATATCGGCCTTTTTCATCAGAAGCTCGATCTTAAAGACGGGGGCATCGGAGGCATTTCCCTTGCGAAATTCGCAGAGCGCCTGACAATAACGCCGGATGATCTCCTGTCTGGCGGCGTTGCTGCAGACTTCATCATCGCTGATGCAGAAGCCCACCATATTGACGCCCATATCCGTGGGGGATTTGTAGGGAGAAGTCCCCTGGATCTTTTCAAAAATGGCATTGAGGACAGGGAAGACCTCGACATCGCGGTTGTAATTGACTGCAGTCTCTTTGTAGGCATCGTAATGGAAGGGATCCATCATGTTGATGTCGTCGAGGTCCGCGGTCGCAGCCTCATAGGCGAGGTTTACAGGGTGCTTCAGAGGCAGGTTCCAGACCGGGAAGGTCTCAAATTTGGCATAGCCCGCCTTGATCCCGCGCTTGTTCTCGTGGTAGAGCTGGGAGAGGCAGGTGGCCATTTTTCCGCTGCCGGGTCCCGGCGCGGTGACGACGACCAGGGGCTTTGAGGTCTCAATATAGTCGTTGCGGCCGAACCCCTCGTCGCTGACGATCAGCGGGATGTTGGAGGGATATCCGGGGATCGGATAGTGTCGGTAGACCCGCAGACCGAGGGCCTGGAGTTTCTTTTCATAGGCGATGGCGGAGGGCTGGGCGGAGAAGCGGGTCAGAACGACGCTCCCGACCAGGAGTCCGTTGGAAGTAAAGGCGTCCACAAGGCGCAGCACATCCATATCATAGGTGATGCCCAGATCGCCGCGGACCTTGTTTTTTTCAATATCTGCCGCGTTGATGGCGATCACGATCTCGACCTGGTCCCTGAGCGCCTTGAGCATGGTGATTTTTGAGTCGGGAGCAAAGCCGGGCAGAACTCTTGAAGCGTGGTAGTCGTCAAAAAGCTTGCCGCCGAATTCCAGATAGAGCTTGCCGCCGAACTGCGCGATCCGCTCACGGATGTGAGTCGACTGGGTTTGAAGATATTTTTCGTTGTCAAATCCGATCTGCATGCTGTCCCTCCTTCTGAAGTGATGAAAACCTGGGCTTCGTACTTCCGGAACGAAAGCCGGGTTTGTAAACGGGGCGATATCATTTTGTTTAAGGGATGAAGAATAAAAGTTGAAGAATAAAATAAAAACATTCCTAATTATAATTCGGAAGGGAAGTGCAGGCAAGAGAATTATTTTGAATAAGGGAGGGGGCGGCTGCCGGTGCTGCGGCCATGTCTTTCCGACGAAGGGACAGTAGCCTTCTTTTGACTTTTGTACTTTTTTCAATTCTTTCAAAGAAATCATGCTGAGGTCATTGCGATTTGTATGCGAATGTGATATTTTCCAATTGAGCATTATTCGCAGGAAAATGCATCATGATGATTCTGCAGTCAATTAGGCGGCTGCCGCAGGGCAAATAGAGAAAGGCATGCGGCAGACAACCGGCAGGACCCGGACATAAAAGCTGTGCCCATATGCGACTTTGAAGGGAGCGTGTAATGGGAGGATCTGTTCGAGGCCGGCGCGGTTTGAAAACGTTTTTTTGTTGCGGGCAGGGTTTCTGCGGTCTTATTTAAAAGCATCTGACCGGGAATTGATCCATGCAATTCTCTTTCTGTTTTCAGGCGTAAATCTCCTGGCAGGCAGATCGCTTTTGACACAGAGACTTTTCCATACTCTTGATTCATGGATTCTGATGGGGGCGTTCGCCCTGTTTTTCCCTAAATGCTTGAATACTTTATAATGTGTTCCTGCTGTCTGCAGTTTTTTTGTTGTGTCCTGCAGACGTCAGGAATCTGCGCATGTGGAAGCAGACGATAAGGATCTGTTGATAAATGACCTGCACTATGGGCAGGGACCGTTTTCAGGCAGCTCCTTAAAAAGGCGGTCTGCGTCTTTTGATGCTGCTTTCAGCAAAAAAAAGGAGAGGATTACTGAAAATGAAAAAGAAATTCATGGCACTGGTTCTGGGGCTGGCATTGACCGCTTCACTGATCGCAGGCTGCGGTGGTAAATCCGCCGGCACCCAGAGTACGGGGAGTACAGACAGCACTCCTGCCGCAGGCAGTACAGCAGCAGGCAGCGAGTCCGCCGGCAGCGAATCTGCCGGCCAGATGGTGGAAGGCGGAGATTTCATCAAGGGTGTTTCCACGGAAGCCCCCGGATTTGACCCCTTCACCATTCAGACAGCGGAAGCAAGAAGTATCTTTTTTAACATTTACGAAGGACTGATGGGCACTGGAACGGACGGAAGCTTTGAAACCGCCCTTGCTGAATCCTATGAAGTCAGCGATGATCTCCAGACCTATACCTTTGTCCTGCGCGAGGGCGTGAAATTCCACGACGGCAGCGACCTCACGATGGAAGATGTTCTTTATTCCATTGAAAAGGCCATTACAGCTCCGATCACGGGCTACAACGAGATCGACCAGTATATGGCCGGCGGAAAGGCCTACACGGTCACTTACAAGACCGATAAGGACGAGGACGGAAAGGAGATACAGACGGCCGAGATCGCAGCTGCGGATTCTGCCGACGCACCGTCGGATGAAAAAACACTTGTGATTCATCTGAATACACCCGACAGCGGTTTCCTTGCCATCATCACAAATCCCATTGTCCCCAAGGACGCAAAGGACCTGGCGACGAACCCGATCGGAACCGGTCCCTTCAAGATGGAGGAGTTCATGGAGCAGGACCACACCCTGCTGACAAAATTTGAGGATTACTGGGGAGAGCCTGCGCATCTTGATTCCGTCACGCTCAAGTACTATGAGAACACCGCCGAGCTGGCGACCAACTATCTGGCGGGCGCGATCGACGGATTCAATTCCAATTCCGGCGGCTGGAGAGAGCTCGAAGGAACGGATTATGTTCAGAATGTCCGTCATGCCAACGCTGTGCAGGTGCTGGCGCTCAACAATGATTTCGGTCCCTTCAAGGATGTGCGTGTCCGTCAGGCTGTGGCCTATGCAGTGGATTCGGACGAGATCATTGAGACAGTAAGCTACGGCATGGGAACCAAGGCGGGAACACCTGTCACTCCCGGACTGCAGAAGTATTTTAACGATGAACTGACATCAGTCTATGATGTCAATGTGGAAAAGGCAAAAGAACTCCTCAAGGAGGCGGGACAGGAGAACCTCAGCTTCACGATCCGTGTTCCTTCCAACTACCAGGTCCATGTGGACACCGCTCAGGTCATCGCCAACCAGCTCGCAAAGGCAGGCATCACAGTCGATATCGAGTCTGTTGACTGGAACACCTGGCTGACCCGTGTCTATCAGAAGAGCGAATATGAGGCAACTGTTGTCTCCGTTGACGGACGGATCGCCTTCCCGACTGCTTTCCTGAACAGATATGTGTCCACGGCAAGTGACAACTTTATCCGTTTCAATTCCAAGGCATTTGATGACGTCTACGCTAAGGCGATCCTGGAGACAGATGACGCCGAGCAGGTCAAGCTCTTCAAGGAAGCGCAGAAGATCATCAGCGATGAGTGCGCCAGCGTTTATCTGCAGGATATCGACATGATCGTCGTCAACAGTCCCAGATTTGGAGGCTTTGCGTCCTATCCGCTTTATGTCGATGATTACTCGGCTCTGTATTCGGTCCAGTGATCACAGTGATCAGTAACGATCAGGGGGCGGATGAGTGAATTGTCTTTACCGGCTGTCCCTTGACCGGACTTGAGATGTTTTCGCGTGCTTTGCGCGGAAAGACTGGGAAAAAGATCATCCGGCCGGACGGGCGCGGGCTTTACCGCCTCCCCGTCCGGTCCGGGATATTTTTGTTAAACCGGGGTTTTCCCCGCTGACAGGAACACAGGAGATTGCCATGCGGTACTTCGTCAGGAAAGTCGGCATCCTGGTGCTGACACTCTTTGTCATATCGATCGTCACATTCTGGCTCTTTCATATCGTGCCCGGAGATCCCGCGGCCATGATGCTGGGGACGAGCGCCTCGCAGGAGCAGCTGGAGGATCTGCGGAAAGAACTGGGACTGGACCGGCCTATGACTGAGCAGTACACGGACTGGGTCGGCGGTGCCCTGCACGGAGATTTCGGCACGTCGATCATGTACAGAAAGCCCGTGGCCAATCTGCTGAAGGGAAAGCTGTCCATCACATTGATCCTGGGAGCCCTGGCCCTGGCTCTTGTCATAGTGATCGGCATCCCTCTGGGAGTATTTACGGCGGGAAGAAAGCATGCTGTCTCCGAGCAGATCCTGAATTTTCTCAATATCCTGGGGATCTCCGTTCCGGGATTCTTTCTGAGTATATTGCTGATCTGGGTGTTCGGCCTGATCCTGCACTGGTTTGCGCCGGGGAGATTTGTCACCATGGAGAGGGATCCCGCGGGGTTTTTCCGTTACATGATCTTTCCCGCGATCGCGATCGCGATCCCTCAGACCTGTATCCTGTGCAAGTACATCAGGACTGCGGTCATTGAAGAAGTGCGCGCGGATTATGTCCGGACGGCGCGCAGCAAGGGCAGTACCAAAAACCGCATCATGTACGTGCATGTCCTGAAAAATGCGATCGTTTCTGTAGTCCCTCTGATCGGTATGATCGTAAGCGGTATTTTTTCCGGATCGATCGTGATCGAGCAGGTTTTCGGCATTCCGGGAATAGGGCGTCTTCTGATCGCGTCTGTCACCTCCAGAGATTACCCGACGGTCCAGACGCTTGTCATGTATATTGCGATCGTGATCCTGATCGTCAACTTTATCGTAGATATCCTTATTCAGATCCTGGATCCCCGTATCCGGATCGCAAGATAGCGAAAGAGGTTCATTATCATGATCAACGCTGGCAATCCAAAAGCAGCTGAAACGAGCGTATTGCAGACAGATGCCGGCCGCGGGGCAGGACGCCTGTTCAGGCGGATCCTGGCTGCGGGAAAAGGCGGGGAAAGGGAAGTTATGAAAAAGGAGACCCTGACAGTAAGCGGCTGGACGACAGGTGATACAGAGCTCAGGATCGGTTTTATCATCGTGGGCATAGTACTGGCGCTGGGAATCGTGAGTGTTTTTTATACACCGCATGATGTCTATGAAATGAACACCTCTCTGAGGTCACAGGCACCTTCCCTGACCCATTTCTTCGGGACGGACAACTTTGGAAGGGACGTGTTCAGCAGGGCAATGGTGGGAGCCCGCTTCACCCTCCTGGTCTCCGCTTCAACTATTCTGCTGGCGACCGGGATCAGTATTCTGCTGGGTCTTGCGTGCGGCTATATTGGGGGAATGGTCGACGAGGTGGTCATGCGTATCATGGATGCGGTCAATTCCTTCCCCAGCATTCTGATCGCCCTTGTCATGGTCAGTGTCCTGAACTATGGGAAGCTCACGATCATACCCGCACTGGTCATTATGTTCATTCCGAGCTTCACGAGGATCGTGCGCACAGGTACTCTGCAGTACAAAAATGCTGATTTCGTCCTGAGCAATAAGGTGTTCGGGGATTCTGATCTCCGCATCCTCTTCGTGCACATTCTGCCGAATATTTATCCGCTGCTGCTCTCCTCGATCGTCATCGGTCTTTCGAACGCGATCCTGGCGGAGTCCAGCATGAGCTATCTGGGACTGGGCATTCAGCCCCCGATCCCCAGCTGGGGACGCATGCTCAAGGAGGCGCAGGACATTATCTTCTCGACGCCCTGGGCGGCGCTTGCGCCGGGCTTTATGATCGTCATGACGATCGTCGGGCTCAACTGCATCGGCGAGGGGCTCAGGAAGAAATACCTGAGCTGATAGTAACCGGGCTGAGCGAAGGGGAAGGAAGGCAGATCTTTCTTCCTTTAGTACACTTATGTACAGTTCCTGAGATAAAAAAGGGGAAACGGCAGATGACAGCCAGTATGGATGAGAATATTCTCGAAGTAAAACATATGACGATCACGCTGTACGAGGGCGGCACGTCTTACAAGATGGTCAACCGTATCAGTTTCACGGTTGGAAAGGGAGAGATCGTCGGAATCGTCGGTGAGTCGGGATGCGGCAAGAGCATGACGGCCCTGGCCCTTCAGGATCTGCTCAAGAACCATATCAAGGTGACTGACGGCAGTATGATCTTTGACGGAAAGGACCTGCGGACGATCTCGGCGGCAGAACGCCGGGAGATCAACGGGAACGATATGACCATGATCTTTCAGGAGCCTATGACAAGCCTCAACCCGCTTCAGAGGATCGGGACGCAGGTAGGAGAGGTCCTCCTGCTTCACGGCAGTCATTCCCGCGAAGAGATCGAAAAGCGGACCCTGGAAGCTTTGCAGATGGTTGGACTGCCTGATCCTGAAAAGGCCATGCGCATGTACCCTCATGAGCTGTCCGGCGGCATGCGGCAGCGTGTCATGATCGCCATGGGGATCATAGCCCGTCCCAAGCTGCTGATCGCGGATGAACCGACGACAGCTCTGGATGTGACGACGCAGGCTCATGTTCTGGAGCTCCTGCAGGAGGTCAACCGGCAGACCGGTACGGCTGTTCTTCTGATCTCTCATGACCTGGGAGTCATCAACAAGATCTGCAGCCGTGTGCTGGTGATGTATGCGGGAAAGATCGTGGAGCAGGGCCGCACGGAGGATATTTTGAAAAATCCTGTCCATCCCTATACCCAGGGCCTGATTTCTTCCATTCCGACCCGCCGTATGAAGGGCGCTCCCCTTGCGAGCATTCCGGGCCGTGTTCCTCCTGTTACCGAGGAGAAGCCTCCGTGTCCTTTTGCATCGCGCTGCGAGAGTGCGGACAAGCTGTGTTTTACGGAGTATCCCGGGCGGAAAACGATCTCGGATGAGCATATCCTGTGGTGTCACCACTATGGAACAAATGCGGAGTAAGGGCTGGTCAGATGGAAAACAAGTGTAAAGAGATCCTGGAAATAGAACATGTGACAAACAGGTACCGGGACAGCGGAGCGGGCTTTTTTTCAAAAGATAAGATGACCCGCGTGCTCAATGATGTGAGCCTGACGATCCACAGAGATGAGATCTTCGGTCTTGTGGGAGAGAGCGGCTGCGGTAAATCCACACTGGGAAAGGCTGTGCTGGGCATGATCCCCTTTGACGGAGAGATCCGTGTCGCAGGGATGAAGTATTCCCGCAATAACCGCAAAGAATTCACCAGGAGCGTCCAGGCGGTCTTTCAGGATCCCCTCAGCGCGCTGAATCCGCGGCGGACGATCGCGCAGACGATGGAGGAACCCCTGCTCGCCCACGGCATGGGGACAAAGGAATCCCGCCGGCAGAAAGTGATCGAGATGCTCAAGCTGGTGGGACTGGATGAGTCCTATGCGGACCGCCTGCCCCGCGAGCTGTCTGGAGGACAGAGACAGCGTGTCTGCATCGGCGCCGCACTGATGATCGATCCTGAGCTCGTGATCGCGGATGAAGCGACATCCGCCCTTGATGTCTCGGTCGGCGCCCAGATCCTCAACCTGTTTCAGGAGATCCACGACCGCAAGGACTTTGCGATGCTCTTCATCTCCCACAATCTGAACGTGGTGTATTATCTTTGTGACAGGATCGCGGTCATGTACCGCGGGAGCATTGTGGAGCAGGGGGATGCGGAGAGCCTGTACAACAACCCGCTCCATCCCTATACCAGGATGCTGCTGTCGGCCATTCCGGAAATTGAAAAGGCAGACGAACTCAGCCGGTACGCTTTTACCGAGACGCGCCGGGAATCTGTTCCGGACGGCTGTGATTTTTACCATCGCTGTCCCTACGCCACTGACGCCTGCCGGACCTGGCCGGAACTGAAAAATGTCCTTTCGCCGGGAGAAAAGGGTGAGCATTTCGTGCGGTGCCACAATCCCGTCAGGGACGGGAAGGCTCCTGAAGCCCCGGATGAGGGCTGATAGTATAAAAACATCTAATATGTATTAAAATGCATAAGGAAAACCGCCTGTACAGTTGGCCGGACAAATGGTCAGCTGTACAGGCGGTTTAATTTTATGTGTTCCTGCGGGAAATCCTCCTGCGCAGTTCCCGGGGAGTCGTGCCATAGATCTCCCTGAACATCCGGTTGAATAGTTTGTAGTTGGAGAAACCATGTCTCTCTACGATTTCCATGATCGGGGTGTCTGTTGTGCACAGGTCGTGATAGATGTGGGACATCCGGACCTGATTCAGATGTTTTTTGAAGGGGATACCGATCTTGTTCGTAAAAAAACGGCTGAAGTACTCGTTGCTCAGGCCGAAATGGGCAGAGATCTCATCAAGTGAGATCGGCCTGTCATAATTAGTGGCAATGAAAGACACGATATCCTTGATTCGGCGCTGATCCTTGGCGGGCTCCGGCAGGTCGTCCCGATAGAGCTGGAAAGAAAAATTTGAGACCAGCTCAAAGAGGATGTGCAGGATCAGGGATTCGCTCTGGATCCTGAAGCCGTAAGGCTGGTCGATACACAGCTGGACGAGCTCCTGAAGAGAATCACACAGGCGAAGATATACCTCCACCAGCTCCTCTGTGAGCTCAGTCCGGTCGCAGAGGATCATAAAGTTGCGCTGGTTTTCCATGAAAGAGGAAATATATTCATCATCGATATGGATGACCATCAGCATGCAGTCCTGGGGGCATCTGAATTCGTGGATCTTCCCTGAATCAACGACATAGAACTCACCCTTGACCATGGTGTGATTGACGCCTTCTGTGCTGTATTCTGCCTGACCATCGAGAAGATAGGTGATCTCAAGAGCCGAATGCCAATGGGCAGGGATATAAGCGCCATTGCTTCGGAAATCCACAGAAAAATTTTTGTTGATCAGCTCATATTTTGGGATATAGACATTGGATCCGGGCATAAGGTCCTCCTTTTTTACTGGTCAGGAATCAGGTTTTCTGATGGATCGCTTCGGTTTTGTATTATCATAGGAGAAGAAAGCAGGAACTGCAAGCCGGTTGTGCAATAGAAACAGAAAAAAGACAAAAAAAGTAAAATGTTTGTCAAAATATTATCTATTCATTCCTTCTGTGAAGTGCTATCATACTATTGTCAGAAAGAAAGATAAAAAAATAACAAAGATTCCTTTCTGGTCAAAGTCTCCTTCGCATAAGCGGAAAGCAGGCTTTTTAAAAAAATTAGTACGGTGCGAAAGCATCTTGCTAATATATTACCCCCCTAAGCATCTTGTAACATCCCTTGAAGAACACCCGGCAGTTTATCCCGCTGCCGGGTGTTTTTCTTTTTCAATTCTTTTTCGATTCTTTTTCAATTCGCTGAACCCCGTTTTCCAATGAGTGAACAGTTAGTGAACATCTGTCTCCTCTTCCCATATTGGATTGCCATCTTTGGACAGAAGATTTATAATTCAACCAGATGATTTGAAGGCTTTTTCTGCCCTGTTGAGGGCGGGGAGGTAATAGAAATGATGGATCAAATTCGGTTCTGCAGCTACTGCGGAACAGAGCTGACAGAAGGGATCCCGGTTTGCCCCCGCTGCGGCAGGGACAACAGCGTTCCCATGCTGGGAAGCAGGAGACGCCAGTTTTCTCCTTCCAGACAGGAAACGGAGCAGGATGATCATTTTGCTGAAGATGACTGGGATGAGCTGGATGATGAGTTCGAGGAGATTCAGGATCCACCCCGTAAAAAGAGAAAGAAAAGCGCGGTAAAACAGACCGGTGCGGACAAGTCTACGAAGGCAGGCGGCAGGAAACGGGGTGGACTGTTTCCTGTGCTGCTCGCGGCGATCCCTGTGGTCCTCCTGATCCTTATCATTCCCAGGATCGTGAAGCGGCTGCCGGATCCTTCGCTGAACGGTTATGATTTTGTCCCCGTACAGTCGGGGAAAACAGAACAGTCAGAGGAGAAGGCAGATCAGCCTGAAAACAAAGAGGGCCAAAAGGAGGAAATAGATCCGGAACCGGTTTCTGAGCCTGAACCGGCTCCAAAGCCGGAGGGACTCAGCTGGGAGAACGAAGCGGTGGAGCAGGCCGTACGTGAAGCTGCCGGAATTTCAGCGGGAGAGATCACCAAAGAAGATATCGCCGGAGTCACGTATCTGGATCTGTCAGGCACGGGCATTAAAGATATGTCCGTGCTCGACCGGTTTCCTGCGCTTACCAGTGTGGATCTGTCCGGGAACGGGATCAGCGACCTGACGCCTCTTGCCGGGATGACCAGGCTGGAGGGCCTGTGCCTGGATAACAATCTGATCACTGACCTGCTCCCGTTGAGAAATCTGACAGGGCTGCAGCGGCTCTATCTGCAGAATAACCAGATCAGCAATCTCACACCACTGACTACTTTGACAGAACTGACACAGTTGTATCTGGAGGAGAACCGGATCTCGGACATCAGTCCCCTGCAGAACCTGCACCATCTCGGCATTCTGCATCTGGGCGGAAACCAGCTGGAGGACATCAGTCCGCTCTCGGAGCTTTCCGGTCTCGAAGTACTGACTCTGTACAGCGACGGGGTCTCTGACCTCTCCGCCCTCACAGGTCTTGTAAATATGAAGCAGCTCAATCTCTGGAACAATGAGATTGGGGACCTCCGTCCCCTGGCCGGGATGAGCGGTCTTTCCCTGCTGATGATCGGCAGCAACAGGGTGAGAGACCTGTCCGCTCTGGAAAATATGCCGGAGATGGAGAAGCTGTATATATCCGATAACCGGGTCAGGGATATCAGCCCGCTCCGTGGTCTTTCCCTTTTGAAGGTACTTGAACTGCAGAACAACGAGATCAGCGATCTGGAACCTCTCGCCTCTCTGACGGCTCTGGAATATCTGGATGTGCGGGAGAACCCTGTAAAGAGTTACAGTCCTGTGCAGTCGCTGGATATTGAGACCCTGTACATGGATCCGGTGGATTCGGGATCCGGGAATGAAGCGGAACCGGAAAAGGAGGTCCCGGCGGATGAAGGGATGGATGACGAAATGAATGACATGATAAACGAAGGAATGGAGGGAATTGCCTGACGGACCGGTATAAACCCGGAGGACAGGGGAAATTTTATGATAAAAACACTATTGGCACAGGTGAAGGAATTCAGGCTGGTCGCGATCCTTACACCTGTCTGTATGCTTGGGGAAGTGATCTGCGAGATGATCATCCCGATCCTGATGGGCAGGATCGTGGATTACGGTGTGATGGCGGGGAATGTGGAATTCATTATCCGGACCGGAGCAGTGATGATCGTGGTGGCCCTGCTGGGGCTCACCGCAGGGATCCTGGGCGGTTTTTTTGCCGCAAAGGCAGGAGCGGGACTGGCCAGGAATCTGCGCAAGGCAATGTTTGACAACATCCAGACATTTTCTTTTTTAAATATCGATCACTTTTCGACTTCCAGCCTGGTGACCAGGCTCACGACAGATGTCACCAATATACAGACTGCTTTTATGATGACGCTCAGAATGGCTATGCGGGCACCGTCCACGATGATCGTGGCCATGGTGATGTCCGTGATCATCAGTCCGCGCCTGGCGAGCATTTATTTCATTGCCGTGGCCTTTCTGGCTGTGTTCATGGTTGTGATGATGCGCACGACGACCAGGTATTTCAAGCAGGTCTTTGAGCGCTACGACCTCATGAACGAGAGCGTGCAGGAAAATGTTTCTGCCATCCGCGTGGTCAAGGCTTATGTCCGCGAAGATTATGAAAATAAAAAGTTCAGGAACGCGGCGGAACAGATCTACGAGATGTTCATCCGGGCGGAGCTGCGGATCGTGAGCATTTCCCCGGTCATGATGGGCGTAGTCTATTCCTGCATACTTCTGATCAGCTGGTTCGGCGCCAATATGATCGTCTCCGATACGCTGACGACCGGCAATCTCATGAGCCTTCTGACCTACTGCATGAACATCCTGATGAGCCTGATGATGCTCTCTATGATTTTTATCATGATCACCATGTCGGAGGCCAGCGCCAGGCGTATCGCGGAAGTCATTGATGAAAAGAGCTCTCTGACAAATCCGGAAAACCCGGTCATGGAGGTTCCGGACGGCAGCATCCGGTTCGAGCATGTGGATTTTTCCTATGATCCTGAGGCGTCGGAACCTGTGCTCAAGGATATTGACCTGGAGATCCGGGCAGGTGAGAGCATCGGTATCATCGGCGGCACCGGAAGCGCGAAATCCAGTCTGGTCAACCTGATCAGCCGCCTGTACGACGTCACGAAAGGGCGTATTCTCGTGGGCGGAATTGACGTCAGGGAGTATGATCTGGATGTTCTGCGCAGGCAGGTCGCGGTCGTCCTTCAGAAAAATGTGTTGTTTTCCGGGACGATCTATGAAAACCTGCGCTGGGGGGATGAGAACGCCACGGACGAGGAATGCCGCCGGGCCTGCGTTCTTGCCTGTGCGCATGAGTTTATTGAAAAAATGCCGGAGGGCTATAATACCTATATCGAACAGGGCGGGACGAATGTCTCCGGTGGGCAGAAGCAGCGCCTGTGCATTGCCCGCGCCCTTTTGAGGAAACCCAGGATCCTGATTCTGGACGACAGCACCAGCGCCGTGGATACAGCTACGGACGCAAAGATCCGTAAAGCTTTTGCTGAAGAGATCCCTGATACCACCAGACTGATCATTTCCCAGAGGATCTCCAGTGTCCAGTCCTGTGACAGGATCATCGTAATGGAAAACGGCCGTGTCAACGGATTCGGGTCCCACGAAGAGCTGCTGGCAGGAAACCGGATCTACCGGGAAGTCTATGAATCCCAGACCGGAGAAGGGGCGGACGCCGATTTTGACAGGCTTACGTAACCGGGGTCTTTTCACGGATCCCGGACAGACTGGCCGGATGGACCGAAGCATACCACTTTTCAAATATTAAATATTTTCGAAGCATTTTTTAAAGTAAAGGGAATGAAATGGCAGAAAAGGTTAAGGAGGTCGGAAACGGCCCGCGGGGAATGAGGGGAAGACCCCGGCCAAAGGTGGAAAACCCCGGAAAGCTCCTTCGCAGGATTTTTTCCTATGTATTCCGCTTTTACGGGATCCAGATCGCGTTGGTGGCAGTCTGTATAGTGGTGGCTGTTCTTGCGAATATTCAGGGAACTATGTTCACCCGGACACTGATCGACAGCTACATCACTCCGATGGTAGAGCAGGTAAAGGCGGGGGAGCAGGCTCCTGATTTTTCTCCTCTGCTGCATGCAATGGCCCGGGTCGCCTGTTTTTATATGATCGGCATTGGTGCCACCTATTTTCAGGCGAGGACGATGGCCTTTGTCACGCAGGGGACCATGAAGCGGCTCAGGATCGAACTTTTCGAACATATGGAGAGCCTGCCGGTCAAATATTTTGACACCCATGCGCACGGGGATATTATGTCTGTCTATACCAATGACATCGACACCCTGCGCCAGATGATCAGCCAGAGTCTGCCCCAGCTCCTCAACAGCTCCATCACGATCGTCAGCATCTTTTCCATGATGCTGGTCCTGAGTGTTCCGCTTACGTTTGTGGCCATCCTCATGATCGGTGTTATGCTGCTGGCTTCTGCCAGGGTGACCGCTCTTTCGGGCCGGAACTTTATCGCGCAGCAGAGAAACCTGGGCAGGCTGAACGGTTTCATAGAAGAGACGATGACAGGGGAAAAAGTCGTCAAGGTTTTCTGTCATGAGAAGGATGCGATCCGTCAGTTTGATGAGCTCAATGAGGAACTCTTTCAGAGTGCTTCCAAAGCAAACGGTTTCGCGAACATTATTGCGCCTGTCAACGGTCAGCTGGGAAATGCCAACTACGTGATCTGCGCGATCGTCGGAGGTATACTGGCGATCAATACCTTTGCGGGATTTACGGTCGGATCTCTTGCCAGCTTTCTGACCTTTAACCGCAGTTTTACCATGCCTATTAACCAGGTGAGCATGCAGTTCAACAGTATCATTATGGCTCTCGCGGGCGCGGAGCGTATTTTCGCCCTGTTGGATGCGGACCCGGAGACGGATGACGGTTACGTCATGCTGGTCAACTGCCGGCAGGACGAAAACGGGGAGATCGTCGAAGTGCAGGAACACACCGGGAAGTGGGCCTGGAAGCATTATCACAAGGCGACAGACAGCACCACCTATCAGGCGCTGGAGGGAGATATTACCTTTAACGGCGTCGATTTCGGGTACAGGGATGACAAAATCGTCCTTCACAACATCTGGATCCATGCAAAACCCGGCATGAAGATCGCCCTTGTCGGCTCTACCGGTGCAGGAAAGACTACGATCACAAATCTGATCAACCGGTTCTATGATATTCAGGACGGAAAGATCCGCTATGATAATATCAATGTCAACAAGATCCGAAAGGGAGATCTGCGCCGTTCTCTGGGCATTGTCCTGCAGGATACCCACCTCTTTACCGGCACCGTGCGCGATAACATCCGCTACGGTAAGCTGGATGCCACGGAGGAGGAGATCATCAGCGCGGCAAAGCTCGCCAATGCCGACAGCTTTATCCGGCGTCTGCCTGATGGCTATGACACCATGCTGACAGGAGACGGGGCAAACCTCTCCCAGGGCCAGCGCCAGCTCCTGGCGATCGCCCGCGCGGCCATAGCGGATCCTCCTGCGCTCATCCTCGACGAAGCGACCAGCTCCATCGATACGCGGACAGAAAAGATCGTCCAGGCGGGAATGGATCAGCTGATGAAGGGAAGGACTACCTTTGTCATTGCCCACCGGCTGTCCACGATCCGTAACAGCGACCTGATCATCGTTCTCGAGCAGGGAAGGATCATTGAGCAGGGTACCCACGATGAGCTGATCGCTCTCAGAAAACGGTACTACCACCTGTATACGGGAAATGCGCCAGAGACAGAGGCGGTCTAAGCATTTATCAATTATTTCTTATCCCCCCGGGCCTGGTCAACAGGTGACCAGTGATATTAATATTTATATACTGGAGTATGTCCGGGCGGGAGGAATCGGAAGGGCAGTCAATATGGAACTGGATGCAGGGAAAAAAACTGAAGACGGCAGGGAAGAAGTCAGACAGGATGGGAAGAATGCCGGTGATGCACCGGACCTGATCTCCGTGAAAGAGCTTTTTCCCTTTGTCCATTATGAATATGGAGAGGCATATTACGGAAGCCGGAGCGGATGGCGTTTCCGCATCGCCCGTGAACCGCTGAAGAATGTCCACTTTACACCGCCGGATAAGCGGGGAGAGGCCTCTCTCCGCGCGGTTGTCTGGCCGGAGCCCTACAGTTACGCGGCGACAGAGGATACCCTCAAGACGGTTCGGGATTTTCCTTTTACTCAGGAGGGGATGGAGCAGGCCGCGGACTGGCTGAATAGTTTCATTAGTTCCACTTGCTGTCAGAGACAGCCATGATGTTGTCAGAGACACCCATGAAATGGTACAATAACCTTTGTCGATTGCATTGCCGGTCAGCGGACCGCATGCGGCGGACAGACCAGATGTCTGGCCGGGCATACAAACAGATAAATGGAGTACTTCATGAATACAAGCAATAGTGCTGAGCAGCTGGATCCTTTTGCGCCTGATGAAGAGCTGGGGGATTCCAAGGATGCACAGGAAACGGAAAAGAAGAGAAAGGGACGGATGCAGGGCTATTTCCGGATCTCACTGATTCTGGGAATCATACTCTGGCTGGTGGATTTTCTGATCCTGTTTCTGGACTGGCATTCTTTTGCGGCCTTATCTTTTTTCTGTGTGATCTATACGGTGGTCATGGTCTGGGGATATGTGAACAGCCGGGCGATGTACCTCAAAGAGATGTCAAATTATACTGAGGAATTCCACAACTTTGAGGATCTCCTGCTGCAGGAGCTGGATATGCCGTATGCAATGCTGGATGAAGGCGGTCATATCCTGTGGATGAACCCCGCCTTTGAGGAGGCGATCAGCAGGGACAGAAATTATAAGCGCCCTATTTCGACCGTTATTCCTGCCCTGACCAGGGATGTTTTTCCTACGGATGATAAAACAGTCAAGGTGCCCGTCGAGCTGGTCGGAAACAGTTATTCCGCCCAGATGCGGCGTGTGAAGTCGGAATATCTGGCCGGCAGTCAGGTGATGTTCGGAAACAAGGTCAGCGGAGCGGTTATTGCGCTGAACCTGGTGGATAATACGGCAGTCAGGCTTGCAGTCAGGGAAGTGGATGACCAGAGCCTCGCCATCGGCCTCTTTTATATCGATAACTATGAGGAGGTCATTGAGACGGTTGAGGAGGTCAGAAAGGCTCTGCTGATCGCGCTGATCGACCGGAGGGTCAACCAGTATATCAGCTCCATCGACGGCATCTGCAGCAAGATCGAGAAAGACAAGTTCCTGGTCGTTCTGCGCAAAAAGTCTCTGCATGAACTTCAGGCCGGACATTTTGACGTTCTGGAGGACGTCAAAAAGGTGAGTGTCGGAAATGAAATAGCGGTCACTCTGAGCCTTGGTTTCGGCGTAGACGGGCTTGCCTATGCGCAGAATTATGAGTTTGCCCGCAATGCGGTCGATCTGGCCCTGGGCAGGGGCGGTGATCAGGCGGTCGTGAAATCGCCTGATAATATTGTCTATTATGGCGGCAAGACACGTCAGGTCGAGAAAAACACCCGTGTCAAGGCCCGTGTCAAGGCTCAGGCCCTCAAGGAGATCATACGCGCCAGGGACAGCGTTTTCATCATGGGCCACAAAATGGGTGATCCGGACAGCTTCGGCGCTGCTGTCGGTATCTACAGGATCGCCAGGACTCTGGGAAAGAAGGCGTACATTGTTATCAATGAGCGCACGATCTCCATCGAACAGGTCCTGCGTCTGTTTGACAATAATCCGGAATACGGGAAGGATTTTATCCTTACCAGTGCTCAGGCCCTGGAAGCGGTCACGGACAATGCCTGTGTTGTAGTCGTGGATGTCAACAGTCCGGCGAGGACCGAGTGCCCGGAACTTCTCACCCATTCCAAGTCCATTGTCGTTCTGGACCACCACCGTGCCGGCAAGGACGTGATCGAGGGCGCCACGCTTTCCTATGTGGAAGCCTTTGCTTCCTCTGCCTGTGAAATGGTCGCGGAGATCGTCCAGTATACAGGAGAAAATATCCGTCTGCACCCGGAAGAAGCGGATGCGATGTACGGAGGGATCGTCGTAGACACAGACGGATTTGTTAACAAGGCAGGAGTAAGGACCTTTGAGGCGGCGGCATTTCTGCGGCGCAGCGGAGCCGACGTCGTTCGAGTCAGAAAGATGTTCCGCGAGGAGGCAGCCGATTATAAGGCAAAAGCAGATGCGGTCTCCCAGGCGGAGATCTACAGGGATTTCTTTGCCTTTTCTGTCTGCAATGGGGAGGGGCTTCGGAGCCCTACCGTCGTAGCGGCCCAGGCGGCCAACCAGCTGCTCAATATTGACAGAGTGAAAGCCAGCTTTGTGCTGACCCAGTACAACGGACAGATATTTGTCAGTGCCAGGTCAATCGATGAGATCAATGTTCAGATCATTATGGAACATTTGGGCGGCGGAGGCCACATCAATATGGCCGGGTGCCAGATGACGGATATCACTGTTGAGGAGTGTATCGAGAAGGTCAAAAAAGTCATCGATGAGATGATTGAAGGCGGTGAAATTGACGCCTGAGAATACAATGAGAAAAAATAATCCCAATGTAATTCTAAGGCAGTCTGGTATAAGGACCTGTTCCTTAACAGTGCCCGGAAATGTTCCTTAACGGCTTCCCGAAATCACATGTGTTACAGGGAAGCTGGAAACAAATAAGTATTGGAAGCGTGTCGGAGATGAGCTCTCCTGACAGCTCCGCAGGAGGTAAGAGTATGAAAGTGATTCTTTTGCAGGATGTGAAGTCTCTCGGAAAAGAGGGTGAGATCGTAAATGTCAGCGACGGGTATGCAAGAAATTACGTGATCCCCAAAAAGCTGGGTGTAGAAGCAAATGACAAAAATAAAAATGACCTCAAGCTCAAAAAACAGCGTGAGGCCAAAGAGGCGGCTGAGCGCCTTGCCGATGCACAGAAGCTTGCTAAGGACCTGGAGAAGGTCACTGTCGTAGTCACCATGAAAGCCGGAGAGGGAGGCCGTGTTTTCGGTTCTGTCAGTGCCAAAGAGATCGCCCAGGAAGCCAAAAAGCAGTACAATCTGGATCTGGACAAAAAAAAGATCCAGCTTTCCGATCCCATTAAATCCTTCGGGAATTTCGAGATCCCGATCCGGCTGCATCCCCAGGTGACTGCAAAATTCATGCTCAAAGTTACGCAGGCCTAATTAACGTAATGCTTCAGGCTTTATATTCCGATACCCCGTAAGGAAGAACGGAGCGATGAAGCTTTAAAGATCCTCAGGAGGGAAAATGGCACAGGAAGATGTGATCAGCAGAGTGATGCCCCACAGCCTGGAAGCAGAACGTTCTGTTCTGGGCGCCATGCTGATCGATCCGGAGGCAGTGGAGACAGCTGCCGAAATCATTAAGGAGGAGGACTTTTACGCCAGACAGAACGGGATTCTTTTCCAGACTATGCTTGATATGACGAGGAAGGGGACGGCGATCGACCCCGTTACTCTGCAGACCAGGCTTCGTGAGAAGAATCTTCCTCCGGAGATGTATTCGGATGAGCTTTTGCGCGAGCTGATCACAGCTGTTCCTTCCTCCGCCAATATTAAATCTTATGCGGAGATCGTGGCGGAAAAATCGCTGCTCCGCACCATGATCCGGGCGAATGAGGAGATCGCGGGAAACTGCTATGCGCAGAATGAAGATATGGAGGCCCTGCTCGACAGGGCAGAGAAGAGGATCTTTGAGATCTCTCAGAGAAGGACAGCCTCCGGCTTCGTTCCGATCAATGAGATCGTGCTTAATGCCATGGACAGGATCGAGGCGGCTTCAAGGATCAAAGGCAGTGTGACCGGACTGTCGACGGGGTTTACAGACCTGGACAACCGGACAGCGGGCCTGCAGCCCGCAGACTTTATACTGATCGCGGCCCGACCTTCCATGGGAAAGACAGCACTGGTCCTGAACATAGCTGAACACGCCTCGCTCAGAGAAAACAGGTGTATCGGAATCTTTTCTCTGGAAATGTCAAAGGAACAGCTGGTAAACAGGATCATAGCCATGCAGTCCCATGTCGATGCCCAGAAGATACGTACCGGTGACCTGACAGAGACTGAGTGGGCGGAGATCATAGAGAGCGCTGAAAGGATAGGAGAGAGCCGGCTGATCATTGATGATACTCCTGCGATTTCAGTGCCTGAGCTGCGCTCCAAATGCCGTAAATACAAGCTGGAATTCGGCCTTGAGATGGTGATCATCGATTATCTGCAGTTGATGAGCGGGTCAGGCAGGAGCGGGGATTCCAGACAGCAGGAGATCTCGGATATTTCCCGGTCTCTGAAAGCACTTGCCAGAGAACTCAATGTACCTGTTGTAGCCCTCTCGCAGCTTTCCAGGGCGGTCGAATCACGTCCGAATCATCGCCCCATGCTCTCCGACCTGCGTGAATCCGGAGCGATCGAGCAGGACGCGGATCTTGTGATGTTCATTTACCGTGATGATTACTATAATGAGGATTCCGAGAAGAAGGGAATAGCAGAGATCATCATCGCAAAGCAGAGAAACGGCCCGATCGGGACGGTGGAGCTCAGCTGGCAGCCTCAGCTGACTAAATTTGCAAATCTGGCCAGATAAAAACGAATAGAATCCAGATATAAACGAACAGAATGAAAAAACGAGAGCAGAAGAAGTATCCATACCTCTTCTGCTCTCTCTTTAGATTGCATTCAGATAATAATCAGATATACAGATTATGCCTCAACAATCGCGCCTGTAGGACATGTGCCTTCGCAAGCACCGCAATCGATGCAGGTATCAGCGTCGATGACGTACTGGGAATCGCCCTGGCTGATAGCGTCGACGGGGCAGGAGGAAGCGCAGCTTCCGCAGCTGATGCAGGTATCATTAATAACACGTGCCATTTTGAAGTTCTCCTTTCAATCTTAAAGAATTGCTATAAGCATAAAACATAACAGAACCGGGTTGGAGTTAGCGAGTGCTAAATAACCTAATCCTGATACAAGCCACAGGAAGCACTTGCGTGCCTGCCTGTGGCTTGTTGCTTACATCATAACGGCTTTTACTTATACCGTCAAGATACTAATTGGACACAAAACAGGTTTTTTTGTATTGTATCCTTTTATATCCAGGTGCCGGGCGCCAAGCGCACCGGTTACGGTAGAGCCGCTTTTCAGGAGGGCAGACAGGAGAGCCTGCCTGCCGCAGATCCTGATCAATTGTCTGAATTATTCGTTGTACAGAGCTCCAAGTTTGCTCAGGTACTCGAACTTGGCCTTTGCATTGGCCTCGTTCTCCGCATACATCTTGGCTGCGTTGGCAGGATTTGCCTTCTGCAGGGACATGTAACGGACCTCGCCCTTCAGGAACTCCTGATAATCGCCGGTGCCAGCCTTGGAATCAAGGGTGAACTTCTTGGCGCCGCCGGCAGGGTTGAAGCGGAACAGGTTCCAGTAGCCAGTGCTCACTGCGAGTTTCTCCTCGTCCTGAACCTTGGCCATGCCCTTCTTGATGCCGTGGTTGATGCAAGGAGCGTAAGCGATGATCAGCGAAGGTCCGGGATATGCCTCAGCCTCTGCGATAGCATCGATACACTGCTTCATGTTAGCGCCCATAGCGATCTGAGCGACATAGACGTAGCCGTAGCTCATTGCCATGGCTGCGAGGTCTTTCTGCTTGACTTCCTTACCGCCTGCAGCAAACTGTGCGACAGCACCGATCGGGGTAGCCTTGGAGGACTGACCGCCGGTGTTGGAGTAAACCTCAGTGTTGAAGCAGAAGACGTTGATATCCTTGCCGGAAGCGAGGACGTGGTCGACACCGCCGTAGCCGATATCGTATGCCCAGCCGTCACCACCGAAGACCCACTGGGACTTCTTGGCCAGGAACTGTTTCTGCTCAACGATTGCCTTTGCGGCGTCAGAGCCGTCTGCCTCGAGAGCAGCGACCAGAGCGTCGGTGGCAGCGCCGTTCTCAGCGCCGATCGAATAGGTCTCGAGCCACTTGTCAGCAGCAGCCTTCACGGCGTCGCCGGCAGTCTCTTTGATGGCCTCGACCTTCTCCTTGAGGCTCTCACGGAGTGCTTCGTTGGCCAGGAACATACCATAACCGAACTCAGCAGCATCTTCGAACAGGGAGTTGGACCATGCAGGACCGTGGCCGTTCGCGTCAACCGTGTAAGGAGTGGAAGGAGAGGAGTTACCCCAGATGGAGGAGCATCCGGTAGCGTTCGCGATGAACATCCTGTCGCCGAACAGCTGAGTGATCAGCTTAGCATAAGGAGTCTCGCCGCAGCCTGCGCATGCGCCGGAGAACTCAAGCAGAGGCTGCTTGAACTGGGAACCCTTGACGGTGGTCTCTTTGAACTTCGCAACGACGTCCTTCTTGATCGGGAACTTGACGGCGGTGTTGAAAGCTTCCTGCTCGTTGGGCTGAGCCATGCCCTCTTCCAGACGGGTCATGACCAGAGCCTTGTTGCCCTTCATGCCAGGGCAGACATTCGCGCAGCTTCCGCAGCCCGTGCAGTCGAGCGAGGAAACAACGATCGCGAACTTGTAGCCGGGCATGCCGTTCAGATTCAGGCAGACAGTGCCGGCAGGCATCTTGGCTGCTTCTTCTTCTGTCAGAGCCATCGTACGGATCGCGGCGTGAGGGCAGACATAAGAGCAGAATGTACACTGGATGCAGTTTGCGCTGTTCCATACAGGAACGTTGACGGCGATACCGCGCTTCTCGAATGCGGCGGAGCCGGAAGGTGTGGAGCCTTCATAGTATGTGGAAACGACGGATACAGGAACCTTGTTACCTTCCTGTCCGTTGACCTTAGCCTGGATGTTGTTGACGAAGTCAACGACGTCCTTACGGTCGCCGGAAGCGACAGCGATGTCATACTCTTCGCCTTCGCACTTGCCCCAGCTGTCGGGAACATCAACCTTGACGACGTTCTTGGCACCTGCGTCGATAGCGGCGCAGTTCTTGTCGACAACGTCCTGACCCTTGCGGCCGTAGGTCTTCTGAGCAGCTTCCTTCATAAGCCTGATGGCATCTTCCTCAGGGATGATGTTGGCAAGTTTGAAGAATGCGGACTGCAGGATGGTGTTGATCCTGGTCGGGCCCATGCCGGTCTCGATACCGATCTTGACACCGTCGATGGTGTAGAACTGGATGTTGTGGTCGTGGATGAAGCGCTTGACCTGAGGAGGAAGGTGGGTCTCAAGGCCTTCAGGTGTGCCCCAGCTGCAGTTCAGAAGGAACGTGCCGCCGTCGACCAGCTCCTGGGACATGTTGAACTTGCGGATGTATGCCGGGTTGTGGCATGCGACGAAGTTCGCCTGGCGTACCAGATAAGTGGACTTGATGGGCTTCTTGCCGAAGCGGAGGTGGGACATGGTCACGCCGCCGGACTTCTTGGAGTCATAATCAAAGTATGCCTGTGCATACATGTCGGTGTTGTCGCCGATGATCTTGATGGAGTTCTTGTTCGCACCGACAGTACCGTCAGCGCCAAGGCCCCAGAACTTGCAGCAGATCGTGCCTTCGGGAGTTGTGACGATTTCCTTGCCTGCGTCGAGGGACAGGTTCGTGACATCATCATAGATACCGATGGTGAAGGTCTTCTTCTCGTTGTTCTTGTAAACAGCGATGATCTGAGCAGGTGTGGTGTCCTTGGAACCCAGGCCGTAACGGCCGGAGAACACGGGAACATCCTTGAACTTGGAATCAGCCAGAGCAGCCTTGACATCCAGTGCCAGAGGCTCGCCGATGGAGCCGGGCTCTTTTGTCCTGTCGAGGACGGAGATCTGCTTCACGGAATCCGGGATGGCTGCGAGGAATGCCTCGGTGCAGAAAGGCCTGTACAGGCGGACCTTGACTACGCCGACCTTCTCGCCCTTGCCCATGAGATAATCGACAGTCTCTTCGATGGTCTCATTGACGGAACCCATGGCGATGATGATCTTCTCGGCATCGGGAGCGCCGTAGTAGTTGAACAGCTTATAATCTGTGCCGATCTTGGCATTGACCTTGTCCATGTAACCCTGGACGATCGCGGGCATTGCATCGTAGTAAGGGTTGCAGGCCTCACGGGTCTGGAAGAAGATGTCGGGGTTCTGCGCGGAGCCCATCTCACGGGGATGTGTGGGGTTCAGGCAGTTGTTACGGAACTCGGCGATCGCTTCGTGGTCGATCATGTCGTCGAGATCTTCATAATCCCAGATCTGGATCTTCTGGATTTCATGGGAGGTACGGAAGCCGTCAAAGAAGTTGATGAAAGGAAGTTTGCCCTTGACTGCCGCGCAGTAAGCAACGGGGGTCAGGTCCATGACTTCCTGTACGCTGGACTCGCAGAGCATCGCGCAGCCGGTCTGACGGGCAGCGTAGACGTCGGAGTGGTCGCCGAAGATGTTCAGCGCGTGGGAACATACAGCACGTGCAGAGACGTTGCAGACTGCCGGAAGACCTTCACCGGCGATCTTGTAAAGGTTCGGGATCATCAGAAGAAGACCCTGGGAAGCCGTGAAGGTGGAGGTCATCGCACCTGCGGCGATGGAGCCGTGAACTGCAGCAGCAGCGCCTGCCTCGGACTGCAGCTCCGTGACACGAACCTTCTGGCCGAAGATATTCTTTCTGCCGGCTGTTGCCCACTCATCGACATGCTCAGGCATGACGGATGAAGGAGTGATGGGATAGATGGTAGCTACTTCTGTATACGCATACGCGGCGTGTGCAGCAGCTTCGTTACCATCCATGGTGAGAAACTTTCTTGCCATTACATTGTCCTCCTGTAAATGTGAAGCGGTTACCGCATTTGACACTATATGTAACTGTCCTGCGATCCCGGACAGGTTACGGCTGCTCAAAAGATGCAGCAAACGCATGTTCCGGATATGCCGGTACCACCATGCATACCACCTGAAACAAGGCCTGGCTGTACGGATCCCCCTCAGATCCTGCGGCGCAGGAATCCGGCTCCGTGTTTACGCCTTCATGATAGAGAACGCGAAACAGACAGAATTTATCCGCGCGAACCCCGATGGTACAGGATCAGGTTCCCCGCCCCCCACAAAAAGGGACCGGTGAACGTGAAGTACAGAAAACCTTCATAGTGGATCCAGCATATTTATGTTAACATCGCATTGTGCAAATTGCAATGCGATTTTAGGGATTGTATCAGAAAATATTCATTACAAATGTATGAAAAAAGCGGTTAATAAAAACTAACATTTGGATGAATTCCATAAAAAAAACCGCGGACCGGACGGACCGCGGGGTGATTTTTGAGAATCGGGGAATCAAAGTCTGTGAGGGCGGATCAGGGCAGTCAGTTTTGCCCGAGCGCCGTGAGTCTTGCGACAGCGTCGGCGGCGCAGAGCACCTCACAGTGCTCCTTCAGATACTGTTCGCGCGCCGGAGTGATGTATTCGGACCTGCCGAATTCGGAGAAGGTGGAAAGCACCCGGCTGAAGACAGCGGCGTCGGTATCTTCCGAAGGAAGCAGAAACAGATAATATTTTGAGTCAGCAGGGTCGCGGTAGAGGGAGCTTTTTCCTGAGAAATCCGGGACCATGCAGGCGGCATCCGCAGCTCTTCCGAGCGAGTGAAAGGTGTACAGCTGAGGATCCGGATGGAGTACTCCCTGAGCTTTTCTGCTTTCCGGGGCGGGGGGATTTTTGCTGTCCTGTCCCGAAGAGCGTGCGGTCCCGGGCTGAGGATCGACGCCGGAGGCGGGGGATCCTTTTTCCGCAGATTTCTCCGGGGATTCTCCCAGCTCCCGCCGGATCGTCTCAAGAAGCTGGCTCAGAACAGATGAAGAGTCTTTTGCTCCTTCGTCTTCCCCTCCGCTTTTGACAGACGGCGCGAAATTCGAAAACCTCGTATCAAGCTCCTCCGGATTTTCCACCCTGGTGATGATCAGGACCAGACTGTCGTCCTGCAGCGGCACGGCTTCTACCATGACCGGCATGTTCTCCACAATAAAACCATATTGGCGGAAGGCTTCCTCCATCAGCTCCTGGAACAGAGCCCTTGCTTTTTCCGTTCCATATGCGAGTTCCTTGAGATGGAGATGCCGGGAGTCCAGCTCCTGTTTTGAGAGAAAGCAGCGGATCTGGTTCTCATTTATTTTTTCAATCTTCATTGTGTAGGATTTCCTCAATTATTTTTCGACTGTTAAATGATTCGAACTGTACGGTCGGAAAGTCCGGGGGTTCCGGCTTCGCAGGCCGGTATCATCGCCTCGGCAATATCATCATAGCATGACATAACTCTGTGGTCAAAGCATTCAGTCCGAAAGCATCGAAAGCCCCTTAAGCCCCGAAAATATCGAAAACTGCGAAAGTCACGAAAATTCTGAAAGTATCGAAAACCGCTTAAACTGCGAAAACCGTTTAAACTACGAAAACAACTTAAACTCCGAAAATCACTTAAGCGGTTTGTGCGAAAATCACTAAAATCCCGGTTTAAGGAATTAAGGAGGCCGGGGCTATTGTGTGCGAAAAAGGCGTCTTTTACAATAGCCTTGTTCCCGCACCGGATTATTTCAGATTCAGAATTTTTGATTCAGAAAGGAGGGAAGAGGATTTCGCGGGGAAGGCTGCCTGACGGAACTTTAGGGATACTTCGACTGATAGTTCAGCATAATGAGATTATCTGTTTGAGATTATCTGCTCACTGTTTGTCATACAAGTACACCTGAATATTCGCGCCAAATATTCCATAGTGAAGCAGGGCCTGTCCTGTCTGTATGAAAAGATACAATGATTTTGACAGTAATTTGGAATGTAATTCAGATGTGATCCGGCGGGATCAGGAGCATGGGGATTCATCTCACGGTATGATTCTACATCCTTTACAAGCTCCGCAGCCACTTTTCTATCAGCCGGCCGGCATTGTCCCCTGTTCCAGGAGGACCCCGGAGACCGGCTGTCTGAATGCTTCTCGATACCAGGTCTTTCGGGCATATCTTCGGGAGAGCCTGTGCCGCTTTCGGCTCCGGTCAACAGACTGATCTGACTGTGTGTGCTCTGCCTGTGCGGCAGCGCAGGTACCGGACCGGCGGGCAGGCTCCGTCTTTTCTATGCTTCTTTCTTGTGCTATAATAATTCAGACCTGCTCCCGGATGAGCGGAACAGCGGGATCGGGTTCCGGACTTAAACAAATGAGACAGACAGGATGCGAGACAGGCAGGATGACCCGTTTTTCGGGAGTGTCCTCCTATCAGAAAAGAGAGATCGGAAAAGAGGCGAGGAATGAAGAAAGCTGTCCCCTTTATTATCACTGTTATCCTCATTGCGGTTCTGGGAGGAGCCTTTTGTAAACTTTATTATGATCATTACATGTATACAAATGAGCGCCAGAATCTGGATGAATATTACGGCGTACAGGACGGGGACGATTTTCCGGTGATCTACGAAAATTTTGTCTCGGAAATGCATGCGCGGAGATTCGGGGACACCTGTTATCTCGACTTTGAGACTGTCAAAAGTCTCCTGAATGACCGCTTTTATTATGG
This sequence comes from Sarcina sp. DSM 11001, assembly GCF_900101015.1. Lineage (GTDB taxonomy): Bacteria > Bacillota > Clostridia > Lachnospirales > Lachnospiraceae > CAG-791. The sequence goes on along the minus strand of NZ_FNFZ01000003.1, from coordinate 83,644 downwards.
AAAGAAAGACGGCACGCTGAGCTATTGCTACCCCGATGAACAGATCGTGGCAACGGTCGGGAATACTGGCTGGGTGAGCAGCAAAAGCGGCGCTCAGGAGACGGCTTACGCGCCGGCTGTCCTGGAGGGGGACACTCTTTATATCGCTCTTGAATATATCAGGAAGTTTACGAATTTCTACTATGCTGTTTACACAGGTCCCAACCGCGTCGTTCTCCGCACCGCCTGGGGTAAGGAACAGATGGCGACCCTCAAGAGCGATACAAATATGCGGACGCTCGGAGGGGTCAAGGCGCCGATCATCGCCGCTGTGGAGCAGGGAACAGATGTCCTGGTCCTTGAGACAGTGGATGAATGGACGCGCATTGAGACAGCAGACGGGTTTTACGGTTATATTGAGAACAAGTATCTGACGGAGACCCGCGAACAGGAGCTGGAACCTGTGACTGATGTCGTGGAGCCGGAGATAGAATACAGGAAAATGGACGGCCGCGTCTGTCTGGCCTGGAATGTCATCAGCTTCAAAGAAAGCAATGAATTTATGCCCGGGATGCTGGTGGGGACAAAGGCGATCAATGTGCTGGCCCCGACCTGGTTTACCCTGGACAGTGAAGACGGGGATATCGACAACAAGGCCTCCCGTGACTATATAAAGACCGCGCATGACAACGGCATGCAGGTCTGGGGAGTCCTGGATAATTTCCAGAATCACGACGGCAGGCTCTATACACAGTTCCTTGAAACCTATGCCGGCAGGCAGAAGGTGATCAGGACGGTCGTGGAGGAAGCTCTGAAATACGGGATCGAAGGAATCAATGTCGACATTGAGGGTCTGACCGAAGCTGAGGGACCGGACTTTGTGGAGTTTGTCCGGGAGATCGGCATTGCCTGCCGCAATGCAGGCCTGTTTATTTCCGTCAACAATTATGTTCCTTACAATTTCAATGACTTCTACGATCTGGAGGAGCAGGCCAGATACGCGGACTATGTGATCCTCATGGGATATGATGAACACTTTGCGGGGAGCGAGGAGGCCGGAAGCGTCGCTTCGATCGGCTACGTCGAGTACGGGATCCAGGAGATGCTCAAAGAGGTCCCTGCCGACCGCCTGATCAATGCCATTCCCTTCTATACCAGAGGTTGGGAGACAAAAAAGGGAAAGGTCAGTTCCCAGATGCTGGATATGGTCGAAGCGAAGGCCTTTATGGCCGAGCATGATATGAAAAAGGAATGGAACAGCACGGCCGGTCAGTACTATGCCGAGAAACAGTCCGGAGATACGCTTTACCAGATCTGGCTCGAGGACAAAAGATCCGTTAAGTGCAAGCTCGATGTAATGGAAGAAAACGGAATCCACGGCCTGGCTGTCTGGAGGCTTGGTCTTGAGACAAATGATGTCTGGGACAAGATCGAGGACTATATCAAAAAATGACAGACCAAAAATGACAGGCAGAAAATAACAGGCAAAAAAACAGAAAAAATGACAGACATAAAAGACAGGCTGAAGGGACAAAAACAGGACAAGGCTGGCAGGACAGAAACGGTATGAAGACTATTTATGTAAAGATGACAGAAGAGAAGATCGACATACCCGTGATCCTGCAGGCCGGTGAGATCCTGCGCGGCGGAGGGCTGGTCGCCTTTCCGACGGAGACTGTCTACGGTCTTGGCGGGGATGCTTTTAATCCGGAGTCATCCAGAAAGATTTACGCGGCGAAGGGAAGACCCTCGGACAATCCGCTGATCGTCCATATCTACAGGCTTGAGGATCTTGAAAAGGTGGCATTGAAGGTGCCTCCCGCAGGTTGGCGGCTGGCGGAGACCTTCTGGCCGGGACCGCTCACAATGATCCTGCCGAAAAAGCCGGAGCTTCCCCCGGAGACGACGGGAGGACTGGATACGGTGGCGGTCCGTTTTCCATCCAACAGGATCGCACAGGCCCTGATCGAAGCAGGCGGAGGTTTTATTGCCGCGCCCAGCGCGAATCGCTCGGGGAGGCCGAGCCCTACGCTGGCAAGATATTGCAGGGAGGATCTGGATGGCCGGGTGGATATGATCATTGACGGCGGAAAGGTCGGTCTGGGACTGGAGTCCACGATCATTGACCTGACGGAGGAGACTCCGGTCATTCTGCGTCCGGGATTTATTACATGGGAAAACCTTTCCGGGCTCCTGGGAGACGTGGATGCAGGCAGTCTTGTGCCGGGTCTTGACGATGATACCGCACCCAAAGCCCCGGGGATGAAATACCGCCATTACGCGCCGAAGGGGACTCTGACAGTCGTGGACGGCACGAGAGAGGCGGTCACGGCTTATGTCAATGACCGGATCCGCAGGTGCAGGGCATCGGGGATCCGGACAGGCGTGATTTGTACCGACGAGACAAAGGACAGATACGAAGCGGATATCGTAAGGAGCGCAGGCTCCAGACAGGACAGGGAGGCAGTCGCCGGAGAACTTTTCAGGATCCTCAGGGAATTTGACGATGAGGGAGCTGAGGAGATCTACGCAGAAGCATTTGATACCAGCGGAGTGGGACGGGCGGTCATGAACCGCCTGCTCAAGGCAGCGGGCAGCCGCATCGTGCATGTATAAGGCCATAGGAGTGGCAGGAGGAAACAATGGCAAAAACATTTATCATGAATCACCCTTTGATTTCACACAAAATCGGTATCATCAGGAAAAAGGAAACAGGGACCAAGGAATTCAGGGAGAACATCTCGGAAATAGCCATGCTCCTGTGCTATGAGGCGACAAGAGACCTGGAGCTGGAGGACGTGGAGATCGAGACTCCGATCTGCAGGACTGTCTCCAAGGAGCTCAAGGGAAAGAAGCTTGCTGTCGTGCCTATCCTCCGGGCGGGCCTGGGAATGGTGGAAGGCATGCTGGCGATGATCCCCGCAGCCAAGGTCGGTCACATCGGACTTTACAGGGATCCCCAGACCCTCAAGCCTGTGGAATATTACTGCAAGCTTCCCGCGGATGTGGGGGAGAGACAGATCTTCGTCGTAGATCCCATGTTCGCTACAGGCGGATCCGCCATCGCGGCTGTCCAGATGCTCAAGGAGCACGGGTGCAAAAAGCTTTGCTTTCTGTGCATTATCGCGGCGCCGGAAGGCGTGCGCGCGTTTCAGGAAGCCCATCCGGATGTAGACCTCTACATTGGCGCGCTGGATGACCACCTGAATGAACACGGATATATTGTCCCCGGCCTGGGAGATGCGGGAGACAGGATCTTCGGGACAAAATAAAAACAGCCGGTTGACAGCGTAAAGAAACAACGTAAAGAATTCCGCAATATCACTATGCCGATTAAACGAACAGCGGAAAGGGGGAAAAATGACAGGAAAAAGAAAAGGATATATTTCCTGGGATGAATACTTTATGGGAGTCGCACAGCTTTCCGGGATGCGTTCCAAAGACCCCAGCACGCAGGTCGGCTGCTGCATTGTCAGCGATGAGCACAAGATCCTTTCCATGGGATACAACGGGCTTCCGACAGGATGTTCAGACGACGATTTCCCCTGGGGCAGAGATGGAAAGCCTCTGATGACCAAGTATCCCTATGTGACCCACAGTGAACTGAACGCGATCCTCAATTACAGGGGAGGCAGCCTTGAAGGAGCAACCCTGTATGTCACTCTCTTTCCCTGCAACGAATGCGCCAAGGCGATCATCCAGTCGGGGATCCGCAATGTCGTTTATGACAGTGACAAGTATGCGGAGGCGGACAGCACGATCGCGAGCAAGAGGATGTTTGACGCGGCAGGCGTGACCTACCGGCAGTACGAAAGAACGGGCAGGACTATCCAGATCGACCTCTGACCATAGCAGAGCCTGAAGGGCTTCTGCTGCCGAAAGCCGCTGCCTGCTGCACACGATTCCCCTGCAGAGTCAGCACAGAGAGTCTGTAAGAGAAAGTTTGAAAAGAAGACTGTATATAGAGTTTGCAGATTGGCTGGATAGAGAGTCTGAGCAGAGAGCCTGAATAGAGGGGCCGCATTAGAGATTTGCAGAGCTTTAGAACTGATTTTCCATCGTGAAAAACAGACGAAAAACAAGCCCGCACAGGACGGGGGGACCGGAACCTGATTCCGGCTTCTGCCGCCCTGTGCGGGCTCTTTCTTTATTTTCAGTATTTATTTTCAGTATTTTTCGAAAAAGCGCTTTTCAGTATTTTCGATAAAGCACTGTGGGGCTCTGGATCAGGTTCACCGGCGCGTACGGCCCGCAGATATGTGCGGCTGTGCGCAACTGTGGTTCAGGCTGTGGTTACAAGGACCTTCCGATGACCGGGAGGGCTCAGTCGATGTACTGACCGGCATTGTAGCGCTCCAGAACGTTGAAGATGCGCTCAGCCGGGTCGATGAGCTTGCTGATGGAACTGTCGTGATTGAGAGTATCGATGAGATAGGCAATATATTTGCTCATATCACAGCTGTAGTGCCAGGGTTTCTCCAGCAGTTCCTTCGGCTGATAGGTGAGATTGGTCGTAAAGACCTTGTCGATCGTGCCGTTTTTGTAGGCATCATCAAATTTTTCAAGGCCGCGGGTGAACAGACCGAACGTAGCGAAGAAAAAGACGCGTCTGGCCCCACGTTTCTTCAGGGCCTGTGCAACCTCAAGGGCGCTGTCTCCGGTGGAGAGGATGTCATCGATGATGACCATGTCCTTGCCCTTTACACTGGAACCGAGGAATTCAAAGGCAACAATGGGATTGGTGCCGTTGACGAGCTTCGTGTAGTCGCGCCGCTTATAAAACATGCCCATATCCAGTCCCATGACATTGGCAAAATAGACGGCTCTCTTCATACCGCCCTCATCCGGACTGATGATCAGCATGTGGTCGCTGTCGATCTGCAGGTCTTTGTAGGCATTCAGGAGACCCTTGATAAACTGATAAGCAGGCTGGACGGTATCAAATCCATTGAGCGGGATCGCGTTCTGGACACGGGGATCATGAGCGTCGAAGGTGAGAATGTTATCGACTCCCATACGGACGAGCTCCTGTAGAGCGAGCGCGCAGTCCAGAGATTCCCTCGTAGTACGCTTGGACTGAATACTCTCATAGAGATAGGGCATGATCACTGTGATCCTGCGGGCTTTGCCGCCGACAGCGGCGATCACACGTTTCAGGTTCTGGAAATGATCATCGGGAGACATGTGGTTGTCAAAACTGAACATACGATAGGTCTCGCTGTAGTTGACAACGTCAACGAGGATGTACAGATCCATTCCGCGGACAGACTGGTAAAGGACGCCCTTTCCCTCGCCGGTCCCGAAACGCGGAACCTTGGAGTCTATGATATAAGTGGGGCGCTGATAGCCTGCGAATGCGGGGCTGTCTTCATGTTCGTGCTGGCGCTCGGTGCGCCACTGTTTCAAATAGTAGTCAATTTCTCTCCCCATTTTTTCACAACCGGAAACGGGAATGAGGCCGAGCTGACCAAAAGGAGCATTGTTGAGGATCAGTTTGTCGTGTTTCTGATTAGATTCCATCTCTGGTTTTGTCCTTTCCTTAATCCTTAAGCAATCTGGAGCGAATGCTCTGGAGAATACTTAAGAGAATACTCCGGCAGCAGATGCTGAAGTGACAGGTGCTCCGATCTGTTCATTAACAGTTCCTGACAGGAATTCCTGCTTTGTGCCTACAATAACAAAATCAGGTACTTATTACAAGACAGTTGCAAAAAGTACTGGTTTTTATTCATAAATCAGCGGCATAAACATAAATTATCAGGCTGTTTATACCTGTGGCCATGGGCGGGTGCCCGCAAACATGTATGAATAAATATCAGCCGTATCGGCCGCGTCTCCGCCGCTGGAGCCGGATATCCTTTCCGGTGATCTTGCAGATCTCATAGGTGCTCGTGATCCGCGAAAAGACACGGTCCGAATAGCGGGCCTGGAGTTCCCGGAGAGAAAGGTTTGTGGATATGATCGTGGAATGCCTGTTGAGCTCGCGCTCGCTGATGCAGGTAAAGAGCTGAGAGGCGACGAAAGCATTGGTGAATTCTGTTCCCAGATCATCTATGATCAGAAGATCACAGGTATATAGGTCATCCAGAAAACCGCGCAGTCCGTCCCTCGAACCGCTGCTGAAGGTGCAGTCCGCCAGGCGGTCAAAAAGAGAGGCTGCGCTGAAATACAGGACGGACCGGCCCTTTTCGATCAGAGCTTTTGCGGTGCAGACCGAGAGCATGGTCTTACCGGTCCCCACAGTGCCGTAGAGGTACAGATTGCGGTGGACAGTATCGAACTGCTCAACAAAAATTCTGCAGACCCGCAGTGCGTTCCTGAAGCGGTCCAGATCTTCTCCGGTATAATATTTTTCGGACAAAAGGGAGAAGTCCGCCCCGGCAGCCAGTGTCTCCAGGCGGGACTGATTGTAGAGAACGGAGATTTCCCGCTGCTTCAGGCAGTGGCATTTTTCACGGCCGATATAACCGGTATCACGGCAGTCCGGGCAGTCCCACTTCATTTCAAGATAATCCGCCGGGAAACCGTTCTCTGTAAGGAGGCGGATCCGCCTGGCGGTGATCTGTGCGGCTGTTTCCCTAAAGGAAGTCTTCTGATCCTTCCGGTCTGCGGGGGCTCCCGGGATGCTGCCCGCGCCGTTGCCAGGCCCGGATGACCCCGCGGAGGATCTCAGCCGCCTGCGCAGCTGGTCCACAGCCAGGGCCGGTGTCTGCTCCTCCAGTTTCTGCAGAGCAGGGATGCGGGCATAGGCCTGTGTGCGGCGCTTTTCCAGTTCCCTGCGGTGCCGGTCCCGGATCCGGGCATAATCCGCCATGATATTGTCGTACTGATCTTTGTTTAATGACACGTCTGCTCCTGCTATTTCGTTAATCAGTCAATCGCAATCAGTCAATCGGTGACCGGCCCCGAGAGGGTCTTGTGGCTCGTGAAACGCTGTCGCCAACCCCCGGGTGCACTGTTGAACTGTTATCTCTGTTATTCCTGTTATCTCTGGGCGGTCTCTGAGACGCTGTTCCCGGGCAGGCCGGAGGCGGAAACACCCAGAAGTTCATCCTCGAGGGCGTCAAAATCGTAACTGTTCTGTTCAAACTGGTTAAAGCTGTTCGCGGCCCGGGAATAACCTGCAGTCTTTCTCTGCTGTGTCTGCAGGGAAGATCCTTCCTTTTTCCTGTCAGGGGTCTTCCTGTCCGCGCCCTGCATACCGGAGCCCTTTTTCCCCGTTCCGGCAGTGCCGTCCATTGCGGCGGCATTTCCGGCAGCAGTGGCTGACTCCGCCTGGGCGGGTGTCAGGATTCCCTCTTTTGCCCAGTTTTCGGCCACGCCCTGAATATATCTGAAATCCTTCTTTCCCCTGTCCACGCAGTACTGGAGCAGGTAATCGATCAGGTCGTCGGAAAAGCGCAGATCCTCGGAAATATGATAAATGACCCGGATCTCATTCATGGAAAGAGGCTTTCCGATATACTGTTCTATGACGAAAAGGAGCTGTTTCCGCCCGGGATTCAGGCGGAAGCTCTCCAGGGCAAGGAGATCTGCGGGCTTTTTTTCTCCGGCAGGTGTTCCCCCTTCAGCGGGGCGCTGTTTTCTGAAAGAGCCGGAACGGTCTTCCCGGCTGCTGCCTGCAATACCACCTGACCTGCGGGCTGTAATGCCGCCTGAATTGCGGGAGGTATTGCTGTCTGGCCTGCCGACAACAGGGCTCCCTGAACTGCAGGCTGCATAAGCGGAGCGGCTGCCGATCTGCAGTGTGCTGCCGCCGGCTGCCAGCTGCCGGTCCAGGGTCAGGGAAGTTCCGGACTGTGAGGAAAAGGGCAGGACCCGCAGGGCGGGATCCGGGGTTTCCCGAATGGCCGCAGGCCGGCACAGGCGGATGGACACCAGGTCGTCCTCCCCTTTGAAAGTGAGATCCAGAAGCCCCTTCTGTTCCCAGTAGCGCAGAGAGCGGACGACATCCTTTTCTGTGTGATTAAACAGATCCGCCATATCGGAGATGCTTGTCGTCCGGTGTGCCCCGGTCATGCGCAGCAGATAGAGATACACCTTGATCTGTGCATCGTTTGCGTTTTTCATATATTCGTCTATGAAGAGGTTCGAAACCATTGTCGAATCCGATCTGCTGTCGCTGTATACTGTGAACACGTCTGATACCCTCCGGTCAGATGATGAGATTTCTGTGTCTGTTGGTGAAGTGGACGTTACTGGTCACAACCTGTCCAGGCTGTGGCCATGTGACGTTGCGAATGCCCGTTCAAAATCCCCTTCGGGGATGGGCATTCGCCGCTTAACCCGGGCTTTCACGCAAAAAACGCGTGAAAACACCTGTTATGAGGCTGGCGTTGGTGTGACTTGTAACAAATGGACCAATATTGTCTGTAGAACTCGTGGAGCTTTACTATAACACAGGTTTCGCCCTCTGGTAATGGACAATCTGACGATAAAATTCCGGCGGCAGGAAAGGCTCCGGATGACTCCTGAAAATGTGGAAAATGATGAAAATGTGGATAATCGGGGAAAAACAGTTAAATCAAACCCTCCCGGCCGCCTGTTATCCACAATGGAAAACGGGAGCCGGGAGGGTGGAAGATGTGAAAGATGTTGATAACTGTTTCAGGAGAGCAGGTTTGTCCCTATTTGATCGATGTTTCCGGCTCCCATAGTTATCACCAGATCTCCTTTTCGGCAATTTGCCAGAATATATTTTTCGATTTCTTCAAAAGTGGGGAAATACAGGCAGTCGCTGCCCAGGCTCAGGAGCTCGTCCCTGAGAGTCATGGAGCTGACGCCGAGGGTGTCAGTCTCTCTGGCGGCATAAATGTCCGCCAGAATGACGGTATCCGCCAGGGAGAGGGCGCGGGCAAATCCGTGCAGGAGCGATTTGGTGCGTGAATAGGTGTGGGGCTGGAAAATGCAGACGATCCTCTCGTGGGGGCAGGCCTGTGCCGCGTGCAGGGTCGCCTCGATCTCTGTCGGGTGATGGGCGTAATCGTCGATGATCGTAAAGCCGTTCCTGGTCCCCTTGTACTGGAAGCGCCTGTCGGTCCCTCCGAAAGCGGCGAGCCCCTGCGCGCTTGCGGTCCGGGAGATCCCCATCCTGTCTGCCGCCGCGACGGCCGCGATGGCATTGCCGACATTGTGCAGGCCGGGGACGTGCAGACGGATCTGCGCAGGCTCCCCGTACTGTGCCGGCCCGTGCAGGGTGAAGGATGGATGCCCCAGGCCGTCAAAATGAATGTCGGAGGGATAATACTGTGCGGCGGGTGTCCCGGCATCTTCCGGAACCGCCCCGCTGAAGGTTACCACTTCGCAGGAAAGATCCTCCGTGATCTCCTGCCAGTTTTCAATCTGCGTGTTGATGACCAGAGCGCCGCCACCGGGAATGAGCCGGGCAAAGCGGTGGAAAGAGTGCCGGATATCGTCGAGATCCTTGAAGAAATCCAGGTGATCTTCTTCTATATTAAGGATAATGCCCAGCAGGGGGTACATCTGCAGGAAGCTGTTGGTATATTCGCAGGCTTCTGCAACAAAATAAGTTCCGCCGCCGACCCGGACATTGCCCCCGATAGACGGCAGGACCCCTCCGATGGACAGGGTGGGGTCCGTCCCTGCGGCGAGCAGGATCTCGGAGAGCATGGAGGTGGTGGTCGTCTTGCCGTGTGTGCCGCTGACAGCGACCGGAAGGCGGTAGTTGCGCATGAGCTGACCCAGAAGCTCCGCCCTTGTCAGGGCCGGGATCTTCATTTCCTGCACAGCTTTATACTCCGGATTGTCCGGATGAATGGCGGCGGTGAAGACCGCCAGGTCGATGTCTTTCGTGATGTTTTCTCTCCGCTGTCCGATCATGACCCGGATCCCGGAGTTTTCCAGGGTACGGGTGATCTCGGAAGCGGCCCTGTCAGATCCTGAGACGGTAAAGCCTTCGCTGGCAAGGATCTGCGCCAGGCCGCTCATGGATATTCCTCCGATTCCGACAAAATGGACGTGGACGGGGTGGTTGAAATCGATCTGATACATAAATAAACTCCTTACAGGATGATATTGTGGATATTGTGATCTGCAGCCGGATAAGGGATGTACGGATCTTAAGGATCCACAGCAATCACAGCATTTCATAAAAATGCTGTATGATAATGCGGCCTGCAGCCGCGTAACAAATGTACACCACATTTTTCCCTCGCGCAAGTTAATCCTGTAATACACATCCTGAAACTCATCGAGACAAAAAATAAAATGTATCTAATAATGTGCGGTTTCATTTCCATTCACACTGTGGTATAATTTTATTTGCGAACATTTTTATTCATTATTGTGAATTTTATTTAAACTTTTCATCATTTACATGTTGATATTTTCATGTTTGATGATAACATGTGAATGTTTCAGGCTGCAGGCGCGCAGAACCCGGAAGGGTTCCGGGCAGCAGCGGCCGGGTTGTCGCTTTTTTAGTCCGTCCCTGAGCAAACCGGGAATGACATAGCAGTGCTTCATTCAGAAGATTCATGTGAATTCCAATTCCATGACCTCCGTTTTCTCGGATATTTCCGCAGAACCAGGGGAGTATCAGGCGTGTTATTCATATATATTTTCTGAGCGATGCACTGGAAACAGGAGAGGAAGGATTAAGATGGTTGTAAAAAAAGAAATGATCGCCATGCTGCTGGCTGGCGGACAGGGAAGCCGGCTGGGCATCCTGACATCGGATGTGGCAAAGCCTGCTGTATCTTTTGGCGGCAAGTACAGAATTATAGATTTTCCGCTGAGTAACTGCATCAATTCCGGGATCGACACGGTGGGTGTCCTCACTCAGTACATGCCCCTCAGGCTCAATGCCCATGTCGGGATCGGTATTCCCTGGGATCTTGACAAGAATCTCGGCGGTGTTTCTGTGCTCTCGCCCTATGAAAAGATCCAGAACACGGAGTGGTATACCGGGACTGCCAATGCGATTTATCAGAATCTCTCTTATATGGAGAGCTACCACCCGGAATATGTCCTGATCCTGTCCGGCGATCATATTTATAAAATGGACTATGAAGCGATGCTTGAGTCTCACAAGGAGAACGGGGCGGATGTGACGATCGCTGTCATGCCCGTGCCGCTGGAGGAAGCAAGCCGGTTCGGTATCATGATCACGGACGAAGAGGGAAGGATCACGGATTTCGAGGAGAAACCGGAGCATCCCAGGAGCAATCTGGCTTCCATGGGCATTTACATTTTTACCTGGAAGACACTGAAAGAGGCTCTGCTTGCGAACAGGCATGAGGAAGGCCTTGATTTCGGCAAACATGTTATTCCGTACTGCAGGGAGAAAGGATATCCCCTGTATGCCTACGAGTTTAACGGTTATTGGAAGGATGTCGGTACGCTCACTTCCTACTGGGAAGCCAATATGGAGCTGATCGACATTGTACCTGAGTTCAACCTGTACGAAGAGTACTGGAAGATCTATACAAAAAGCACATCTATCACACCCCAGTTTTTCGGGCCCGACAGCGAGATCGAAAGGACGATCGCGGGAGAGGGGACGGAAGTTTATGGGAAGGTCTACAGTTCTGTGATCGGGTGCGATGTCACTATCGGAGAGGGAAGCGTTGTCCGCAATTCCATTATTATGAATGGTGCGGTCATCGGCGCCGGATGTATCCTGGATAAGGTCATCTGCGCAGAGAATTCGGTTATTGGCGATGGTGCTGTTCTTGGAGAGGGGGAGGAAGCTCCCAATGAGTCAAGACCGGATATCTACTGCGGCGGACTGGTCACGATCGGGGAGAATTCGGTGATCCCTGCAGGTGTCCGGATCGGCAAGAATGTCATGATCTCCGGACAGACTAGGGAGGAGGATTACCCCGGCGGAAGGCTTGCCAGCGGTAAAACACTGCAGGTCGAGGCTCAGATGCCCTGACACGGCCGCCCGGTCGGATTGCGCGGAAGGCGCAATATGCCCGGGGCTCAGCAACTTGTGAATGACAACTGCGGAACTCTCTGGAGGAGGACGACGCGATATGAGAGCAATAGGCATTATACTGGCAGGCGGAAACAGTAAACGGTTAAAGGAGTTGTCACAGAGCAGAGCAGTCTGTGCCATGCCGGTGGCGGGAAGCTATCGCAGCATAGATTTTGCCCTCAGCAACATGGAGCATTCCCGCATCCAGAAGGTTGCGGTACTGACTCAGTACAACTCACGAAGCCTCAATGAACATCTGGCATCTTCGAAGTGGTGGAATTTCGGGCGCAAGCAGGGCGGTCTGTTCCTGTTCACACCTTCTTTTGCAGATGCGGACAGTAACTGGTACAGAGGCACGGCAGACTCGATCGCACAGAATATCAGTTTTCTGAAGACATCCCATGAGCCTTACGTGGTCATAGCATCCGGGGACTGTATTTACAAGATGGACTACAATAAAGTGCTTTCCTGGCATGTTGAAAAGAGAGCGGATATTACTGTTGTAGTCAAACAAATGCCCGATGATTTTAATGTGGAGAGATATGGAGTAGTCCGTATGGATGAGGACGACAGGATCCAGGATTTTGTTGAAAAACCTGTCGTCGCACAGTACAGCACGATTTCCTGCGGTATTTATGTGATCCGCAGGCGTCTCCTGATCGAGCTTCTGGAGAGATGCATTGATGAGAACCGTTATGACTTCGTGCAGGATATACTGATCCGTTACAGGGGATTGAAGAAGATCTACGGATACCGTATGGAAGAGTATTGGAGCAACATCGCTTCTGTTGATGATTACTACAGGACCAATATGGACTTCCTGAAGCCGGAGATCAGGGATTATTTTTTCCGGCAGTATCCTGATGTTCATTCCCGCGCAGCAGATCTCCCTCCGGCAAAGTACAATGTCGGTGTTAAAATCAGAAACAGTCTGCTTTCAAGCGGCTGTATCGTTAATGGCACGGTAGAGAATTCTATACTGTTCCAGCAGGTATATGTTGGTAATAATTGTGTAATTAGGAATTCTTTAATTTTGAATGATGTGTACATCGGAGACAACACTGTTATAGAAAACTGCATCGTGGAAAGCGGCGGCACCATTCAGGCTAATTCCTGTTACAGAGGTGAAAATGGTATAAAGATCGTAATAGAAAAGGGAGAACGATATACCATTTAGAAATGGAGAACGCTATGCATGTTACAGATGTAAGAGTGAGAAGAATTGCCAGAGAAGGCAAGATGAGAGCAGTCGTTTCTATCACGATTGACAATGTATTCGTCGTCCACGATATCAAGGTGATCGAAGGCGAAAAGGGTCTGTTCATAGCAATGCCCAGTAAAAGGTCGGCAGACGGCGAATACAGAGACATCGCGCATCCGATCAACTCCGAAACAAGAAGTATGCTGGAGGAGATAATTTTAAAGAGTTATGAGGAGAGCGCACTTCAGGAGGAAGGCGCACTGACAGAATAGGATGGGGGCTGCGGTACAGACAGCATAGCATTTACAACAGGCACCACTGAGATGACAAATCAACAGCCGCGGTTGGCGGCACACATTCCGGAGGGGGCGCCCTGGGCGCTCCCTCCTTACTGTATGTCCGGGTCATTCCGGATTGTCTCTGAAAATGTTTTCGAATATTTCGTCAGAGCATTTTCAGACTATTTCTGAAAACAGAGGTACAGATGGATTCTTTTTTTATCATTGTCGGCCTGGGCAATCCGGGCAGAAAATATGACGGCTCCAGACACAATGTCGGTTTTGATGTGATCGATGAGCTGGTGGACCGCTGGCATATAGGCGGACCGGACCGCTTTGGCAAGTCCATGATCGGCAAGGGCAGGATCGGGGACCGGAAGGTGATCCTGGTCAAACCCATGACCTATATGAATCTGAGCGGGGAGGCTGTGCAGGAGATCGTGCATTATTATAAGGCGGATCCTTCCCGGGACCTGGTGGTCATCTCGGATGATATCGATCTGGAGACCGGGCATCTGCGGATCCGCAAAAAAGGGAGCGCAGGCAGCCACAACGGACTCAAAAATATCGTCCAGCATCTCGGAACCGGGGACTTTCCCAGGATCCGCATTGGCGTCGGCGCAAAACCGGATCCCTCCTTCGACCTGGCGGACTATGTGCTGGGGCATTTTACATCGGAAGAAAAAAAGGTGATGGAGGAAGCGGTCGGGAAGGCGGCGGAAGCCGTGGCCTGCATGGTTTCAGACGGCGTCGACATCGCCATGAACCGCTACAATACACCTAAAAACAGGAAAAAGAAGACGCCGGCTCTGGATGAGGAGTGACATGAACGTTTTTACAGATCCGCTTGAGGATTTAAAAGCCTATATCGAGCTTAAAACATGTCTTGAACAGGGAGAAACCGGGGGGGAGACTGACCGGCACCTGCCGGGCGCCCTCGCGGACAGCTGCGTGGATTCACAGAAGGCGCATCTGATCTTTGCGCTGAGCAGGGAGGAGAGCCTGAAGGACAGCGCTCGTTTCCGCCTGGTGCTCACCTACAGCGACCTTCGCGCCAGACAGATCGCCCAGGACTGCGCCCTGTATGACCGCAACACTGCCCTGTTTCCCGCCAGAGATCTCATTTTTTATCAGGCAGACCTGCGAGGAGGTGAGGTGGACCGGGAGAGGCTCCGGTGTCTCAGACGCATCCTGGAGGGAAAGCCAGTGACCGTCATCACGACGTTTGCGGCTCTTTTGACACCCCAGATCCCGCTCTGGGTCTTCCGGGACAACATCCTGGAGATCGCGAGACGGGACACAGTGGATCTGGAGGCTGTGATCAGACAGCTGGTCTCCATGGGATATGAAAAAAACTACCAGGCAGAGCGCCCCGGTCAGTTTGCTGTGCGCGGGGATATTCTGGACATTTTTGATCTGACCCAGGAAAATCCGATCCGCGTAGAGCTGTGGGGGGATGAGGTCGATACGATCCGCAGCTTCGACGTCCTGAGCCAGCGCTCTGTGGAGCAGCTGGAGGTGATCAGGGTCTTTCCGGCGACGGAAATGGTCCTGGACGACAGGCGGCTCTTCGACGGGCTTAAGAGGATAAAGAAAGAGGCAGACCAGGTCTGTGCCGGATTCAGGGAGAAGAATGACCCGGAGAAGGCTCACCGGCTCCGGACAGAGATCGACAGGATCTCGGAGGAAGCGCGGGAGCTCAGGTCCTTTACCGGCCTGGAGAGCTTTATCCAATATTTCTATCCGATGACAGAGAGCTTTCTCGACCTGTTTCCTCTGGAAAACACAATGGTCTTTTTTGACGAGCCGATACATATCCTCCAGCATGCGTCTGCGGTGGAGGAGGAGTTCGCCGAGAGCATGGCCGGCAGAGCCCTGAAGGGATATATCCTGCCCGGCCAGAAGCACCTGATCCGGGAATCATGGGATGTGATCGTCCATCTGGAACGGTACCGCAGGGCGGGACTGGCCGTCCTGGCAGGCGCGCCGGAAAAAGAGGACGTACAGATCACCCTTCCGGACAGCGGTTTTGTTCATGGGACTGCCGGCAATGGCAGCAGGCTTTCTCTGCGCTTTGACAAGGCAGTGCAGATCCATGCGCGGGAGGCCTCGCTCTCCGGGATGAGCTATGAAAAACTTCGGGAGGAGCTCGACCGCCTCAGAAGAAAGAAGGAACGTACGATCATAGTATCTCCCTCCCGCACGAGGGCAAAACGTCTGGCCCAGGATCTGACGGCAGACGGAGTCACGGCGTTTTACCGGGAGAACACACTGAAAACACTCCTGCCCGGTGAAGTCATGACCTTCGCGGGGAGAATGCGCAGGGGTTTTGCCTATCCGGAGATCGGATTTACCGTGCTGACAGAATCGGAGATCTTTGGAGAGGAGAAAAAGAAAAAGAAAAAAGTCCGGCGCTATGACGGCGGGGAGCAGATCAGGAAATTTTCCGAGCTCAAGGTAGGCGATTATGTCGTTCACGAGCAGTATGGCATCGGGATCTACCGGGGCGTGGAAAAGATCGTTGTGGAGCATATCGCCAGAGACTATCTGAAGATCGAGTACGGCGCAGGCGGCGTGCTTTTTATTATGCCCACTGAGCTGTCGACGCTTCAGAAATATGCGGCGGCGGAGGGGGCCAAAAAGCCAAAACTCAATAAACTCGGAACACAGGAGTGGACCCGCACCCGCAGCCGCGTGCAGAAATCCGTCGAGGAGGTCGCGGATGACCTTGTGGAACTGTACGCAAAGCGCCAGGCCAGGCAGGGACATGTTTATGGAAAAGACACGGTCTGGCAGCGGGAGCTGGAAGAGATGTTTCCCTTTGAGGAGACTGAGGACCAGCTGGCAGCCATCGAGGATACGAAGCGGGATATGGAGAGCGGGCGGATCATGGACCGCCTGATCTGCGGAGATGTGGGCTACGGCAAGACGGAGATCGCAGTCAGAGCCGCCTTCAAGGCGGTCCAGGAGGGCATGCAGGTCGCTGTCCTCGTCCCCACGACGATCCTGGCACAACAGCATTACAATACCTTTACGGAGAGGATGCACAGCTTCCCCGTCAATATTGAAGTTCTCTCGAGATTCAGAACGTCCAAAGAGCAGAAAGCGACGATCCACGGGCTGGAGACGGGTGCGGTGGACATTGTGATCGGCACCCACCGCCTGCTCTCAAAGGATGTGACATTCAAAAATCTGGGACTGCTCGTGGTCGATGAGGAGCAGCGCTTCGGCGTGACCCACAAGGAAAAGATCAAAAAGATGAAGGAGGATGTGGATGTCCTGACCCTGTCGGCGACACCGATCCCCCGCACCCTCCACATGAGTATGGTGGGGATCCGGGATATGAGCGTTCTGGAACAGGCCCCGGGGGACCGCGTGCCGATCCAGACCTTCGTCATGGAGTACAATGAGGAGCTTGTCCGAGAGGCGATCGTCCGGGAACTGTCCAGGAAAGGCCAGGTCTATTATGTCCACAACCGTGTCAATGACATCGCCCGGGCGGCTCTTGAAGTGCAGGATCTGGTCCCGGAGGCCCGTGTGACCTATGCCCACGGGCAGATGAAAGAATCCGAGCTGGAACAGATCATGTATGATTTCATCAGCGGAGGGATCGACGTCCTGGTCTCGACAACGATCATCGAGACGGGACTGGATATCTCCAATGTCAACACGATCATCATCAGCGACGCGGAAAAGATGGGCCTCTCCCAGCTGTACCAGCTGCGGGGACGCGTGGGCAGGACAGGCCGCACCGCCTATGCTTTTCTGATGTACAAAGGAGGACAGATCCTCAAAGAACAGGCTGTAAAACGGCTTGCTGCCATCCGCGAGTTCACTGATCTGGGAAGCGGATACCGCATCGCCATGCGGGATCTGGAGATCCGGGGAGCGGGGAGCATCCTGGGCCGGGTCCAGCACGGACATATGCAGGCGGTCGGCTACGACCTCTACTGCAAGCTCCTGGAGGGGGCGGTCCGGAAGGCGAAGGGAGAGGAGCCCCGGGAGGAGATCCAGGTGACGGTAAATCTCCTGGTGGATGCCTTCCTGCCAGAAAACTATATCGTCAATGAGGAACAGAAGCTGGAGATCTATAAACGCATCGCCTCCATCAGCAGTTCAGCGGATGTGGAGGATGTCCGGGAGGAGCTCATGGACCGCTTCGGCAAAATTCCCCTGCCTGCCCAGAACCTTTTGCGCGTGGCCCTGATCCGGTCCGTGGCGGGACTGCTGGAGATCGAGGAGCTCACTGGAGGAGGCGGATCTCTGAGGATCGTTCTTCAGGCCCGGGCCAGAGGGATCAGGGCGGACCAGATCCCTGTCCTGGTCAAAGAATACAGGGGACGCCTTTCCTTTATGATAAAGGAAAAGCCGCAGTTTCAGCTCAGATACCCTGTCTCCGGAAAAACGATCAAAGATGAAGAGACCCTGCTCCAGGAGACGGAGGAGCTTCTGAGAAAGATGGCCCTGATCCTGCGCTGAGCAGCTGCTTTCCGGTGCCTTGCGGCATTTTTACTATTGCTGTATTTTTCTTTTACTGTAGTTTTTTTTACTGTAGTTTTCTTTTGCTGTAGTTTTCTTTTACTGTAGTTTTCTTTTACTGTATTTCACTTTTGCTGCATTCGGCTGCATTCTGACATAAAGCGGTCGGAATGCAGCTTTTATACAACTTATATGCAGCCATTTATGCAACCTTTTATGCGGCTTTCTGCCGCAGCCTTTTGCGGGTTTTTTACAGCTCTGTTTATAGGGTACCCTGATTCCCGGGAATGCCCTCATAGATGATCTCTCCGCCGGCGATCGTATACCGGATGACACCGGGGAGCTTCTCTCCCAGGAAAGGAGAGTTGGAGGACCGGGAGGCAAAGGGTTTCTGCACTGTCCACGATGCCTTCGGGTCAAAGAGGATGAGGTCTGCGGGAGCTCCCTCTGTCACTCTGCCGGCATCCAGATGATAAAAAGATGCAGGATGGCAGGTCAGGCAGGCAAGAAACCGCAGCATGTCAAGGCGGCCTGTCTGTACCAGGTTTTTCAGGCCCAGGGAGAACGCCGTCTCCAGGCCGATCATTCCGCTGGGCGCGCTGACAAAGGGCTTTGCCTTTTCCTCGTCCGCATGCGGCGCGTGGTCCGTGGCGATCAGGTCGATCGTACCGTCCGCAAGCCCGTCGATGATCGCCTCCCGGTCTTCTTCTGTCCGGAGAGGCGGATTGACCTTGGCCAGAGTCCCGCACTTCAGAACCGCCTCCTCCGTCAGGGAAAAATGATGGGGAGTCGCCTCTGCGTGGATGAGGGGACTCAGCCTGCGGGCCTTCCTGACAAGCTCCACGCCCTCGGCGGTCGATATGTGCTGAATGCAGAGCGGCGCGCCGGTCTTTAAGGCAATCTCCAGATCGCGGCGGATCAGGGAGATCTCCGCTTCGCGCGGTGAGCCGGCAAGCCCCAGGGCCTGCGCCGCTGTGCCGCCTCCGTTGATCCCGTTCTGGGAGATCAGGGTCTTGTCCTCTTCGTGCAGGCTTACCGGAAGTCCCAGTTCTGCAGTCTGCTTCAGGGCTTTTTCCAGAATGGCCGCATCCATGACGGGAACGCCGTCGTCTGTGAAGCCCGCCGCCCCGGCCCGGGCGAGAGCGTCGAAATCGACCACTTCTTTTCCCTGCATTCCGACGGTGACATTGGCGCAGCTGTAGAGATGGATCTGTTCCTTTTTTCCCCTCTCCAGAATATCCTGAAGGACGGGGACGCAGTCCACGGCAGGCTTTGTGTTGGCCATCAGAATGACGCTGGTATAGCCGCCCCGGGCAGCAGCCAGAGAACCAGTGTGCAGATCTTCCTTATAAGTGAAGCCGGGGTCCCGGAAATGAGCGTGGGTGTCGATCAGACCGGGCGCCGCACACAGCCCCCGCCCGTCGATCAAACGGAAACGGGGGTCTGCTTCCGCATCGCTGTCCTGAGCCGGAACACTGCCGGGCGCAGGGCTTTTTATGATTTTTTGGAATCTGCCTCCTTCGATAAACAGGTCGGTCTCCTGCTCGATTCCGGAGGCGGGGTCATACAGATACACGTTTTTGATCACAAGCATGGCAAATCCTTTCCACGGTATTGTTTTCGTCAGGAACTGTACTGAAATAGCATAGTCAATAATATTGTCAATAACAGCGTCAATAACACAGCCGCTTTCCGGCTGTCAAAGAGGTTTTTTCCAGTATACCACAACTGGTCTGGCCTGCATTTTTTTGTGAGATGAATCACCCGGGTTTCCAGGTTTGGAAAAACGTAAGGACCTGCAGATAAACGTGTTGGTGTGGAGACCCGGCTTCCTGTAAAAAGCCCCGGATCCGGGTGCCCAGTGTCCTGAACGAGGCGCCTGTTTCCGGAAAGGAAAATTGAATATACATGGAATATACAATTGAATCTATTTGAGCAAATATGGAAGGATATTTTTGTTGGTTTTAAATCATGTGTCCATGTGGTATACTATTTTGATGAATAAAAGCGTTTTTACGCACAATCCTTTTTCCGAAATTAACTGAAATTTGAGCTTTTCCTGCCCCGGGGGCAGGACATTGTATATGGAGAAATAATAATATGTGGGTGATCCGTGATGTGCTGACACTGGCGGTTGTGTTTTTGGTGCTGTTGTTCGGCGTTGTTATGCATGTGATCGTATGGATCATAGAAAAGATCAGCGGGAGCAGACCGACAAAGCTGATCAGCGGTTATGTCAGGGGCGGGATGAAGCTGGCCTGGCTCATGACCGGGGCCAAAGCGACTGTGATCGGGACGGAGAATATCCCGACAGACAGAGCGGCCCTCTTTGTGGGCAATCACAGGAGCCTGCTCGACGTGATCCTGGCGGGATCCCTGATTCCGGTTCCCGTGGGGTTTATCGCCAAGATCGAACTGGAAAAGATCCCGCTGCTGGGCTTTCTGATGACCGATATCGACTGTCTTTTTCTGGACAGAACGGATAACCGCCAGGCCCTGAAGGTGATCCTGCGCGCGATCGAGCTGATGAAGGAAGGGCATTCGATGTTTGTCTTCCCGGAGGGGACCCGCTCTAAAACAGAAGGGGAGTTCCTTCCCTTCCATGCGGGCAGCTTTAAGATAGCTACAAAGCCAAAGGCTCCGATCGTTCCCGTTACGATCGTGGGCATGGGGGATGTTCTGGAAGACCATTTCCCCAAAATAAAAGCGGCGCGTGTCGTGATCGAATTCGGCGCTCCCATCGAGACGGACTCGCTGAGCCGGGATGAGCAGAAGGAGCTTTCAGAGAGGGTCCGGAATCTCATGATGGAGACCTATGCGCGCAATAAAGAATTGATTTAGACAGGTATAAGACCGACTGTGTCACGTTCAGACTTTTGCACAGGGAACCGCGAAGGATCCCCGGGTTCCGTGCTGAATCGAACAGATCCTGGAGTGATTGCATATGAAAAAAAAGACTGAGATGACAGTCCTGGACAGCCGCAGGCTGACCGGGGAGATCTGGTCACTTGAATTGGCCTATGCGCCTGAAGATATACCTGAAAAGATCCTGCCGGGCCAGTTTGCGGGGCTGTACCCCGCAGCCGGGGACCTGCTGCTCATGCGCCCCATCAGCATCTGCAGGTGGGACGGGGAGAAGGGAGCTCTGCGCTTTGTATACCGCGCCGCAGGAAAAGGGACCCGGACCTTTACGGATCTCAGGAAAGGAGACCGGATCGACATGCTCGGCATCCTGGGGAACGGATATGATCTCTCCGCACTTCAGGGAAAACGGGTGCTCCTTCTGGGAGGCGGCATCGGGATCCCTCCGATGCTGGAACTGGCTGCCCGTCTGAGCGGGGACCGGGAAGGAACAGGGACAGAAGTCACCGCGGCACTGGGATACAGGGACAGCAGTTTCTTCCTCAGGGAGGAGATGGAACGCTATGCCCGTGTCCTGATCGCCACAGAGGACGGCAGCGCCGGGACAAAGGGTAATGTACTGGACGCGGTCCGGGCGGACGGTACTGCAGCGGATGTGATCTGTGCCTGCGGTCCGCTTCCCATGCTTCGGGCTGTCAAAAAATATGCCGGAGAAAAGGGAATCCCCGCTTACCTGTCCCTGGAAGAGAGAATGGCCTGCGGAGTCGGTGTATGTCTGGGCTGTGTGACAAAGACGACCCGCACAGACGCCCATTCCCGCGTGAATAATGCGAGAGTCTGCGTCGAGGGACCTGTCTTTATGGCGGACGATGTAGATCTGGACTGAGGAGATTTTGACAAAAAAAACCTCATTACATACACGTTTTTACAGTTTCCGAGAGAGGAGCAAGAATGAAGGCACCTGATATGTCTGTGACCATTGCGGGCGTCACTTTTAAAAACCCTGTCCTCACAGCTTCGGGGACCTTTGGCTCCGGCCTGGAATATTCGGAATTTATCGATCTCGGGTGTCTGGGGGCGGTCGTGACCAAGGGCGTCTCCAATGTCCCCTGGCCGGGAAACCCCACTCCGCGTGTCGCTGAGGTGAGTGCCGGTATGCTCAATGCCATCGGACTGCAGAATCCCGGTGTCGAGGTATTTGTGGAGCGCGACCTCGCTTTTCTGAGCACTGTGGACACGAAGGTGATCGTCAATGTCTGCGGCAGGAGCGTCGAGGACTATCTGGATGTGGTCCGCAGGCTCCGGAATGAAGCTGTCGACATGCTTGAGATCAATGTGTCCTGTCCCAATGTCCGCGAGGGAGCGATCGCTTTTGGTCAGAATCCGGATATGCTGTATGACATCACGCAGAGGATAAAAAAAGAGGCGGCGCAGCCCGTGATCATGAAGCTGACTCCCAATGTGACGGACATCGCACAGATGGCAAAAGCAGCGGAAGCCGGCGGTGCGGACGCGATTTCCCTGATCAATACGATCACCGGGATAAAAATAGATATTGAGAGGCAGTCTTTTGTCCTGGCCAATAAGACAGGAGGGCTGTCGGGACCCGCGATCAAACCGGTCGCGGTGCGTATGGTATGGCAGGCAGCCCAGGCGGTATCGATCCCCGTCATCGGCATGGGAGGGATCGCTACGGCTGAGGATGCCATCGAGTTTATGATGGCGGGTGCCTCTGCGATCGCTGTGGGAGCCATGAATTTCCACGATCCCTGCACGACGGTCAGGATCGTAAAAGGGATGGAGGAATGGTGCGCCTCCCATGGTATAGAGCGCGCCGCAGATCTGACAGGGATCGTTCATTCCTGAGCGGGTACCATCGATTCCAGGCTTCCAAGGCTTTTCACAAGCTTTTTATAAGCTTTTTTATAAAGGTTATTTATAAATTTATTTATAAGTTTTCTATAATCATTTTAAAAGCATTTATGTAAACGCATTTATAAGTATTTGTAAGTATAAGTATTTGTAAGTATAAGTATTTATGAACTTTCTATAAGTGCCCGCTGCGCGGCAGACAAGGGGTGTTTGCATGATAAAAACAGTGACCAGGGACGCCTTTGCGAAGATCAATCTCGGTCTGGATGTGACAGGAACCAGAGAGGATGGATATCATCTGCTTCGGATGATCATGCAGCAGATCGATCTGCACGATACCCTTACCTTTACTGTGAAAGAACCCGTTGACCCGGGCAGCGGCGGCGTGATCGTTCTTTGTGATGAGAGCGGGCTTACACCTGCCGGCGGAGACAATCTGATCTGCCGGGCCGTCAGGATGATGAAGGAGACCTATGACCTGTGTGCAGATGTGGAGATCCGTCTGACAAAAAGGATCCCCATGGCGGCAGGGCTAGCCGGAGGCAGCACTGATGCCGCAGCGGCTTTTTGTGCTGTCCGTGACCTCCTTCTTCCGGAGGTGACAGACCGGGAACTGATGCAGCTGGCGGTAAAGCTGGGAGCGGATATTCCATATTGTATTGCCGGAGGGACCAGGCTGGCGGAAGGGATCGGGGAGATCCTCACACCGCTGCCGCCCATGCCGGAATGTGCCATTGTACTGGTCAAGCCTGAAGCGGGCGCCTCGACTGCTCAGGTTTACAGGGCTCTGGATGCCCTGGAGAGCTATCCGCATCCGGATATCGACGGCCAGATCGAGGCCCTTGCAGCGGGCGACCTGGGGGGGCTTGCGCGCCGCTGTGAAAATGTACTGGAGATAATTACAGGGGGGAGTCTTCCAATCATTGGCAGGATTGAAGACTATTTTATAAATGCCGGAGCTCTTGCATCTCGTATGAGCGGGAGCGGACCGACAGTCTATTCCATTTTTGAGACAGAACAGATGGCAGAAGTGGCAAGGGGAGCCTTTCTGCAGACAGAAATGGCAGCTGGATGCCGGACCTTTGTATGCAGGCCGGTCCGGTGATATTGTGCTGTGCAAGAGCTGCTGATGGAGGTGCTTATGCCAGAGCAGAAAAAGAGGAGAAGTAGTGAAAAGGAATTTCTGGCTGTGATTCCCGACGCGATGCCGACGCTGGATGATCAGCAGTCCATACCTTTACGGGAGACGGCTTTTCTGACCTTGAGAAAACTGATCCTGACGGGGAAACTGCATCCGGGTGAGAGGCTGACCGAGGTACGTCTGGGAAAGATCCTGGGGACGAGCAGAACGCCGATCCGGGAAGCGATACGCAAACTGGAACTGGAAGGACTGGTGGCGATCACGCCGGGAAGCGGGGCCCGCGTTGCAAGAATAACGGAAGAGGACCTGCAGGATGTGATGGAAGTGCGCAGTGCTCTTGACCAGCTGTGTGCTTCTCTGGCGAGTCAGAGGATCACGGAAGAGGAAAAAAAGGAGCTTATCCGGTCCAGAGACGCATTTGAAGCCAGTACCAGGTTTGGAGACCAGCAGGAAATCGCCGAGAACGATGTCCATTTTCACGATGTCATCGCAGCGGCCGCCAGAAACAGGAGGCTCGATCAGGTGATGACAGGTCTGGCCGATACGATTTACAGATTCCGTTATGAGTATATCCGGGACGATCTTCATTACGAAGAGCTTATCGAAGAACACCGGGTGATTTGTCAGGCCGTCCTCGAGGGAGACTCGGAGACTGCCTCCAGAGCTGCCAGGGATCATATTGACCGGCAGCGCGATTACATCCTCAGCCAGATCCGCAAAATGCAGCAATAAGGAGATGAAAGAGTAATCCGCCAGGAGGCTTCTGCACCTGGATCTCCGTAGTTGGAAGAGTAGTGTTCGTATATGGAAAAAGACAGAAAACTGAATGCAGAAATGCCCATCGGCGTGTTTGATTCCGGGATCGGAGGGCTGACAGTGGCCAGAGAGATCATGCGCCAGATGCCCAAAGAGAAGATCGTATATTTCGGGGACACGGCCAGGGTGCCCTACGGCAGCAAGTCCAGGGAAACTGTTACCCGTTATTCCCGTCAGATCGTCCGTTTTCTGCTTGAACAGAATGTCAAGGCGATTGTTATCGCCTGCAACACGGCGAGCGCGTATGCTCTTCCGGAAATAGAGCCGGAATGCCCGGTCCCGGTGATCGGAGTGATCCGCCCGGGGGCCAAGACAGCCGTCTCCAGCACCAGGAACGGCCGGATCGGTGTTATCGGCACCAAGGCCACTGTCCTGAGCGGTACATATACGGAGTATATCCGGCAGATCATGCCTGAAGCAAAGGTCTTCGGACAACCCTGCCCCCTCTTTGTGCCTCTTGTGGAAGAGGGCCTGTGGGAAGATCCCGTGACGGATGAGATCGCCCGCCGCTACCTGGCTTCGCTCCTTGATCAGGAGATCGATACCCTTATCATGGGCTGCACACATTATCCCCTGATCCGAAAAACGATCGGGCGGGCGGCAGGTGAAGGGGTCACGCTGATCAACCCTGCCTATGAGACTGCGGTGGAGCTCCGCCGCCTTCTCGAAGAGCACTCCCTGCTGGCAGGAGAACGCCCTGCTCTGGGCAGTTCCGAACCCCAGTATCGTTTTTATGTCAGTGACATGGCAGGCCAGTTCAGACAGTTTGCCAACTCCATCATTAAGTACGGGATTCTCTCCGCCGAAAAAATAGATATCTACAAGTATTCTCCGGAGCCGGGCTTTGGCGCGGACAAAAGATGAAACAGAGACGGCATGTCCGCAGGATACGCGTCTGGTTTCAGAGTGCGGGATGGGGGAAAATGTCCGCGGGATATGCGTCTGTTTTCAGAGTGTAAGACGGAGGAATGTGTCCGCGGGATATGCGTTTGTTTTCAGAGTGTAAGACGTGAAGTGTGCCCGCTGGATGTGCGTCTGGTTCAGGGGAGCAGAATGAAAGCCGATGGTTCTGATAAAAAAACGGATTCCTGTCAGGTCCTTTTGACCATTCAGGGGAGACAGACGGATCCGGACGGGAATACGCAGGAGATGATCTCTGTTTACAGGGGAGTGCAGATTGTCAGCGGGGACGGTTATGAATTCCGCTGCTGCAGCCTTGAAGACCCGGAAGAAGAGATCAGCCTGTTTCTGTCGCGGACACTGCTCGAGCTGGAACGCAGCGGCCCTGTCAGGACCAGGATGATATTTGACCCTTCCCTGCCTGCAGTGAAATGCGATTATGCTACTCCTTTTGGCCGGATCCCTATGGTGATCCGGACGGAGAAGATCGCTCTTCTTGAGAGAGGAGCCCGTAAAGACAGGATCCATGTCAGAGTAAAATATACACTCACCATGGAGCCTGACTATATACATATCTGTTCTGTGACAATAAAAGTGCAGCCTGCCTGACGGCCGGCTGCACTTTTTACGGGAGCGAGTCTTGAATAAACATGTCTTGATCATTCTATTCGATCATTCTGCTCGACAGAATTTGATTCGATAGCATTCTATTCGACGGTATTCTGCTCGACGGTGTTTTATTCGACGGGCTTTGCGCCTGCCTTTTCCTGAAGCTTTTCGAGGAGAGACTTCTTTTTAGGGGTTCCGTCTGTCTGCAGGCGGCCGCGCAGGCCCTTTACCTCGACGATGTAGATACCGCTTACCATAGCCTTGACCTGCTTCTTGACAGGTATAAGGTCAAAGATTTTATCATCGCACATAAAATTGACAAATTGTGGTCCGACCTTGGCCTTTACGACACAGACCTTGGAGCGCTTCGCATACCATGGCGTCTGCTGGATGACCTGGTCGGGAAGACCGGATTCCTTCAGCTTCAGCTTTTTTTTATCGATGACCAGCAGCGTCATGGGCTGTTTCATGGCCTGGATCTGTGCTTCCGACTCGGTCTGTCTCGCCTGCAGCTTCTTTCCATAAAAATACAGGAAAATAAGAACTGCGATCAGGATGACCAGAATGATAAGCATAATAATTGTTACACGGCTCAAAATAAACCCCTCCATTTATAATCATTTATATTTTTAGTCTGGCTGTGGGAAAAACAGCTATAAACAAAGATATTCTAACATTCTTTTTCTGCCAAAACAAGGAGGAAGTAAAGGATGACGCATCTTCCCGGGCAGGGCTGGCTTTTCCCAGGCAGGACCGGTTCTTCCCGGGCAGCCCCGGGCAGTTTCACCTTTTTTTCAGATTTCTGCCCTTTTCAGTTCTTTTTACCTGTGATAAACTATAGCAGTTATTATCTTTATGGCCTGTCAACAATAAATTCGTTTACAGCCCCTTAAATCCGCATGGAGGAATGGAATGAAAAATAAGATGTTTGCATTAATTGCAGGCGCAGTGATCCTGTGCCTGTCTGCAGCAGGCTGCGGTTCTCAGAGTACAGCTCCGGCCGCTGCAGGTAATACCGCAGCGACTGCGGCGACAGCAGAAGCCGCTGCAGAGACAGCAATGACAGCAGCGACAGAATTTGCGGCGGAAGAGGAAGAAGTCCTTTCATGGGAAGAACTGGATGACGCTTATCTGTCCGGGCTCACGGCAAAGGATTACGTGGAGCTTCCGGAGAAATATAAACATACGACAGTTGAGGTCAGAAAACCTGTCGATCCCACGGATGACGAAGTACAGGAGAGGATCAGCCTCGAGCTTAAAAACCGCGCTTACACCGAAGAAGTGGACCGCAAAGTCAAGGAAGGCGATATCGTGACGATCGATTTTGTCGGCAAGGTCGACGGCGAGGAGATCGAGGGCGGCAGCGGTACCTACGATCTGGAGATCGGATCGGATACTTTTATCGAGGGCTTTGAAGACGGCCTGATCGGCGCCAAGAAGGGTGAGACAAGGGATCTGGAACTGAAATTCCCTGAGAATTATGGAGAGCAGAGTCTGGCAGGAAAGGATGCCGTCTTTACAGTAACGGTCAACAAGATCGTCAAGAACGTCATTCCCGAACTGAACGACGATTTCGTCAAGGGCCAGAATCTCACGAATTCCTTCGGCCTGGCAGTCAGCACCGTGAAGGATTATGAGGACTACATCCGCAGCAATATCATTGAAGAGAGAGAGTCTTCCTACGAGAACTCTGTTCTGTCCGCGATCATCACAAAGCTGATCGAAGGCAGCACCTTTAAGCAGGAATTCCCCGAGAATCTCGTGGAGAAATATTATAATCTCGAGTCCCGGAGACTCCAGTACCAGGCTCTGATGAGATATATGGATCTTCCTTCCTACATGGCTGCTGTTTATGGCGCTTCGGAGGACAATTATGAGGAAATGATCCGCGAGATGGCCAGATATTACGCCAGGCAGGAACTGATCCTGCAGGCGATCGCTGACGAGAGAGAGCTCAATCCTTCCGAGGAGGAGGTAAAGAAAGTGATCTCGGAGTACGTCGCCTCCGATTCTTCTGTGGAAAAAGAAGAGGATGTACGCCGCCTGATCAGAGAATCCCTCAGGGATGACCTGATGACCAAGAACGTGCTCGACTGGCTCTATGACCGCTGTGAGGTGGAGGAGCCTTCAGAAGACGAAAGCCCTGAAGCGGATACCGCACTGACCTCTTCTACCGCTCAGACAGCTGAGGAAGCCGCCTCCGGCGAAACTGCGGAAGCAGCATCGACTTCGGAAGCTGCTGATGAAGATGCCTCTGATAAAGATGCCGTTGAATCTGCGTCCACAGAAGAGACTGCAGCGGAGGGGGCTGCTGAATCTGCTTCCACGGGAGTAACCGCAGACATGGCGGCGCTTCATGACAACTGAGCCGCCGGCAGAATAAACGAAACGTTTCATGAACCTGCCCCGGTCAGGGTGCGGCCGGAAACGAATAAACAGAATAAAGGGGAGGACATTACTACTGACATGAGACAGGAATACAGTCTTACTGAGATTAAAGATCTTTTTGCCGATAAAGAAAAATACGCAGATAAGAAAGTGACTGTGGGCGGATGGATCCGCTCGAACCGCGACTCCAAAAAGATCGGTTTTATCACTTTGAACGACGGAAGCTGTTTTCAGACTCTGCAGCTGGTCTATTCGAATGAACTGGAGAATTTTGCGCAGGCTGCAAAACTGAATATCGGTTCTGCGGTTATCGCGACAGGCACGATCGTACTGACACCCAGGGCAAAACAGCCCTTTGAGATGCAGGTAGAAAAGATTGAGGTAGAGGGTGCGTCATCTCCCGATTATCCGCTGCAGAAAAAACGCCACACGTTTGAATATCTCCGCACGATCCCCCATCTCAGAGTCCGTGCGAACACATTTACAGCGGTATTCCGTGTCCGTTCGCTGATCGCCTATGCGATCCACAGATTTTTCCAGGAGAGAGGCTTTGTCTATGTGCATTCTCCCATCATCACCGGGAGCGATGCAGAGGGCGCTGGCGAAATGTTCCAGGTCACGACTCTTCCCCTCGGGGAACTCCCGATGACAGAGGATGGAAAGGTCGATTATTCCCAGGACTTTTTCGGCAAGCCCGTCAACCTGACCGTCAGCGGTCAGCTCGACGTCGAGACCTATGCCTTTGCCTTCCGCAATGTCTATACATTCGGCCCGACCTTCCGCGCGGAACTGTCCAATACGACACGTCACGCGGCGGAGTTCTGGATGATCGAGCCCGAGTTCTGCTTTGCGGATCTCACGGACAACATGCAGCTCGCTGAGGACATGCTCAAGTACATCATCCGTTATGTTCTGGAGAATGCGCCTGAGGAAATGAACTTCTTTAACCAGTTCATTGACAAGGGTCTGCTGGACCGCCTCAACCATGTGCTCAACTCCGACTTCGGTCATGTGACTTACACGGAAGCTGTCCGGATCCTCGAAAAGCACAACGATGAGTTTGACTACAAGGTATCCTGGGGCTGCGACCTGCAGACCGAGCATGAGCGCTATCTCACCGAGAAGGAGTTCAAGCGCCCTGTCTTTGTCACAGACTATCCCAAGGAGATCAAGGCCTTTTATATGAAGCTCAACGACGACGGAAAGACCGTTGCGGCTATGGACTGCCTGGTGCCCGGAATCGGCGAGATCATCGGCGGCAGCCAGCGTGAAGAGGACCTCGAGAAACTTGAGAAGCGCATGGATGAGCTGGGACTTGACAAGGAGAGCTACCAGTTCTACCTTGACCTGCGCCGTTACGGAAGTGTACGCCACGCGGGCTTCGGACTGGGATTTGAGCGCTGCGTCATGTACCTCACCGGCATGGGCAATATCCGCGACGTCCTGCCCTTCCCCCGCACGGTGGGCAACTGCGAACTGTAAATGATAAATCATAAATCCATGCCATAATTTATACCTGACCCCTGGACATCGGGTGAGAGCATGAATAAAGCTGAATAAGATCGCTCGGGAAAAGACTTATTTGGATAAGGCTGATCGGGATAAGATTGTTCCGGATAAGCTGATTTGGATAAGGCTGATCGGGATAAGATTGTTCCGGATAAGCTGATTTGGATAAGGCTGATCGGGATAAGGTTGATCCGGATAAGTTTGTTCCGGATAAGTTTGTTCCGGATAAACAGATTCGGGAGGGAAGAGCTCAGCTCTTCCCTCCCGAATATTTTTTTGAACGATTGCGCCGGATCGCTCTCCGGCCGGACAGGTTGGATATTTGATTGTCAGGATCCTGCCTGCAAGTGCTGCGCGTCGGACTTACCGTCCCCTGTTGGCAATCAGGAAAACACCGATCAGGCACAGGATTGGAAGGGCATCAAAGAAAAATCCGATGAAATAGATGGCGACAGCAATGCTGATCAGGAAGCCGGCAGCCCCCAGGATCCAGCCGAGTATTTTCAGACCTGCTGCAAAAACAAAGGCCAGCACTCTCAAAAAAAGAATAAAAAGAATGATTGTAACAACGAGTGTGATCATAGGGTTCCTCTCTTAAGAAGTCCTTTCATAAGAATTCGAAAGGTCATTCATATTTTGAACGGTACGCGGGAATACAGGTATACGCTGTAGCTTACGCAGTTCCTTTCCCGGAGATCTACAGGATCATTCATATACGACCAGAGCAATGACCTCCACAACTTCCTCTGTCTTGTTGGTGATCGAATGTCCCTGTCCGGGAGGGCAGATCGTCACATCGCCTGCCGAGACCTGGCAGATGGTTCCGTTGTCGCTGTATTCTGCGGTTCCCTTGAGAATAAAGAAAAGTTCTGAATCGCCTTCATGTACATGATAGCCGATCCCGCAGCCGGGGTTCAGGGTAAGCCTGGAAAAAAGACGTCCCTTCCCGCAGAGCTCTGCAGGGCCGGTGATAAAATTGGTCAGCTGGACAGTGCCGTCACCATCTCTCATGTGTTCGCGGTATTCGATCTGACATTCGTTTCCTCTACGGATCATGGGTTTACCTCCTGTTTTGGGATTATTGCACAAACTGCTGAAACTGCTGCAGGTTTTGAAAGAAGTCGGACTGCCGGGCTGTTAAACTATTTCCGGGACACAGCCCGCCATGCCGGCAGGTTCGGGCCTTTCCCGATCATTTCCGATCATTTTTTCTCGACTGCCTTTTTCAGGGCTTCTACTACTATGCGCAGAGCCTTGATACGGGCGTATTTTTTATCATTGGATTCCAGTATATACCAGGGAGCGAAGGATGTGTTGGTCTTTTGGAGCATTTCGTCGACAGCCTGCTCGTACTGGGGCCATTTTTCCCGGTTGCGCCAGTCCTCATCCGTGATCTTCCACTGCTTTTCAGGTGTGTTCTGCCGGTCGGTGAAACGGGCCAGCTGGGTCTCGTTGTCGATCTGCACCCAGAATTTGATAATGACCGCCCCCCATTCTGCGAGTTCCTTTTCAAACTGGTTGATCTCATTGTAGGCGCGCTGCCAGTCATTCTCCGAGCAGAAGCCTTCCAGTCGCTCAACCATGACGCGTCCGTACCAGGTGCGGTCAAAAATGGCAATATGTCCGTCCTTGGGAAGGCGGGTCCAGAAACGCCAGAGGAAATGCCGGGCTTTTTCATGAGGCTCGGGGCTTGCGATCGGCTGCACCTCGTATCCGCGGGGATCAAGAGCCGCGGTGATGCGCTTGATATTGCCCCCCTTGCCGGCTGCGTCCCACCCCTCGTAGGCGATGATGACCGGGATCTTTTTGAGGTACAGCTCGTTGTGCAGATCCCTGAGTTTTTTCTGAAGTCTGTCGAGTTCCTTGCGGTACTCTTCGTCGGAGATGGTCTTGTCGGCCAGGGAGATCTCGGACAGAAGAGGTATCTTGTTCAGGCGGAAGGTATTCTGCAGGATAGGGACTGCCAGAGAGTGATTCTTGAGCGCGGTGTCTATCCCCTGATTCAGGAAACGCAGAACCTGCAGCTCCGCCCACTTTTTGTCGGAGGCGTCGATGATATACCAGGGGGCTGCGGACCGGTTTGTGTCCTCCAGATACCTGTCGTAGGTCTCCAGATATTTTTTGTACTCTTTGTTTTCGAGAATGTCATTCTCATCCACTCGCCAGGCAGTACTCTTGTCGTCCAGAAGAGCCTGGAGACGTTTCTTCTGGGTCTTCTTACTGATATGGAAAAAGAATTTCATCACCAGATAGCCGTTGTCAGTAAGGGATCTCTCGGTCGTATTGATGCTGCGCACGCGTCTGGCATAAGTCTTTTCATCGATCTCGCCGGACATTTTCTGCCCGGTGACCTCCTCCATCCAGAAAGTATCAAAGAAAACAAATTTTCCTGCCTCAGGGATCTCTTTCATATAGCGGTACAGGAATGGATAGCGCATATCCTGAGGTGATGGATCTCCCATTGTTTTGACAGTGAAAAAACGGGGATCGATACTGCGGATCACGCGGCCGATCACACTTCCCTTACCTGCTGACCCCCACCCCTCAAAGATCACCATGACGGGGAGTTTGGCCTCTTTGATCTTCATCTGATAGACGGCCAGCTTTTCCCGTGCCTGTTTTACTTCCTTTGTAATCTGTTCTTCTTCAGGTTTTGCGGCTTTGACAAAATCTTTTAACATGAATGCACCCCCTTTTTGGTACAAAGTACAACAGCCGGATGGACGGATCCGGGATTTCCTTCTTTAGAAGCCCTGTTTTTTTCTTCAGGCAGGGACCGCAGATTATAATCTGCACAGTTCATATATTTCCAGCTTCTGAGTTTTTTATCTCAGCATTAATTATAACATGTGTCTGGTATAAATGTATTATTTTCAGGACCGGGCTTTTCGCATTTTATCAGATTTGCCGGAAAATCAGAGCCGGAGGATCAAAGGGCAGGATTATAACCGGGATCATTACCGGGATCAGAGGCGGAAACAGGGAAAGGAGCAGGCGGAAACAGGGAAATAATTTTTGAAATCAGGTATTGCATTTCTCTTTGCCTGATAGTATACTTGCTGAAATCTCCAAAAAATGAAGAAAAATTAACAGAAAGATAAGAAGAAATGAATGGGCTGAAAAGCAGAGGCTGTGTCCGTCCCAAAACCGGGAGACATGTGCCTGGGCTGCATAAGCCCGGAAAGGAAAGGAAAAGGACAGACCACATGGCAATCTACATCAATGAACCTTCACACACCTTTAATGAATACCTCCTTATTCCCGGATATTCATCCTGTGAATGCATGCCGGCAAACGTTTCTCTGAAAACTCCGCTCGTAAAATACAGCAAGGGTGAAAAGCCTGCCATTGAGCTCACGATTCCCATGGTTTCCGCAATCATGCAGTCTGTTTCCGGCGACCGTCTGGCGGTCGCCCTCGCTCAGAGCGGCGGTGTTTCCTTTATTTACGGTTCCCAGTCTGTAGAGGACGAGGCGGCCATGGTCGCCCGCGCGAAGGGCTACAAGGCTGGATTTGTTCCCAGCGATTCCAATATCTGCCCTGACGCCACGCTGATGGACATTCTGGCGCTCAAGGAAAGGACCGGACACTCCACTGTTGCGGTCACAGACGATGGAACGGCCAGCGGCCGGCTCGTGGGTATTGTCACCAGCCGCGATTACCGCGTCAGCCGTATGGCTCCCTCCACAAAGGTATCTACCTTTATGACCCCCATCGACAAGATCGTCTCCGCTCCCGAGGGCGTGACCCTCAGCGAGGCAAATGATATCCTCTGGGACAACAAGATCAACTCGCTTCCTGTCATCAGCAGTGACGGCCGGCTCGTCTCTTTTGTCTTCCGCAAGGACTACGATGCGCACAAGGAGAACCCCGGTGAAATGCTGGATGCCCATAAGCGTTATGTCGTCGGTGCGGGAATCAACACCAGGGACTATGAAGAGCGTGTACCTGCCCTTGTCGAAGCGGGCGCCGATGTCCTCTGCATCGATTCCTCCGAGGGCTTTTCCGAGTGGCAGAAGGTGACGCTTGCCTGGATCCGCGAGAGATACGGCAATACGGTAAAGGTCGGCGCGGGCAACGTCGTGGACAAGGAGGGATTCCTCTTCCTCGCGGAATGCGGCGCGGACTTCATCAAGGTCGGTATCGGCGGCGGTTCCATCTGCATCACACGCGAGACCAAGGGTATCGGACGCGGCCAGGCGACTGCCCTGATCGAGGTCTGCAAGGCCCGCGATGAATACTACAAAGAGACAGGCATTTACATCCCCGTATGTTCCGACGGCGGTATCGTTTATGACCACCATATCGCTCTGGCTCTTGCCATGGGCGCGGACTTCGTAATGCTCGGACGCTACTTTGCCCGTTTCGATGAGAGCCCGACAGAAAAGCTCCTCGTGGGCGGCACCTTTGTCAAGGAGTACTGGGGTGAAGGCTCCAACCGCGCCCGCAACTGGCAGAGATATGACCTCGGCGGCGACAAGAAGCTGACCTTTGAGGAAGGCGTGGACTCCTATGTTCCCTATGCAGGCCCCCTCAAGGAAAACGTCGCGAAGACCATCCTCAAGGTCAAATCCACCATGTGCAACTGTGGAGCGCTGACGATCCCCGAATTCCAGCAGAAGGCAAAACTTACACTTGTTTCTGCCACCAGCATTGTTGAAGGCGGCGCACATGACGTCATCCAGAGAGAGAGCAGCCGCACTGAGAAGTAAGACATTGAGAAGTAAGACATTCCGGAATCCGGAATAAGTTTTGTTATAAACAAAAAATGATTTCGTGCAGAGTAGACTGCGGAGCGTTAAGTGCCCGGTGAACAGGGAGTTGTCACCAGGACGAAAAGGAGTGCCATTGTAATGACACTGATCCTTGCGGTTCCGCGGCCGATTCCCGCTGCTACGTCTAAAGCGTCAGAGCGCCTCCGATGTAGTAATGGAGAGAATACTGCAGAGGAGGTGCTTTTTTATGTACAAAGACAGTTCCAACAGGAATACGGCAGAAGAAGAAAAAAAGAATACAAAGAATACCGAAGAGAGAAAAAAGGGAAACCGCGGCCAGGGTGATCTGACAGCCCCGTTTCGTGATATTCATGTTTTGACAAATGCGGGACTCCTGACAGCAGCGGCCATTGTCCTTGGCTTTTTCAAGATTCCGCTGACCGACATCATCGAGATCCGGTTTGCTTCGCTTCCTGTCGCGATCGCTGGATATCTGTTCGGACCTGTTATCGGGGGAGCAGTGGGCGCCCTCTCTGATCTGGGAGGATACTTTCTCAAACCGACCGGCCCGTTTTTCCCCGGCTTCACGATCACTTCCATGGTGTCCGGCATTATCTTCGGATTAATGCTTCACGGGAGAAAACCGACACTGCAGCGGATCCTTGCCGCCCAGATCGTCTATACGGTGATCTGCGGCATCCTGCTCAACAGTATCTGGCTGTCCATGTTATATGGAAACGGCTTTATCGCGGTCCTTTCCGCAAGGCTTGTGAAGGAGCTGGTGATGATCCCTGTCCAGACCCTGATGCTGGCGGCCATTATGGAACCGATCCGCAGGTTCCGCTATGCATGACAGCATGACATTTCGGATCACCCGAAGTGCCATTTCCTGCGCGAAAACCTGTGCCAGATTTGCGCTGTGCAGAAAGAAATGTTATAAATGATGTAAACGCAAAAAGAGTGGTATAAGTTTTAAAAGGTATCGCTAAAAGTAATGCTGTAAAAAATCCACACAGACAAGAATAAGGCGCATAAAAAGAAGTGGACTGCAGCCGGAACAGATTAAACCGGAACAGATTAAAGCTGAAAAGACAGGAGGTTGACCTGAAGGTATGAATGAAAACAATCAGGAAATGATGGATGTATTTTTAAACAGACGCAGCATCCGCAGCTACACCGGCGAACCGGTGCCGATGGAGAAACTCAACCAGATCATCATGGCAGGCCTTTCCTCTGCTTCCAGCAGATCCATAAGGCCCTGGGATCTGATCGTTGTCCGTGACAAAAATATGCTGATCAATTTGTCCGGCTGCCGCCTGAAGGGATCCTCCCGTATGCTGGCAGGCGCGGATGCCGCCATCATTGTGGTGGGGAATGAAGAACTGTCGGATACCTGGATCGAGGACTGCAGCGTTGTCATGGCCAACATGCACCTGATGGCTTCTGCCCTCGGCGTGGGAAGCTGCTGGATCCAGGGCAGGGGCAGAGACGCGATCGACGGAGAGAGCACAGAGGACTTTATTCGCAACTTCCTGCAGTTCCCCTCAGAGTGCCGCCTCGAAGCGATCCTCTCCCTGGGTATGCCGGATGAACAGATTCCTGCCCGGAGTATGGAGGAACTTCCTTTCAGCAAGGTACATATCAATAAATACTGATTAAAGACAGAAAAACCGGATCGGCCGCGGAACCGGGAGACAGAATGATCCTGAACGGTTACGGAACCGGGAGACAGAATGATCCTGAGCGGCCGCGGAAACGGTAGCAGGAATAATCCTGAACGGTTACGGAACCGGGAGACAGAAAACAGGAGAGGACAAGAGGATTTGGGCGCAATCATTCAACAGTTTTTAAAATTCGGCGTCGTCGGCGCCCTGTGCTTTGTGATCGATACAGGGCTGTATACGATATGCAACTTCATAGGGATCCCTTATCTGATCTCAGGTGTGATCGGTTTTTCCGTCTCGGTCATTGTCAATTATCTGCTCAGCATGAAATACGTCTTTGTCCGCAGAGACGACCTGTCCAGAAAAAGGGAATTTACCATTTATCTGATCCTCAGCATAATCGGTCTGGGACTCAATGAGCTGATCCTCTTTATCTGTGTGGAACTGATCTACGGAAACTGGACACAGCTCCAGGCACTGCTGCCCGCCAGAGGTGCTGAGATCCTGGCAAAGATCGGAGCGACAGGCATTGTCATGGTCTATAATTTTGTGACCCGCAAGATCTTTATGGAAAAGCACGACTGAACTTTTCGGATAATTTTCGGAAATAGAATAATCACGAGAAGCACCTCGTCAGTATACCCTGCGGGTGCTTTTCTTTGACAATTCAAAGTGGACTGGTTAAAAACATCTAAACTGGCACTTTTTATAAGGCCAGTTTGCACCTATACTTGTTGCCGTGGATGAGTATCTTTCCGGGACTGAAGGACAGACTGGACAAGACTTGTTTTACGGTTCCGGCTGAGCTCCGGATTTTAGCATTATATTTTAGTAGTATTTTTGTTTGGTAAGGTAAGGGTTCAAACAATATTTATAAACATCTTTTACAAACAGATTCTTTTACAGACAGATTTACAAACAGCTTTCATAACATCTTTTACAAACTGATTTTACAAACCGCTTATACAACAGTTTGTAACAGCTCTTATTTCTGGTCTTTTATTATTGTTGTATAGATGGTTTTTAGAAATAAGGGAGAATCCTATCTGTCAGGAGGCAGGAAAATGACAGGAACAACAGCCCATAAAACTCAAATCAGATCTCTGCGGGAAACAGATAAAGTAAAATGGATCACTGTCACAGCGATCTTCATGGGGATGAACATCGCGCTTTGTGCTTTTGGCATCCCTGTCCCCGGCGGACATCTTTACCTGAACGATGTCGTGATCTGCACAGCCTCCCTGTTGCTGGATCCTTTTGCCGCCTTTATCGTCGGCGGAATCGGCGCTTTTCTGGGTGATTTTATTTTTTATCCCCTTCCCATGTTTGTCTCTCTCGCAGCGCACGGTCTGCAGGCAGCGGCGATCGCCTTCCTGTTCCGCCATATCCTTCTGGGGAACCGCAGAATGTCTGCGCTGATCTCGGTCCTTGTCGGCGCAGTGATCATGGTGACCCTCTATACACTTGGCAAGATCTATGTGTACAGCACGTTTGAGTACGCAATGATGAAGCTGCCCATGGAGATAATGCAGGCGCTGCTTGGCGTGGCCGGTTCTTTGCTGCTTTGCTTCCGGGGAGGATTGCTGGATTCCTTTAACAGGATCTTCTGCAGGTGACAGGACAGAATAAGCACTATATTTGACTACAGCAATTGACTGCGGTAATTACAGCAGGGATGAGTAAATCAACAGGGACACGATAAGAAGCGGAAAGATGCTGAAATATGCAGGAAAAATTCTGAGAAAAACAGTGAGATCCTGAGAAAAACAGTGAGATCCTGAAAAAACAGGAGATTCTGAGAAAAACAGGAGATCCTGAGAAAACAGGAAGGTCCTGAGGAAACAGGAGATCCCGAAATATACCGGAAAGATTTTGAGAACAGCAGAAATTGGCAGGAGGCACTAAGAAATGGAACTGGTCAGCGTAGAGAGTGAAGAACTGGACATGATCCGCCGGCAGGCTTATCAGGCAGCCGCAGAAGTCTGTGACGGCGCAAAACTCAAAAAAGGAGATCTGTTCGTGGTTGGATGCTCCACGAGTGAAGTCCTTGGAGAAAAGATCGGTAGTCATTCCAGCATGGACGCAGCGGGTGCGCTTTTTGCGGGGATCAACCAGGCTCTGCAGGAGAGAAAAATCTATCTTGCCGCTCAGTGCTGTGAGCATCTTGGCCGCGCTCTGATCCTTGAGCGGGAAGCCTGTACACTGTACGGACTTGAAGAGGTCAATGTAATTCCCCAGCCGAAGGCGGGAGGTTCCTTTGCCACGACCGCATATAAGAGTTTTGATGATCCGGTCGCCGTGGAAACGATCTGCCAGAAAGCTAATGCCGGGATCGATATCGGCGGGACCCTCATCGGAATGCACATCCGCCCCGTTGTCGTCCCCCTTCGCATCTCGATGAAAAAGATTGGCGAGGCATCCATCATTTGCGCCCGCCGCCGCCCGAAATTCGTCGGCGGCAGCAGAGCAGTCTATAATGAGGATCTGCTGTAAGCTGCTATCCTTAATGCTATGATTGCAGCCATTGGCGGGCACCTGCGGACATTTATGAACCAGGTTCCGCCCTTTTGCATCGCTCCACCCATTCGCATTTCAGCACAAAAGGAGGAAAAAATGGAGTATATCAAATTGCCTCACAGTATCAAAAGCAAAGATGAGAACGGAAAAATCCTTGCAGAGATCACTTTTCCTGAAAATGAGCCCGGCATCTTTACCATCGACCACACCTATGTGAGCGAGACCCTTGCCGG
The DNA here is from genome assembly GCF_900101015.1 of Sarcina sp. DSM 11001. Classification (GTDB taxonomy): domain Bacteria; phylum Bacillota; class Clostridia; order Lachnospirales; family Lachnospiraceae; genus CAG-791. The sequence goes on along the minus strand of NZ_FNFZ01000003.1, from coordinate 44,540 downwards.
ACAGGGTGTTGCAGGCAAGCTGGTACAGATGGCAGTGGACCAGATCAGAGAACAGGGCGGCGAGATCCGCGCGACCTGCCCCTATGCCTCCGGCTGGCTTAAGAAAAAAGGAATCATCTGATACCGTTGGCTGAACCTCTTTTTTGATTTCTTACGCTTTACATTTCCTCTCCCGCAGCAGCTTCGCGGACCTTCCTCCTTTTGTGCTTCTTCCGTTTCTCGCAGATTGTTTTTGCGGTAGTTTTTCTTTTCCATGATGAAACACTATCGGCTGCGGAAGAACTGATACGTCCTGCTGGATGCGACAGTCAGGGAGCCACGGAACACAGCAGCCTAAGGGACTTATGAAAGCTTATGAAACTTTTGAAATATGAAACTTATGAAATTAGAAGATTTTTTCCTGGAAAATAAAAGAGTCGCGCTGGGATTCTCCGGCGGTGTGGATTCTTCCTTCCTGCTGTGGGCAGCCCTCCGATGCGGCGCAGAGGTCAGAGCTTATTATGTGAGCTCCGCCTTTCAGCCGGCCTTTGAAAGGGAGGACGCACTTCGTCTGGCCCGTTCGCTCGGAGTAGAACCGGTTATTCTGGAGCTTGACATTCTGTCCTGTGATGAAGTCACGGCCAATCCACCAGACAGATGCTATCATTGCAAGAAACGTATCTTTGGCGCGGTGAGCAGGCAGGCTCTGGCAGACGGATATAAGGTCCTCATAGATGGGACCAATGCCAGTGATGATGCAGCAGACCGTCCCGGTATGCGGGCGCTGAAAGAGCTTTCTGTGCTGTCCCCGCTCAGGCTCTGCGGTCTGACAAAGGCGGAGATCCGCAGACGATCCCGGGAGGCAGGACTCTTCACCTGGGACAAGCCGGCCTATGCCTGCCTCGCGACTCGCACACCCTCCGGAGAGAAGATCACGGACCGGATCCTTCAGCGGACTGAAGCCGCTGAGACCTCCCTGCATGAGCTGGGCTTTCAGGATCTCCGCGTCCGCCACAAAGGGGAGGATGCCTTCCTGGAAGTGTCAGAGAAGGAGAAAAACCTCCTCTTTGAAAAATGGGACCAGATAGAAGACCTGTTGAAAAAAAGCGGATACAGGGATGCCTTTGTAAACATGATCTGGCGGAACCCGGGGTGAATCGCTGAAAACAGTCGACGAGGCCGTTCCTTCCGCTAAAACAATATGACCGGAAACAGCCGACGGGACGGTTTTCTTCCGTCTGAAACAATCCTGCCGGAAACAGTCGACGGCCGTTTTTTCCGTCTGAAACCATCTAACCGGAAACAGTTGACGGGATACTTCATCCTGTTAAAATGGTCTGACTGAAAATCCTGCACAATCCAAAGAACTGCAGGGTCAATCCTTTTAAGATTTTCAGAACAAGTTACTGCAAGGAAAAAACTGCTGGAAGAAGCGCAGAAAAAATGGCAGGAAAAAATACTGCTGTCAGCAATCTTTTTTCTTGCAGTTTTCAGTTTATGTGTTATATTTATTTTTTATAAAAAAACTGTTTGTAACGACGGGACTATCAGTGTCGGTGGGGTGAGAAGGCAATCCGGATTTATCAATATTCATTTATCCATTTTCACAGTGTATGGAACGAAATGCGCAGTGAGAATGCACGGTGAATCGAAAAGGAATTTATAGTTGATCCCAATTAATCGGATACCCGCTCAGGCCCGGAAAGGAGACCAAAAGCTATGCAGACAAGAAGACGCCCGGAGAATATGGAACGGATCACGACACCTGCCCTGGCGCAGGCATTTATCGACGAACAGATCAAAGAGATCACAGAGCAGGTGGGAGATAAGAAGGTTCTTCTGGCTCTTTCCGGCGGTGTTGATTCCTCCGTCGTCGCTGCCCTCCTGATCAAGGCAATCGGCGATAAGCTTACCTGCGTCCACGTAAACCACGGACTGCTCCGCAAAGGTGAACCCGAGCAGGTCATCGAGGTTTTCCAGAATCAGATGAAAGCAAACCTCATCTATATCGATGCCACAGACCGCTTCCTCGACAAGCTGGCCGGCGTCGCTGATCCGGAGCAGAAACGCCACATCATCGGCGAGGAGTTCATCGACGTCTTCGCGGAAGAAGCAAGAAAACTTGATGACATCTCCTTCCTGGCACAGGGTACTATCTGGCCCGACATCCTTGAGAGCGAAGCCGGCATCAAGGCTCACCACAACGTCGGCGGCCTTCCCGAGGACATTGCCTCCCGCTTTGAACTGGTAGAGCCCGTCCTCACCCTCTTCAAGGACGAAGTCCGCGAAGTCGGCAAAGCCCTTGGCCTGCCCGAGAGCATGGTCAACCGCCAGCCCTTCCCCGGCCCCGGCCTGGGCGTCCGCTGCCCCGGCGCCATCACCCGCGACCGCCTCGAAGCTGTCCGCGAATCCGACGCCATTCTCCGCGAGGAGTTCGCAAAGAACGGCCTCGAAGGCAAAGTATGGCAGTATTTCACCGTCGTTCCGGACTTCAAATCCACCGGCATCAAAGACGGTAAGCGCACCTTTGACTGGCCCTGCATCATCCGCGCCATCAACACCACCGACGTCATGGAAGTCACTGTCGAGCACCTGCCCGCAGACCTGATCGACCACCTGGTGCAGCGCATCATCGCAGAGGTTCCCGGCATCAACCGCGTCCTCTATGACTTCACCCCCAAGCCCCCGGCAACGGTGGAGTACGAATAATTTGCAAAATCTCGGAGACCCGCATAAACACTGGGCTCCAGGACACGGGGGAGACGCTCTGATACTGTTTTGATACTATTCCTTACAGGTTTGAAGAATGATACCGAATCGTATCGAACCAGACAGATGACTGTAAAGAAGAGATATCTTTTCAACACAATCGGTCCCCATAGCTGATTATTCATTAATAACAGAAGACATAAAAATGCCCTCTGAGCAACGACAATGTTGTTCGGAGGGCTTTTTGCGTTGTGGAAAAGTCCAGAGACCCAGACACTGCCTGAACAAGGGCTGTGGTACTGGGTCAGTACGGCACAGTACGGGAAGACAGCTGTTCCTCTGATCAGAGAGGGCATGGTCGTCACTCTTCATTTGAGGAAGAGTTGTCTGCATTACCGGACGATTTCAGGGGCTTCAGTGTTGGTTTGACGATCTCCCCTTCCGGGTAGTTGTAACGCCACCAGTCATAATCTTCCTTTGTAATCTCTCCCTTTTCAAGCTTTTTCATCTGCCTTAGCCAGGGGAGAAACAGATCGAGATTTCTGGCAAAGGTGGGGCCGTCTGTCCGGTCCAGACGCAGGCAGACTTCTCCGTCGATCTCACCTATTTTGATGCCGTACATGTCCTCGAGCGCGAACAATGTATGCATGAAGCCGATCATGGTGTCGATGTCCGGTACATTGATCGCTTCTGTCCTCACACCGAGTATGGAGGCGATCTTGGTCAACAAATCTTTTCTGGGAAGACGGAGCTCGGTTTCATACTGTGCAATGCGTGCTTCGGCGGTAGAGGGACTGAATCCGAGTGCAGTTCCCAGTTCCTTCTGCTTAAGTCCACGAAGATTTCTGAAAAAGCGGATACGTTTTCCAGCAGCCATGATTATTTCCTCTCTTGTGATAATACGAAATTGTCCATCAGTGCCCATTTTGCAAACAGGAGGACAAATTTGGATTGTTTTTAAGCAATGTAGTGAAGTATGGAGCAGTTTCAATATATCATAGAAAGCTATTGTAAGCAATATAAACTTCATCAAAATACGTAAAGAAATATATTTCAAATTAACGAGTAAAGTAAAATTAAATGTTGACATTAGCATATATAGTAAAGTATACTGTAAGACATCAGATTCAGAAGTCAATCATTCTGATGATGACAGCACTGATCACTGCAATACAGGAAAGGAGGAACAGGAATGGCAGGAAGTGTATTTATCAGAGCAGAAGAGCTGGCACAGGAGCTCGGCATTTCGAAGCAGCTTGCCTACAAGATGATCCACAAATGGAATGATGAGCTGAAAAAGAAGGGATTTACGACAGTGGCAGGCCGTGTCAGCAGGAAGTATTACCAGGAGCAGGTCTACGGACTTGCAGATAGAAAGGAGGATTAAGATGCCCGCGTATAAGGATATGAAAAAAGGAACATGGTATTGTTCGTTCTATTATGAAGACTGTAATGGTGTCCGCAGGAAAAAGATGAAGCGGAACTTTGCAACGAAGAAGGAGGCACTTGCCTGGGAGCGTCAGTTCCTCATGCAGAAGGCAGCAGATCTGAATATGAAGTTCTCTGTGTTTATTGAGCAGTACTGTGTCGACAGGAAGGACAGGCTCAAAAAGAACACGTGGATCACGAAGGAAAATGTGATCCGCACAAAGATCCTTCCCTGGTTCGGTGAGAGACCGATTGCAGATATTGAGGCCAGGGATGTTATCGCATGGCAGAACGAACTTCTGAATTACAGGGATGAAAAAGGCATGCCCTATTCCCGTACTTATCTGAATAAGGTGCACAGCCAGCTCAGTGCAATCTTTAATCATGCGGTCCGCTATTACAATCTCAGGGAGAACCCGGCCAAGAAGGCGGGAGGATTTGGACCTGACCAGCAGAAAGAAATGGACTTCTGGACCAAAGAAGAGTATCAGAAGTTTGCGGATGAAATGATGGACAAGCCCGTTTCCTACTATGCTTTTGAAATGCTCTATTGGTGCGGAATCCGTGAAGGAGAGTTGCTTGCATTGACGCCTGATGACTTCGATTTTGAGAAGGGCGCGGTTTCCATCACCAAGTCCTATCAGCGTCTGAACGGAACGGATGTGATCACGGATCCCAAGACACCAAAGAGTGTACGCGTAGTCGGCATGCCGTCATTTCTGGTGGATGAGATGCGTGACTATATTGACAGTCTCTATGGCATCAAGCCGGACGGCAGGATTTTCGAAGTTACAAAATACTATCTTCATCATGAAATGGACCGGGGGTCGAAAGCGGCAGGCGTTAAAAGGATCCGGATCCATGACCTGCGGCACAGCCATGTCAGCCTGCTGATCAATATGGGGGTCTCTGCACAGGCTATTGCGGACAGGGTCGGTCATGAGAGCATTGATATCACATACCGGTATTCGCATCTGTTTCCGTCCAAACAGACGGAGATGGTAAAACTGCTGGAAGAACTGAGAAAGGAGGAAGATGGCGATGTCACAGAAGGCGAGGGATGAACGGGGCAGATGGAGAAACAAAACAGTAGCTTTCCGGATGTCTGAAGAAGAAAACCGTATCCTGGACACAAAAGTCAGCCTGACGGGGCTTACTAAGCAGGACTATATCATCCGTCAGCTGCTTGGGTGGAGAATCGAGGTACAGGCGAATCCGAGGATATATAAGGCACTCAGAAATCAGATGAAGGAGATCCTGGAACAGCTCTGCAGGATTACTGCAGGAGAGACAATCGATCCGGATCTGGTGGAAACGATCTGGCTTGTGGCGGATACATTGAATGAGGTGAAAGGGAAGGATGAAGAGGAAATCTTTTGATGAAAAAGAAAATGACCGCCTGGACTCCGGGTGTTGGCGCATCCGGCAGGCAGTCAATCGTTGTGATATTAATACACACAATTATCATATCAGAATGACTTTTTGGCTTCAATGGATTTTTTCCGGTTCCCGATTTCTTCGCCGTAATGATGTTACGAAGGGAGGAGGAATTATGACATGTTCAGAAGGCTGTTCGAACAGTACATGAGGACTGAACCGGAAACAGTCGATCAGAAATATATTTTCATTGTAGATAACAGTGACCTTGCACTCAGTATTGCAGATGCAGGATTTCAGACTGTGGCTCTGGAAGAAGAAAAAACCAATCTGTTTACCCTGGACAGCTTCTGTTCGTATCTGGCAGGACTGGAATTAAAAGGGACATGCATGACAGATTATATGTATGTCCCTGCCTGTCAGACAAAGAAATCGAATGAGAGGCTGATTGAATGCTTCAGAGAACTGCACCTGCTTTTCCGCGAAGGCTGGATGCTCTTCAAAGATCAGGAGTGCTATAAGAAGCTCGGATACCGCAAGGAGATTCAGGGTAAGCTCCGCAGCTTCATTGATTCCTATGAGAAGCCTCCCAATGAAGAGGCAGACAAAAACTGCTTTCATCAGGTCAACAAAGACGGAGAGGCTACGAGCCCACTGGATATTGCCATTGTGGAGCACCTGCTGAAGGGAGTCCCGTTTATTGTTCTCGAAGGCAATCCCTATGTATACGTCAACGGCGTATATCTACAGGACAAAAATGGAAATCTGCTGAAAGAGAAAATAAGAGACTGCTTATACAGGAAATTCATGCGCAGCGGTACGATCAACCGGATCTATGAGCTTCTGATCAGCATGCCGGAAGTCCAGCGGGTTTTTGGCGATGTGTACAATCTGCCTGGCCACTGGGTCAACTTCCGAAACGGGTTTTATGATCCGGCTGCAAAGATGATGATACCACATGACCCGAAGTATCTGTGTTTTAATCAGATTTCCTTTGATTTTGATCCGGCAAAAAAGGAAGGAGTCGTGGCAGATAATAGTGCCGGGAAGGTGACTCGGTCCTATCTGGCGGAATCCCTTCCCGACAGGGAGGATCAGAAGATGTTCTGGCAGTACGCAGGGTATTGCATGTGTACAGATACCAGCCAGCAGAAGATGCTGATCCTGACAGGCAATGGAGGAACAGGCAAATCGGTACTGATCGATCTGATTCAGGAACTTGTCGGCATCAGAAACTGTTGCAGTGTTTCATTGCAGGATCTCAATAAACGATTCTATGCCACAAATCTGTTCGGGAAACTCTTAAATGCATGTGGAGATATTCCGGTCGGTATCATAGACAAGACAGATGTGGTGAAGAAGGCTGTCGGAGAGGATGTCCTCCTTTTTGAGAAGAAAGGAAAGGACCCCTCCACGTTTCGAAGCCATGCAAAGCTGCTGTTTTCATGCAACAGCGTGCCTAAGAATGTTGAAGACAAGTCAGATGCTTTTTACCGCAGGCTGCTCATTCTGGAGATGGATCATGTGATTCCGGCGGCTGAGAAGGATATACATCTGAAGGATAAGATTCGAAGCGAGAGAGAATATGCCGTTTACAGGGCCGTCCAGGGGCTGGAAGAGCTTTGTCAAAATGGCCAGATAGAAGAAAGCGCAAACAGTATCGCGAGTGTCCGGAAGGCCAGGATCGCTGCGGACAGTGTGTTTGCTTTCCTGAATGAAATGATCTGCAGAAAAGAAGGGAGCCGCATCGACAGGAGCCGCATGTATCAGCTCTATGAGGACTACTGCAGAGATAACGACAGGACTGCTGTAAAGAAGACCAACTTCTTTGCTGACATGGAGAGGAAAGGGTATTTCACAAGTAAATATCAGGGGGTGTTTAAATACAAGGATGTTGTTTTGAAGAGTGAAGTGGAGGCAGATGAACCGAAGCAGATCAGCCGGCAGATGAAATTGGACGGATTCGAACCGGTCCGGAAAGGGGCAGTAATCCCATTTGAAGCGGTCTAAGAAATCATAGCGAATATGATGTGAGCAGGCTGCGCTTCACGGAAAAGAAAAGGAAGGGGCAAAAGGGGCAAAAATGAAGGGCATACGGAAGTTTTTTTTGCATCGGTACTGTATGAGGAGAGCCGACGGATAGAGCAGCGCTGTTCCAAACTGTATCAGCATCTGCCCGGCTGAGAAATCAAAAAAAGGCGGGTATGCTCATCGAAATTGCCCCTTTTGCCCCTTGAGAAAAGCGGAAGCGGTCAACTGCCGAAGCGAAGCGAGGCATACCCTCGGAGAGCGCAAAGCACTTTTGATGGCTCTGCTGTCGAAAGTGCTTTTGCGTTACTTTTGACAAAAGTAACAAAACCCCCTGCGGGGCTGAACAGACTGATCCATCAAAGACGGGATATTTGACTCCATGCAGATACAGGTGTGAGCAATGCCTTTGAAGGGAGAAAGCCGATGAGAACGATTATTCATATAGCCATATCGGAATCATCGGGACGAAAGAGAGGACCGAATGCACAAAAACACAATCAGTGTGATGGTGGGAAAGGGATCGCTGAAGCACAACAGCCGGGTCTTCTATGCAGAGAATGTAGATCCATCCCGGAGTCACCTGAACATAGAATACTGTAATGAGAATATCAAAGATGTCTATCACGAATTATTCGATGATGCCCTTGCCAGATACAATGCGAAGCAGAAGCGGTCAGACAGGAAGATTGAGAATTATTATGAGAAGATCTGCTCCGGAAAGCAGGAGAAGCCTTTTCATGAACTCGTCATCCAGATTGGAAACAGAGATACCTGCGCCGCCGCAACTGATGACGGGGCCTATGCCGCCAGGCTGTTGGATGAGTACATGCAGGGCTTTCAGACAAGGAATCCGACACTCCGTGTTTTCTCCGCTCACCTGCATATGGATGAAGCAACACCGCATTTGCACATTGATTTTGTTCCTTTCACAACAGGCAGCAAAAGGGGCCTTGATACCAGAGTTTCTCTGAAAAAGGCACTGGAAGCCCTTGGCTTTAAGGGCGGCACCCGCAACGATACGGAGTGGGATCAGTGGGCAAATGCAGAGAAGGAGCGTCTGGCAGAGATCATGCTGGCACACGGCATTGAATGGGAGAAAAAGGGCACCCACGAGGAACACCTGTCTGTACTGGACTACAAGAAGAAAGAACGGATAAAAGAAGTTGAACTGCTTGAAAGACAAAAAGAAAATATTGAACGGACTACGGAAGCGCAGCTGAAGGTCTCTGCACAACTGCATATGGAGCTTTCACAGGTGAATCAGGAACTAACCGAGGTGCACAGGGAAACCGCTCAGGCGAAGGTAGAGAAAGAAAATGCCCTTCAGGTCGCGGCTACGGCAAAGAAGGCGGCTGAAGAAGCAGAGGCAGTAAAAGAAGAAAGCCAGAAGAAGGCCAATAGCTTAAAGGCGTACATCCAGTCATTTGAAAGAAATGTTTATGAATACGATGAAGCGAAGAAGTGGCAGCTTCCGGAGCCGGATTTCCTGATGGGAGCAGGGACATACCGTGAAAAAAAAGCACTACCGCTCGTCAATAAACTCAAGAACGTAATCAAGAATCTCACTTTGCAGCTGATCCATGCCCTGGAGGCAAACGACCGCCTAAAACAGAGTCTGAAAAAGAGTGATCAGAAAATAGATCATCTCCGGAACCGAGTCAGTAAGCTGGAGGAAAGAAACAATATTCTGGATGAGCGATCCCATAGACTGGAGTTGGTGGAGCATGCCGTTGGGGAGGAACAGGTGAACAGGATCGCCGATGAACAGAGCAGGCGAGAAGAGTGGGAGAGAAATCAGAGGAAGAGGCAGAGAGGCAGGGCAGAGTGGTCGCTGTAAAGAAAGTAATCTCATAATGGGGAGGAAAGCGGTAGAAGAAGGAAACCATTAAGGATCAGACCAATTGGTTTTGTTTGATGTGGGTTTCGTGACATGCTATACTATCTTTTGCGAATACAGATATTTTGATACAGAATATGGATTACATAGGAATAAAGTCAAATGCTGGAATATATAATCAATGAAACCAATAAGTTCTTAGAACAAATGCCGAAGAGTAAGCGAAAGAAAAAAGGTCAGTTTTTCACTTCTAAAGAGACAGCTGAGTTTATGGCTACTATGTTCCAACTGGAGGGGCTACCTTTAGAAATCAATATACTGGATCCAGGAACAGGAACAGGTATTCTTTCAGCCGCTGTAGTGGAGCATTTGCTTGAGGCGGATGAAAAACGTTCCATTCATCTGACCTGCTATGAAACGGATGGGGATGTTTTGCCGGTTCTCAAGAATAATATGGTATACCTTTTATCAAAAGCTGGAGATCGGTTCAGTTATGAGATAAGGGAACAGGACTATATTTTATCTCAACAGGATGATTTTAACGAAACGTTTTTCGCTAGTGAACAGCAGACAAAGTATGACCTTATCATAGGCAATCCTCCTTATCTGAGAGTCATGCGTGATAACCCAGCAGCGCTTGCAATGCCGAAGGTTGTGCATGGGGCACCAAACCTGTACTTTCTGTTCGCATCGATGTCTTTATTTAATTTAAAAGACAATGCTGAGATGGTGTATATCATTCCCAGAAGCTGGACATCAGGGGCTTACTTTAAGGCATTCAGGCAATACTTCTTGGGAGAAGGTAAACTATTGCAGATACATCTGTTTGTGAGCAGAGATAAAGTCTTTAGTTCAGAGGAAGTGCTTCAGGAAACAATGATCGTCAAAGTGAAGAAGACGCAGATTGTTCCTGATGAAGTAAGGATTACATCCAGCCAAAGCAATAGTGATTTCAACGAGATCTCCGAGTTGAAGGTCCCCTATTCCTCTGTTGTTTCGGGAAGAGATTTGTATGTTTATCTCCCGACCAGTAAAGAGGACATTGATATAATTCAAAGAATTAATACCTATCAGAAAACACTTCCTGATGAAGGAATGCGTATGAAGACAGGGATTGTTGTTGATTTCCGTCAATGGGATGACCTCCGAAAAGAACCCGGAGATCATATTCTTCCTCTCTTTTATAGTCAACATATTCGTAATGGAAGAGTTAATCACCAGCCTTCAGGAAAGGAATTTGACTGGATTATAGATGAAAAGCCAGGTCTGATCCAGCGCAATAAGAATTATGTTTTCTGCAAACGATTTACTGCTAAAGAAGAACGACGTCGGTTACAGTGTGGCGTTTACCTTCCAGAAGACTTTAAAGAATATGAATATATTGGCACTCAGAACAAAATCAATTTTGTTGATAAAACAGATGGGAGCGAGATGGACTTATCTACCACTTATGGGGTATACGCCCTCCTGAATTCAACATTATTTGACATGTATTACAGAATACTGAACGGAAGCACGCAGGTAAACAGCACCGAAATAAACAGCATACCGGTGCCTCCGGCAGCCACTATTGCCAGAATCGGAGAAAAAGTAATAGATTCTAATGATCTTTCCACCGATAATTGCGATAGGATATTAAAGGAGGTGGCGTATGGGTAAGATGGATGAGGCTCGTCAGTTTCTTGCAGACGTAGGAATGCCAAAGGCGCAGCAATCCGATATTTGTTGCCTGAGTCTACTAGCGATGGCTGGTATAACGGCTAAATCAGACTGGAAAAAAGCAACTAATGAGTGGATTCGCATTCATGATATCATTGTGTTTTCTAACGAGTATTACGGAATGGCTTATGCTGAAAATACCAGAGAAACATTTCGTAAGCAGGCAATGCATCATTTTCGTAATGCTGCATTGATTGAGGATAATGGAAAAGCAACAAATAGCCCTAATTACCGTTATCGAATCACGGAAGAAACTCTTGGGATGTTGCGCTCTTTAGGGACTGATAGAGAAACAGAGCGGCTCCAGCGCTTTTTGTCGTACCATACTCGCTTGGTAGATAAATATGCGTCTAAGAAGAAAATGACAATGATGCCTGTAAAGATTAACGGGGAGGATTTCCAGTTTTCTCCTGGAAAGCATAATGCTCTACAAAAGGCAATTATAGAAGAATTTGCACCTCGGTTTGCACCTGGATCTGAGTGCCTTTATGTGGGAGATACCATCGAAAAGGATCTTGTTAAGAATATCGATAAGCTGGCTCAGCTCGGATTTGAGATTACGTTACACGATAAGATGCCCGATGTAGTTCTATATCGGGAGGATAAGGATTGGATTTACTTTGTTGAATCCGTGACTTCAGTAGGACCGATGGATCCAAAGCGAATAATTGAAATCACCGAGATGACTCAGAATGTCCACGCCGGAAAGATATTTGTGACCGCTTTTCTTGATTTTCAGACTTACAAGAAATTTGCAGAGAAGCTTGCATGGGAAACTGAGGTGTGGCTTGCTGAGATGCCGGATCACATGATTCATTTGAATGGGGACAAGTTTTTGGGACCAAGATAAGAGGACAAAGATTCGTGGAGAATGATTTAGATAAAATTTTGGATGTTGCAACGTCCGAAACGAAAGAAATGCCTAGTGTAAATGTTATCAGCAATAAAAGTACGGAGTTACAATACAGTCGAACTTTCAATGTACATGTTCCTGAAGCTGAGGAATTATCTGTAATCAGTGCTTCGGATATGCAGAGAATATCAGACTTATGCAATAAAGCTAAACAAAACAAGTTTTCATTTGCGGAATTGTTTCTTAGTATTTCTTCGCTATTAATCGGAGCGTGTATAAGTGCTCTAATCTCGAAAGTGAAATACGAGTTAAGTCCCCTGAGCGTTATATTATACAACATTTGTCCATGTTTAGGACTTGCGTGTGGAGTTATATACTTCTTTTGTAGAAGGCAAGAGATTGATGATGCAAGGCAACTTGCTGAAAAAATCGAGAATTATTTAGAAAAATATGTTGAGGGGAGTGAGAAGATAGAATGAATATTAAAGACATTAGCACACAATTGTTGTACACAACTGTGCCTATTTTTGCCCAAAGAAAAGATAACACGGTATCTGCGGGGACAGGTTTCATTTTTTCTGTAGACGAGGGTGAAAACAAATCCATTCCTCTTCTTATTACTAGTTATCACGTACTAGAAGATGCACTTGCCGGATTTGTCGAATTGCATATAGGAGAGCATGGGAAACCAACAAATAAGACTGTTCGCGTTCAGTTTGATAGGTCCATTATTAGTGAAAATAAACTGGGAGAGTTAGATGTCATTGCTATTCCGTTGGCATCAACACTTATGAATTTTCAGAGCGCGGGAGTGGATATTTTTTTTAGAAGTGTAGATCAAAACATGATTCCGTCTATTGAACAAGAACAAAATTTAGCTGCTATAGAAAATATAACCTTCATAGGGTATCCTAGTAGTATATATGACGAGAAGAATAAGTTGTCGATTGTTCGGAAAGGTATCACAGCAACACCTATATGGAATTCTTTTCGAGGAGAAGAGACTTTTTTAATAGATGCGGGGGTATTCCCTGGTTCAAGTGGGAGTCCAGTTTTTATTTTCAATCAAGGATCATATCCGACTACAGACGGAATTACAATTGGCAATAGATTGTTATTTGTTGGAATTATTTCAGCAACTATGGTTAGGGAAAAAAATGATTATCTGAATCTTGGAATAGTTATTAATAGTAGAGCAATGTATAGAGAATTAGAAGTATTAATTCACAAATTGAAACAGAGGTGAGACTTAGGCTAGCCTTTGATACTATTTTGATACTAAAAATCCGAAGAGCGAGAAGAAGGAAAGAGAAAAAGATTAAAATAAGTTAAAGTATATAATAAACATTACTATATATGCTAAAGCAATTAAACAACATAGTCGAGTACGAATAATAAAGTGCTCTCCAGAGAGCCAGTGTTTATGCGGCTCCCAGGCTTTGGAAGATACGATTTGATAACAAAATGATAACAGTTGAAATTCTGATATTATTCTGAGCGAATACGCGGCTTGCAGCTTGCAGGCATATTCCCGGAGAAGTAAAAAGCAGGATCTCACCGAACTGGAAACAGTCCGGCGGGAGCCTGCTTTTTTTGCGTGATGCTATTCGGCTGTAAGGAGAAGCGGATCAAGTACTATTCTTCGCTCTGCCCTGGCATTCCTTTTCTCTCAAAATTTTTTCTGGTTTTTCGCTTTTTGGGAGCTTCCTGGATCGTCAGTTCGCCGCTTGCAAGTCCCTGGAGCAGATCATCGGAGAGTTGGGGAGAAATGGCTTTTGCCCGGATCACGGAATCATCGTCTTTGGGGAAGTTGTAGCGCCAGTCATCGTACTGATCCAGCGAGATCTCTCCGTTCATCAGTTTGTCTTTCTGTTTAGCCCAGGAGAGAAAGTATGCGGAAAGAGTTCCACCGGGTTTCGAGACTTCCGGATTCAGATAAAGGGATACTTTACCGTCTTCTTCGCTGACTGTGAGTCCGTAGATGTCCTCAAGGGCAAAAAGAGTGTGCATCAAAGCGTCGTAAGAATCGATGTTGGGAAGTTTTAAGGCCATGGGAGAAATGCCCAGTACATCGGCCATAGAGTGGATCAGCTCCTCTTTTGGCATTTTGGCATCCTTCTCATACTGGGAGATCCGCACATCTGCGGATTTTGGGTCAAAACCCAGCATACGGCCAAGAGCATTCATTGTGAGATTACATTTGCGACGAAAAAAATTAAGGCGTTCACCAAGTGCCATGTATTGATCCTCCATTTCCCTGATCCTTTTTTACGTTCGTTTTGTTAGTTCATCATAGCAGAGAAAGGAATGAAAATCAAGTAAACTAAACCAAATAAGGAAGAAACGTAATAATAAACTCATACAGAATAGAAATGTTGACATTCGGAAAAAGACCACATATAATTAAAATATCTAATCCGATTAGAATAGAAAAATAAAAGGAGGAAAGCTATGAAAGAAATCTTTTTGAATGCAGAGCAGGTGGCGGCTGAGCTGGGAGTATCGAAATCCTATGCCTACAAACTGATCCAGAAGTTGAATCAGGAATTGAAGGAACTAGGGTGCATTACAATCCGGGGGAGAGTGGATCGTAAATACTTTCATGATCATATCTATGGAGCAAAAGAAGAGAAAGGAGAGAACGATCATGTCAGTGCATAAAAATGAGAAAAATGGAACATGGTATGTCATGGTACGCTATACCGACTGGCAGGGAAACTATAAGCAGAAATGCAAAAGAGGCTTTGCGACACGTCGGGACGCGCAGGAATGGGAAAAACAGTTCCTGCTGCAGAAGAGGGCGGATGTAAATATGACTCTGGAAAGCTTCTATGCCCTTTACGAGGAAGATCTTAAGCCCAGAGTCAAGCTTACGACCTGGAAAACAAAGGAGAATATCATCCGTACAAAGATCCTGCCGTTTCTTGGAAAAAAGAAGCTGTCGGAGATCAATACCAGAGATGTTGTGAATTGGCAGAACGAGATTATCAGGATGAAAGACACGAAAGGAAATCCGATTTCCCCGACGTATCAGAAAGCAATTCATGCGCAGCTGAGTGCAATGTTCAACCATGCGATCCGATATTATGAGCTTCCGCTCAATCCGGCCAGACGTGCAGGCAGCATCGGGGAAGAGGAGAGTAAGGAGATGCTCTTCTGGACGAGGGATGAGTATCAGAAATTTGCGGATGAAATGATGAAACGGCCTGAATATTACTATGCATTTGAGGTTCTGTACTGGTGTGGGATCCGCGAAGGTGAGCTTCTGGCTCTGACACCTTCTGACTTTGATTTTGAACGGAAGACTCTTCGTATCAATAAGAATTATCAGAAACTGGATGGAAAGGAACTGATCCAGACAACAAAGACCAGATACGGCAACAGGACGATTCGGATCCCTGCTTTTCTCAGTGATGAAATCCAGGACTATCTAAAGATGATCTATTGTGCCGAACCGGATGTCAGGCTGTTCCCCCTGACGAAGTACGGGCTTACCAAGGCGATGAGATCAGGTAGTAAAGCGGCAGGCGTAAAAAGGATCCGTATACATGATCTGCGGCATTCCCATGTATCCCTCCTGATCAACAATGGATTTACTGCCTTTGAGATCGGCAAGCGGGTGGGCCACAGTGCGGAGAAGATCACACTGCGGTATGCCCATTTATTCCCCAACAAGCAGGACGCGATGGCTGATTTTCTTGACAATGAATTCGGGGGCGAGAAACCGGGAGATGAGAGCGAAGATTAATACACATGGCGGAACAATCAATATCGGGATAATGAATATGGATTCAATGGCAGCATATAAAATGATATAAAAGATGCGATTAAAAGAGGAGGGTGGACCAATGTCAGAAAAGAATCTGGATAGAAACGGAAGATGGAGAAACATCACAGTCGCGTTCCGTGTATCTCCGGAGGAAAATGAACGGATCAATGCAGCAGTGCGGATCAGCGGACTTACCAAGCAGGAATATATCACGCGGAGGCTGGAGGACATGGAAGTCGTGGTGCAGGGGAACCCGAAGGTCTTTTGGGGACTGAGAGAAGAACTGCGGGCAGTTGCGGAACAGCTGTGTCGTCTGGAGAGTGTATCGGACATGGATCCCGAATTGCTTGCAGAATTAAAAATGATCTTATCTGTGATGGAAGGAATGAAGGAGGAAGAACATTGAGAATGAAAAAAATGACCGCCTGGTATCCGGATGTTGGCGCATTCGGCAGGCAGTCAGCAAATGTGGTTCAAACACAGCTTAATCATATCAAAGATAGAATGCCGGTTCAATGGATTTCTTCGTCTGTTTCCTGCCATCTTCACATGTAACACTATGAAGAGAGGAGGGGACGGAACATGTTTAGAGACCAATTTGAACAGTACATGAAAGAAGAACCGGAGACGATTGATCAGAAATATATTTTCATTGTCGACAACAGCAATCTCGCGCTCAGCATATTTGACGCAGGATTCCGCGCAGTGGCGCTGGAAGAGGGGAAGGAGAATCTCTTTGATCCGGAGAGCTTCTGTGAGTACCTGACAGTACTAGAATTTAAAGGAACATGCAGGCTGGACTACATGTATGTCCCAATGTGTTTCACGAAGAAAACAAATTTGTATCTGGCGGCGTTCTTCCGTGAACAGCATCTTGCTTTCCGGGAGGGCTGGATGCTTATCAAGGATTGTGAACGATATGAGAAGCTCGGATATTCCAAAGAGATCAGGGATAAGCTCCGCCGGTTTATTGACTCCTACGAAAAGCCTCCCAATGAAGAAGCAGACAAAAACTGCTTTCATCAGGTGAACAAAGACGGAGAGGCTACGAGCCCGCTGGATATTGCCATTGTAGAGCATCTGCTGAAGGAGGTTCCGTTTATTGTTCTCGAAGGCGTTCCCTATGTATACGTCAACGGCGTGTATCTACAGGATAAAAATGGAAATCTGCTGAAAGAGAAAATAAGAGACTGCTTATACAGGAAATTCGTGCGCAGCGGTACGATTAACCGGATCTATGAACTCCTGACCAGCATGCCGGAAGTCCAGCGGGTTTTTGGCGATGTGTACAATCTGCCTGGCCACTGGATCAACTTCCGAAACGGGTTTTATGATCCGGCTGCAAAGATGATGATACCACATGACCCGAAGTATCTGTGTTTTAATCAGATCTCCTTTGATTTTGATCCGGCAAAAAAGGAAGGAGTCGTGGCGGATAATAGTGCCGGGAAGGTAATCCAGTCCTATCTGGCGGAATCCCTTCCCGACCATGAGGACCAGAAGATGTTCTGGCAGTACGCAGGGTATTGCATGTGTACAGATACCAGCCAGCAGAAGATGCTGATCCTGACAGGCAATGGAGGAACAGGCAAATCGGTACTGATCGATCTGATTCAGGAACTTGTCGGAATCAGAAACTGTTGCAGTGTTTCACTGCAGGATCTCAATAAAAGATTCTATGCCACAAATCTGTTCGGGAAGCTCTTAAACGCATGTGGAGACATTCCGGTCGGTATCATCGACAAGACAGATGTGGTGAAGAAGGCGGTCGGAGAGGATGTCCTTCTTTATGAGAAGAAAGGAAAGGACCCCTCCACGTTTCGAAGCCATGCAAAGCTCTTGTTTTCATGCAACAGCGTACCTAAGAACGTGGAAGACAAGTCAGATGCTTTTTACCGCAGACTCCTCATTCTGGAGATGGATCATGTGATCCCGGCGGCTGAGAAGGATATACATCTGAAGGATAAGATTCGAAGCGAGAGAGAATATGCCGTTTACAGGGCTATCCAGGGTCTGGAAGAGCTTTGTCAGAATGGCCGGATAGAAGAAAGTGCAAACAGTATCGCGAGCGTCAAAAAGGCCAGGATCGCTGCGGACAGTGTGTTTGCTTTCTTGGATGAAATGATCTGCAGGAAAGAAGGAAGCCGTATCGACAGGAGCCGTATGTATCAGCTCTACGAGGACTACTGCAGAGATAACGACAGGACTGCTGTAAAGAAGACCAACTTCTTTGCTGACATGGAGAGGAAAGGGTATTTCACAAGTAAATATCAGGGGGTGTTTAAATACAAGGATGTTGTTTTGAAGAGTGAAGTGGAGGCAGATGAACCGAAGCAGATCAGCCAGCAGATGAAATTGGACGGATTCCAACCGGTCCGGAAAGGAGCAGTAATCCCTTTTGAGGCGGTCTAAGAAAATTATCGCAGATATGATGGGACAGGCATAAGCTTCACTGGAAAGAAAGAGAAAGGGGCAAAAGGGGCAAAAAAGAAGGGCATACGGAAGCTTTTTTTACCAGTACTGTCTGAGGAGAGCCGACTGAGAGAGCAGCGCTGTTCCAAACTGTATCCGTATGCGACCGGCTGAGAAAACAAAAAAGGACGGGTATGCTCATCGAAATTGCCCCTTTTGCCCCTCAAGAAAGCGGAAGCGGTCAACTGCCGAAGCGAAGCGAGGCCATACCCTCGGAGAGCGCAAAGCACTTTTGATGGCTCTGCTGTCGAAAGTGCTTTTGCGTTACTTTTGACAAAAGTAACAAAACCCCCTGCGGAGCTGAGCAGATGGATTCATCCTTGATGAGATATTTGCATGGATTACTCACGGGTAACAAATTCTTAAAAAAATGCCCCTGAAGACGAGTGTTTATGAAGCCGTATCGGGAGAAGGAGAGGACCGAATGCACAAGAACACAATCAGCGTGATGGTGGGAAAGGGATCGCTGAATCACAACAGCCGGGTCTTCTATGCAGAGAATGTAGATCCATCCCGGAGTCACCTGAACATAGAATATTGTAATGAAAATATCAAAGATGTCTATCACGAATTATTCGATGATGCCCTTGCCAGGTACAATGCGAAGCAGAAGCGGTCAGACAGGAAGATTGAGAATTATTATGAGAAGATCTGTTCTGGAAAACAGGAGAAGCCTTTTCATGAGATCATCATTCAGATCGGCAACAAAGATACCTGCGCCGCTGCAACTGAGGACGGGGCATTTGCCGCCAGACTGTTGGATGAGTACATGAGGGGATTTCAGAAAAGGAATTCGACACTTCGTGTCTTTTCCGCCCATCTTCATATGGACGAGGCAACACCGCACCTGCACATTGACTTTGTTCCTTATACGACAGGCAGCAAAAGAGGCCTTGATACCAGAGTCTCTCTGAAAAAGGCGTTGGAAGCCCTTGGCTTTAAGGGAGGCACCCGCAGTGACACAGAGTGGGACCAGTGGGCAAATGCAGAGAAGGAGCGGTTGGCAGAGATTATGCTGGCGCACGGTGTCGAATGGGAGAAGAAGGGTACCCATGAGGAACACCTGTCTGTACTGGACTACAAGAAGAAGGAACGGACAAAAGAAGTTGAACAGCTTGAAAGACAAAAAGAAAATATTGAACGGACTACGGAAGCACAGCTGAAAGTCTCTGCGCAACTGCATATGGAGCTTTCACAGGCAAATCACGAACTGACTGAACTACGCAGGGAAACAGCTGAAGCCAGGGAGGAAAAAGAAGAAGCCCTTCAAGCCGTAGCAACGGCAAAGAAGGAGGCGGAAGAAGCAGAAGCAATCGTGGAAGAAAACCAGAAGAAGGCTGATGACTTAAAAGCGTACATCCGGACATTTGAGAGAAATGTTCACGAATATGATGATGCGAAGAAGTGGCAGCTTCCGGAGCCCGATTTCCTGATGGGAGCCGGGACATATCGTGAAAAGAAAGCACTACCGCTTGTCAATACACTCAAAAACGTAATTAAGAACCTCACTCTGCAGCTGATCCATGCCCTTGAGGCGAATGAACGCCTGCAGAAGAGCCTAAAAAAGACTGAGCAGAAAGTTGACCATCTCCTGAACCGTGTCAATAAACTGGAGGAAAAGAACAAACTGCTGAATGAGAGGTCTCATACATTGGAGCTGGTGGAGCATGCTGTAGGGGAAGACCAGGTGGAGCGGATTGCAGGCGAACAGGATAAGCGCGAGGAGTGGGAGAGAAACCAGAGGAAGAGGCAGAGAGGTAGGACTGAGTGGTCGTTGTAACGGAGTAAAAAATATGATTATGAATAGAAGAATCTATCTATCCTTATTGTCTCAGTTCTTGATGTGCTATCACCTCTGTGATACTCTTGATACATTCCTTAGTGTTGGGCACCGGATATAGAAGTGCCTATAGGATTGATTTATTCCTCAGGTGCATACTTTATGTAGGGAATGATAAATTGACAGTACTGAAATGACAAGCAGAATCCGGGTCATTCCAGAGGATGCAGAGAAAATCAAAGCAGGAAGACAAAACTTTGATAATAGAAGTTGGGATATCATATAAAGGAATGACATATTGTTTTCGAAAAATCCGCAAGTAACCTTTTTCCTAAATAATGATAGGTTCGGTGATCCTCAAAAAAGGAATGAGGATGACACAATTTGGTGGCTTGATGATATGGACAGACGTGGCCCATTATTGTTTTCATTTGACCTTAAAGAAGTATTTAATTATTGGGGGGATTATCCCGACCATTTAACCGCTGAACAGAAAGAAATTTTTGATAGAGAGAATCCGAGCCTGGCTATTTTGTGAGTTTTGAACGAGGATCGATCATGGCTTAGGTATATGTTAATTGAAGACGGTGTGAATGACCCTTGCGATTTGTTATAGAGTATATACATCTATCTGATATCTTGAAAGATTCAAATGAGCTGATTTTGAGAGGAATTATCACTAATGGGAAATATACTTCATTTGAACTGTAAGCAATGCAAATATTCTTTCAATGGGTTATTAGGCGAAGGCAGACAAGGCTTTTTAGAGGACATAGAATGGAAGAAGCGTTTTGAAAGACAGGGAGGACCTAAAGAGATACAGATTATTTATAATGCTATCAATGCTTGTGTCGATGATGAAGAAAGAAAAGAAGACATTGTCCCAGCCTTTTTAAGACAGGATGAAAAGAAAAAACGAATTAATGCAAATCCTTTTCCCAGAATTCATCTTATGTCGTTCCCATATAGATGTAATCATTGTAAAAAATTAATCAACCACAAAAGAGTAAACATTAAATGTAAAAGAGGAGTCTTTATAGAGAACGACGTGAAATGCCCGTCATGCGGAAACTTAGCGTCTCCAATAAATCTCGATGCTCTAATGAAAAACAAGGATGAAGAACATAAGGAGAGTGGTTACATATCTTGTCCAAAATGTGGCGGCAGGCTTGAATTAACTGGCGTGTCTTTTTTTGACTGATGCATGTTATTGCAACACGGAGGAAAGTATGGGCAGTATTTATTATATGACGTGTGGAACTTGTGGCTATTCTTTTTATCCACAGTTTGGATTTGGCGGATTCAGTGACAGAGATGTAATAAAGATGACAGAAGAACAGTTTAAAGAAGGGAAGGCAGATCCTGAACTTCAGAGAATTTATGATGCGCTAAAACAGTGTACAAATGCAGAAGACAAGAAAACAGATCAGCCTGATAATAATCCGAAAATAGAGGTTTTATCCGCCTTGTACTACTGCAGTGCATGTAATGACTACTTTAATGGAAACTATGTCATAATTCACGGAAGAAGGGGAACATTCACAGGAAAAAGCATCCCTTGTCCGGTATGCGGAAAGAGACATGCAATTCAGATTTCAGAACAGGATATGAATCCCGTAATCGATGATTCTGGGATGAAGAGAAAATCATGGCTTCGTTGTCCAAGATGTAATGATTATATGATAATCAAGCCAGAAGGCATCTATGATTGAACATATTCTAAAAGCTGTAATTTTTTACGATTCCTTGTAAAGCATGTAGTTATTTATCGATAGCTCATGGGGACCAATTCCTAATTGTTATCGGTTTTTTGGTAAAGAATACGAAATATAATAAATTCTTAACCATCCAACACGAATAATCAAGTACTCTGCGGAAAGCCAGTATTGAACAATCAAAACGTCGCAGAATTGTATATGGATTTAAGTTTATGCATATTGATTCAGAATGCCCAAAGTGTAATAGAACTTAAAATTTAAAGATGGGGATTTGGGGACTGGCCTGCAATGAGGGATAGCGATGCGGAGACGAACGGAATATGAGGCATACCTCGTGCGAATGAGAGCCTACTATAGAATTAAGCAATTGGAACAACCGGCTTGGATCGAGGCAGCTCGCAGGCATTACAGCCTTTTATATTATACAAAACAGGAATTGGGCGAGATGTGTTCGAATACGAACATTCCCAAATCCGAAATGGAATGGTTGGCTTCAATAAAGGACAAGCCTTATCGGGAGAGAACAGACCTTCCAGAAGACCTAAAGAAGGAAACGAAAGACATTTATAAATGTCTTTCTGAACTCTATGACGTATTAATGGACGGCAAGGATGAGTACTTTATCAATGAGTGGACTTTAACTAAAAAAGGCCGACGAAAAATGAGAGAGTATATTGATAAAATGCCTTCGGTAGGAAAGATTATGCCTCCAAAAACCGAATTTACAAACGTCCCAGACAGGATAAGTTACAGTAACAGGATATACAGCTTTGATGCAGAGTATGAACTAACAGTGACCTTGGGTGGCTCTCGAATATGTATCAGAAATGGAGATAGTGATTATCGGCATACAGAGTATATTGACTTTACTGAACGATTTCTGGATGAAGTGATTCCAATGGTTCAATGTGAGCGGCTGTATGGTTGTTTAAAGGCAAAAGACAGAAGTAAGGATAGAGACGATTCAGTATATCAGGACTTCAAGACAGTATTGGTAGATATTAACTGGAATGAATATGATCTAAAGTTGCTTGCGGAATCTGATTCAAATCCCTTTATGGAATTGTTGCGTCTGGTATGGGAGGAATATGGAGAAACGTTAAGGGAGAGAAACCTTGTTTTACCTTGGTTCAAGGTATTGGAATGGGCTTGAGTTCGTTCAAGAAGAAGTGATGATGAATCAGGACCTATCAGAATTCAGGAAATATATTGTTTTGACACGCAATGCGTGTTAGCATAAACTCATGAGTACAATAGATGATTTGATTAAACTGAAAGAGAAAACCGGGATGAATTGGAAAGCTTTTGCTCAGTATTTCAACATTCCGTATCGTACAGTTCAGGACTGGCATCTGGGAAAACGTGGTATGCCCGAGTACCTTCTTCGTCTGATGACCTATAAGGTAGAGATGGAAGGTTTTCAGTACGAGAGCAGGGAAGAATGATTTCCTGCAACAGAGAGATACCAGGCAGAACGTTACAGCAAAGGATTCAGTCACAGTAATATTTTTATGCGCGAAAACTGTATTTAACTTATACAATTAGTCAGACACTGTCTGACTTATATTTAATAACACAAACAGGAAGTGTTTCACTAGTGTTTTCGAGACATCGAATATTTGATGTTCAATGCAAGGAGGGTTGAGCGATATGTGCGAAATTGCTTTTTCTATACCAAACGAAGTCCTCTATGACACTAAAATGAGTAAGCAGGATACTTTGGCTTTTGCAAAACGAGCTGTAGCATTATGCTATTATACCCAGAGCAAAGTGTCTCTGGGGTATTGTGCGCAAATCGCCGATATGAGCAAGGAAGAGTTTATCAGATACCTGGGAGCTAACGGAATCTCCATCTTTCAATATGATGACGAACAGGAGTTTATCGAGGAGATGAACAATGCGTAAGGTGATCGTAAATACAACGCCGATCATAGCATTAGCGGATATCGGATATTTGAATCTCCTGAAAGAACTCTATGGTGAGATTCTCATCCCGGAGGCGGTGCTGTCTGAGATAATAAGTGAGCCAGCGCACACGTTGGTAAAGCAATCTGACTGGATTAAGGTAAGAAAGGCTCCTATACAGAGTCAAAAGAATAGTTTCAGTACGCGCCTGCATGCCGGTGAGATAGAGGTAATTACATTGGCACAGGAATGTAGTGCTGATCTGCTGATACTTGATGATAATATGGCCAAAAAGACGGCAAAATACCTTGGTCTGACCGTCACAGGAACGATGGGAGTTCTGCTTCGAGCGAAAAGGGAAGGTCACATTGAAAAGGTGAAACCGCTCGTTGACCGGCTTATAACGGATGGTCTGTTTATCAGTCCGACCGTGAAGGAATATGTTCTATCCCAGGCGGGTGAACAATAACTGATGGCAGCAGGACTCTTAATAACTGCAAGGAGAAATCTCTGAGAGTTGATAACACTCTGCTGATAACAATTTGATAACACCAGTTCATATACCCTGTGGAATCAGGATAACTGGTATCACTGAAAGTCAAAATCGTATATTTCATAAAACCCAAACGGGTTAGAAACGGAATCCGATTTTAGAGTACGAATAAGAAAACGCCTGTGAATTCCCACCCTCCGCTATCCTCATTTTAGCAAATCGGACCAGCGAATAATCCTATAACGAAATTATGATGACGGAGCCCATTGCCAAGCGCAGTGGGCTTTTTTCATGGTGCTGACGCACCAGATGAAGTGTGTAAAGCCCTCTGTGGAGGGCTTATTTTATCCATCAACAAGGGCAAGGGAGAATCCGTACTACCCGATATATGTAAAAACTACGTTATATATTATGTCGTGCTGGATCATAGGATTATGGAAGTGCGGCGTTTCTTTTATAAAAGACTTGTTTTCTCTGACAACCGCTGTTCAAACCGGTTCTTTCTGGTATCTGCCGGTATTTTCGTTGGATAATGGCCGTCAAAACATGCGCTGCAATAGTCCACGTTTCCGGAAAGCCTTTCCAGGCTGTTGACCGAAAGAAAGCCGAGGGAATCCGCCCCTATGATTTCTGCAATTTCGGGAACAGAATGATGACAGGCAATCAGATTTTCACTGGAATCAATATCTGTTCCATAAAAGCAGGGGAATAGAAATGGTGGAGCAGAAACACGCATATGGATCTTTTTTGCACCTGCTTCACGAAGCAGTAAAATAATGCGGCCGCTGGTCGTACCCCGGACGATAGAGTCGTCTATCAGGACAATGCTCTTGTTTTCCACTACTTCTTTGACAGCAGATAATTTAATCTTCACTTGATCCAGGCGGTCGACGGGTGCAATGAAGGTTCTTCCGATATATTTGTTTTTGATCAGCCCTATGCCATAGGGAATACCCGATTCTCTGCTGTAACCGAGCGCAGCATCCAGACCGGAGTCCGGAACGCCGATGACGATATCCGCATCTGCAGGATGTTCCCGCGCCAGAACCTTTCCGGCATTGATGCGGGCAGCATGTACAGACCGTCCGTCTATGACAGAATCCGGACGCGCGAAATAAATATATTCGAAGATACAGAACTTTTTCTTTTTCGACCGGCAGTGTTCCCGTCTCGACAGAACACCTTCTTTACTGAATATCAGTATTTCTCCGGGCTCCACATCCCGGATGAATTCAGCCCCGACCGCATGGAGCGCACAGCTTTCGGAGGCGACTACATATATGCCGTCTTCTGTCTTTCCATAACAGAGCGGACGGAATCCGTAAGGGTCTCTGGCACAGATCAGCTTTTGCGGAGACATCAGCACCAGGGAATAGGCACCGTCCAGAATACCCATTGCACGGCTGAGCGCTTCTTCAATAGAAGGCGCGTTTAAACGTTCTTTTGTGACGATATAGGCAATGGTCTCAGTATCACTGGAAGTATGGAAAATGGCTCCGGACAGTTCAAGCGCCGAACGAAGTTCTGCCGCGTTGGAAAGATTTCCATTGTGTGCAATGGCCATTCTCCCTTTTTGATGGTTCACTTCGATCGGCTGGCAGTTATTCCGGTTTGTTCCACCGGTCGTTCCATAACGTGTATGTGCAACGGCCATTGTGCCTTCGGGAAGGGAAGAAAGTGTATCCCGGCTGAATACTTCACTCACCAGGCCGATATCCTTATGGGATACAAACAGGCCGTCGTCATTTACAACGATTCCGCAGCTTTCCTGTCCTCTGTGCTGCAGGGCATATAACCCATAGTAACAGATATTTGCCGCATTAATCAGCTTTTCAGCAAAGACGCCGAAAACACCGCATTCTTCATGAATACTCATACGAGTTCTCCTTTTTCCTGATGCTCCTCCTCATTCGGACAGATTCATTTTGATATGCGGATCGAATGACGGCATGGGCTGAAGCTTAAAGAGGTTTGCGGCATGAAGCAGATTGATCCGATGTTGTATCTGCGGATCATCAATGATACCGGTCCGGATGTACCGGTCAAGCACTTCATAGGTAAAACCGAGGTTGTCTTCGTCCGTTTTTCCGGAGAGGCCGTCGATCGGAGTCTTCTCAATGAGCGTCTCCGGTAATCCCAGGACTCTTCCGACTGCTTTGACTTCCTGTACTGTCAGCAGACAGCAGGGGCTGAAATCGCCTGCCCCGTCCCCATATCTTGTAGCGTAGCCCACCCAGTCTTCGGAAAGATTGCAGGTGTTCGCGACCCGGCCGTTATTACTTTGCGAGACCGCATAAAGCGCTGCCATACGGATTCTTGCAGGAAGGTTGATTTCACTTTGACGGGACAGTTCGAAGGGAATGTTTTTTTTCAGTCCTTCTACAGAGTCCCGGATGTTGATTGTATAATGTCTGATACCGAGATGGTTTACCAGAAGCTGTGCTGCGTCGATATCGCTTTGTATCCCGTTTGGCATCAGGACACCGATCACACGCTCTGTTCCCAAAGCTTCTGCACAGAGAGCAGCTACGACAGAGCTATCCTTTCCTCCGGAGATTCCGATCACTGCGTTACAGTCCGGACCGTTCTTTTCGAAAAATTCCCGGATCCACAAAACACATTCCTCTTTTGTAATTGTTGCGTCAAACATGTTTTCCTCTTTGATCAGATTTTTTTGTTAATAGATAAAAGGCGTCTCTGAGTTGTTTCACTCAAAGACGCCCTTGCCTTTACACCGCTGATTATATACTTTGGTACTTTCCGATGTCAATTGATAAATCGTTTGCGGCAAATGGAAAGACGGATGGCATTTTCAGTTATTTATCAGCCAGTTTTGAAAGCCCTTAATCTCTACTGCTGTTTCTGTCGCTGTTCACTACCGTGATCTTCACGCTGTCCGGGCGCAGGTCCTCTTTACCCTCATCACCCGTCCAGAACACCTGTCCTTTCACGTTCACGTAATCCGGACCGACCCAGGTGTTCTTCATCGTGAAATCGATCTCATCCCCTTCATCACTTGTCTTCTCTACTTCCGAGGTAAAGCCGTCTATCGGTTTTTCCTTCACCGAGTAGATGTATTTGTGCTGAGTGTCAGGGTCGACGCGCTTCAGCGGATTCCCCTGCGCATCTTCGGTGACTTCCGCCGTAGTCCAGCTATCGCCCTGCTTCGTGAGGTTTACATCCGCGATCTGTTCGTCGTCCCTGTAGACCTCCGCCTCGACCGCATCCGGATAGACTGTCGTTTCGTCCGTATTAAGCCAATCCTTGGATATTTTCAGCTTAAAGAAATGACTTTTTTGTTCATAAATGACTCTCTCTCAAATACATGCGATTACAACACTGCCTGTACTTTCTTATTAGATACTGATTAGCTTAGATGCCAATTATATCATAGAAGACAGATTTCGGGCGAGACAGAGTCATTGAATTCTCCTGTTCAAGATATTTCTGGTTACTCCTATTCTCGGTGCTGCGTTACAAGCATGGTCTTGATATCCATGAGGGTAGACACCGTGTATGACACCAAATATAATGGAAGGCAGAAGATAACATCTCGAAATGGGATGGATACAATCCCTCATTGAAAAGGAGTTTTTTTAAAAATGGAACAGAACAAGAAAAAAGGCGGTGCCGGAAGAGTGATCCTGATTATCCTGATCGTGCTGGTTGTGCTGGGAGCTGCAGGCTATTTTGCTCTCAGAGCTTTCGTCCAAAGCAAGATCGAAAGTATGGGAGCCCCTGACCTGTCTTCATCATTCGTACAGAAGGCGCCGGATTTCGCGCTTCCGCTTACAGACGGTTCGGAAGCAAAACTCTCTGAACTGCTTCAGGATCATGAAGTCGTCGTCCTCAATATTTTCGCTTCCTGGTGCGGTCCCTGCGAAAAGGAATTCCCGGAGATGGAAGCTGTCTACGAGAAATACAAAGATAAGATGGAAATAGTTGCCGTATCCGGAGACCTTACTCTGGACAGCATGGACGATATGATCAAATACAAAGAGGAACACAGGCTTACTTTCCCGGTCGGAATGAAAAACGAATCGATCGACTCTTTGACAGTGGGCGGTTTTCCCACCACCTACATTATTGACCGAAACGGCAATATTGCTTATGGCAGGTCGGGCGCATTCCAGAATGGGGAAGAATTCGAGAAGATCGTCACATCATTAATGGGCGGCGATTACAAGGGAAAACAGATTGCTTCCTACACTTTTCTTGTCAGGGACAAAGACAATAAGCTTTTTCCTGACATACAGATTCATCTGTTCTCCGATACAGTCGACGAGGTACTTACAACCGGTGAAGACGGAATGGCCAGCTATTACACAGAGGACGCCCAGAACCTGAATGTCGAAATTCTGAACCTTCCTGAGGAATATACCAGCAAAGCAGATGAGATCACAGTCGGCCTGGATTCCGGACTCAAAATGATAACTATTGAAAAGAAGTAACAGGGACGCATTTTTGAAGAATGTGAAAATTGTAATCCCTCCAGTGATATGAAAAAGCCCTCTGAGCAACGATTGGTGTTGTTCAGAGGACTTTTTGTTCTATGGCGGTTTCACTCTCAGTTCAGTTTTTTTGCCGCTTTTGGTCCGTGTGCTCAGATAAAGCGGAAGGAACCGGTGTAATAGGCCGAAGATGGCATGGGGACACTGCAGAATACATTCTGCTTAATCGTCACCAAGCTCGACATCCTTATCCAGGATCTTTCCGGTTTCCACATCGATTTCGTACTCATACTCATACCCGTCCGGGGTACGAAATTCCACTTCGTACTTTGCCGCGCCGTCGTCGTAATCCATACGGCATTTTGTGATCGTCACATCATTTTCAGACAGATTAGCATCCCCAAGGGCGATTTCCTTTGCTTTTGTTTTTGAAATCGCAGCGGAGCTTTCCCCGTCTTTCTTCTCCGTGACAGTCTCGGGATGGAGCAGGCCCTGGTACTCAAAGTCGTCTTCTTTTTCCCACAGTTCCTTTTCGTGGAAGACAATACTGCCGTCTGCTGTGGCAATTTCATACTCGTACTTTGTTTTGCCTTCTTCCAGGAATTCGACAACATAGACTTCCCTGCCGTTTTCATAATCGGTCCCCAGTTTGCAAATGGTCACATCTTCCTTCTTCACTCCGGCATCTTTTATAGCAGTGTCCGCCGCTTCTTCCAGCGCCTTACTCACTTTCTCAGGATCTGACGTTTTGTCCGATGTCAGGTCTTTATATTCCCGGTCATCGTCGGTCTCCCAGTTCTCTTTGTCATTTTCCAGTATTTCCCCGGTATTTGCGGCAATTTCATATTCATATTTCACCTGGCCGGGAATGAGGAAATCGATCTCAAAGATCTCAGCATTATCGCTGTATTCCCATATCCTTTTGTAAATGACCGCGTCGGCTTCTGTGACTTTTGCATCTTCAAGCGCGATTTTAGCTGCATCCTCCATCTCAATGGCCTGCTTTTCCTTCTCTGCTGTTTTTGCAGAAACCCCGCCATTGTTCTCAGAAGCAAAAGCAGCCGTTCCGGCAACAAGGGTTAGCATAAGTGTTCCAACAAGGAATCCTGTTATTTTTTTTCTCATAGATTTTCTCATAGAATATCCCTCCTTCATTCTTCTTGTTTTTTTACTCTGTATACTGAATAACTTTGATCCTCTGAATCCTTAGCAGAATACCAGAGAAAGATTAAGAAATTATTAGAGAATATCTGCACTAAAAAAATAAAGTCTTCATCTTCCGCGAGCTGCTATACACACCCTGTTATCCCGGCAGGGTGAAAGTGTTTTTACCTGTCACAGACAGTGGTGTAAGGGTTATCCGCAGTTTCCGGGCACTCGCCCATGGCCACAGGTATGAGAAAAAATGAATAGTCTCAATCTGATATGATATAATCAAAACAGCAGTTGGAAACCTTGAGAAAAGGAGATATGTTCATCAGCATTGTTCTGATTTCCGGAAATATATTTTCAACATGCAATGCATGTCAGTGTGAACGTATAAGCACAACAGATGATTTGATTAAAATAAAAAGAGATAATAAAAGAGAAAACCGGGATGAACTGGAAAGCTTTTGTGCAGTATTGAAGCTGTCAGACAGGACGTGGGCCGGTTACGCTGCGCACAAGGGGAAAAATATGATCAGATTTTTCGAATTAAACAGTGAGGGGATCACTGCAGGTACAGAACTAGTCCGGGAATATCTGGCAAAGAAAGGTATCGGGGAAAAGGAACAGTCAAAGGCCGTTCTGATTGCGGAAGAGTCCCTGACGGATCTGGTCGCACACTCATCCGGCAAAGGGAAACTGGAGGTTTCTGTCTATTCCTTTTTCGGGCCGGTTAACGCCTTTTTTTCCGCAAAGGGTCCGGAGTATGATTTTGAGACGGCACAGGATGCTCATCTGACTGAATTCTGGGACGATGAAGATTTTGATTCCGGAGACGCAATACGGCAATTGATTCTGCAATCCTTCCGGAAGGATCTTAAATACCAGCACAGGTACGGAAGAAATATCGTCCATTTGACAGTGGAACACCATACCAAATCGTTGTATCTGACTCTCGGAGCCCTGATTGCTGCTATTCTGCTTGGTATCATTATGTCTGCCGCTCTCCCCGGAAAATGGAACACTGCCCTGGATCTCAATCTGCTTACACCGGTTAAGACCCTGTACATGAATGCGCTTAAAATGATTGCCGCACCAGTTGTTTTCTTCTCGATTATTTCCTGCATCTCACAGCTGGGAAGCCCGTCTGAATTCGGACGGATCGGCGGAAAAATCCTTGCCCTTTATCTGATCACCTCCATAATAGCGGCCGTTTTAGGAATCATAGTTTTCGGCATATTCCGCCCCGGAGATCCCGCATTGGCATCCAGCTTTATCGGAGCTGAAGTATCTGTCCCGACTCAGTCCCTGAATCTGTCCCTCAAGGATATCATTGTCGGTATTGTTCCGACCAATTTTATAGGCCCTTTCATTGAGGGCAACATGCTGCAGCTTTTGTTCGAAGCGATCCTGTGCGGAATTGCCGCCGGACTGATCGGAGAACGTTCACGCGTTCTCAAAGAACTTTTTGAAGCATGTAATGAACTGTTCCTCCGGATCACCGGCATCATCATGAAGGTTACCCCCCTGGCGGTATTTTGCTCTATTCTTTCCCTGGTTCTGAAAACGGGGATTTCTTCCCTGCTGTCGCTCCTGGGGATTATGGGAACCTTCCTCTTCGGCCTGGTCTGCATGATGCTGGTCTATTTCCTGATCCTTTTCCTTGTAAAACTCAATCCCCTGTCCTTTTTTAAGAAATATTTCCCTGTAATGCTGGAGGTCTTTTCCATTGCCTCCAGCAATGCTGCGATCCCCATCAATATGGATGCCTGCAGAGACAGGCTTGGTGTTTCCCCGAAGATCTACAGGATGTCTATCCCCCTGGGGGCTACGCTGAACATGGACGGTACCTGCATCCTGCTGGGGGTACAGACACTGGCGCTGGCGAAAATCTGCGGTGTAAGCGCATCTGCCGGGATGCTGGTCTCGCTGGCAGCAACCATCGTCATCCTTTCATTGGGGGCACCGGGAGTACCCGGCTCCGGTGTGATCCTGACATCTTTCCTTCTGACACAGCTGAATGTACCTGTGGAGTCTGTTACACTGGTAATAGGAATCGGGCCGATCATAGGTATGTTTATCTGTATGAGCAACTGTCTCGGGGACGCGGTCGTGACGACCGTTGTCGCAAAAAATGAGGGGCAGATTGACTTGAATATTTTAAACTCGAAATAACAAGAAGTGTGTAATCCCTCCGGTGACTTGAAAAGCCCTCTGAGCAACGATTGGTGTTGTTCAGAGGACTTTTTGTTCTATGGCGGTTTCACTCTCAGTTCAGTTTTTTTGCCGCTTTTTGGTCCGTGTGCTCAGATAAAGCGGAAGGAACCGGTGTAACAGGTTAGAAACCGGGAAAAGGGAGATATATTCGTTTTGGCAGATATATTAATCTTATGGAATGGAATCCTTTTTTATGATAGAATCTAACGGGTTTCTGGTAATCCAGGCTTTGAAACGGGCCATTTCCATAACAGGGAAATAAGAGACTACAATTAGGAGGTAAAGGAATTGGAGACAAAACAGGCTGTCAGGCACTTCAAAAATCCGATATTGCTGCTTATAGCAATTATATTGATTATCATGCGGTGTGCTGTTCCCCCGGTCTATGCGGAGGAAAGCTCGGGAAAGATTAAAACCCTCGCTGATTTTAAGGGGAAAACAATCTCGATGCTCTCGGGGACAACTTTTGATGTTCATCTTGAGGACAATGAAATAATTAAAGGGGATGTAAAAATCCTGCATCAGAACACGGATGTTGATTCTATCGCGTCTGTTTTGTCCGGGAAAAGTGATGCCATGATTGGGGATATGCCAGTTGCCGAGATAATTGTCGCAGAGCACGATGAGCTGATGATTTTTCCCGAGGTTATCCGGGAGGACAATTACGGTTTCGGATTTCGCAAAGGCAGCCCGCTGGTGGAGCCATTTAATGAGGCAATGGGCAGGCTTAGGAGCGAAGGCCTTGATGAGGAAATGAAATCCAAATGGATGGGGAAAGATGAGTCGGTTAAAAAACTGATTCCCCAGGACTGGGAAGGAAAAAACGGAACGCTTGAATATTGGGTAAACACGGGAACACCTCCTATGTCCTATCTGGGCCCTGAGGGAACGCCTGTGGGTTATGCAATCGATTATGTGCTGCACGTGGCGCGTGAAATGGATTACAGGGTCAAAATCACAGAATGTGCTTTTGACGGTCTGATTCCGGCTCTTCAGGGCGGTAAGGCTGATCTGGCCGGCAGGAGCATGTCGATCACAGAGGAACGTCTGAAGAAGATTGACTTTAGCGATCCTTTTTATTCCGGCGGATCCGTGCTTGTTGTATTGAAAAAGAATGTAGATGAGTCTCTTCTGCGGACAGAGGAAACCGTGCAGGATGAGGAGAACGGGGATGGCGGCTTCCTTTCCTCTGTCTATAATAGCTTCTACAGAACTTTTATCCAGGAAGAAAGATGGCGTGTATTTCTGACAGGACTTTTAAACACCCTGCTGATCACCTTTTCATCCATGCTCTTTGGCTGTGTGCTTGGGTTTCTCCTGTACTTCCTCTGCAGAAAGACGGGGAAAAAGGTACAGGGAGTTGTAGATACTATAACCGGAATCATTACGGGGATCCCGGCAGTCGTACTCCTGATGGTCCTCTTCTATATTATCTTTGGAAAGAGTAATATTTCGGGCATCATTGTGTCGATCATTGCATTCACGCTGACTTTTGGAATTTCTGTATACAGTATGCTGAAAACAGGAACGGGTGCAGTTGATCAGGGGCAGACGGAAGGCTCATATGCCCTGGGATTCTCTGACAATGAGGCATTTTTCCTGATAATTCTGCCGCAGGCCCTGATGCATATCCTGCCGATTTTTAAGGGTGAACTGGTATCTCTGCTTAAGGCTACAGCTGTGGTAGGCTATATTGCCGTACAGGACCTGACGAGAGCCGGCGATATGGTCAGAAACCGCACATTTGATGCTTTCTTCTCCCTGATTTCTGTCGCCATTATCTATTATGTCATTGGCAGGATCTTGGGCTGGCTGATCAACAATGTCCAAAAGTTAGTCGATCCTGCAACGCGCAGCAAAGACACAATCCTTAAGGGGGTAGAAAGTGATGATTAAGGTAGTAAACATTTCTAAAAAATATGAAAATGATCTTGAACCGATCCATAACCTGAATGCAGTCATCAACAAGGGAGATGTCATTGCTGTGATCGGACCCTCCGGAACGGGAAAATCAACATTTCTCCGGTGTCTTAACATGCTGGATCCGCCTACGGAAGGAGATATTTATTTTCAGGATGAGAAGATCACCGAAAAAGGCTATGATCTGATAAAACTCAGAAAAAGGGTTGGTATGGTTTTCCAGTCCTTTAATCTCTTTAATCACATGACAGTGATTGAAAATATCATGCTGCCCCAGATGAGGCTTTTGAAAAAAGATAGAAAGGAAGCCTATAAGAGGGGAATGGGTCTGCTTGAGCAGGTGGGATTAACTGACTTTTATCTCCAGTATCCCGGTCAGTTGTCCGGCGGACAAAAGCAGCGCGTAGCCATCGCGCGGGCCATGGCCATGGATCCGGAGGTCCTCCTCCTTGATGAGCCGACAAGTGCGCTTGATCCCACGATGGTGGATGAAGTCAATGTAGTTATCAAGGACCTGGCTTCTTCCGGGATCACGATTCTCATAGTGACACATGACATGGCTTTCGCAAGAGATATCAGCAGCCGCATCTTCTATATGGATGAAGGAATTATATATGAAGAAGGCACACCTGAGGAGATCTTTGAAAATCCGAAGAAGGACAAGACGCTTCAGTTTGTTAAAAAGCTCTTTGTACTTGAGGAAGAGATCCTGAGCCGCGATTATGATTTCGAAGTTCTTGTGAAAAAGATATATAAACAGATGACCCAGGCGAAATCCATCGGAAATATCTGGCACAATTCTGTTCTGCTTCTGGATGAACTCATTAATAATGTTTTGTTTGTGCTTCTGGAAGACCCGCTTCATATCCATCTCAGGATGGAGTGCAAAAAGGACAGCATAGTTCTGAATGTTGAATATGGAGGAACAGAGCTGGATCTGAAATCCCTTCTTATGGAAAAAGCAAAGAGTCCGGTTGGCACAGAGAAACAGGACGACTGGCTTCCGGTTTCTGCGAGGATCATCAACAGCTACGCCGAGGACATGACATATACCAGACAGGAGGGAGAACTCCGTAACCGTATTCGGATCATAGTCAGTGAATCGGCAAAAAAGGGGAGAAGAACATTCGCTTCCCGTCGGGCTTAAAAACACATTCGCTTCCCATCAGGCTTAAAGACCGGAGATATTCCGGAAAACAATACCTTCATAATACATTCTGCGGTGATTGGTATAGTTATGCTGCTTATCGAAAGAGCTTTTTGGCTTTTCCTTAAGCAGCATAATTTTTTGCTCACGGCTGCGCGGGATACTATACCTACCCTGTTATTTCTGCAGGGCGGGTATAGCTTCGTTTGCTGTCTGCAGGCCGGGCCTGTCAGCCGTTATCGATCTCCGTCAGGAATTTCTCCCGGTAGATTTTTCTGTAACCGGTGGGAGAGACGCCCTTCGCCCGGCTGAAAAGGCGGCTGAAATACAAGGGATTGTCATACCCGACAATCGACGCTATGTTGCTGATCGAATCATCCGTGGTCTCCAGAAGCGTCTGGGCGTTCCGGATCCGGATCTGAAGGATATACTGCATGGGTGATGTGCCCGTGGCGCTTCGAAAGCTCCTGCTGAACCAGCTCGTGGACATGCTGCGTGAAGCAGCGTACTGCTCTATGCTGATATCTTCATTATAATGCTCCTCGAAGTAATATCTGGCGCGGGTCATCTCATCCTGGATGAAGCCGGAGATCCGCGGGATGCTCTCCGTCATCCGCCGGTGTATGGTCAGCAGCAGTTCGCGGAAGAGGCAGACCAGCATCTCCTCGTAACCCCACGAGCACTTTACAAGTTCGTCCCGCATCCTTCTGAACAGATCCTCATATTCGCGGGAGATGCCCGTGTGAAGGATGTAGCCGTCCAGGGGAATCTCAGAGTGCCTCAGAATGCTGCGGACTTCCCGCCCTGTAAAGTGGACAAACCACACCTGAGTCCTGTCTTTGCCCAGATAGTGGTATTTCTGCTGCTGCTTTGGCTGATACAGCACCATGTTGCCGGCGGGTACGATGACTTCCTTCCCATCGAAGAAGAAATGCCCCTCTCCGGCTGCAATATAAATGATCTGCCAGTCGACCCTGCCTTTTGGCCTCCAGGTAGGGAGCAGCGGTCTGGTGTACAGCTGATAGGTACCTGCACTCAGGATCCGCAGAGGCTTTTTCTTTTCTTTAAACGGCACTCTGGAATGAAACAGATAGCCGGAATTCACATACATAAGTGTCATGACCTCCTATTTCGGGATATCTACATTCTATTAAATTTTCCCTTACTATTTCCACACTTACTTCTTTCTTTATCTTATAGTGCAGGTTTTGTATCGAATCGTTCATATGGTTTGGACTCCTTTTTCGATATGCTTTCATTAGGAAACTGGCAAAAAAACGTGAAAGGAGGTTCCAATCTTGATCGTACCGAGACTCTATGAGGACCTCTCTGTACTTCACCAGAATACCATGCCGGACAGGGCTTATTATGTTCCTTCGTCCACTCGTGGAGACAGGCTGGCCTGGCACAGGGAGAGTTCGGATCGTCTGCAGATGCTGAGCGGGTGCGAATGGCGCTTCGCCTGGTATCCGAGCATTCATGATCTGCAGGATCATTTTTATCTGCTGGACTATGAGCCCGGCAATTGGTGGAAAAAGGAAATGGTGCCGTTCTGCTGGCAGATGCGGGGATATGACAGCCCGCAGTACACCAATATCCGCTATCCTTTTCCTTTTGATCCTCCCTATGTCCCCCAGGACAATCCATGTGGGGCATACCTTCACCATTTTGAATGGCACAGAGATCCCAAAGCCCCTTGCGCCTTCCTGAATTTCGAGGGAGTGGATTCCTGTTTCTATGTCTGGCTGAACGGGACCTATGTGGGCTACAGCCAGATCGCCCATCACACTTCAGAGTTCGACGTGACAGAGCTCATTCAGGAGGGAGACAACCTGCTGGCGGTCCTGGTCCTGAAGTGGTGCGACGGAAGCTATCTGGAGGATCAGGATAAGTTCCGCTTCTCCGGCATTTTCCGGGACGTCTATCTCCTGCACAGGCCGGCGGACAGGATCGAGGACTATGTTATCGAAACAGATCTGTCTGATGATTATATGCGCGCTGATCTGAATATCCGCTTTACCTTCAGCCGGAAACCCGTTCCGGTCAGCCTGACCCTGATCAGTCCCGACGGATCAGGAATACTATATCAGGATACCATACGGCCGGGCAGGGAGGGGAACCGGGACGAGGCGAACGGTGTCCCCACAGAGTGCGTCACCATTGAGGTAGACCGGCCGCTTCTCTGGAATGCTGAGGATCCGGTTCTGTATACCCTGGTCATTGATACCAGAAAGGAAGTCATTACCGAGAAGGTAGGCTTTCGAAAAGTCGAGGTCAAAGACCTCGTCCTGACCCTGAACGGGGCGCCCATTACCTTCCGCGGCGTCAACCGCCACGAGTCGGATCCCCTGACTGGCGCAGTGTGCAGCCTGGATCAGGCTCTGAAAGATCTGCGCATGATCAAGGCCAACAACTTCAATGCGGTCAGGGCCAGTCACTATCCCAATTCACCCTGGTTTTATCAGCTCTGTGATGAGCTGGGCCTCTATGTCATCGACGAGGCCGATAATGAGAGCCATGGGACGGGACCCCTCACCTTCGGGGAAGAGGATTACACGGAGCGGATGCGCAAGGCCCATTTCCGGATCGCGGACAACCCGGATTTCGTCGAGCCTACGCTGGACAGGATCCGGTCCATGGTCATCCGGAACCGGAACCGTCCTTCCATTCTGGTATGGTCCATGGGCAACGAGTGCGGTTACGGCCGCACCTTTGAGGAAGCTCTGCGCTGGACCAAAGAAAACGACCCGACAAGACTGACCCATTATGAGAGTGCTTTTTATGTGAGTCCTGTCCGGGAGTTTGATGTCTCGAATATTGACCTCTACGGGCGCATGTATCCCGGCTTCAACGAGGTCACGGACTATCTGGACAATGATCCGGACATCCCTCTGCTTCTGGTGGAATACTGCCATTCGATGGGCAACGGCCCCGGGGACTTTAAGGAGTATCTGGATCTGACCGAGCAGTATCCGGCGCTCTGCGGTGGGTTTGTCTGGGAGTGGTGTGACCACGCGGTCTATAAGGGTACGACGGAGAACGGGAAGGCCATGTACTGGTACGGCGGGGATCACGGTGAGCTGCAGCACGACGGGAATTTCTGCCTGGACGGCCTGGTCTATCCGGACAGGACACCGCACACAGGTCTTCTGGAGTACAAGAACGTCCACAGACCCCTGCGTGCCGCCTATGATGCCGGCAGACAGATACTCACTGTGGAAAACCACATGGACTTTACGGATCCCGCCGAAAAGATCAGCGCCGCGTGGACCCTGACCCTGGACGGATCACAGATCGCGGAGGGACCGCTGGCGATCCCTTCCATAGCGCCTCATGCCTGCGCGGAGATTCCGCTGGCTTTTACAGTACCGGACAAGGGCAGATGTTTTTTGACGGTCACCTATGTTTTGAAAAAAGAGACCTTCGGACTTCCGGCAGGGCATGAGCTTGGTTTTGACGAGATCCGGATCCCCACTGCGGAACCGAGGGCGCTGAAGGCGGCAGGACTTCTGGCGGGTACGGACAGGATACGGCAGGATGCCGGCAAAATGCAGGCAGGAGCTGAAAGCACGCAGACAGGACCTCAAAGCCGGCAGGCAGGAGCGGCTGTCCCCGTGGTTACGGAAACAGACCGGTTTTTGACCATTGAGGGCGATGGCTTCACCTATCAGTTGGATACCCTTTCCGGTCTGTTTACTTCTCTCAGGGTTCATGACCGGGAGCTTCTTGACCGCCCGATCGATTTCAATCTCTGGCGCGCGCCGACCGACAACGATGTCCCGGGCGTGGATTTATGGAAGCTGGAGCGCCTGGATCACACAGGGACGAGGGCTTATGAAGTGACCTGGAAAACGGCGAAGCCGGCTGACGCGGCGGCGGGGCGGGAAGCAGACGGGAGCGAAGCGCCGGAAGCAGTGGAAATCTCGATCCGTCAGTCTGTGGCCTCCATGTCAAACCAGCCGGTCCTGAGGATGAACAATAAAGTCACTGTTTTCGCTGACGGAAGGATCCTCCTGGATGTTCAGGCGGACAAGGATCCGGAGTACGCAGACCTGCCCAGGATCGGGCTGCGTCTTTTCCTGAGCGGGAGCATGAAGAAGATCCGCTATTTCGGCATGGGCCCGATGGAGACCTACATCGACAAACACCATGCCGGACATCACGGAATCTTTAAGGGGACTGCGGCTTCGATGCAGGAGGACTATATCCGGCCACAGGAGAGCGGGAGTCACTATGACTGTGACTTCGTGACGGTAAAGGGAAAAGGCCTGTGCCTGACGGCAGCCTCTGCGGACACTGATCCGGACAGCACGTTCTCCTTCAACGCATCGGTCTACACGCAGGAGGAACTGGAAGAAAAACGGCACAATTACGAACTGGAGCCCTGCGGCAGCACGGTTCTGTGCATCGACCACCGGATGGCAGGCATCGGATCGTACAGCTGCGGTCCGGAGCTTTTGCCGAAATACAGAGTCTCCGCCGATACATTCCGCTTCTCCTTTATGCTGAAGCCGGAGGAGATTTGACGCGTCGTACCAAAGATAGATTGTATTAAGGGGAGGTATCACGTGAAAGACAACAAAGAAAAAACGTATTTGACATGGGCTAACAAGATCGGCTACGGATCCGGCGACATCGCCGGCAACGTGGTGTATGCACTGCTGTCCGCTTTTGTCATGATTTTCCTGACAGATACCGTGGGCATGAACGCGGGTATCGTCGGTACGCTGATCGCAGTGTCCAAGCTCTTTGACGGCGTCAGCGATATTTTCTTCGGATCCATGATCGACAAGACCAATACAAAGATGGGTAAGGCGCGGCCCTGGATGCTTTACGGGTATTTCGGCTGCGCGGTCTGCCTCGTGGCGATCTTCTGCATTCCTGCGGATATCAGCGCTACGGCGCAGTATGCATGGTTCTTCATCGCCTATACTCTGCTGAATGCGGGCTTTTATACAGCCAACAACATCGCCTATTCTGCCCTGACCGCCCTGATCACAAAAAATAATAATGAACGTGTGCAGATGGGTTCCATCCGCTTCATGTTCGCCTTCGGCACCAGCATGCTGATCCAGACTATTACGGTCGGCCTGGTCGCTTATTTCGGAGGCGGCGCGGCGGCATGGCGGACCGTGGCGATCATCTACGCGATCGTAGGTGTGATCTCCAACACCCTGTCCGTTATGTCTGTCAGGGAGCTTTCTCCGGAAGAACTGGCGGAGGGAGAGGAAGTCAAACTCGCAGAGGGAGAGGAAGAGAAATATTCCCTGGCGGATGCTTTTAAGCTTCTGATCAATAACAAGTACTATCTGATGATCTGCGCTTCCTATATCCTGATGCAGATCTATTCCGCAACACTGAACATGGGCATTTACTATATGACCTATGTCCTCAAAAATGCCAACCTGCTTGGTGTATTCTCATGGTTCATCAATATACCGATGATCATCGGTCTTTTGTTCACACCGACCCTGGTGATGAAGTTCGGCGGGATGTACAGGCTGAACCTGACGGGCTATATCATCGGCACGCTCGGCCGTCTGGGCGTGGTC
Source organism: Sarcina sp. DSM 11001 (assembly GCF_900101015.1). Lineage (GTDB taxonomy): Bacteria > Bacillota > Clostridia > Lachnospirales > Lachnospiraceae > CAG-791. The sequence continues at coordinate 4,037 of NZ_FNFZ01000003.1, read as the reverse complement.
ATCGCCGGATATATGGGCTCTGTACCGCTGATGCTGGTCTGTACCGCCATCGCGGCGCTGGGTATGAGCCCGCTTCAGGGCGACATGAACGCCTTGATCGCGACCTGTTCGGAATACACCTACCTGACGCACGGAAAGCGTGTCGATGGAACCATGTATTCCTGCACATCCCTGGGCACGAAGCTGGGCGGCGGGATCGGAACCGCGCTGGCAGGCTGGCTTTTAGCCTTCAGCGGCTATGTGGGCGGCGCTGCTGTCCAGTCCGCCTCCACGATGAGCATGCTGCATATAATGTATCTGTGGATGCCCATGTGCTTCAACCTTCTGATCACGCTGATCCTGACCAGGCTCAACGTAGAGAAAGCGAACGAAGACCTGAGGAGCAAGCTGGCTCAATGATCCTGAAAAGGACGATTTGTTTGTGTGACAATGAGATTGAGTGACAATAGTATTGAGCTTCACCGCAGGCCCCTCTGAGGACTCAAATACAGCAGACCACCATGAAGCCCTGTGCAATGGAACCCCGTTTCCATAGCACAGGGCTTTTTAATGCCGGCTCGTACTTGAAAAACAGTTGCCAACTTAAGCAAAAACGGGGATACTTTTCCTAGTGAGACGGCACACTGGAAGCTTTTCCCGGATGGAGGTGATCGGATGCTGGATTATAAGGATTTTAAAGATAGAGTGACCCGGCTGGAGGACGGGACCTGGTGCTGGCGCTGCCCTGTTGACGATTCTACTGCCGAGTTTTCCTACAGGCTCACTTTAGGTGTATGCGGAGGGATATGCGCCCTGCTTATCCTGATGGCGATGTTCATGGACCCGTGGGCGCTGAAGATCACCCTGCTGTCGTGTCTTGGCGTTATGGCTGTCGCGGCAGGCGTTGTCCTGATTTTCAAAAAACTGGGCGCCTGGGACGAATTCTACTGGATGAACGACGAATACATAAGGATCGGGACAGGTAAAAGTACAAGGGTCATGGAGTACGATAAACTGAAGAGGGTCGTTCTGACTCCTGAAAAGATCAGGCTGGAGGCGAAATTCGGGAAGGGAATCGTTTTCATTCCGGACGGGGACTATGAAATGGTAAGGGATTATATCCTCCGCAGGATCCCGGAGACAACAGAAGTCATTAAGGAAGGCCCCTGACTTATCACAAAAGGCTGGCCTGCATTTATGCCGCAAAGGCAAAATGCAAGGTTTTTTTCCCGGATTATCATCTGGCCCCGGACTATCCTTATCCGGCTGCGGTGGAGGATGTCAGATCCCTGTACAAATACGCGGCGGATCACGCGGAGGAACTCGGGATCGACGCAGACAGGATAGGACTTGCAGGAGACAGTGCGGGCGGGACTATCGCTGCCCTGGTCTGTAACGGCTACGAGAAAGAAAAGCTAATAAAGCCCTGCCTGCAAATGCTCGTCTATCCCCTGACGGATGCGGACATGGGAACGCAGTCTATGAGAAAATATACGGACACGCCCTTCTGGGACTCCACATATATGTCCCTGATGTGGGATATCTATTTCGGGGATCAGAATAAGGGAGCTTTTGAAGACAAAACGGGCTGTGCCCTGAAAGATGATCTCAAAAAAGAGGCGCTCCCGATGCACAACGCCCTCCCTTCGAGTATTCCCGATACCTATATCGAAACCGCGGAATTTGACTGCCTTCACGATGAAGGGATTTTGTACGGACAAAGACTGGAAAAGGCAGGCGCAAAGGTGGAATGGAATGACACGAAAGGTACCTTTCACGGTTATGATATGGCCCTTGATACCCGGATCGTGATCAATTCCGTGAAAAAGAGGCTCTCGTTTTTAAGAAAGCATTTTTGAATGTTAACTTCCAGAATAATTAACCCTCAAACTGAGAGGCAGTGCCATTTCCAACAAAAAAGCCAGTAAATATGCGGGATTTCAACGACTTTTCTTGCAAAAACAGACTGAATATGGGATAATGATTAAGGGATAATTAACCCTCAATAAGGAGGGGCTATATGTACCTTAATCTCACCGTTCCGATGCCAGTGGGAACTGGAAAACTGTCCGTCAAGAGGATCAGGAACACTCCGTATATTTACTATGAGACCGGGCGGATATACGATGCCAAAAAGAAATATAACAAGCCAAAGCGGGTTTGTATCGGAAAGGCCATTGATGACCGCCCGGGAATGATGGCGCCGAATACAAACTTTCTCCGTTTTTTTCCGGAGGTGTTACTTCCAGACGAGGCGGAAGGCCCTGAGCGCAGCAGCTGCCTGCATGTCGGAGCCTACTTCGTGATCCGGAAAGTGATCAGTGAATACTTTCTTGACCGTATGATCGCAAAGATCATCGGAAAGGACGCCGGGCTGTTCATGGACCTGGCAGTGTATTCCATCATGACGGAGGGGAATGCTGCACAGTATTACCCGTCTTATGCGTATAACCATCCGCTCATGACTGAGGAGATGAAGGTCTACAGCGATTCGAAGATATCTGATTTCCTGGGGAAGGAAACAGATGACCAGCGCATCGCATTCCTGAATGAATGGAACGCAAAAAGAGACCACCGGGAGAAGATCTATATTTCCTATGATTCCACGAACAAGGTCTGCCAGGCAGGCGAGATCGACCTGGCCGAGACCGGTCATTCCAAAGAGGGGTCTGACAAGCCTGTATTTAATTACTCGGTCGCTTATGACCGGGACAACAGGGAACCCCTCTTTTATGAAGCCTATCCGGGCAGCATCGTGGACATATCACAACTCCAGTTTATGCTGGAGAAAGCGGAAGGCTACGGCTACAGACATATCGGTTTTATCCTGGATCGTGGATATTTCAGCAAGGGGAATATCCACTTCATGGACAGCAAAGGCTATGATTTCGTCATCATGGTCAAAGGGATGAAGAAACTCGTCAGGGAACTCATCCTGGAAGTCCATGGGACATTTGAGCAGAGCCGCGCGACCAGCATCCGGGCATTCAGGGTAAACGGGACAACAGTAAGGCGTCAGTTGTATCCTTCAGATGAGAAGAAGCGGTACTTCCATATTTTTTACAGTGAAGGAAAACACGCGGCGGAGCGGGCAAAACTGGAACAGGACATCGACCAGATGGCGAAACAGCTGAAGTCCTGGCAGGGCCTTCAGGTCCGGCCGACCGGAAAATACGCAAAATACTTTGACCTGATCTATTTTCATGAAGGCAAAGACGATGAAGCCTTCAGCTGCGCAAGAGAACGAATAGATGTCATTGACCAGGAGATCATGCTCTGCGGTTATTTTGTCATCATTACCTCTGACAAGATGTCGGCAGAAGATGCGCTGACGCTCTACAAGGGCAGGGACAGCTCGGAAAAACTCTTCCGCGGTGATAAATCCTATCTCGGGGACAGGGCGGAACGCGTATATGGCAGTGAATCAGTTGACACAAAGGTTTTCATCGAGTTCGTAGCTCTCATCATCAGGAACCAGATTTACAACCGTCTGAAGGAAGAGATGATCAGGAACGACAAAAAGCTTAACTTCATGACGGTCCCGGCAGCGCTGAGGGAACTGGAAAAGATCGAAATGATAAAGAGCCCTGACAACGAATACCGTCTTGACCATGCAGTCACTGCGACACAAAAGGCAATATTAAAAGCATTCGGAATGACTGCCCAGGACATCAAACTCAAAGCGAAAGAGCTCAGCGCCGAACTGGTCCGTATCGAGCAGGAAGCAGCTGAATAGAAAGCCGTTTCTGACGCAGCATCCGTTTAAGGAGGATCACACCATGGCAAGGACAAGAAGGACCATCCCGCTCGACGAGAAGATTGAGAAAGCTAAGGCTGCGGTGTTCCAGGCGAAGGATAAATACGATGCAGCTGTGGAGGAACTCAATAAACTCCAGAAGAAAAAACTCGAACTTCAGAAACAGGAGCTACTTAAAGCGATCGAGGAGAGCGCAAAGTCATACGAAGAGATCATGGCGTTCCTTGTTGGAGATTCGAATCCGAACGAAGACTGACGCAGCTGTTTAAGATTGAGGGTTAAAAATTACTGGAAGTTAACA
>NZ_FNFZ01000009.1 GCF_900101015.1 Sarcina sp. DSM 11001 | reverse complement strand
CCGCGGAAGCTGCTCCCTGTGCGCTTATGGTGACTGTGTTCTTTGTCATATGCACCTCCTGCAATAAAATTGTGTGCGGAGGGGCTCCGGTGCTGCAAAAGCAGGTCTGCCGGAGCCCCATGGAATAATGAGACTTCGGCAGCGCCGCGGTGCGGCACCGGTCTGACAAAGCACGCGGGGGCAGGGCCTGCCACCCCATGCATATGCCTTTGGATATTTTCATTCTAACAGACGCAGGATTATTGTTTCAAGACGGAATTTGAGCCTTCGAATATATGCTGTGAAGGCGTATTCCCGCATGTGGCCTGACCTGAACCTAACGCGGGTATTTACAGAAAAGAAATGACCAGGAGTCCCGAGGGGGACAGATTCGCGGCGCTTCGGCAGCGGCCAGAATCAACATAATTTCATATTGATCATCGTTAAGAAAGAGGGGCATGTGCAGCTGCCTGCTATTTCTGATTATCTTTATTGAGGCTTAATCACTTTTACAAATCATCTTTTTGATGTAAAGTTAAAGTACTGGTTTCTGTAGGAAGTGGGTTTATTTGTCGCTTTAAAGGCGACAATTTGTATCTTGAAATCTGGTAATCTTTTTACTTGACAGGAAACTCAGAGGATCTTTATAACGACTGCCAGATGAGTGAATACAGTGATTACCGCGATCCTGTATGGGAGAGCAAATATATCTATGTGAATTACGACAAAAAGAAACGGGCTCAGCTGCGGAAATGAATTGAGTCGGGGAAAAGGTTTCGGCTGCGGGGATAAGCTGCGGAGCAGGGAACCGCGCTCAGCTGCGGGGATAATTGCGGCTCAGAGGACACAGGTGGAGGGCAGTAGTATGTTTTACTCTCTTGATGACGCCATCCGGGAGATTTTCGGGGCGGATGCACGGATTGCAGATAAGACGCGTGTTTTTGGGGGAGATGCCAACGACTCCTTTCGTCTGACCTTGAAGGACGGCACAGGTCTCTTTATGAAGACCAATACAGGTCCCATGCTGTCCTCTTTTCAGGCGGAGGCAGAGGGGCTTTCTGCAATCGCGCAGACTGGAAAGATCGGGACGCCTAAGGTCCTGGCGATCGGGACGGATCCGGGAGGGTTTTCCTTTTTACTGCAGGAGCTTCTTGTTTCCGGACAGAAGATCCGCGACTACTGGGAAACACTTGGCGCAGAGCTTGCGGCCATGCACAGGGCGCCGATACCGCCGGAAAACAGGAAAGGATTTGGCTTTGCCGCGGATAATTTTATCGGAGCGGGAAAGCAGATCAACACCTGGCACGCATCCTGGATCGATTTTTTCCGGGACTGCAGGCTCATACCTCAGCTTCGCGCTGCAGATGGATATCTGGACAAAAAAGACAGGACCCGGGCCGTTTCTCTTCTGGACCATCTGGACAGATACCTGATCGAGCCGGCGGCTCCTTCCCTGATCCATGGGGATCTCTGGGGCGGAAATGTCATGACCGGGCCGGATGGAAAAGCATGGATCATCGATCCGGCAGCTTATTATGGCCATCCCGAAGCGGATATCGCCATGACGGAGCTTTTCGGCGGATTTGCCCAGCCGTTTTATCGTACTTATTTCAGCTGCGCGGACACTCCTCCGGGATATTCAGACAGAAAAGACCTCTACAATCTCTACCATCTGCTGAACCATTTGAACTTGTTCGGGACCGGATACCTGGCGCCGGTGCAGCGGATCCTGCGCAGGTATGCTCCGGTATGAGGATTGGCTGAGGCTTGGTCAGGTCTTTTTGTCAGCGAGTCTTGAATTTGAGGGGGAAATCCTATGAGTGAGGCGTTTGTAAAAATAGATCTTCATGGTCTGCGGCAGGAGGAAGCGATCAAGGTCATTGATAAGGCCATCGCGGCGGCGGGGCCGGCGACTTATCATCTGCAGCTGATCCACGGCTACAATCGAGGCACCAGCCTTCGGTCCATGATCTATGACTGGTATAAATACGAACCGAAAGTAAAGAGAATCATGCCCGGCGACAACCCGGGGATCACCGTGCTGGTGCTGAAGGAGCTTTATTGACTGAGCGCCGGGAAACTGTCCGGATTTTGATAAGATTTCTGATAAGATATCTGATAAAAGGAAACGCTTTAAAGGAACTTCCTTTAATGGAGTGTTCTTTGCAGAATGTTTTTTTACGGAATGTTCTTAACAGAATGTTTTTTTACGGAATGTTCTTTATCAGAGTGTTTAGCTTTATAGGGAGGAGGCGGATCGGAAAATGTCACCACATGGGAAAAAGATGATTGCGCCTGTGGTTATCACGATCATATTTCTACTCTATCTGTTTATTTATGGGGCGATGCTGATGCAGGCTCTCGTGGAAGAGCCCCTGGCGCTCATACTTGCGATCCCGCTTGTACTGCTTGGGATCGGTATGGTTTATATGTTGTTTGCCCGGATCCGGGAGATAAGGAGCGGTGAAGAAGATGATCTTGACAACTACTGAAACAATCTGTGGGAAAGAACTTGAGACACTTGGCCTGGTCAAGGGGAGCACGATCCAGACAGTAAATGCAGTCCGGGATATCGGCGCAGGCCTGAAGACCCTCGTGGGTGGAGAACTGACGCGGTACAACGAAATGATGAATGATGCCCGGGCCCTGGCGACAAAGCGCATGGTCGGGGAAGCCGAGGCGATGGGCGCGGACGCGATCGTGGCTGTCCGCTACAGCTCGGCTTCCGTTATGCAGAGCGCGGCAGAGGTGATGGCATATGGCACGGCAGTGAGGTTTCTGAACTGAAGCGATGGAATACGCTGTGGCAGAGAGATTCCCTGACAGAAAACCGTCCCCTTTCCAACAGGAAAGGAAAACCGGCAGGCCGCATTGCGGCCTGCCGGTGCTTTCTCCTGCCTGTATTATATTCCTATATGAGATGGCTTGTGAAATGGATAAGAGCTGAATCTATGTGTACGCAGTTTTAAAAATAAGATAATCAATTGAACGATCAATAGAATGATCAATAGAAATAGAAATAGCCCGCATAATAGGAAGGAGAAGGAATAGGGCTGTTAATATAGCGGCTGTTCACCCATCTCTTGCTGATTATCCTGTAGTAGTAGTTCTGATATGTCTTGAATTTGCTTGATCTGTACTTTTTGAGGATTACGGTAGTGGACTTTGCGCTGCTTGTGGACAGACTATAATGCCAGTTGCCTCTGGGATTAGTTGTCAGGTAAACATCATATCCGTTGCTTCCAGATACACCGTACCACTGGAGCCTGACCGTGTGATTTTCAATGCTCTCAGCTGCTACAGATTTTGCGGGCGGGGCAGGTATGATGTATGCGGCACTGGACCAGGGACTGGTTAAAGTGATTGTTCCCTCAGAATTGACCTTTAATGCCTTAACCCTGACCTTGTACACGCGGTTGACAGCCAGACCGGTGAATGTAATAGATGTATCCGAGGTATTAAAATACTTTTTGTTCGTATTATCTGCCCAGGAGATCACGGCCTGATAGGCATTGGCTTTGCTTACGCTGTTCCATCCCACTTCCGCGTAAGTCATGGTTTTACTCTGCCATTTGACAAAACGGCAGTTTGACGGTGTGCTGAGCCGGGTTGCCGCTTCGGCCGGCATGACCATTACCGAGCTGAATAACATGGCGGCAATCAGAACAGCTGTTGCCAGACGTTTAAATGTTTTCATTTTTTACTCCTCCTTGTAAAAAAAGTTAAATTGGGGATACCGGAAAAACAGGAAAAATGTCTCACGGCAGCTTCCGGGTTCCTTTTATTTATCATACCGTATGTGGGCTTTGGATACAACGAAAATAGCCGAATGCTTTTTATAATAAGTTGCGGATAAGTTTATCAATTCTTTATCAATGCTGCTTGAAACCGGCTCATCTCTGTGCTATTGTACTGTCAGCCGGAACGTCAGCCGTAGAATATGAATATGAACAGCTGACATGGCAGTATCCTTGGAGGATAAAAGCGTCTTTCAAGGCTAATAATATCCGTCGAGGATAAATTCGAGGATAAAATTCGAGGATAAAGATAAAAGGGAGTAGCTGAACGGCGCCGGTGCCGGAATCCACCCGTCAGGACAGGGGCGACACCCTCGGGAGATTGAGACAGCAAGACTTTTATCACAATTGCAGCAACAGTAGAGGCTGCAGGTTGTGATAAAAGTCTTTTTTAATGCCCGGAAGGGCGGAAAGGCAGGTATCTATGATCACTCTTATGGCAATTATTATGTTTGTTTTGTTTCTGAAAATCGTAGGACTTATTTTTGGAGCCGGGCTTCGGCTGCTGGGCTGGCTCTTCAGCGGGTTGGGATTCATCATCTCTATCCTTCTGGCAGTATCCGTGATCGGGTTTGTGTTTGACATCATGCCGGTTCTGCTGCTTGTGTTTATCCTGATGATTGCCCGCAGGCCTGTATAAGAGCTAACCTGTATAAGAAGCTCTGCATAAGAAGCTTTGTATAAGAAGCTCTGCACAAGAAGCCCTGTATAAGAAACTCTGCATAAAAGGTCCTGCATAAGAGCTGGCCTGTATAAGAGGTAATAAAATGCGGCAGCGCCTGTGGCAAAACTGATTGTCACAGGCGCTGAAAATGTTTTTGGGGTTATTCAGTCTCCGCTGTTCTGGTGGGCAAAGATTTTCATAACCAGGTTTCCATTCGGATCTCTGAAATTCAGCCAGCTGCCGTTTCGAAAGACCAGGACCGGAAAGTCCCTGGCCACAAGAGTATCTTCCGATGACTGGTAAGTCAGTTTACCTGTATCTGTTTGGATTACGAGGATCTTTCCGCCCATTCCAAATACTACATATTCCTGATTAATGGAACTGTATTCTCCCAGTGACTCATACATGGAAAATATCGAATAAGTGTCTGAACTGCAGAGCAGGTCTCCGTAACGAAACAGTTCATAATCCTTACTGTTATAGTCTGAGTACATAATGACACCTTTGGCGATCATTTTGCCCTGGTTAGTAATCGAGCCCTTTTCATGATAGGGTATCTCAAAATGAATGCTGTCGTCCGTATTTTCTACGACTATATTACCGCTCGCAATATCACGATAACCATAGCAGTTCATGCCAAAGCAGTATTCATAGGGCGTACCGTCATGAGCCTTCAGGGGGGCCAGGCTGTCGGTCAGAATCGATAATCCGTATTCACCCTTAGTCTGGAAGGCATAGTCCCCTTTTTTATTGCACAGGATCACATTCTCGAATAAGATAAAAAGATCAATTGATATCTGATAAAAGGGTCATAAAAAGCCCTTCGCAACGGTTCTGGCTTACACGGCATCAGCCTGCCAGTCAGCGCCATTGCGAAGGGCTTTTTAACATAAAGGGGGGAGGAGTATGAAATCTATCGTTTGCTTTATCGCTTATTTCCTGTTCACAGTTGTTATCATACACCATGATTCTAAAACCATGATTTCCAATTTATTAAAAAAAGATAACAATTCCAAAAACTGTGAAGAAAGCCTGCTTTCTGCCCCGGGAAACGATCGGATCTTCTGTGTGCTGGCGTTACTGCGGGTCTCTGTGGCGGAGCTTAATTATGGAGAGCTTATGTTGCGGAGGCTCTGTTGCGGAACCTCTGTTGCGGAGCCTCTGCTGCGGAGGATAAACAGGGCTTCCCGATAACCTTTGTGGATGAAATAAACTATGATAAAATAGTAAGGCTTTCATTTCTACAGTTTTTAAAAATACTTATAATTTTTGAAAAAATCCAGAGGCCGCTATTCTTGAAGCAGGACTGGATTTTCAGGAGAAGGCTGTATGAAGACAATTAGAGTTGTTGCGGCTATTATCAGATCGAAAGATGAAAAGCAGGAGCCTGTCGTATTTGCAACCCAGCGGGGATATGGCAGCTACAAGGACTGGTGGGAATTTCCCGGCGGAAAGATCGAGCCGGGAGAAACACCGGAGGAGGCCCTGGTGCGGGAGATCCGGGAAGAGCTTTCTGCAGATATTTCCGTGGGGGAGTATCTCACTACCGTAGAATATGACTATCCGGAATTTCACTTGTCAATGGCATGCTACTGGTGCAGCATTAAGGAAGGACGCTTGATCCTGCTGGAACATGAAGCAGCCAGGTGGCTTCCGCTTAACGATCTGCGCCAGGTGAACTGGCTCCCTGCCGATATTTTAGTGATTGAAAAAATCGAGGAGACAAATAGGATCTTCCGCATCAGTCAGTGACTTTTTCTTCAGGAATCACTAATTCCGGGAAAGATATCTGCAAATTACTACTGTCTGCGGAAGATCCTTTTTTTGATTTTTTATCTGAGTCCTCTTACCTCAAAAACCGGTGCCGTACGTTCATTTTCATGGGCCACGATGATATTTTCACCGCAGGCCATCCGCATCAGGATGCCGGCGAATTTACCGTTATAAACATACAGGCCGGGCATGTTGATGTAGGGGTGCCATTTGCCGTCTCCCCAGGCGAAGTCAATGTTGTCGGTAAGATACTGTTCGCAGTATTGCTGGCAGATATATTTTTTACCATAGAGACCTGCCGCCAGTGTCTCCCACTGATCCTGCGTATATTCGCGTCCGGCCGCATAAATGCCTTTGGATGCATAGGCGTCCATGGGTTTTAAAATGAAGTCGTTTTTGCGTCTGAGGACTTCATCGAGTGTGATGTAGTCCGGGGAAAATGCCAGGGTCAGGGGGACATGTTTTTTTACAAAAAGTCTTTCTTCTTCTGTAAGGAAGGTGGAGGTCGACGGGTGGTGCAGGGCATAAAACAGCCATTTTGTGTGGATGATCTGGGTGGCAAAAGCCCCTGCGAAGAATACGGCGTTATCGCGCACAGCGCTCAAAAAATCAGGCACCTCGTCATAGTGGTCCATGATATCCGCAGTGACAGCCCGTCTGTAGATGGCGTCGATCCGGTTTCCGTTTGCGGAGTACAGGATGCCGTCTTTATATTTGAGCGTGCGGATGTCGCAGATCTCACAGTTGATCCCTTTGTCCTGAAAACGACGGGTGAATTCCTCAAATTCCCGCAAAGTCGCATTTTCAAGGAAATCAACGAGCGCGACATTCGGGTGGCTTTTTTTCTTCGGACAGGTGTCATACAGGGCGAGGAAAGTCTGCACCCATGTATCAAACAGTTCAAAGGGGCGCAGGTCGTATTTGCGGATGACGGCCTGGTGGGCAGGATTATGGATGAGAGCCTTTCGCAGTTCGTAGTCTCTGATCATGGCAGCGGTGCCGTCGGTATTGATCTCGCAGAATTGGAATTCGCCTGTATCTTCATGATAGAACAGGTCAAAACGCGCGATCGGGAGAAATCCCTCATAGGGGGCGGGGAGAAGGATCAGGTCTTCCAGTTCTTTTGAAAAAGGAAACAGCCTGCGATAAGCCGCATTCTCCCGGTATTCCCGGATCACTTTCCCGAAAATGCGGTATCCCGTGGCCGCGATCTGCCGGAAGTGTTCGATCGTTTCTTCGTCAAATACTTTTGGAATATGCACTGTCTTATCCAGAATTCCGTTCCAGTACAAGGGGGAGTGTTCCAGAGCTTCCTTAGTTGCCAGAGCGCCCTTTCGACAGGCCTCCATATTCGAGGAGGTCTCCTCCTGATAGGCTTTAAAAACCTGCTCCTGTAATCGCATAGTAAGGATTCCTTTCTAAATCTTTTTGTTCTTTTTGTGTCTGTTTTAATTTGTTATGTTTCTGCTTTGATTTGTCATGGCTCTTCCGTACTTCTTAGTGGATCGAAATTCCTAGACAGGTTCAGTTTACCTGGACCAACTGAATATGGATCAGCTGTTTATGGATCAGCAGATTTTGAACCAGCTGATTGTGGATTGCCTGATTGTGGATTGCCTGATTATGGATCGTCTGATTCCGGATTACTTCATCAGGGGAAGCATAGCATCTTTGTTCTTTTCTGCCTCTTCCAGATAGTCGTTCCCGTCCGGCTTGATCCGGAATACGAATGCATCAGGAACCGATGCGACATTCTTGAGATCCTTATAAATCGGGTAATCTGATTTCAGTGCGTCATAAATACTGTATCTCGCCGCAAGCAGATATTGCGGATCACTGTCATTGGCAATGGCTCTGGTCAGGGCGTCTGTGCCTGTGATGATATTGAGCAGATCCAGCGCCAGTGCGCGCTTCTTGTCGCTGATCTTCGCGTTTATTGCGGCGGCATCTACATAAAACACGGGGATATTTTCATCACCTGTCATGGAGAAAAGCCGGAAGTCCATATCGGATGCGCTTTCCCCCATTTCATTCATTGCCTCCGAATACCCGATGTATGCTCGTCCCATGCCTTCCGCAAATTTCCGGGCGTAATAAAACCGGCTTTCGTCTTCAAGGTCACCTTCGGAATCTGTCAAATGCATTTTTCTCATTTTTTCCAGCGAGTCAGTTGCTATAGGGGAGAGTTCCCCTTCCTTAATGGGAGGATATTGATCCATATAGCTTTGCTTTTCATCAATCAATGCCTGTAAATACAGACCGATCTTGCTGGTGAAAGAATACTTTTCCAGCAGTAGTCCGCTGTCACCGAGAACGCTATAGAGGTCGTCAATATTCTGTACATTTTTCAGGTCTGCATCTTTTTTGCGCGTATAGAGCAGGTCTGTGCACAGGAATTGGGGTATCACGCAGAGCGTTCCGTTAACACGGCATCCCTCCACGAAGGACGGGATCAAATCATTATAATCCTGTATATCTTTTTCTGATAAAGCCAGAAGGAATCCCCTTTCCGCAAACGAGTCCAGGCTTATAGTATCGAATACAAAGACGTCCAGGCCCTCCGGGACTTCTCCGCTGTAACAATCCCAATTTTCAAAATTCAGTTCTACTTCCGGATGCTTCTCCTTCCAGCGATCCGCGATTGTTTTTTTAAATGAATCATAATCAGGGACTACTTTGTAGAGAGACACATTCATTGTCACAGGTTCCGGTGTATTTCCTGTTTTCAGGATAACAAGACATACGACCATGCAGAGAATAACTGCAAGGAAAATGTAAAGAGTGTGCTTTGGCTTTTGTACTCGCATTGTTTATAACCTTCCGTATCGTATAGTATTTAGATTGTTTAGTGTATGGGCTTATTTTCGCGCGTGCATGCCCGAGATTTTGTTTATTTCGGATTCACGTTGGGATTATTATATCTTATCCGGACGGGTAAGGGTATAGAGTGCAGCCTGACATGGATGTGGTATGATCGCCGGGAAAGGGACAGGGCAGACTGCCCGAAAAGGATACAGAGGACGGTTCTCTGTCTCTTTTTGGTGGAACCTGGCGCTTAGTGCAGTGTGTTCTCCTGTGCCGTTTCGGTGATTTTCATGGCCAGGGCCATGATGGTGAGGATGGGGGGAGGTCTTCCGGTTGTGGGCAAGGCCGGCCTTTTTTAAGGCGGGCATGGGGAGGAAGAGTGGGCGGGGCAGGGAAAGGCCCAGATTCGGCTGTGTGAAGTCACCGGCGAGCGGATGGATCCGGCTGCCGATTCGGGAGTAGAGGTCTTTTTTTTCATACCAGAAGGATTTCAGCCGGTGCGTGGCGGCTTCTTCGTCTTCGGCGCGCACCAGGACATAGATGATCTCGTCAGTACTCCGGAGGAGGGATGAGACTACTTCTGTCCCCAGAAAACCTGTTGCGCCTGTCACAAAAACTGCCATGATAGGTCCCTCATTAGTGATTGAGAGTATGGGTTTCTGAGCGATTGACTGCCTGCTCCTGAACTGTCTTAGGGGCATTCTCCGAATTTTTTCTGGACAAAAAATTGCGTTTTTATCCTGAACTGCTTATATATCCTGAATTGGTTATTGAAACTGAACGCGGAGTCTTTTACAATAGACACAAGGATCTCCTCTACATGTTTGATTTTGACTCGACACCTTAATCTTAACATAGCTGAGATCCTTTTTGTATGTTAAGAAGCTGTGGGGCAGGATATGTTCAGCAGTTTAAATCGTTTGCCTTAAGGGTTAAAGCAATATGAATGAATTGCGCGTTAAAGTAAAAAAAGAAGAGCCGAAAGGAGGATTCTCTCCTTATCGGCTCTGTCTGTGGCCATTGTAAACCGCATTTGCGGAGGCCGGTCTTAGAAAGGCCAGTTTTTAACCTGCCGTTTGTTAATTGCTTCCCTTCTGTGCGCGAATCTGTCTCTGGTCTTTTTCTCGGGGCTGACCGGTGTGATTTCGCCGGCTTTGCGCAGGGCATCGCGGGTCATCATGGGACCGAAGATCTCATAGATCATTACAGAGAAGAGGATAATGTTGCGGATCATGGATCCGCAGCTGCTGCCCAGGGCCTGGGCGGTGACGACCATTCCCAGAGCCACGCCTGCCTGGGGGAACAGGGTGATGCCCAGATAGCGCTGGACGGTGTCGCTGCAGTGTGTGGCGGCTGCGCTGAGGCGGGCGCCAAAGTATTTGCCTGCGCATCGGATGACGATGTAGACAATACCTATGAGGATCACGGACGGGTAGCGGAAGACCGATAGTTCAAGCTGGGCGCCGGACAGCACAAAAAAGACAGCATACAGGGGAGATGTCCATTTCTCCGCGCGGGACATGATATCCGGCGAGAAGAGGCTCATGTTGCAGAAGGCGGTGCCCAGCATCATGCACACCAGCAGGGAGGAAAAGGAGATCGTGACCGGGCCCAGGGAAAACCTCAGTGAGGACAGGGCGATGGTCATGGTCACGAAGGCAATGGTCATGGAGAGACGGTTGCTGTTGGAAAAGAACAGCTTTTCCAGCTCAGACATGATGATGCCCATAACTGCACCCAGAAGCAGGGAGCAGATGATCTCCACGATGGGGTTGACTACTACAGAGATGACACTCAGGGTGCCTCCTTCGACAGCCTGTGCTATACCGAAGGAAACCGCGAAAACGATTAGGCCGACGGCATCGTCCAGAGCGACGATCGGCAGGAGCAGGTCTGTGAGGGGGCCTTTTGCCTTGTACTGTCGGACGACCATCAGGGTGGCAGCCGGTGCTGTAGCAGAGGCGATCGCGCCCAGGGTAATGGCCACCGGCAGGGGCAGTACATCTTCGCCCAGCGCGAAATGGAGCAGGATCAGTGCGATATCCACAAGCAGTGTGGCGGCCAGGGCCTGAAAAATGCCGATAATGGTCGCCGTCCTTCCGGTTTCCCTGAGGTGGGACAGGCGGAATTCATTTCCGATATCGAAAGCGATGAATCCCAGAGCCACGTTGGACAGGACCGTGACTTTCTCCACAGCCTCCATGCTCGAAAAACCAAGGCCGGGGATGCCCAGCTGTCCCAGCATATAAGGCCCGACAAGAAGTCCGGCCAGCAGGAAAGACGTGACATCAGGGAAGTTGATTTTCAGGGCCTTGAAGACACGTGTCATCATCAGACCGGCGAAAAGTGTAATAGATACAGACAATAACTCTTCCAAAATAAATCGCCTCCTTAGAAGAATATATTGAAAAATAAATGGCTGCGCAGCCGGAGAAAGCAGTGGTTATGTATCCAAAGACAACTGCGGTCACGTATCCAATGAAATAGTGGAAACGAAACCAAAGCAAGCAGTGAATACGCAGTCACAAAAATCAGTAAAAACGAACCAAAAACAAACAGAGGCTGTGTAACCACACTGGACAGGAAAAGCATTCGGACTATGCGCCGGCAGCCAAACTGTCCAGATAGTAGAATAAACATATCGTAGTATAGCATATAATTCGGGAATTACCATATGCCGCTTTTTAAAAACGTCTTTGAGGCCTGTGAATCTGAATTTCGCGGAGCTGAGACTTGTGAATGTGAGGCCGGGCTTTACCCGCCGGTTCACGAAAAAACTCCTCTGACATTTTCTTTTGACAGGATCGAAATGCTTTGGGAACGGTATCCGCAATACCATGAAATGGCAGCGTTCTCGACACTTGACGCACTCCTGCAGGATCACGAGTCCTGGCAGAAGGATTTCGAGGATCTCCGGAAAGAATATGAGGAAAATCAATATGACCGCTTCCTTGTGCAGCTTTCCTGGGCGGACCTTCCATATCGGTATGCCACGAAAAAACTGATTGAGAGCTCCGGAAAACGGGTTGAGAGCTCCGGACAACCGATTGAAAGTTCCGGGCCTCCGGCAGAGAATCCTTATGTGCGGGCTTTCATGGAGCAGTTTGCGGATATCGATACGGACAGGAAGGCCTGTTTCATTTTTCCGGAAAGCTATGTGTCGCAGTTTTTTGTTATCGCGGAGGTCTGTAAGAGGGCAGAGATCTTTCACCCGATAAAAAATCTGTTCCCGGACGATGAAAAGATTCACTATCTGGCTGTTTTCGACAAAAGGAATATGGATGACGTCCTCCTCATGTATCATCTGCTGTATACGAACGGGTCCGGCGACCTGTTTGGAGGATACTCCATCTACGATTATTCTCTTCCCTGGTACCAGAGCCACCTTCAGGAGGAAGGCATCGTTCTCCGGTCCCCGTTTCTGCCGGACAGGATCGCAAAGTATCAGGGGAGTCTCCCCTTTTACCACAATCCCTCCAAAACAGTCTACGTGAGGCGGAACATTGACCATATACTGGAGGCCGGCTATTTTTCGTCGGAGCTTGATTTTTTCCTCAGCCTTACACAGATTCTTATGCCCTTTTTTCAGTGGTGGTACCAGGACCTCACCCTCTATGAGGAAAAAGACGGGTACCGCACGGACTGGCGGCTTGCCCGGACGAAGATCAGGACGCAGCTTACGGCGGACGGGATCATAAAGCCCAAGTGGAAGCATGAGCTGACGCTGTTCCATGCTGTACGGAAAAGGCATCAGGACACCCTTTATCAGTACCGACCTGACTGGCTGGGACGGCAGAGTCTCGATCTCTTCATTCCGTCCCTGCAGACGGCCATCGAATACCAGGGGATCCAGCACTACCGGCCGGTTGATTTTTTCGGAGGTGAAGAGGCACTGCTGCAGAGGCAGGAGCTTGACCGGCAGAAAAGGATTCTCTGCGAGGAAAACAATGTGCGCCTGATCGAATGGCCCTACGGTCTGGAACCCACTGACCGGAATATCCGCGAAGCTCTGAAATAAAAGACCAATAAAAAATCATTAAGGGGCCTGCCGCATCAGTTCACAGATTGTGAACCGACGATGAGACAGGCCCCTTACAAAAATCATTATTTAAATCATTATTTATTCTTTAAATCGGATCAGTTGAGGTAAACTGGATCAGTTGAGGTAAACTGGACCAGTTGAGATAAACTGGATCAGTTGAGAGTCAGCAGCTCATTCTTGAGGAAGGATTCCTTGCAGGCATAGGCGACTCTGGTAGCTTTTGTTCCGTCATAGACATTGGGCTCTGCAGCCTTGCCCTGAGCTACGTAATCGCAGAAGACTTCCATCTCGGTGATGTAGGCATCGTGCCAGCGGCTGACGAAGTCCTGATAGCACTCGTGGCATACACCGTGGTCGCTGAGTACTTCTACCAGAGAGGAGGAAGGAGTGGCGCCGATCCTGAGTGTGCCGTGGGTGCCGACGATCTCGGTCTCAACAGCGGAGCCGTGGGCGGCAGTTCTGTTGGCAAACATGAAGGCCATGACGTCATTTTCACACTGCATCAGGCAGGAGACGTTGTCACCGTCGTCCCAGTCCTTGAACTGAGGGTACTCGAAGCAGCCGCCGATCGCCCAGATCTTTTTGGGCTCGGAGCCAGTCAGCCAGCGGATCAGGTCGATGTCATGGATGGACATATCGATGAACTGGCCGCCGGAAGTGGGGGCAAAGGGCAGATAGCTGTCAAATGTGGACCTGGGATCCTGGGAGTAGCAGCGGACCAGGACTACATTGCCGATGTCGCCGTTCTCGATTTTTTTCTTTGCGATCCGATAGGACTTGTCGAAGCGGCGCATAAAGCCGAGCATGAAGACCTGATCGGGATGTGCCTTGATGATCTCCTCTGCCTGAAGGCACTTTTCAACATTTTCTGCCAGAGGCTTCTCGCAGAAAACATGCTTGCCGGCTTCCATTGCGATGCGGATCATATCCACATGGGAGGCGGTATTGGTGAAGATCGCAACTGCTTCCACTTCGGGGTCTGCGCACATGGCTGCGGGCTCAGAATAAACCTTTTCAACATTCAGCTCGTCAGCGACTTCCTTTGCGCGGGGAGCGTTGCCATCGCAGATAGCGACGAGCTCCATGCCGGGAACGCGGTTCGCGATATTGCATGCATGCTCATAACCAAGACGACCGACTCCGATAACACCCACCTTAAGCTTTTTCATGATTCTTTTCTCCTTTCGAAATCCTTTCCTGAATCCTTTTTTGAATCCTGAAAATTTACATCCCTTTGCAGATCTGTTTCGCGGTACTGTGTGCCGCACTGCTTATTTGTTCCGCAGTGCTGTGTGCTGCACTGCTTACCTGTTCCGCAGTGCTGTGTGCTGCACTGCTTTTTTCACTGTCGTCATGATAGCAGGCGAGATATCGGTTTCGCTTTAAAAATCTTGCTTTATCACATTTTGGGATATGTCGGATTTTCCATGTTTTACGGGCTTTTCAGGAGGAAAAACTGTGGCGGCTTAAGGCTATTTCTTTTGTCTGTTTTCAGAATATTGCTTTTAAAGCTCCTTTTGGAAGCCTTTGGAGTACCTTTAGAAGTACGGTTGTTTGCCATGCAGGGTATGGTTATTGTCATTTCTCCTGTCTGGACACGACATAGTGCTTTCTGAATTCTCCCGGCGGCATTCCGACATGTCTGGAGAACTGCTGGTTGAAATGGCTCTGGGCGTCATAGCCGAGGCTGTAAGCAATCTCCGAGATGGTCTGGTCAGTGTGGATCAGCAGCGTCTGAGCCTCCCCGATCCGTCTTTTCTGCAGGTAGGTCATGGGCGCATATCCGCACATGTCCTTGAAAACATGGGCCATGTAATAGGTGCTCACGTTCAGGGCGTCCGCGATCATCTGCAGAGTCAGGGGCTCACGGAAGTGTGCATCGATATACCGCTTGACCCGGGTGCCGAGGGCGGATTCTTCTTCTTCGGAGGCGATCAGGGACTGGTCCTGGTGTCCTGCAACGGCCAGAGCCATTGTCAGGAAGGAGAGCAGCAGTCCGTGACAGTATGTCGCTGCTCCGACGTACTGGCCCGACAGCAGCTGAAACATGATCTCACAGAGACTGCTCATCTGGTCAAACAGGGCATCCGCCCGGAAGACACATCCTTTGTCATCCGGGAGCAGGGCATTTTCCCGGATCCCCGGCATCCGCATTCCGCCGACCGCGACGCACCAGGTCTCCACCTCCGCGCCCTCCCGCGCGACCTCGTCGTGGACGATGCCCGGGTTGTACACCAGCAGATTCCCCTTTTCCACCGCATACTGCCTGTGATCGATCAGATAATTGCTGCTGCCTTCCGTGATCAGAACGACTTCCGTATAATCTTCGTGCGCATGCATGATCCTGGGGTGCCGGCTCGCATCCAGCCTCTGCCTGCTGACATACAAAAGCCTGGGGATATTGTCTCCTGTAAAAATGTGTTCAGCATCATGCTTCACAAAGCACTGTACCTGTAGTTTCCGGTCTGTCTTTTCTATAATTCCTTTTATTCCGATCTTTCCCGGATATCCGATTCTTCCTGGATTCTTCCCTTCCCGGGGTCTTCTCTATCCGGTTTTTCTTTATTGCTTTTTCATGTTTTTCAAGAGCAGGGAAGATGCTTTGAAAACAAGTTTGCCTATATTATAATAAAAAATATTTCGGAGTGAATGCAAAGAAAAAACAGAAAATTGTATGAAAAGATAAAGTACAGACCTGTTTCCCTCAGGTTTTACGTTGGAAAATACGCAAAAAAGTTCGAGTTCAAGGCGGCCTGTACTGTAGTAAGATAAAAATGAGGACACAATAAAGAGAGCATTAAAAAAAGAGCGTGCAAAAAGGAAGGGAAATTGTCATGAGCAGATTAAAAGAACTCAGAAAAGTGGTGGATGCGGAGATCAACCGCATGGAAAACCCGGATAAGCGCACTGGAGCGGTCAATCATCTGTACGGTGTGTCGCTGGCGGCAACGATGATCGCCAAGAAGCGCGGACTGGATCCGGAACTTGCCGCCATGGCGGCAATGCTGCATGATCTGCATGCTTATAAAAGCGGATCTTATGATGACCATGCACATCTGGGGGCGGCTCTTGCGAGGGAGATCCTCGGGCAGCTCGGGCTGACGGACGACGCAGAGACCGATATGATCTGTTCTGCTGTTTACCACCATGATGATAAGCTGGCCGTGGACAGCCCGATGGACGAGGTACTCAAAGACGCAGATGTTATTCACCACTGCATGAATGATCTTTCCAAAGCGGTGAAAAACAAGGAAAAAGCCCGTTTTGATTCTCTGTGCCGTGAGTTTGGGATGTAGATCTGTTGATCTGGTTCACTCAGTTTCTTCAGTGAACCCCTTTGTCTGGCCTGCCTGTGAACCTGTTTTTCCGGAGAGGATAGACTCAAACAGACCGGAGGCCATGGAGGACATATTGGAGGACACATCTTTTTTTCCGAGGATTACAGGGGCCAGGATCTCCAGCAGGTTCCCGTCTCCTGACAGGAGCTGCATGGCAGCTTTCTTTGTGCCGCTGTCAGCCTTGCGGTAGAGCTGAACGAGTTTTTTCTCAGTTGCGGTGAGTGTGCCGATGCCGGCGTCTTTCTTTGATGCGGAGGCAGTTTTTCCGGAAGAAGACGTTTTTCCGGAGGAAGATGTCTTTCCGGAGGAAGATGCTTTTCCAGAGGAGGAAGGCTTTTTTCCGGAAGCGCTGCCGGATCCAGCTGCGGCTTCCAGCAGGGACTTCTGGGTCACACCGAGAGCCTTTGCCATAAGCCGGATGACATCCTGGGCGGGTTCCTTTTCTCCCCTCTCGATTTTGCCGACTTCGGAAGAAGTGATTCCGGCCTGCTCTGCCAGAGCTGCCTGCGTCAGTCCCTTTGCCGTGCGTGCTTCCCTGATCATATTTCCCAGTTTCTTTGACATGAGAGTACCTCCTTTGAAACCTTCGAAACCTTATTGCGGCTTCATGTGGCTTTTAGCAGTCATATATTTTGACGGGTATTCAGTGGGTATATACGGGTATTTAGCGGGTATATAGTTATGAGTTTATATGCGATCGGCGATCTGCATCTGCATTATCAGTCTGTGCTGAAAGCACCCGGGCAGCTGTACGGCAGGGTGTGGAAAAATCATGAAGAAAAATTTCTGAAGAACTGCCGGAAGGCGGTAACTGACGAGGACACCCTGGTTCTGGCCGGGGATCACAGCTGGGGCAGAAAGCTTTCCGAGTGTGAAATGGATCTGCAGTATATCTGCGGCCTGCCGGGAAGGAAGATTCTGCTCCGCGGCAACCACGACATGTTCTGGGATGTGAAAAAAACTTCTCAGTTGAATGCCTTGTATCAGCCCCGTCTTACGTTTCTTCAGGACAGTTATGAGACCTATCAGGATTATGCTCTTGTCGGGACAAAGGGCTTTACCTTTGAGGGCCCTTTTTATCTTGACCGCCGGGGAAGGGTGATCGGCTGGGATGAAAAAGAGGAAGTACATGCGAAGAAACTGGTGGAGCGGGAACTCCAGCGGCTGCGGAGATCCTTTGAACTTGCAAAAGCGGATGGATACAGGAAATACATCATGTTCCTGCATTATCCGCCCACCAGTATCCTGGAGGAGCGGAGCGGCTTTACGGACATGGCCGAAGAATTCGGCGCTGAGCAGGTGGTCTACGCGCACAGCCATGGTGAGAGCAGGTTTGGCGACAGTATCCATGGCGAATACCGGGGAAGAGTGTATCACCTGGTATCCGGGGATTATCTGCGCTGGAAACCGCTGAAGATTTTAGAATGAGCTGAAGCCGCATCCGCTTTTATCCGGGCCTTCCGCACCGGAAATATAGCGGGCATTAAATTCCATGTGGATCTCGCGGAGTTCTTTTCTGCCGTCAATATAATCCTGATACATGCGGATCAAGCCGGGACTGCATCCGTCACAGGCACCGTCGATGTTTCCGATGGATTCGCTGACGATCTGTTCTCTTTCTTCCCGTGTCGTATCCGCGATCAGCAGGCTCTTCATGGCAGGAGCTCCTTTCTAATGACAATGATGACAATTTTCTAATGACAATGATTTTTGGTAAAAAACTAATCTGTCACAGATTTTTCTGATAAAGATTATTCCCGGCAAAGATTTCCTGTTCATTTACACTATAGCCTGTTACTCGCCCCCTCGAAGGGCGGAATCATTGCTTCGCAATGCAGTAACTTGCGTTCGCCCATGCTGAATTCGCTTCCCGAATGGGGCGAACGCTGTTCCACTCGGGTTTTTCGCGGAAAACCCGCGAAAAACGCCTCGAATTTCGAGGGGGTATATACGGTAACTATAGCCTTTTGATGACTGCCTGTAAAGCGACTTTATTCTTCCTTTCATGACTTTATTGTGATAAAGTTAATTTGGCTATTTGGATATGAGAAGGGAGGGTTACTGGTATGGCAAATGCAGAGACAAAAAGGAAGAAAAAAAACAACCTTAGTGTAATCACCTCCGAGTATGAGCTGGAAGGCCGCATACCTCTGGGACGGGCAATCATCCTGGGAATGCAGCATGTTCTTGCGATGTTCGTCGGCAACCTGACACCAATCCTTGTCGTCGGAGGTGCCTGTTCACTTGGAGATGCGGGGCTGATGGTGCCGGTCATCCAGAATGCGATGCTGGTAGCAGGGATTGTAACACTGGTGCAGATGTGGACCATCGGTCCTGTCGGGGCCAGGCTTCCCTGTGTAATGGGCACCAGTTCCGGATTCATCGGGGTCTTCAGCGGTGCGGCCGCGTCAATGGGAGGAGGCGTGATCGGATATGGGGCGATTCTGGGCGCCTGCATGATCGGCGGCCTCTTTGAGATGGTCCTCGGATTCCTGCTCAAACCTCTGCGTCGTTTTTTTCCGAGTGTTGTAACGGGTACAGTTGTCACTGCAATAGGTCTGTCTCTGATCAGTGTGGGAGTCAATTCATTCGGAGGCGGCAATAATAATAAGGATTTTGGCTCACTGACTAATCTGCTGATCGGTTTTGCGGTGTTGTTTTCCATCATCCTTCTCAGACATTTTACTAAAGGTATTCTTTCATCTGCCTCGATCCTGTTCGGTATTATCATAGGATATATCATCTGTGCGATCCTGCCTCTGTTCATGGAGACAACTTATGTATTCGAAGACCAGGTCCTGACCCATTCCTGGGTCCTTCAGTGGGACAAGGTCTCAGCGGCAGCCTGGTTCTCCCTGCCGAAACTGATGCCGGTAAAGCCTGTTTTTGATCTGAGAGTGATCATTCCCGTTATGATCATGTTTGTCGTGACGACATTAGAAACGATCGGAGACCTTTCAGGAATCACGGAGGGTGGTTTCGGACGTGAGGCTACGGACAGGGAGCTTTCGGGCGGAGTCATCTGTGACGGGATCGGGTCGACCTTTGCCGCGTTTTTCGGAGTTCTTCCAAACACGTCCTTCAGTCAGAATGTCGGACTTGTAGGAATGACAAAAATAGTCAACCTGTTTGCCCTGTCGATGGGAGCGATTTTCCTCGTGCTTTGCGGTTTCTGCCCCAAGCTTGCCGCACTCATCCAGCTGATGCCCCAGTCTGTGCTCGGCGGGGCGGCAGTCATGATGTTCGCATCCATCGTGGTGAGCGGTATCCAGCTGATCACGAAAGACGGCATTGGCAACCGCGAGGTGACGATCGTGGCTGTTTCGCTCGGACTCGGCTATGGACTGGGTTCAACGCCCAATGTTCTGGCTATGCTGCCTTCATGGGTCGGCTATGTCTTCGGCGGATCCGGAATCGTTCCCGCAGGCTTGTGCGCGATTTTCCTTAACATTATCCTGGAGAAGGATCCGGAGAGGGCTTCTGAACAGTAGAATTGTGAACAGCAGGATTCTGAACAGCAGAATTGTGAACAGCAGAATTTTGAACAGTAGAATTGTGAATAGTAGAATTCATAAAATGGTTTTTGAAAAAGGATTTTCGTAATAATCCTGAAAAGAATTCCGGCAGGCCGGTTTTTTGATATATTGAACGTAACAGCTAAGAACAGAACATGTGCAACAGCAGCGTGTACAGCAGGAGGAATAAAATGACAGAGAACAGGCCTTATGTTCCGTGGAAACTGATGAATGATTTTATGATCGATGTCTTCAAGGCGTACGGAGTGCCGGAGAAGGACGCCGCGGTCTGCGCGGATGTGCTTCTGGAATCGGACCGCCGGGGTATTGAGAGCCATGGATGCAACCGGTTTAAACCGATCTATATTGACAGGATCGTCAGGGGGACGCTTCTTCCCGTCACTGAGGTTGAGATCCTCAGGGAGACTCCCACGACTGTTGTCATGGACGCGCACAACGGGATGGGAATGGTGGCCAGCCATCAGATGATGGAAATGCTGATCCGGAAGGCAAAGACATGCGGTATGGCAGGCGGGGCGATCCGCAACTCCACCCACTACGGCATAGCGGGATACTGGGCGGGAATGGCCTCCAAAGAGGGACTGCTCGGGATCACGGGAACAAACGCCCGGCCTTCGATCGCACCGACCTTTGGCGTGGAGAACATGATGGGGACGAATCCGCTTACGTTCAGTTTCCCGACGGACGAGGAGTTTCCTTTCTGCCTGGACTGCGCGACGTCCATTGTCCAGCGTGGCAAAATCGAGTATTACGCCAGGATGGGCAAGCCGACCCCGGCCGGGATGGTGGTCGCGCGGGACGGGTCACAGATGACGGACTCGGAGGAGATCCTGCAGGCGCTGGTGGACGGCGCGGCTGCTCTGGCACCTCTGGGCGGAGGACCCGGTGATGAGATGTGCGGCTATAAGGGCTATGGCTACGCCGCGGTCGTGGAGATCCTCTCCGCGGCGCTTGCGGGCGGGAGCTTTATGAAGTCCCTCACCGGTGTCAGCGGTGACGGGAGCCCTCAGATGTACCACCTTGGCCATTTCTTCTTTGTCGTCGACCCCGAGGCATTTATGGGTCTTGAAACCTTCAAAAAGACAGCCGGAGACATCTGCCGCGCGCTGCGCGCTTCCCAGAAGGCACCCGGATATAACCGCATTTATACCGCCGGTGAAAAGGAGTACCTCACCTGGCTCGACCGGAAAGAGAAGGGTGTCCCGGTCGGAGAGGCTGTCCAGAAGGAACTGATTGAGCTTCGGGACAGGCTGGACCTGCCCTATCAGTTCCCGTTTGAAAAGTAATGGTTTGAAAAGCAGCGGCCTGAAAAGGGAGGCCTGAAAAGGGAGGCCTGAAAAGAGATGGCCTGAAAAGAGATGGCCTGAAAAGAGATGCTCTGAAAGGAGACAAGGGATGGTTCACCGTCTACTCCTGTCTTTCGGCGGGAGGAGGCGGAGAATCATCCCTTGTCTCCTTTTCACGGATTTCCTAAGCCTGCGCGATTCCTCTTGTGCAATCTCTAAGCCTGCGCGATCCCTCCTGTGCGATTCCTGGACCTGCGCGATTCTTCTTATGCGATCCCTGGACCTGCGCGATCCCTCCTGTGCAGTCTCTGAACCCGGCAGTAAGCGGCCGGCCCGGGGCCGGGCAGGGAAATGGTCAGAAAGGGTCATACGGAGGGGGCATCGTTTCCTGAGCCATAAAGGCGGTAAAAATAGCGGACGAGGTGGTGGGTGGCGCGGCTTGTCCGGACGTAATTGAACCAGGAGAAGGTGGGCTTCACATTTTCATCCTGTATGATGAAGACTGTATCGCCTTCACTCAGTCTGGTATAGGCCGGGAGGAAGGTCTTGTCATCGTTTAGGTGTGCATGTTTGAAGTGGAGTCCCAGGTCGGAGTGGATATGGAAGGCGAAGTCCAGGACGGTCGAATCCTTGTCGATGATCATGGCTGTGCCGTCCGCGCGGAAGACTTTGATCTTGGGACGGTAGGTGTCACGGGGTTCGATTTCATTGACAATGCCGGAGAAGAAGGCACTGTCGTCGATGATGTCTCCGTGCAGGTATCGGTTATAATCATCCTGTGTGCGGATGAAGAGACGGTAAAGATTGTCCATCTCGTCGGCGAGCAGGAAGTATGTGGAGTCCTCGTGGGTCGTCTTTTTATAATCGACGATGTAGAAGCCGCATTTGCTGAGGGCCAGTTCAAAGTATTTAAAGAACAGGTCGTGGGGACGGATCGGGGTCCCCTCTTCTTCAAGGTCGTTGGAGACGATGAGGAAGAGGTCATAGAAAGCGAAGTTGTCTTTCCGGAAGATGCGCTCCAGCTCATTGGAATTGCGCATTTCTCTGGTGATCTGGCGGTAAAGGCTGACCATGGAGCGGTCCTGCTGGCGGAACTCGATGATATTTCTGCGGTAAGGTTCGAGCATCTTGTCAGGGCTTTTTCGCTTGTGGTCAAAGATCTTTTCAAAGGCCAGGAGAGATTTGCCGGTTGCCAGGCGGTTCTCTGCGCAGATCCGGTCCCGGATCTTCTCCATGAGCCCGACAAGTCCGGGATGTTCGATGCGGAAACAGAGGTCTTCGAGGATATCTACATAGTAGTAGGCCTTTGCGCGCTCCGCCATGGGGATCAGGATCTCCTGGGTGTGCTTGGCCTTGGGCATGCGTTTTTCTTCTTTTACACCGGAGATCGTGGACAGATTGTCGATCCTGTCCGCAATTTTGACGTACAGGGCTTTGACTGTCATATTTTCCTGAAGCTTGACGTCGGAGAGGGAGTCGCGCTTTTTTTTGGAAGGTTTGTTCTCACCGAAGTCCCGGTCGCTCAGGGCTGTGACGGCGTCCACGGTCTTTGCCACTGTGTCCCCGAACAGCCTGCGGATCTCGGACACCGGTACGTCGCAGTCCTCCACGACATCGTGCAGGAGCGCGGACATGAGGTAGTCACTCTCAAATCCCTGCTCAGCCAGGATTCTCGCCACGCGCATCGGATGAAAGATGTAGGGCTCCCCGGACCCGCGCTTGACGCCCTCATGCTTTTCGCAGGCGTACTGGTAGGCGCGTTTGATCCCTTCGCGGTCACTGTCCCTGTGACGGGCAGTATACAGGTTCATGATCTCATTGTAAGTGACATCCAGTTTGTAGGGCATGCTGTCACCTCCATTCATTTACTGTGCAGGCTGTTTACTGTGCAGGTCATTTTACGACACGAGCCATTTTACAGTGCAGGTCGTTTATAGTGCAGACTATTTACTGTGCGGGGGATGGTTCGGTCTGAGTTCCGGCATCGGCACGCGGGTCGTCATCAGTGCGCGGACCGGCGTCAGTATGAGGATTGTCATCGGACCCCCTGGCTGAAGCCATATGCGGATCTGCGGCAGAAGACTTGATACAGTGGTACCAGGCATCGTCATCTTCTTCAGAGATTTTGGCGTAGCGGAAGGCGTTCCTCTCGAGATTTTTGCGGACCGCGCGTTCGAGGGTGGAGCGTATGACTGCTTTTTTCTGTTCGGGGGAGAAGGAGAGCCGGACCTCATCGTTGTTTACGTACAGCATGCGGAGGACACGGAGCATTTCCTCGACCTCGTCTTCGACGGTGATGGTCGGGAAGTTGAGAAGAAGGGCGTGCTGGATCTCCTCCGGGGACATGGTGATCGGATGGCGGGAAATGCCGAAGAACTGTACGACAGGCATGCGCTCGCGCCCCTTGGAGATAGAATTGATCGTTGCGATCCCGCCGGAATAGTCGGTT
This sequence comes from Sarcina sp. DSM 11001, assembly GCF_900101015.1. Lineage (GTDB taxonomy): Bacteria > Bacillota > Clostridia > Lachnospirales > Lachnospiraceae > CAG-791. The sequence goes on along the minus strand of NZ_FNFZ01000009.1, from coordinate 124,557 downwards.
TTGTTATTATCTACACGGTGGAGGATGGCCAGAGCGCGGTCTGTACACTCATGCCTCATATTGAGGAATACATGCTCCTGGGAGATTTCGAAGCTCCCGTAGTAAGCTCTGTTAGAACAGTCCTTTTCGATCCTGCTGAGGATCTCTTTGGAGGAAGAGTACTCCTTGAGCGACTGGATGAGAGCATCCGCTTCTTCAAGCCCGGTAAATCCCAGGACTGCGGCGCAGTTATAGCGGGGACCCGTGAAGATGGAGGGATCCTCGTAGATGTACAGAATGCCGAACAGCAGGGACATGGCGGGGGTCAGCGTATCTCTTCCTTTGAATTTTGAAGTGTCGAGATAATAGGTGTAATACAGACCGCAGTATTTGCGGCAGGTATTCTGCAGGGAATCATTGAGAGATTCTTCTACGGGAGTACAGGAGGTGATCAGGGTGCTGATGTCCGAGGTCATGAATGTGTTGAGGTCTACGCCGTAATGCTTGCGGAGCTCGACCAGGAAAGTCGCCTGCGGTACACGTTTGCCGTTACAGTAGTCTGTCATAGTGGCGGCGGCGACCCCGAGCTGCTCAGCCAGATGCTTTTGCGTGATCCCGTTCTCCCTGATCAGTTTTCTGAGGTTGGATCCGATAATGGAAGCGACTTCCTGAACGGATTCTGTGGACATGGGCATTTTCGTTGACATGGCGTACCTCCTTTCTCCCCGGGGAACGGGCCAAGACAGATTTTGTCTGAAAAATTAATCCTTTTTGAGATATTTGAAGAATTATAACATAAAACTGCCTGAGAATCGCATTGAATTATCGAATTTGAAGAAAATTTTCGAATATTCGAATAATTGAATACGATAATAAAAAGCATAAAAAGAAAATCAAGCAGGTTCGAACTTTCTGAATCATCGAATGCGTGAAAATTACAGTTAAAAAACCACTATTACATTTCTATATTTTGAATTTGATGATCATTTAAAAAACCAGAGGAACTTCGATGTGCTCTGCTTCCGCATAAGGAATTCCGAGTGGAGAACGGGGAAAAAACTGATGCAGTGCGGGGGCTTCTCTGCTATGATAGAACATGTAGCGATTTTATAGTGATGTTCTATATGATCGACGGGGATACATCAGTGCAGAATGAACGGAGTGTACATTTTTCGGTCATTTACTGACCGGCAGCGAATGTACAGAGCAGGCTTTGTGTTTAATTTAACGGGAAGGCGAAAAAGGAGGAGCATGGCAATATGTATATGTACATAAAGAAGGCGGAAAAGAAGGATCTGGATGTACTCGCCAATGCTGCAGCGACCTGTTTTCCGGCTGCCGAAGCAGCGTCAAAGGAGAGGATCGAGGGCAGGCTGTCAGTATATCCGGATTATTTCTGGATCGGAAGGGACGAATTCCATGAGCTGGTCTGTTATGCCGCAGGCCCGGTCACAAAAGAGGGAACCCTGACAGATAATATGTATGCGGATCCGTCTGTCCATGATCCGAACGGAGACTGGCAGATGATCTTCAGCCTGTGCACAATGCCGGAATACCGTCACAAGGGAATGGCCGCCCTGCTGCTGCAGCGAGTGATCAGCCAGGCGGAGGAAGCGGGCAGGAAAGGCGTGGTTCTGGCCTGTAAAGAGCACATGATCCCTTATTATGAAAGGTTCGGGTTTGTGAATGAAGGCTTGTCGGAATCAAAACATGGCGGAGCGACATGGTACCAGATGCGCCTTACTTTTGACGAGGACTATTATCTGGCCCGTATGTTCCAGGTTTCCGATAACCCGGACGACAATATTCAGGCGATTGAAAATGCAGTCTGGAATCTTCTCTGCTGAGTCCGGATGGACTGAAACAAAAAAACCGAAACCAGAACAGACCGGGAAACAAATAAACCGGAAACCAGATAAACCGAAACCAGAACGGACCGGGAAACAAAACAGATTGGGAAATCAATAAACCGGAAAACAGAACAGATTGGAAGACAAGCCGGGCGTACCGGACAGGATAGTATACACACATTTTTTTCCAGGAACATCTACCGAAAGGAGGTCCCGGTACAGCCCGCGCTTGTTTACAGGATGAATCAGCCGGCTGAATGCCGCTGATTGAATTTTATTATATATTCACGGATAAGACAGGTGAATGGATAAAAATTGATAGAATATGACAGGACATGACAAAAGTTGCATGAAATAATGAAAAAGCGGACGGCAATTCAGGAAAAGAGAATGCTGCCCGCTTTCTTTATGTTTTTATATGCTTTTGTTCATCTGATCAGTCCGAAAGAGCCGGTCACAGGTCGATCATCCTGTTGATCATGGACGCGTAATTGTCATAGAATGCCTGCAGCTCCTTGTATCCGTACCTGGAACAGGCGGGGGTCTTCCTTAGATTGTCAAAAAACTCCGTCATCTTGCTGATCATTAAGTTGTCACGGACGGAGTAAAAGAAGGGCCCGTAGTCACAGCGGTACCGGTTCGGGTTCTTGAGGAAAGCTTTCTGACGGTTGTTGAAGACAGAAAGGTAGGCAAGCTGGTTTTTCTCGGGGAATTTTTCATCGTCAATCAGGTAAAAGACGATGTTGGGATTTTTGCGGGCAACCTCCAGGACATTCTGAAGATGCAGCTTTCTTTCCTCCGGTGTCAGACGGTGGACGATATCGGTAAAAATGATCTCGCCGGTCTCAATGTATCTTAAGATGGCAGTCTTGAGAACAAAGAAGTCTATGCTCCCGTGTTCAAAAATCTCCTCCCATATGACCTGAAGGCGTCTGACCAGGAGGGCGATGTGTTCGTTTTTATATTTTTTTCTGGCTGTGTCCTCGACGGACTGCCAGCATTCTTTCGGAAGAAGATATTCAAATCCGCAGGCGAGGAGAATCTGGAAATTATTTCTGGAGTAGAAATCCGTCCTGTAGCCCTTGCGGTGAAAATCGATGGCGTCGCTGACCTGGAGCAGGACCCTTGAGTGATTGAAAAGTGACGCCAGCTTGTGATACATATGGCGGACCATTTCCGGTGAAGAGGTGCGGAAGATGGACATGGCGCGCCCGTCGCTGTCCAGTGAACAGATGGCTGCCAGATGGTCCTGCACGAGGATCACATTGGCCTTGGAAAGCTTTTCATCGCTGTAGAGGTCAAAGGATACCTTGTTATGGATGCTCAGGAACATGTAAAGCTTCTGGAGAAGGGCGCCGGAGTCCGCATACAGCCTGGACTCATTGACTGCGATCTTTACATGAAACTCCCTGTCTTCAGGGAAGGTGATATGAGGGAGCGTTTTTCCCAGGAACAGGCACAGGTCAAGCGTGCAGAGGATCTCGAGAGGCTTGTCTGATGCTGAAGCGGCCTTATACAGGCATTCGGGCATATCCTCGCGGAAAAACCGCCGGACTTCATCAGTGTGGATCAGCGCTTTTATGGTCTGGTCGGTTATAGTGGTGTTCTCTTTGGAAGAATTATCGCGGCTGTCTTTTCTGGCAGAACTCGCATAGGCGTCCTGGAGCATGTTCCTGATAACGGATTCCAGAGTATCTCTGGTCGCGTTGGTGCTGAAGCACAGATTGAACTCATCCAGATCGCAGTGCAGGGCAATGTCGTCGGACAAGAGCTGTGCGAGCGTACTGTTGATCTTGGGACTCGCCTTTGCGCTGGGGAGATACCCTTTATTACACCATTTGCTGATATATGAAACATCGTATCCGACTGCTTCCGCAACCAGATACATTTTCACACTGGAAAAGTCAATTAACTGCTTTAACGTTTTCCCATATTCTGCCATATTACTCCTCCCTGAAAAGACATACTTTCCTGTGGACCGGTTCTGCTGGCGGTGTGCCTTTCCACGAACCTGCATGACTATCCAAAAAAGAAGCTGCGGATGTCTGCATCCCTACTGAATTGTTGGTTGAAAAATGCGATGAGAATAAAAGGAAAGATTTAAAGAGCAAATCTTGAAAAATGTACGCTCTGGTGGATAAAATATATAGAGGGTATATATAAGTCATCCAAAACATCCTTGATGCATGCTTCAACTTATATAATATAAATATTTATTCAAAATATGCAAGGGATGTTTTGATGATTCAGATTGCTTTCATGAAATTTTGTTGAATATCAAATTGACTAAACATGAATCAACGGAATTCACGCTCATTCCTTTGTGTTCACGCGGCCACAATTCTAAAATTTTATCTAAAAAAGGCAGACAATATGTAGTTTTTTTGTGACTGATGCCTAATGCAGCAGATCCGTCCCCCTGGATCCGGCTGTCATTTTGCATTTTATTTTTTGTCGGACTTTTCCGTCATTATGTCGCATTACACAAACTACGCAAATCCAGGCACATTAAGCAAAGGAGGAGCAGATGTCCTAAAAAAGTCCAAAGTGAAAGTGGCAACTGAAACTGCAGAGGAAGCGGCGCTGCCTGTCAGGAACTATGACAAATTGCTACACATCGTCAAAGGAAATGGCACAGCTGTATGCGCCTGTTTCGTTGCGAGTAACATTCCGCAAGCTCTGGAGACCGGAGCAGAGGAACGTTTTACGAAGACCGGCAGTCCCCGGGAACCATCAGGAGCGCTTTGTCACAGGCTGCCCCGGATCGTTTTTGATGACGGCCGGATTGTCTCAGAATTCCTGTCCATCCGAAAAAGGGCGGACTGACAGGAATCAAAATCCGCTCCCCCCTGTCCGGCCGCTCCGCGGCGGAACAGCAGGAGCTGTAGAAGGAGTATTTATCTATGTATGCTATTATTGCCTTTATACCGATCATTGTGACGGTTATCGTTATGGCCGGCCTGAACTGGCCCGCCAAGCGTGCCCTGCCCCTGGCCTGGGCGATCACTTTCATCATCTGCGTGACCGTATGGAAGATGCCTTTCATCACAGTCTTAGCGCATACCATAAGCGGCATGCTTACTTCCCTGGATACGATCTGCGTCATCCTGGGTGCCATCCTCATCATGAACACCATGAAGCAGTCCGGCGCCATGAACACGATCAACCAGATGTTCACGACGATCAGTGATGACCCCCGCGTCCAGATGGTCATCATCGGCTTCATGTTCGGCGCTTTCATCGAGGGTGCTGCAGGCTTCGGTACTCCCGCGGCTCTGGCGGCTCCGCTGCTGATCAGCGTCGGCTTCCCGCCTCTGTGCGCAGCTATGGTCGCTCTGATCCTTAACTCCACGCCTGTTGCCTACGGCGCTGTCGGTACTCCGACTTCCACCGCGGCGTTACAGGTCCAGGATCAGGTTGCAAAGCTTGCCAGCGGTGCTGATTTTGAACCTTATAAGCTCGGCCTCACCAAGTGGGCTGCTATCCCCAGCGCCATCATCTGCCCGATCATCATCTTCGTGGCTATGTGCATGATGTGCAAGCTGTTCGGAAAAGAGAAATCCATCGCTCCCGCATTCGCCTGCATCCCTTACATCCTTGTCTGCGCTGTTGCATTCGATATCCCCTTCATCATCTGCGCGATGGCACTCGGACCGGAATTCCCGTCCCTGATCGCCGGCCTTGTAGGCCTTGTTGCTTCCATCGTTCTTGCACAGAAGGGCATTCTTGTTCCCAAGAACAAGTTCGAGTTCCCCGACAAAGGCGAATGGGCGGACTACTGGAAATCCACGCAGGCTGTTCAGGAAGATTCCGGCGAAGCTGCCGGCGAGCCTATGTCCCCTGTCATGGCATGGCTTCCTTACATCATCGTCGCAGCGATTCTGGTGCTCACACGTATTCCTCAGACAGGACTCAAGGCAGTCATGAATGTTGCCAAGCTTCCTTTCGGCATCAGCATTCCCACCATCCTTGGCGTCGAGGTCAACTACGGCTTCAAATGGGCATGGAACCCCGGCATCATTCCGTTCGTTATCGTTGCTCTGATCATCATCCCGCTCCACAAGATGAGCGGCGACAAGGTCGCTGCTGCATGGAAGGAGACCTTCTCCATGCTGGCTGGCGCGGCGATCGCGCTGGTCTTCGGTATCGCGATGGTTCAGCTGTTCCGTAACTCCGGAACCCCCGCTGCAGAAGGTGCTGAGGCTATGTACTACAACAAGACCATGCTTCGTGTCATGGCAGAAGGTATGGCCGGACTGTTCGGCAATGCCTACATCGTCGTTTCCCCTCTGATCGGTGTTATCGGAGCATTCATCTCCGGTTCCGCGACCGTTTCCAACACGCTGTTCTCGTCCCTCCAGTTCGATACAGCTACGCTGCTCGGCCTGCCCACCATGCTTGTCGTGGCAATGCAGATCTGCGGCGGCGCCATGGGTAACATGGTCTGCGTCAACAACATCGTCTCCGCCTGCGCTACCTGCGGTACCGTCGGCGCTGAGGGCCGTCTGATTCGTTCCAACATCATTCCCTGCCTTATTTACGCAGTCTGCACCATCATCATCCTGGGCGGTCTGATCGTAACAGGCTTCAACCCGAACCCTTATGGCATGCCCTGGTAATTATTACCCGGAGCAGTCCGTCGGTTTTTGATCCTTGTCCTTTGGCGACCTGACAGGTGACCGGTTGAACGGGATCGGCAGTTGATCGACCCGTCAAGGGATGGATATATAAGGTACGGCGGGCAGCATATGTGACCTGCTGCCTGCTGTACTATGCATCATAGGGGGTCTGCTTTTGATAATTATTCCTCGGTTATTACAGGCTGACCTAATGACAGAAAAAGAGAAAGAGGTGTATTTTTTTGGAAAGGCTGTTTGCAGAAACTGGTATTGGTAAACACATTATTCGCACACATCACTGGGGAATCGTCCTTCCTACAGTAGAGAAGGCTCAGGCTTTCATGGAGACTTTTGGTCTGAAAGAAGATTATCGCGGCCATGTTAAGGCTTATGATTCCCATCTTATTTTTACAACCCATGGTAATGGCGCGGATGCAATCGAGTTCATCATCCCGAAGTCCGGCGTTCTGACCCAGTTCAACAAGGGCAAGGGCGGCATCGCACACGTTGCTTTCCTGGTAGATGACGTTCGTGCAACCAGTAAAGACTGTGAGGCGCTGGGCTATCAGATGCTTGAGAAGGAGCCCGTTGAGGGAACCGAAGATATCATCGTTAACTTCATCCGCCCTAAATTCACTCAGGGCATTCTGGTTGAGCTGATCGAACAGGTCGGCGAGATCAACCACAACGCTACCTTCACTTCCCGCCACGGCAATCCGGAATAAATCGGAATTTTAGGGAGAACAAAGCATGTATACATTGGGAATTGATATCGGATCATCTTCGAGCAAAGCCGTTATCATGAAGGACGGCAAAGAGGTTGTCTCTTCTGCGGTCATTCAGGTCGGAACCGGAACATCCGGACCGGACCGCGTGATGGGAGAGGTGTTCAAGAATATCGATCTGACACCGGAAGACATACGATTCACGGTAGCCACGGGATACGGACGTTTTTCTGTGGAAAAAGCGGATAAGCAGATCAGTGAGATCAGCTGTCACGCCAAGGGGATCTATTTCCTGCACCCTGAAGCACGGACGATCATCGACATCGGCGGACAGGACGCGAAAGCGATCCGCCTCGATGCGAAGGGAAATATCGGCCAGTTCGTCATGAACGATAAATGTGCGGCGGGAACAGGACGGTTTGTGGACGTAATGTCACGCGTTCTGGAAATTCCCCTCTCCGAGATGGGTAATGTCCATTTTAAAGCAACAGAATGGGCTTTTGTCAGCAGTACATGCACCGTGTTCGCGGAGTCCGAGGTCATCTCGCTTCTTTCCCAGGGCGTTTCAAGAGAAAACATTGTCGCAGGTGTTCATCAGTCTGTCGCAAGTAAGGCGTGCTCGCTCGTCTATCGTGTGGGCGTAAATGATGATATCGTTATGTGCGGCGGTGTCGCCCAGAACCCGGGCGCGGTAGACGCCATCAGGAAGCAGTTGAACAAGCCCGTGATCGTCGCCCAGAATCCGCAGGTGACAGGTGCTCTCGGCGCAGCTCTTTTTGCGTATGAGAACGTCAAGTGGCTGCCTGAGGACTAAGGGCAGGAAGCGGACTGCTGCCCCGTTTTTATGAATTGAATTCCTGCCCGGTCTTATGGGATCCGCTTAACGGCTGGTCACGTCAGACTGCTGCAGGTTCAATGGGATTCATCAATGGACCTATCAATATAATTGATTTTTAGGAGGAAAACAGATGGATAGCATCAACATCAACGAAGCCAGTTCAAAAGAGCTGCTTGGATATTTTCAGGCCAAGCTCGATGAGGAAGCCTGGGAAGCCAAGAAGGCCGGCAAACCGGTCTGCTGGTCCGCTTCTGTGGCACCGCCGGAATTCTGCGTAGCGATGGACATCGCTCTGGTTTATCCTGAGACCCACGCTGCAGGCGCAGGCGCAAGGAAAGCTTCCATGGATCTTCTGGAAGTAGCAGATAAGAAGGGCTACAACATCGATATCTGCTCTTATGCCCGTACGAACCTCGGCTACATGGAGCTGCTGAAGCAGGAAGCCATGAACGGTGAGAAGCCCGAGCTTCTGAAGACCACAAAGGCTGCTTATGTTCCGCTTCCGGATATCGTAATCACCTGCAACAACATCTGCAATACTCTGCTTAAATGGTATGAGAACATTGCCAAAGAGCTGAACATCCCCTGCATCATCATCGATGTTCCTTTCAACCACAGCATGCCTGTAGCTCGTCACTGCAAAGAGTACATCGCCGATCAGTTCCGCGTAGCCATCAAACAGCTCGAGGAGTTCACCGGCCGTGCATTTGACTATGACAAGTTCACGAAGGTTCAGGAGCAGACCCAGCGTACTGTTTACTGGTGGAACAAGATTGCAGCTTATGCATATCGCAAACCTTCACCTCTGAACGGCTTCGATCTGTTCAACTACATGGCTCTGATCGTCTGCGCACGTTCCAGAGATTACGGCGAGATCACCTTCCATCGTTTCTGCGATGAGCTCGAAGCTAAGGACAAAGCCGGCAAGTATGCATTCGGCGATGCCTCCACTGAGAAACATCGTGTCACATGGGAAGGTATTGCAGTCTGGACATTCCTGGGCGCAACCTTCAAGGGCCTTAAGGCTCAGGGTTCCGTCATGACCGGCTCCTGCTATCCCGGCATGTGGAGTCTCGTTTACACACCCGGCGATTTCGAGTCCATGGCTGAGGCCTACACAAAGGTCTACATCAACACCTGCGGCTCCAACCGTTATGAAGAATTCTACAAAGTTGTCAGCAACTCCAAGAGCGATGGCATGGTCATGCACCTCAACCGCAGCTGCAAGCTGATGGGCCTTCTGAACAACGAGGGCGGCGAGTATGTCAACAAGAAGATGGGCATTCCTTTCGTCAGCTTCGATGGCGACCAGACGGATCCTCGCGTCTTCTCTGAGGCTCAGTATCTGAACCGTGTGCAGGCTCTGTCCGAGATGATGGATGCTCAGGCATAAGTCTGATTTAAGCGCATCATTCCAAAAAGGTCATGAATTTATCGCATGAATAATGCTTTTCCCGATCAGTTTATCGATGAAAAGTTGACATGACATCGGCTATAGTAAAGGAGAAATAGATGAGTACAATTTTCGAATTGATTTCACAATTCAAGGCAATCGCTGATGATCCGAAGAAGGCGATGGATGATTTTAAGAAAGAGACCGGCAAGGGTGCAGTCGGCATTATGCCTGTGTACTGTCCTGAAGAGATCGTTCATGCTGCTGGCTATCTCCCGATCGGTATGTGGGGCGCTCAGGGCAAGCAGATCTCCAAAGCAAGAACCCTGCTTCCTCCTTTCGCATGCTCCATCATGCAGTCCGTTATGGAGCTGCAGCTGGAAGGCGCTTATGACGAGCTTGACGCTGTCATTTTCTCCGTCCCCTGCGATACCCTTAAGTGCATGAGCCAGAAGTGGAAAGGCTCTGCTCCTCAGATCGTCTTCACACATCCTCAGAACAGGAAACATGCTCAGACCGCAGCTAACGTATTCTGCCGCGCAGAGTATGCTCACATCAAAGAAGAGCTCGAGGACATCCTCGGCGTGAAGATCACAAAGAAGGCTCTTCAGAACAGTATCGCTATCTACAACGAGAACCGTGCGGCTTGCCGTGAGTTCAGTGATCTCGTAGCAGCGAATCCCGGCCTGATCAAGCTTCGTGACCGCCATGCAGTTATCAAAGCTCGCTGGTTCATGCCTAAAGAAAAACACACCGCTATGCTGAAAGAGCTGAACGAGGCCATCAAGGCTGCCGACAAGGCTCCTTTCAACGGCAAGAAGGTCGTTGTCAGCGGCATCACCCTGGAGCCCTACGATGTTCTCGACATCTTTGAAGAGAACGGCTTCGCAATCGTATGGGACGATCTTGCACAGGAAGGCAGAAACTTCCGTCAGGATGTCGAGTATGATGAAGATCCGCTTATGGCTCTTGCAAAAGCATGGAACGCTTTCGATGGCTGCTCCCTTGCAACAGACGCTGACAAGCCTAAGGGCGGCATGCTGATCGACGCTCTTAAGAAGTATGATGCTGACGCAGTTATCGTCTGCATGATGAAGTTCTGCGATCCCGAAGAGTTTGACTATCCCATCCTTCTTCTCCAGTTCGAGGAAGCTGGCGTCAAGCACATCCAGGTCGAGATCGATCAGGAGTCCACTTCCTTCGAGCAGCTCAGGACCAGGATCCAGACATTCGCAGAGGTTCTGTAATCTGTCGATAAAAACCTTATCAAAGGTTTCATGACAACGGTTAGATAGATCATAGATCATAACTGCGGACAGTGGGTCGGATCTGCTGCCAGTATAAGGAGCAGGAAGATTACACTTAAGTAGTTAAGTTATTTGACCGGAATATTAACCCCGGCCTACGTGTGTGAATACGCGTAGGCCGGGGTTTTTGTGTTCCCTGTCGCGGCATTCGCCGTATACGCAAAATAATAGAGCCAGCTTCTTGCGTGCGAGCACGCGAGAGTACACCCTCTGCATTTTGCGCTCCGCAATGAGCCATGCCGCCAGGTCGCGAACAGAAAAGCGTGTTCGCTCCCTGTCGCGGCATTCGCCGTATACGAGAAAATAGAAAACCCGCTTACTGCGTGCGAGCACGCGTAAGCGGGCTTTCTATTTTCTCGTGCATGGCTCATTGCTTCGCGCAAAAAGAAGCTGGTCATGCGAGGGGAGCAGACCAGCTTCTTCATTATTTGGTTTGATAATATGGATATACCTACCACTTGTCTAGAGGCAAGTGGTAAATAGTATCTTACCAACCCTCAATTTGATTTTCAGGACTAAGCGGCTTTAAACCACAGCCTGTAAATCGGAAGGATTAGCGAAGCATAGAACCGGACATAACCATCTTCTGGACTTCGTTTGTGCCTTCATAGATCTCAGTGATCTTGACGTCACGGAGCAGACGCTCTACGCCGTACTCACGGCAGTAGCCGTAGCCGCCCATGTACTGGACTGCGTGACGGCAAACATCGTTAGCCATAGCGGAAGCGAACATCTTAGCCTGTGCAGCATAGAAGCCATAGTTCTCGTGATTGTCCTTCGCGACAGCTGCCTGCCAGGTCAGGAGACGAGCGGCATTGATGTTGGCCTGATCTTCAGCCATACGGAACTGGGTGTTCTGGAAAGCAGTGATGGGCTTGCCAAACTGTTTACGCTCTTTGCAGTATTTGATGGCTGCATCGAGAGCACCCTGTGCAAGACCGACAGACTGTGCAGCGATACCGATACGGCCGCCGTCGAGAGCCTGCATAGCAATCTTGAAGCCAGAGCCTTCCTTGCCAAGCATATCTTCCTTCGGAACGCGAACGTTGTTGTAGTAAACTTCCGCGTTGGAAGCAGCACGGATACCCATGCGCTTGATATCCTGCTGGACTTCGAGTCCGGGAGTATTCCTGTCGATCAGGAATGCGGACATGCCCTTGTGTGCAGGAAGGGACTTGTCGGTCAGAGCGAATACCAGGAAGGTATCAGCGAAACCGGAGTTGGTGGTGAAGATCTTGGAACCGTTGATGACGTAGAAATCGCCATCCTTGTCAGCGGTGGTGACTGCACCTGCAACGTCGGAACCGGCGTTGGGCTCGGTCAGACCGAAGCAGCCGATCTTGCTGCCGTCCACGAGGGGACGAAGCCATTTCTCTTTCTGCTCGGGAGTAGCGTACTGCTCAACGATCGAAGCGCAAAGAGAAGTATGAACAGAGATTGTGATGCTGGTGCTGCCGCAGACTTTTGCGACTTCTTCCATCAGCAGGCAGTAGGTCAGATAATCCATGCCTGTGCCACCGACTTCCTCACTGAAAGGAACGCCGAAGAAGCCAAGCTCCATCATCTGCTTGACCATGTCCATGTTCATCTCTTCCTTCTCATCCATCTCCTCAGCGATGGGAAGAATCTGCTCCTGAGCAAATTTACGGAAAAGGTTCTGCATCTCCAGCTGGTCTTCGGTCAACTTGAAATCAACCATGATAGTATCCTCCTTATAGAAAGTAGAAAGTAGTTTGTGCTGCAAGATCTGTCTCCAACAGAGCCTGCATCTATTTCATCCGCTTGACGCAGAGAAATATCCATGGGGGTATGCGCACATGAAGTGCATGGACTTCCTCAGGGGGGATGGTGCATTCGGGGAAATGCATGACTTACGGATGCATATAATGCAAAGAAATGTTGAATACAAATCGTCCAAACAATATGGATAAAAATCCTTAATATATTGTAAGAAATATCGACTTTGAACACAATGAACTGGGTTTGCACGGGCTTGAATCATCTTGAATGCGCAAACAAATTCATTTCATTTCCCCTCTGTTTTTGAGCCTTCTGGAAGTCTGTTTTAAGCGAAATAAGGACTCGCAGAATTATGCATTTTTATGTAAATGCTTTGTTTATTTTACAACGTTGGAAATATCTCTGAATTTAGGATGGCGGGAATCAACAGTGAGTTCAAAGAGAACAGCTTCAGCTGTTGTAATGATAACGCCTTCCTGCATAGCTCTCTTGATAGCAGCCTTTAAATCGCTCTTTTTGCGGGAAGCGATGGCATCGATCACAAGGATGGGCTGGAAACCAAGGGCCTTGAGATCAATGCAGGTCTGAAGAACACACACATGTGCTTCTGTACCGCAGATCAGGACATTCTTGCGGTTTTTCTTCTGAAGTGCTGCGACGATGTTTTCGTCCTGGGCACAGCTGAAGGTCCTTTTGTCAAAGAACTCTTTTGTACCGGCTGCTTCGTAAACGGAAGGAAGGCTGCCGCCAAGTCCTTTGGTATACTGCTGGGTGATCAGCATGGGGATTTCGAGCAGGTTAAGGCCGCGGGCAAGCATGCAGACGCGATCTTCACACGCTTCCTTGTTGAACATAGCCGGAACAAGTTTTTCCTGCATGTCAATGATCATGCACTGTGTTTCTGCGGGAATGATTCTCATTTTTATTTCTCCTTTTCTGATGATGGTATTAGTGGAAACAATCTGACACAATGGAACCGTAAGCCCGGTAATGTGTTTGATCAAATAAGATGACATAAACAGTATATCAGATTAACAAATCAGCCACAATAAAAAGCAGCAAGAGCGGGATCTTAATATTTGATTTCGAATTTCTGATTTTTTTGTGTAATGTGTTTCCTCAAATGGTCATACCGGAGATAAGTGTGATAAGATTAAGAGGCAGTTATTGTTTTGTATCCGAAGGTGATCGTATCTGGAGGTGATCATGAGAAAACTGGGGATAATGGTCGTAGGTGTGGCTGTTGGTCTGGTCATTACAGGGATGCTCATTGAACAGGAGAGACAGGCTGCAGAAAATAATGCCGATGCAGAAAAGAGGAACGGTCTTTTCGCGGAAATCTGCGGCAATACAGTCAGGATGTATGAAGTGAAGGACGGCCGTTTTTGCGGATATCGCGATAAGAAGGTGTTTGAAAGCCAGGAAGAAGCGATGGAATGGGTCGTAAAAGAAACAGACGCAAAAATGGTCATGAAGATGGATTGAGGAAAGGCAAAGAGACAAGAAAAATGGATTATCGTAAATTTGGGAACACTTATGTGATCCGGATGGACCGCGGAGAAGAGATTGTCAGGACACTGACTGATTTTTGTAAAAAGGAAAATGTCACTCTGGGGTCTGTGGATGCGCTGGGAGCAGCTGATCATGCGGTCATCGGTCTGTATGATGTCGAGACCCGTGAGTTCCATAAAAAGACTTTCGACGAGCCCCTGGAGATTTCATCGCTGCACGGCAATATTTCCACAATGAACGGGGAAATTTATCTGCATCTGCATATTAATCTCGCGCGGGAGGACCTGTCCGTGGTTGGCGGACATCTGGCGGAGTGCCGTCTGTCCGCGACCTGTGAGATGTTTGTCCGCAGTATAGATGGGACTGTGGAACGCCGTCATGATGATGAAGTAACAGGGCTGAATCTGTACGATTTTGTATAAGCTGAGTTTTTTCAGAGATTATCTATGATTCCCTGAAGGTATTCTCTATACTGCTCACGGACGTCCTCCGGCCATTGGATCCGGATCCCTTTGCCGATTCCGGCGAGCCAGCCAAAAAACTGGGGGCTGACTGTGACCATAACAGATGTATGGAAATGCTCTTTGTCGTGCGGGGCCATAATGATGTCTGTTCCAAAGCGGTCGATCAGGACGCCGGCCAGGTGGTTCTCTGCTTCCAGGGTCAGTTTTCTGTCCTGTCCGCCGTACATGCCAAAAGTCTTTCTGGCAAACGCGGCGAGGTCGAAATCTTCAAACCGGTCTCTGCCAAGGCGTTTCCGGTCAATGATCCGGGTATCCTGCATTTTGTCGACGCGGTAATGCTTGATCATCTCCTTTTCGGCGTCATAACCGACAAGGTAATAATTTTCATCATCCCAGGTGAGTGCCCAGGGGGAAATGATATATTCCGCGCCGTCTTTCCGGCAGGTCAGTTTTTTCTGGATCGTCCATTCGCAGTAGCGGAAACCGATCTGAAGGTTATCATGGATAGCGGCGTGGATGACGTCTACATTGTTGTAGATAGCCATGTTTCCGGTCTTGATCCGGTTATAAATGAAAACCTGCCTTTGAAGCTGTTTTGCGTTTTCACGGCTGGTTTCTCTTTCCAGCTTTTTGATCAGTTCTGCTGACTGCTTTTTGGTAATAAATTTGGAGGACTGCACAGCATCGACCAGAAGTTTGAGCTCCGGCAGTTCAAAATTGCGGTTCACAACGTAATAACCGCCGTTTTGTCCCCGGTTCTGTTCGATCAGCATCCCGTATGATTTCAGACGTTCCACATCGGCATAGATTGTTTTGCGGTTGTAGGAGAAGCCGTAGAGGGACATCATTTTTTCTACGATCTGTGCAGCGTTCAGGGGGTGCTCTTTGTCAGTCTCATCAAGGAGCAGCTGCCGCAGCTGCAGTATTTTAAGCTTTTCATCTGCCATAGTATTTCAGCTCCTTACTGCGGATTATACCGGTGGGTTCGGATTACAACAGGAAGCTCGGATCATATCGGGAGGCTCGTATCATATTGGGAGGCTCGGATCATATTGGGAGGCTGGCCGGCCTCGTGATGCACCGGCTCCTTATTATTTTATCGTACTTGTACTTGATTATTTTATCGTATTTGGCATCTTTTTGCACATTGGTTTTCGGCAGTAATGGATCACGGGAAAACGAGTGAAAAGGGGTAGAAAATGAGAAAATCCAGGATGAAAAGGATAGGAGAACACACTTGGATCTTTCCACTTGAATCAGAAAAAGACAGGCCGAATCTCGGCTACATAAGGGGTGACCGGATGGCTGTGGCGGTGGATGCGGGTCATTCCTCTTCGCATGTTGAGGATTTTTACAGAGCCCTGGGGGCGGAAATGCTGCCGCTTCCTGATCTGACGGTCATTACACACTGGCACTGGGATCATACTTTCGGAATGCACGCGGTCCATGGCCGTACACTGGCCAGGCCGGAGACAAATGCGCATCTTGAGGAGATCCTGTACCGGATGAAGAATGATCCCGGTTTTTCGAAGAAATTTCTCAACAGTGACGTATGTATCCGCAAAGAGTATGCGGGCGGTGTTCCACTGGCGGTTGTCTTATCGGATGAGGAAATAAAAAAGGACACGGTGCTGGATATTGGCGGGGTTCATCTACATTTGTGCTATGCGGAATCGCCCCACACAGAGGATGCGCTGATGGTTTATGTCCCGGAGGACAGGGTGGTCTTTGTCGGCGACGCGCAGCTTGGAGAATTTCCGACATGGCGGATGGATTATGATAAGCTGCATCTGCTTGCCGGTCAAATACGGGAGATGGATGTTAAAACCGTGATCGACGGCCACTGGAGACCGTACACAAAAGAAGAATATCTTGATGAACTTTATTAAAATACAGATCAGCTTATTTCTGTGTCTTTATAGCAGAGAACAGCGGTATTGCACAGGTATTGCATAAGAAAAGGCTGCCTCCGGGGAGGCAGCCTTTTTGAATGCGGCCTATCATCCGAATCACCCGGATGATAGGGATTTTGTAAAGCACATGCAGAGGATCCTATTCTCAAAAATTCTACCCTTAAGAAATTCTATCCTCAAGAATTTCTATCCTCAGCCGGCATCTGGAAGATCAGGCGATCAGGCCTTGCCGTCGGAACCGAGGACCTGTGTGATCTTGTGGGCAACGATAGCCTTGACATACTTGCGGCCGTCGCCGAGGTACTCTCTGGGATCAAAGTGCTCGGGATGCGCGACGAAGTGCTCGCGGATACCGGCGGTCATGCCCAGACGAAGGTCGGAGTCGATGTTGATCTTGCAGACTGCGCCCTTTGCGGCAAGACGAAGCTGATCCTCCGGAATGCCGATGGCATCCTTCAGAGCGCCGCCGTGGGTGTTGATGATCTTAACATACTCCTGCGGGACGGAGGAAGAACCGTGCAGGACGATCGGGAAGCCGGGAAGCCTTCTGGAAACTTCTTCCAGAATGTCCAGACGAAGCTTGGGATCTGTGCCGGGTTTGAACTTGTATGCGCCGTGGCTTGTGCCGATTGCGATCGCCAGGGAGTCAACGCCGGTCCTCTTGACAAATTCCTCGACCTGGTCGGGATCTGTGAACATAGCCTTGTCAGCTGCTACACTGACTGCATCCTCGATGCCTGCCAGAGTGCCGAGCTCTGCCTCTACGACACAGCCGTGCTCATGCGCGTACTCTGCGACCTTTTTGGACTCTTCGATATTCTCTTCGAAAGAGTGGCTGGAATAGTCGATCATGACAGACGTGAAGCCTGTGTCAACGCAGTCCTTGCAGGTTGCGAAGTCTGCGCCGTGATCCAGATGCATCGCGATCGGGATATCCGGATACAGCTCAACCGCTGCTTCAACGAGGTGTCTCAGATACTGGGGTTTCGCATATTTCCTGGCGCCTGCGGAAGCCTGCAGGATAACAGGGGACTTCAGTTCAGCAGCTGCCTCTGTGATCGCCTGAACGATCTCCATATTGTTGACATTGAATGCACCGACTGCGTAACCGCCAGTATACGCTTTCTTAAACATTTCGGTTGTTGTCACTAATGCCATTTTTTATCCTCCTTCTCAGAATAACAGCAATATTTTTACCTGCGCTTTCCAGCGGGCGACACACATATTTTCTGACATTTCCGTGTTCTGTTCTTAGGCTGGACTGATGCTGGCCAGCTGTTTTCAAGCCCGGTGAAAGACTGCTTTTATCATAACACAAATCAGAAAAAAGATGTTCAAAAACTTCGATTCTTTTATGATTTCTTTCGATTGATTTACGATCCTTAATTCGCGATTATTGATCGGCTTATCCGGCCGGGCGGCTGCGTGGGAACGGGCGGACCTCTAAACCGCGGGGGGCACAAGGCGCAGACCGGGAATGCGCTGCCGGAATCCGGCTTTCGGCAGCCCGAAGGGATGGCCGGTTTCGGGAGGTCGGGGGCGGCGCAGGGCGCAGACCGGGAATGAGCTGCCGGAATCCGGCTTCCGGGTTCAAGGGATGGCCGGTTTCGCGAAGCCGCGGGAGGCGCAGGGCATTGCAGGCGGCGTGTCAGGCTTTGTGTCCACCGATCTGAATGTTTCGCTCTCTTGTCCGTGCGCCGTCGAGGAGATTGCTTCCTCTGAGCACGGCATTGGGACCGAAGCGCTGGCGGATCTCCAGCATGGCGCCCTGGATCCTGCGTTCCTTTTCCAGCGCTTCATAGTCGGTAAACAGGTCGAGCTGGTATACGCCGGCATTTTCCGAGACTCTGATCGCGTTGACCCCGAGGCGGCGGTAAAGGAGGCGGTGGTCCGTTTTGCGGTCGAACTGTTCCAGCAGTCCGGCCCGGATCAGGGATATGCTGTTTGAAGGCGTGGGAAGCCGGAATGTCCCGCCGCTGTGACAGGGATGGAGTCTGCCGTAAAAATCAGCGACGATGTCCCCGTCGTATTCCGGGCAGTGCTCCAGGCTTTTGTAATCGTAGCTGACCCACCAGGAGACGCCCTTGCAGACCACGTTTTTTTTATACATCTGTTCACAGAGGAGGTCGATCATTTCCGAGAAGGCCAGCCTCGCCTCAGCGTATTCATAGGTCCTGGGCAGAACCTGTCCGTTGGAGAGGCTGTGTTCTTTGTTCCGGTAACCTTTGATGTCCGCCATTGTCACCGGCTCGATCCCCCAGGCGTGGTCGATCAGGATCTCTCCATCGATTCCGAATTCTTTGTAAAAAAGACCTTCGTCCCATTGAGATCTCGCGGCGATCTCCCCCATTGTATACAGCTGGTATCCGTGCAGGCGGCGCATTTTGCGGGGGCCAATCTGCCAGAAATCCGAGAGGGGCTGATGGCCCCAGAGAAGAAAGCAGTAGGAGGATTCGTTAAGCTCCGCGATCCTGACTCCGTCTTTATCCGGGGACGCTTTTTTTGCCACGATGTCCATGGCGACCTTGGCCAGGTAGAGGTTCGTGCCGATCCCTACGGTGGCAGTGATC
This sequence comes from Sarcina sp. DSM 11001, assembly GCF_900101015.1. Classification (GTDB taxonomy): domain Bacteria; phylum Bacillota; class Clostridia; order Lachnospirales; family Lachnospiraceae; genus CAG-791. The sequence goes on along the minus strand of NZ_FNFZ01000009.1, from coordinate 105,647 downwards.
CCCGTCGTCCTCAGGACGTCGCGGATGATCGTCATGGCCATCACGTGCGAGGGGTGCACGGTGCATCCGGATTCCAGGGACTGACGCCGGGCCTCCGCCTGATAGAAGGGCAGGTAGGGCGTGCTGTCTATGAACACTTCATCTATGGAATACACATGGATGTCCTCCGGCGCGGCATAGCGCAGGTATATGGAATAAATCTGCGCAGATACCCGTTCATACTCCGCCATCCGGGGGACGGCGATTTCGTAGCGGACCCTTGTGCGGTGCTGCCGCTCATACTGGCGGATCGCCTGTTTTGCCTCAAACAGGCGGGGCCTTCCGGGAACGCCGATCGCCTTGAGAGAAGGGCTGACAGCGAGGCAGATCGTTTTGTCGGACCGGGATGGATCCGCCACGAGCAGGTTGGCCTTCAGGGGATCATAGCCGCGGGATACGCACTCGACGGACGCGTAGAAGGATTTCATGTCGATCGCAATATAAATTTTTACTGCTTCAGGGACTCCCTGATCGTTGTCCGGTCTGCCTCTGATCCGGTCACGATCATGCCCTGATGCGGGAGAAACGTTCAGGGGTCTCATAGGTATCTCCATTCCGCCGTTCCGGGCAGGCGGTATAAGCAGCAGCGTGAACAGTGAGGGCTCACCGGTGTTGAGCCTTGATGGCTATAGGTGAGGTGGCATCATTATAACACGAATATATGTTCCGAACAAGAGTTCTTTTGCGGCGGGAAATGTGTTACGGGCTGTTATGGGAAATGAGACGCTGGGGATGAGTCGCGGGGAATGAAACACGAAGGACGAGGCGCAGGAGATGAGATGTGGGAAATGGGACGCTGGGGATGAGTCGCGGGGGATGAGTCGCGGGAGATGAGTCACGGGAGATGAGGTGCAAGCCTGAGCGGTCTGCTTACAGAATGGGAAAGGTGTGCTATGATGATGGTGGAGTCGGGAAAACCTGACATTTATCTCACTGACATTTATCTAAATAGGGAAAACGCGGATTCATCGCGGTCAAAGAAAGAGCGTATTCATTGCAATTATAGGAAAGCGTCAGCGGGATGCTGACGGCTTTCGTAGAGGAGGGATCTGGATATGAAACTCAAAAGTGTGACGGCAGCTTTTTTCAGCCCTACGGGAAATGCGAAAAAAATAGTAAACGAAATTGCGCAGGAAATTGCCGCGCAGGCACAGGTCCCGCTGCGGACCATCGATTTTACTTTGCCGGAGGCCAGAAATGATGACGGGACAAAGGGGGAGGGAGCCCTGTACGCATTCGAACCGTGTGATCTGGTGGTCATCGGGACGCCGGTTTACGCGGGGAGGATTCCCAACAAGATCCTGCCTGCCTTTCAGACGCTGTTCGCGGGGAACGGCGCACTGGCCGTGCCGGTCGTAACTTTCGGAAACAGGAGCTTTGATAACGGTCTGATCGAGGTGCGCATGGAGATGGAAAAGCATGGCTTCCATACGATCGCGGGAGCGGCCTTTGTTTCGGAGCATGTATTTTCGGACAAGCTTGCGGCGGGACGTCCGGACGAGGAGGATATGCAGTCTATGAGGCGTTTCGCGGATGCTGTAGCTGCGAAGGTCCGTGGAATTGAGCCCGGCGGCTTTGACGGTATGGCGGAGATCCCGGCTCCGGTCCGGGTGAAGGGTGAGGATCCCATCCCCGGTTATTACCGGCCTCTTCAGGCGGATGGCTCTCCTGCCAATTTCCTCAAGGCGAAGCCAAAGACTACGAAGGACTGCAATGACTGCGGCCTGTGTGCCGGAGTATGTCCTTTGGGATCGATCAGCCGGGAGGATTTCCGCACGGTGACAGGTGTCTGTATCAAATGCCAGGCCTGTGTGAAGGTCTGTCCTCTGCATGCCAAGTATTTTGACGACCCGGTCATGCTCTCCCACACGCGTATGCTGGAGGAGCATTACGCCCGGAGGGCGGAAAATGAGGTATTCCTGTGAGGAGGTCTGTGGAGAGCAGAATGGTATTTTGACTGGTGATTATGACCGGCGCTTGTGACCGGCAATTATGACTGACGATTATAACCGGCAGTTACGACCGGATGTTTCTGGCAGGTTTTGTAACTTTTGTAACCGCATATTTTTACCGGAAATTCCAGCTGACATGAGAAAAACCCGGGACACGGAGGAAAAATCTAACTCTGTGTTCCGGGTTTTATGTGCGGATGTACCGTATTTGTCTGTTTAGTACACTGTTCAGAAACAGCTTAGTGCACTGCTCAAAAACACCTTAGTACATTGCTCAAAAACATCCGCGTCCTGCCGGGTGGGTTACAGCTCTGAACCGGGCTCGGATTCTCCCCATAACAGGCGCACATAGATGGGGAACAGTACGATGGTATACAGGACCAGGATGAAATTGAACATGAAGTGTCCCCAGTGGCTTCCCAGTGCCTGGTCCAGGGGAGCTTTCATAAAATCTGTCATCAGCCACATGGGAACCAGGCCGATGATGCCTGTGAGAATGCCTTTGAAGCTTAAGCCGGCCGCCTGGAAACGGACCCATTTCTTCTCGCAGAAACGGGCAACGGGGAAGGCGATGAGCAGGGCTGTGTCTCCGTAGCCGTCATTCATCATCTTTTGAGGATCCACGAGAAGGACGCCATTGATATAGGTCATCGGGTAGGGCTTGAATGTGATATAGATGATCGCCAGCCAGCCAAAGACAAACATGCCCGCTAGGAAGAGATTTTCTTTTTCCGGATTCTCTTCCAGGTAGTGGAATGTTTTGGCGACAAGGAACAGGGAGAGGGCGGATTCGATCATTCCCACAGCGACGTCCTGAGGGGTGTGGACACCCAGATAATTCCTGGAAAAGCCGGTGAGCAGCAGGGCGATCAGGCAGATGATGGAGATCCAGGGCAGGCGTTTCCGGGCGCTGACAGCAAGTCCTCCGTAGATGGGGCCGGCTGTAGAAGTGTGGCCGCTCGGGAAGGAGTAGCCGGTGGCTGTCCGGATGGCATCTCCGGCGGGGACGACTCTTGCGTCACGGATCCATGGACGGTAGATGCAGGCAGTCAGCTTTACAATGGCGTTTACGCCGCAGCACAGGTAATAGGACGTGAGGGTATAGAGGCCGCTCTTTTTGTGGACCACCCAGTAGACAAATGCCGGGATCAGGATCAGATGCGTTACCGCGAACAGGGAGATCCACTCCATAAAGGGAGTCAGAAGATTGTTGGTGCTGTTTCTGAAGTTCTGAAGGAATAATAGATATTGAATGTCAGGCATGGTTTTACCTCATAAATGAAATAAAAAAGAAAAAAAACAATGGTGTAAAAAGGGGTGATGGATTCAAGATACACGGGCGGGTCCTGAATCCGGTGTACGACAGGCTGGACTATCTTTTATGGCGTGCTGTCAGGTTTTAATGATGATCCGGTGCCCTTATACTGCAGTCGTTATTTTAACATGAGATGCGTCATTTGGACAAATATATTGCCATCACTTCCTGATGAACCTGATGAATCCGAGTTACAGTACAGACCGGCTCGAAACTCGAGGCGTTTTTCGCGGCTTTTTCGCGAAAAACCCGAGTTTTACGGCGAAAATCCCATCGCGAAGCGATTTGGAATGGGATTTTCGCAAGCTACAGTACACGCCCTCGATAGGGCGTGTACTGTAGCGAATCCGAACCGTTATTGTTCACGACCTGCCCAAATCAGTTGTCCGGTATGCTGATACGTTGTAAAATGATAGAAAGATATCATTATTTCATGACAGAAAGATTTTATGGAAAATGCTTTTTGCGGACGTCAGGTAAATTAAAAAGATGCTTTATGCAGATCGGAACAGGGGGTTGAATTTAAAAATGAAAATGAAAACGCTGATTGTAGTAATGGCAGTCTGCCTGTGTCTGTCAATCCTTTACGGCTGCGGGAGCAATACTGAGTCGGGAAATGCCGGGGCGCCTGCAGGGCAGGAAACAGCGGCTGATGTAAAAAAAGAGGGGACATCCGGCGGTCCTGCAGAGCAGGGAGCGCAGGCGGCCGCTACAACAGTCGAAGGAGAGATTCCGGAAACAGAGCCAGTATCAGAAGAGGCATCAGAGTCGGCCTCCCTCGCCGCAGCGGCGGAGGAGGAGCAGGAGGAGGCTCAGGAGGCACAGGCCGGCTCGACTGCAGACCGGACAGTTGTCTCCGGCGATGATAAATCAGGAGTATGGACGATCCCCGTTTCGGGAATGGATATCACGCTGCCTGAGAGCTGGAGATCTTCAGACTGCTATATTTCCTACAGATCGAGTGCAGTACAGCCGGATCTGGTCATTACCAACTGCGTGGTCTATGCCGCGACGGAGTATGAACTGGAGGAAGCCGTGCAGCAGATGGGCGAGGAGTCGGATGAGCTCGGGGCATATCTTGATGAGCGTGTCAATGATATGTTTATCATACTCAGCGTCAGCGATATTCTCAGCAAGAAAAATGTCATGGAGCTTTTTGAGCAGGACGATCCTGTTCTGTCTTTTGATCTGGAGGAGATCGGAAAGGCGGACGGATGGACTTTTTATAATGTCACAGGAGAGGATGTGCTGCGGAGGCCGGTGCCTCCAGTGGACAGAGAGGAAGACATTGCGGAATTCATAGCAGACCTTCCCGAGCTTTTTGACAATATCCGGTTTTATGAGCCGGAGGAAAAACCCAGTACGAAGGCCGGCAGCGCTGTTTCTTTTGAGACGGTGGATTTTGACGGAAATAAAGTGGACAGCAGGGAACTGTTCGCAAAGAACAGATACACCATGATCAATCTGTGGACGAGCTGGTGTACTTACTGTTTGCAGGAGATGCCGGCGCTGGAGGAAATGAACAGGGAGTTCGCAGAGGATGGCGGCGCGGTCATCGGCGTCATGCTTGACGGCGATATGGAAAAGGAACTGGAAACCGGCAGGGAGATCAGAGATGAGACCGGTGTGACGTATCCCCTCCTGGTTCCTACTGCCCGGATGAAGGAGCAGCTGATCGCCAGGGCATATCCGACGACGATTTTTGTGGATTCCAACGGTATTGTGGTCGGGGATCCCATCGTCGGAATGGACCTGAATAAGTACAGGGATAGGATGGAAGACCTGCTTGCCGGGGATCCTTCCGAAGCGGTGACAGAAGAGGAGGAAAAAGAAGATGAAGAATGAGCAGAGACAGGCATATGAACAGTGGCTGGAAAAGCTCCCCGCGGGGGATCCGCTGAGGGAGGAGCTCCTCTCCATTAAAGACGATGAGGGGCAGATTTATGAGCGTTTTTATAAGGAGATCGAGTTCGGAACCGCAGGATTGCGCGGAATCTGCGCCGCGGGCACGAACCGGATGAACAGTCTGACAGTGGGACGCGCGACGCAGGGAATCGCGAGTTATATTTTGCAGTCAGGAAAGGATCCTGATGCCGGTGTGGTCATTGCCTATGACTGCCGGTATCATTCGAAGGAATTTTCGGAGCTGGCGGCGGAAATTTTTGCCGGGAACGGCATTCATGCTTATCTGTTCCCCTCGATGAGGCCGACGCCGGAGCTCTCCTTCGCGATCCGCAGGCTGGGGGCAGTCGGCGGAGTCAATATGACCGCGAGCCACAATCCCAAGGAGTATAACGGCTACAAGGTGTACTGGGAGGACGGCGCTCAGATTTCCGGAGCGGTTTCCGACGGCATGCTGAGGGAGATCGTCCGGCTGGATTATTTTGATCAGTTCCACAGGATCCCCCTGGAGGAGGCGGTCGTGAAGGGACTTGTCGTCATGCTGGGCGAGGAGATGGACCGGGCTTATCTGGATTATGTGAAGTCGATGCGCCAGCGTCCCGCGGAGGAACTGGATCTGTCGGTTCCCGTGGTGTATACGCCGCTCAACGGGGCGGGGAGCATTCCGATGGAGACTCTGGCCCGCGAGGAAGGGTATGAAAATTTCCATATCGTCGCGGAGCAGAAGGACCCCGATCCGGAATTTACGACAGTTGGTTATCCGAACCCCGAGGATCCCAAGGGCTTCGCCCTCGCCGAGAAGCTGGGCAAAGCCGTCGGCGCGCAGGTCCTGATCGCCACGGATCCTGATTCCGACCGCATGGCCGTCGAGATCCCGGACGGCAGGGGCGGCTTCCGTCCGCTGAACGGGAACCAGACAGGCGCGCTGCTGATCGCCTATATGGCGCAGAGCATGCAGGAGTCGGGCCGGCTCCCGAAAAAGGGTGCGATGATCAAATCGATCGTCACCGGCAATATGGGGCGCACGATCTGCGAGGACTACGGGATCCGGGTCTATGAAGCCCTGACGGGATTTAAAAATATCTGCGGTGTGATCCCCCGCGCGGAGAAGGAGGGATACTCTTATTTCTTCAGTTATGAGGAGAGTATAGGCTGCGCCCCGGGCGCGGACGTGCGCGATAAGGACGGCATCTGTGCCGGCCTGCTGGTCATGGAAATGGCGGCTTATCTGCGCAAAAAGGGAATGACGATCGAGGAATACCTGCATTCGCTCTATGAAAAATACGGCTATTTTGCCGAGGACCAGGTCTCCTATGTTCTCGAGGGAGCCGCAGGAGCCGCCCGGATCGGACGGATCATGGATGCCTTCCGGCAGGGGAAACCGCAGGCTTTCGGTGATTTCCGTGTGAAAAAAACGGTCGATTATATCGACGGCTACAGGGATGACCGCGACGAGATCCCGGCTTCCAATGTCCTGATTTACCACATGGAGGATGGCAGCTGGTTCGGTATGCGGCCTTCCGGCACCGAGCCCAAGATCAAGTTCTATTATTACGCGAAAAAAGAGGACGGGCAGAAGGCGGAGGACGCGGTCCGCGGCCTGAGGGAGGCTGTCACTGCGATGGTGGACGCTGTGGAGTGAACTGACCGCCGGCTTCATATGGAGCTGACCGGGGCAGGGGCTTTCGCTGCAGGGAGATAGAGTTTTTTTGTGGTATGCTATGGAGAAAAATATGGACAACAAAGTGATCCGCAACCTGATTGAAACAGCGGCTGCCCAGCGCGCTCGTTCTTATGCGCCGTATTCCCACTACCGGGTCGGAGCGGCTCTGCTGGGAGAGGATGGTACGATTTTTACAGGCTGCAATGTTGAAAATGCCGCCTACGGCCCGTCGCTCTGCGCCGAAAGGACTGCTTTTGCAAAGGCTGTGAGCGAGGGGATCCGGGATTTTGACGCAATCTGTATCGTTGGCGGAAAAGAGGAAGAGGCGGTTCCCTCCGGCTATTCCGTGCCCTGCGGGGTCTGCCGCCAGGTCATGATGGAATTCTGCGACCCGGAGACCTTCCGGATCATCGTGGCGACAGACCCGGATCATTATGAGATATTTTTCCTTAAGGATCTGTTGCCGAGGGGGTTCGGCCCCGGAAACCTGAAAGGCTGATCTGCCGGTTTCTTTTTTCCGCTCCTGATGCAGGGGAGGCAGGGGAGTCTTTACTAATTTTGTATAAAATAGTACAATATTTGAAACATTTCTTTGTACAAGTTCGTATGTAATGCCTGACTGCAACTAAAAGGAGGAACAAATGAACAAATTCAAAAAAGTCCTGGTGGCGAACCGCGGCGAGATCGCGATGCGTATCTTCCGCGCCTGCCACGACCTGGGGCTGCAGACGGTAGCGATCTATTCCAATGAGGATACCTACGCTGCCTTCCGCACAGCGGCGGACGAGTCTTATCTGATCGGTGAAAATATGAGCCCGCTGGGTGCGTATCTGGATATTCCCAGGATCATCGAGCTGGCCCGGATGCATGACTGCGACGCGATCCATCCCGGCTACGGATTTTTGTCCGAGAACGGAGATTTCGCGCGCGCCTGCGAGCAGGCCGGCATCAAGTTCATCGGTCCTTCTTCCAGAATTCTGGATATGATGGGTGATAAGCTCAGCGCCAAACAGATGGCTATCGACTGCGACGTTCCCACGACGCCCGGCACCAAGGATCCGCTCGCCAGCCGCGAAGAAGCGCAGAAGCTGGCTATGGAGTTCGGTTTCCCGGTCATCCTCAAGGCAGCGGCCGGCGGCGGCGGACGCGGTATGCGCCGCTGTGACACGGTCGAGGAGGTGGGGATCAACTTCGATCTCGTCAAGGCTGAGGCCCTCAAATCTTTCGGCAACGGGGATATCTTCATGGAGAAATTCCTCGTCAACCCCAAGCACATCGAGGTCCAGGTCCTGGCGGACGAGCACGGCCATGTCGCTCACCTGTTTGAGCGCGACTGCTCGCTCCAGCGCCGCTATCAGAAGGTCGTCGAGTTCACTCCCGCCTTCTCTGTCTCCGATGGGGTCAAAAAGAAACTCTACCGCGACGCCGTCAAGATCACAAAGCATGTCGGCTACACGAACGCGGGCACGCTGGAGTTTCTGGTCGACAAGGATGAGAACTACTACTTCATCGAGATGAATCCCCGCATTCAGGTCGAGCACACCGTTACCGAGATGGTCACCGGCGTCGACCTCGTGCGTGCCCAGATCCTGGTCGCCCAGGGTGAACCCCTCTCCGATCCCAGGATCGGAATCACGAAGCAGTCCGATCTCAAGCTCGACGGCTTCGCCATCCAGTGCCGTGTGACGACGGAGGATCCCACCAACAACTTCGCCCCGGATACGGGCCGCATCACCGGCTACCGGATCTCCGGCGGCTTCGGCATCCGTCTGGACGAGGCGACGGCGGGAACCGGCTCCACGATCTCGCCTTACTATGATTCCCTGCTGGTCAAGGTCACTTCCTGGGACCGCACCTTCAGGGGCGTCTGCAACAAAGCCCTGCGCGCTATCCGCGAAGTCCGCGTGAACGGTGTCAAGACCAACATCGCCTTTATCACCAACGTGCTCAACAACGAGACCTTCCGCGAGGGCAAATGCTACACGAAGTTCATCGACGAGACCCCTTCCCTCTTTGAGATCGAGGGAGGCGAGGACGCCGCGACCAAGATGCTCACCTACATCGCGGAGCGGTCCATCGCCGAGAACAGCGCGAACTTCATCTATGAGCCCCCCAGGTTCCCTCCTGTAACCGGTAACCGCAAGATGGGCCTCAAGCAGCTTCTCGACGCCAAGGGGCCGGAGGAAGTCGCGAAATGGGTCAGGAGACAGCAGAAGCTCCTGATCACCGACACGACCTGCCGCGACGCTCATCAGTCCCTGCTCGGCACCCGCGTGCGTACCCGCGACATCGTCAAGTGCATGGACGGCACCAGCGAGATCCTGGCGGACGCCTTCTCCCTCGAGTGCTGGGGCGGCGCGACTTTCGACGTCTGCTACCGTTTCCTGCATGAGTCTCCCTGGGAGCGTCTGGACATCATCCGCGAAAAGGCCCCCAACCTGCTCCTGCAGATGCTGATCCGCGGTTCCAACGCAGTCGGCTACACCAACTATCCCGACAACATGATCCGGGAGTTCATCAAAGCCTCCGCCAAGAGCGGCATCGATGTCTTCCGCGTATTTGACTCACTCAACTGGATCGAGGGCATGTCTGTCGCGATGGATGAAGTCCTCAAACAGAATAAGATCCTGGAGGCGGCCGTCTGCTACACAGGCGACATCCTGGATCCCAAAAATGACAGATATACGCTCAGGTACTATGTGAACATGGCCAAGGAGCTGGAGCACCGCGGCGCGCATATGATCGCCATCAAGGATATGGCAGGTCTTCTCAAGCCCTACGCGGCGAAAAAGCTCATCACCGAGCTCAAGCAGGAGGTCGGCGTTCCGATCCATCTGCACACCCACGATACGTCCGGCAACCAGATCGCGACTTACCTGATGGCAGCCGAAGCCGGCGTCGACGTCGTCGACTGCGCGATCTCTTCCATGTCGTCGCTCACCTCCAACCCGTCCATGAACGCCCTTGTCGCGGCCCTTCAGGGACAGCCCAGGGACACCGGCCTCGATCTTGACCAGCTCCAGTACCTCACGGATTACTGGGCGGACGTGCGCCTGCGCTACGACAAGTTCGAGGGCGGGATCACAAGCCCCGCCACGGACATCTACCGCTATGAGATCCCCGGCGGCCAGTACACCAACCTCAAACCTCAGGTCGAGAGCATGGGGCTGGGCCAGCGTTTCACCGAGGTCAAGGAAAACTACCGCAAGGTCGACAAGATCCTGGGTGGTATCACCAAGGTCACTCCGTCCTCCAAGATGGTCGGCGACCTGGCGATCTTTATGACCCAGAACGACCTGACTCCCGAGAACATCGTGGAGAAGGGCAAAGACCTGGCCTTCCCGGATTCTGTGGTCGACTACTTTGCCGGCATGATGGGCCAGCCCGCCTGGGGCTTCCCCAAGGATCTGCAGGAAGTTGTCCTGAAGGGCAAAAAAGCCATCACCTGCCGGCCCGGCGAACTGCTTGAACCGGTCGATTTCAACCAGCTCCGCAAGGAGATCGACCAGTTCCATCCGGACCAGAGCTGGCGTTCCGTTCTCTCCTACGGCCTGTATCCCAAGGTCTACAAGGAGTTCTGCAAGAACAGGGAGCATTACGGCTATATCATGCGGCTGGGCAGCCATGTCTTCTTCCACGGCCTCTCCATCGGTGAGACCAACAAGGTCAACATCGCCGACGGCAATACTCTCGTCATCAAATATCTCGGCCCCGGAGAAGTGGATAAAGACGGCATGCGAACCGTCTCCTTCGAGCTCAACGGCATCCGCCGCGAAGTCAAGGTTCCGGATCCCGAAGCCCAGAAGAATATCACCAAGGTTCCGATGGCGGATCCTGAAAATAAGGGCGAGGTCGGAGCATCCATCCCCGGCGCTGTGGCCGGAATCAATGTCAAGGTCGGCGATACCGTCGAGGAAGGCCAGACCGTCATCACCATCGAGGCCATGAAGATGGAAACTGCCACCAGCGCAAGGATGGCAGGTACCGTCAAGGAGATTCTCGTCGAGGAAGGCGACACCGTCAAGGGCGGCCAGCTGCTGATGCGGATCGAGTAACAGGCCAGATATATCCGCAGGGAGTACCATACTACTTATCACTTGTTTATCGCTTGGCTTATTGCATGGCCTTGAGACAGGTGATGTCTGCGGAAATTGAAATGTAGACAGCAAAACGGCCCTTTTGTACTCCTCAGGGAATACAAAAGGGCCGGTCTCATGTTCCATAGCTGAGCAGGCAGCGGACATGCGGGCGGCTGCGGTCCTATTCTCCCATTACCTGGGAGACGATGTCCCTCGGCCGGAACGGGCAGCGGACATGCGGGCGGCTGCGGTCCTATTCTCCCATCACCTGGAAGACGATGTCCCTCACCCGGTCGCGGGTATCGCATTCCACAAGTGTGAGATTCTGCCAGGGGCCGATCGTGATCTTGCCGTCAACGAAGGGAACCGTGATAAAGGGAGACAGGATCAGGGAGTGGATGTGGGATGAACCATTATCATCGTGCCAGGTGTCATGGTGGCGGTAGTGGATGACATGTCCCTTTTCATCGCGGTAGGGGGCGATGCCCTGCATGGCCTCCCGGACGTCATGGTGGACGAGTCCGGGTTCAAACTCCAGTGTCGTCAGTGCAGCGACTCCGCCGGTCGTAAAGCCGGTGATGATCCCGCTTTTTATTTTCTTTTCCTTACAGGCGGCGCTGACTGCAGACTGAAAATCTCCTGTCACGTCGATCATTCCCATGTTGCCTTTGGTGTTGTAGGTTTTCGTCCTCGTATAGACTGCCATTTATTCCTCCTTTTTTGAGTGGTCAGGTTAAAATCAGAATCAGCCTGCGGGTCCCGGATCCATCGCTTAAAAAACGGGGATCTTCCCTCTGAGATAATATAATCCATAACCCGGCTGATGTCATCCGGCCTTTTTCTTTTATCGTAAAGGATTCAAGCCGAATAACCATTGCCTTTTGGGCTTAAAAATGAAGCTTTCGGACAGCCTGAGGGGACGGTCCGCTGCAGATTCCGGTTCAGCAAAACAGTAAAACAAGGTAATAAAAATGCAAAGTCAGATAGACGAAATGTTTCGGGTGGAATATAGTGTTTTGGAGAACGTGGGCTTTTTCAGCGTTTGATCAAGGAGTAGTACAGGGATGAAGGCAAAAGGGGGGGAGCGTTTTTTTACGCAGGACAGGGGTTTTTACAGGACTCTGTTTTCAATCTTTACGATGGTCATGCTGCAGAATGTCGTGGCTTACAGTGTGAATATGCTGGACAACATCATGCTGGGAAGTTATGCGCAGGCAGCCTTGTCGGGTGCGGCGACGGTGAATCAGATCTTTTTCATGGTGCAGCAGGTGACGCTCACGGTCTGTGACGCTCTGGTGATCCTGGCTTCCCAGTATTACGGGCAGAAAAGGATGTCGCCGGTGCGGAAGGTCGCGGGACACGCATTGAAGCTGGCATTTGTCTGGGGGATTTTTTTTGCGGGTCTTTGTCTGATCCTGCCGGGGCAGCTGCTGGGTATTTTCACCCGGGATCCGGAGATCATCGGGCAGGGGCAGGCCTACATGGACATCCTGCTTTTTACCTTCCCACTGTTCATGATCTCTGCAACTTTGATGGCTGCCCTGCGTGTGGTCGGAACTGTGAGGATCTCATTTTATATTTCAGTCCTGTCGCTGATCGTCAATGCGTCGGTGAACTATACGCTGATCTTCGGGCATTTCGGCTTCCCGGAAATGGGTGTGAGAGGTGCAGCGATCGGCACCCTGATCTCGCGATTTTTAGAGTTTGTCATTGTATACGGATATGTGCGGTTCAAAGACAGGCAGCTGGATCTTTTTTCAGAGGATTTTCTGGGACTGGGAAACCGGGACAGGAACAGTGCGCAGTCAAAAGCAGACCGGGAGCTGGGACGGGATTATATGAAGGTGGCGGTACCGGTCATGCTGACGGGCATTCTCTGGGCAGTCTCCGTTCCTCTGCAGACAGCGATCCTGGGGCACCTGCCCGGGCCGGATGCTTCTGACGCGATCGCGGCGAACTCTGTGGCGATGACTTTTTATCAGTATCTGAAGGTAGTCGTGGCGGCCATGGCTTCTGCCTCCGGCGTCGTCATGGGCCAGTCGGTCGGCCGGGGAGATATGCAGCGGATCCGTTCGGACGCACGGACTCTGTCCGTTCTGGATCTGGGGATCGGCATCTTTCTGGCAGCGGTCCTGTTTCTGCTGCGGACGCCTTTGCTCAGTCTGTACAGCCTGACCGATTCAGCCCTGCGTTATGCGGACCAGATCATGGTGATCCTGTGCTTTGTGATGATAGGGATGTCGTATCAGATGCCGGTCAGCAACGGGGTCCTGCGCGGGAGCGGCGATACGCAGTTTACGATGTGGCTGAATCTGATCAGTGTCTGGGTTATCGTCATGCCGCTTTCCTTCCTCGCTGCTTTTGTCTGGAAGCTGCCGGTTCCTCTCGTGGTGCTCTGCATCCAGTCTGACCAGCTCTTCAAGGGGCTGCCCGTCTTTCTGCGTGTGCGGAGCGGCAGGTGGATCAGACACCTGACCAGGGAGGACGCCTGAGAAGTTCCTCCCGTGTGAAAAATAATTATCAGTTGTTCAAAGAAAGTTGTTTCCATTGAATAAAATTACTATAATGGACTGCAGGTTAGGAAGGACATCGCCCCGCTGATGCGGGAAAGGAGAAAACCATGAAGGCAGCGGCCATCAACGGTTTGCCCCGCAAGGATGGAAATTTTTTCGCAATGTCTGGAAAGGAGTGCGACGGTGAAAGTATATTGTTACGCAAAATGCGGAACCTGCAGAAAGGCTCTGAAGTGGCTTGATGACCGGCAGATCGAATATGAGAAGATCGATATAGCGCAGGACCACCCCGATGAGGCGATGATCCGTGAGCTTCATAAAAAGAGCGGACTGCCCCTGAAGCGCTTTTATAATACCAGCGGCAAAATCTACAAGGATCTGCAGCTCTCAAAGAAGCTTCCTGATATGAGTGAGGACGAGCAGTACAGACTGCTTGCCTCCGACGGAATGCTGGTGAAAAGGCCGCTGGTCATCGGAGATGATTTTGTGCTTGTCGGGTTCAAGGAGCCTGAGTGGGAACGGATCGGGAAGTAAAACCGCCGATATAAACGGTAAACAGGATAATATCCAATGGTCAACAGAGGCAGAAAGGAGCAGGGAGGAGGAATGACTGAAGATTTTCGGATCGAGCATGATTCCATGGGAGAAGTGAAGGTCCCCGCGGACAGGTACTGGGCGGCTCAGACACAGCGGAGTTTTGAGAATTTTCCGATCGGCAGGGGGATCGAGACCATGCCGGCGGAGATCATCCGCTCTTTCGGGATCCTGAAGAAGGCGGCGGCGAGAGCGAATCATGCACTGAAGCCGGAAAAAATGACTGAGCGTAAGATGGAGGTGATCTCCCGGGCGGCAGATGAAGTGATCGCGGGGAAGCTGGATGCGCATTTCCCGCTGGTCGTGTGGCAGACAGGTTCCGGCACCCAGTCCAATATGAACGCGAACGAGGTCATCGCGAACCGGGCTAACGAGATCGCCGGGGAGAAGCTCTGCCATCCCAATGACGATGTCAACATGAGCCAGTCCTCGAATGACACGTTTCCGACGGCGATGCACATTTCAGCGGTCATGGCCCTGGAGGACCGGCTGATCCCTGCTGCCGAGAGGCTGTGCAGGGTATTCAGGACTCTGGAGGAAAAAAACATCGGCGCGGTGAAGAGCGGCCGTACACACCTGCAGGACGCTGTCCCGATCAGCTTTTCTCAGGAGATCAGCGGTTGGAGAGCGTCTATCGAGCGCGATATCGAGTTGATCCGCCTGGCCCTCGGGCCGCTCTCGGAGCTGGCTCTGGGCGGAACCGCTGTCGGAACCGGCCTCAATGCGCCGTCAGGGTTTGCAGAGGCTGCCGCGGAGGAGATCTCAGCGCTGACCGGGAAGCATTTTGTGACTGCCCCTAACAAGTTTCATGCCCTGACCTCAAAAGATGAGATAGTTTTTGCGCACGCAGCGGTCAAGGCTATGGCAGCAGACCTGATGAAGATCGCCAACGATGTGCGCTGGCTCGCGAGCGGGCCGCGCTGCGGACTGGGTGAGATCCGCATACCGGAAAATGAGCCCGGAAGTTCCATCATGCCCGGCAAGGTCAACCCCACCCAGTGCGAGCAGGTGACTATGGTAGCCGTGCAGATCATGGGGAACGATGCCGCCATCGGATTTGCGGCTTCCCAGGGCAATTTCGAGCTGAATGTCTTTATGCCTGTGATTTCGTACAATTTTATACAGTCCGTGCGGCTTCTTTCGGAGTCTATTTTGTCATTTACTGGAAATTGTGTAGAAGGAATTGTAGCGGATACGGAAAAAATGAGATATAATCTCTATAACTCTTTGATGCTCGTCACGGCATTGAATCCGTATATCGGCTATGAAAATGCCGCCAAAACCGCAAAACTGGCTTTCAAAGAGAACATTTCCCTGAGGGAGGCGTGTGTGAAGCTCGGCTTCCTCTCAGCGGAGCGCTTTGATGAAGTGTTCCATCCCGAGGAAATGGTATGAGGACTGTCGGCGGTTCAAGGGCACGCGAGCATGTGAGCAGAGCGTGCGGAGGATATTGTCCTGCTTTGCCCCGACGTCCCGCAGGCAGCGGTGCATGGCTTTACATGCACAAAGGACTCGCGGGCGATTCTTGAATCCGCAGAAAAATTTAATAGAGGAAGCAAAATAGGTAAAAAGGAGAAACTGAGATGCTGAATATTGAAAAGAAGACAGATGGGAGCAGTTTAAATATCGCACTTGAAGGCAGGCTGGATACGATGACTTCCCCTCAGCTGGAAGAGACCCTGAAGGATTCTCTGGATGGAGTGACCTCCCTTATCATGGATTTCGAGAAGCTGGAGTACATTTCCTCAGCAGGTCTGCGCGTCCTTCTGTCTGCTCAGAAGATCATGAACAAGCAGGGTGAGATGAAGCTGATCCATGTCAACGAAGTGATCAATGAAATCTTTGAGGTGACCGGATTCAGTGACATTCTGACAATTGAATGAGCGAGTCTTGAATGAATGACAGTCTTCTGCTGAATGACTGCTTATTGTTATAGGATCGTTTTCTGTCGAAAGAACGTTCCTGTTGAATGATCGTTCCTGTTGAATGATCGTTTTCTGTTGAAATTAAAGACGGAAATCCTTTGTGCTGCACACAGAGGGTTTCCGTCTTTAATAGTTTTTGTCTGTATAATGTGTCTTAAGGCCTTACCTATCGCTTGTCCTTGTCAATAAACTCCATGACAGCGATGGAAAGGATGCCGAAGAGTACAGCGAATATGACCAGGGACATCCAGCAGGAAAAGACATTTGCCTCGGTCTTTTCGAAATCAACACTGTAGGCGGCGGCTGAGGATTTGCCCTGGATGATATCTCTGACCTGACGCCAGCCGACGATTTCTATCAGTTCCCAGACGGTGGTCCGGATCGTGAAGGTCTGCTGCCTCTCTTCAACCAGGTCGGGGCTGTCGACCGCCGAATCGATGATATTGCCCATGGTAAACCCGGGAAGGGCCTCCATGTCCCGGAATTCCTTCACGGATTCGTTGTTGCTCTTAGAGAGAAATTCGAGGACCTGACCGTAGGTCAGTGTCACTTCTATTTTCTCATTGCGCATGCTGAACAGGGAATTCCATCCCGTCACCATCGGCAGGCTGTCGTAGTCCGCCTGCGCGGCAATGCATTTGAGGCCGTAATTGGAGATGGTCATATTGGACAGGAAGGAAGTCCATTCCGGCAGTTCAAAGAAACCACCGGAAAAGACCAGTTGGAAGATCAGGATGAAGGGCATGACCGTCATCGCTGCTGTCGTGGTGTGGGCGATACAGGAGATCAGCAGGGCCATCATGTCCGAGGCATAGGTGATCAGGAAGATCGTGACCGAGAGATCCATGATCATGAGGGGAAAGAACATGCCTTCAGTCGGGATCTTCATCTGCATCATCCGGAAAATATAGAGCGTCAGACCGGTCTGGAGCAGACACAGAATGGCCTGGTAGATCATATGAGAGACGATATAAGACGATATATGCATACCCGAGCGGTGCTCCCGCTTGATGATGTCCCTCTCCCGGCAGATGACCTGGATGGAGTTAAAACATCCGTTCCAGAGACAGACGCAGGCGATGGCAAAAGACCCCCGGATCGTCCCTTCCATCGTCACGAACATGCTCCCCCTGATCACCAGGGCGACCGTGCCCGCGACAAGGGCTGCCATGGGAAAGGTTTTCCATTCATTCTGGTAAACAAACATGCGGAGGAGTTTTCTCAGATAGATCCCGACCTGCAGCACCCTGCCTCTGTGCTCTCTCTTTCTGGAATATACGGCCGGTCTGTCCGCTGAAACGCCTGACGGATCATCCGCCGGATTGACGGCGGGAGTCTCTGCTGCTATATCTGCTGTATTTTGCATTGAATCATCAGCGGCAGGAGAAGTATTCTGTCTGATTTCAGCCATGCTGCACCTCCACATATTTCATGATATATTCGTCCGCCTTGCCTTCGCCGCCTTCCTCTGTCCGGTTGACGCTCATGACGATCTCTTCCATCCGCTCTTTCCCGAAGAAAGCTCTCGCTTCTTCTATAGTACCGTAAAAGGCGAGCCGTCCGGTCCGGTGGGAATCCTTTGCCAGGACGATCACGTCGTCGAACAGATCGATCACGCGGTCCGGCGTGTGGGTGATGACGATCACGATCTTGCCCTGATCGGCGGTCTCACGGAGCTTCTGCATCAGGGCCCTTGCCATAACGCCGTCCAGACCGGAATCCGGTTCATCCAGAATGAAGAGGGAAGGATTGGAGAGCAGTTCCATCGCGATAGAGAGCCGCTTTTTCTGGCCGCCGGAAAGTTTTTCCACCAGACTGTTTTTCAGGGGCGTCAGGCCGAAAATGTCCATCACCTCGTTTACCCGCCCGACGAGGTCGGCGTGTGTGAGGTCAAGGGGGAGCCTGAGCAGGGCTGTGTCCATCAGTGTGTGAAAGACGGTGTCCTTGCTGCGCATCAGGTCCTGCTGGGGGACAAATCCCACCTCGTACTGCATTTTTTTGTACTCGGCATAAATGTCCGACCCATTCAGAGTCATTTTTGCCTTCGCTTTTTCATAGCCGTTCACGGCATTGAGGAAGGTCGTCTTCCCCGCACCGGAGCCGCCCAGGAGCAGGACCATCCTGCCGGGACGGATATACATATGAATATCGCGCAGCAGGTATTTTTTCTTGAAAAAATCGAATACGCTGCGGTCCTCCAGGTTGATCGTCAGCCCCTGATCCATTTCCGCGGCTTTTTTACCGGAAAAGACAGACAGGGAGTCGGATCTCATTTCCGGGACTTTCATCCGGGGGTTCATGTCGGACTTGAATCCAAAGATCATCGCGGCGATGCCGTCGAATATCATCCAGAGAATGATCCAGCGCTTTTGGACACCGTACATATCGATGATCCCGAAATATACACGGATAGAATAAATAAACGCGACGATGTACAAAGTGGATGCGATCAATGTAAAAATGCCGGTAAAAAGCCTGTCGATCGCCAGGATCGCGCTCAGGGATGCCAGGATGTCGAACAGATCGGTCACAGCCAGGACCATGCCCTCTTCTTCCTTGTCCGCACATTTGGCAAGCATATAATTTCTTGCACAGGGGATCAGGGCCCACCAGGATTTAACGCCGGATTTCTGCAGCATTTTCCATAATCCTATGATAAAGAGAATGCGCAGGATAATCATGGGTGTACTGTAAGTACCCAGAACGATTATCAGTATTATTTTCAGGAACTGCATGGATGTCCTCCTTCCCTCAAGGCTTCTTTATGTTTTGTTCCGTAGATTGTTCCGCGTATTGTTTCGCTGCTTATTACATTATAAATTATTACATCAAAAATGAATCTGATAAATTAATCTGATAAATAAGTCTGTGATCAATGCCGGTCTGTCATAACTGCAATCTAATACAGTATAGCATATTTGCAGGAGGATTACGAACTGTCCGTGTGATTCTCTGCCCGGCTGTACACGCTGTCTGTGTGACTCTCTGACCTGTTTCCTGCCCGCTGTCAGCAAGACTTCCCGGCCGGCTCTGCCCGCTGTCCACTTGACAAAAATCTGATAGATGGGTACTGTTACGGTACTGTTTTTTGTCCGCTGTCAGCATTCAACGTCTGCTGTCAGCATGCATGAGGAGGTGGGTAAGGCAATGAATAATTTTGATGCCTACGTAACAAATATCGTATATGGGATCATTCTGCTCCTGGGATATAATTTCTGCGGGATCATCCCCACGATTCTGGGATTTCTGACCTGGTTCGCGATTGACAAGCTGGCGGGACCAAAGTTTGAAAATGAGAAAAAGACAGAGATCGTCAGTCTCGCAGCAGGGATCGCTGTGGCGGTCATCAGCGCGGTGATCCTGAAAAAGCTGCTATTTTAAAAAGAAAAATCTTTATAACAGGAGGTGTTTTTTATGATAACCAGACAGTTTGTCAAACGGGCAGTTTCTATTTTTGTGGCAGGCGCGATGGCGGTGAGCCTGGCGGCCTGCGGCGGCAATAAGGAGGGCTCCACATCCGGGAACGCCGGGGCAGTGACTGAGGCCGCCGGCAGCAGCGATGTTTCAGGAAAGGTCGTTATTTATACATCCATGTATGAAGATATCATCGACAACATGGAAACAGAGCTGGAAAAGGTCTTCCCGGATCTGGATGTGGAGTTTTTCCAGGGCGGATCGGGCACGATCCAGTCCAAGATCGCGGCAGAAATGGATGCCGGCAAAATGGGCTGCGACATCCTGATGGTCGCGGAGCCCTCTTATGCCCTGCAGCTCAAAGAGGCAGGAATCCTGCATCCCCATCCTTTTGCCGAGGCCGACAAGCTGGTCTTTGATTACGACCCCGACGGATACTGGTATCCTGTGCGTGTATGCAACATGGTCCTTGCCTACAATCCTGAGAAATACTCCAGGGATGATCTGCCCCTTTCCATGAAGGATTTCGCGGAAAATGACTCCATGAAGGGAAAACTGTCCATGAGCAATCCCCTGACATCAGGAACAGCCTATTGCTCCATGGTCGGCCTGCTTGATAAATACGGCGAGGATTATTTAAAGGCTCTGGGAAATCAGAATGTCGCGATCGAATCCGGTTCCGTCGCCCTGACCAAGCTTGAGACAGGGGAATGCAGCGAGATCATGGTCCTGGAGGAATCTGTTTTAAAGAAGAGGGAAGAAGAGGGCTCCGCGCTGGAGGTCATCTATCCCGAGGACGGCTCGATCCCGGTCCCTTCGCCCATTATGATTATCGATGAGAAGTATTCCGCCAACGCCAATATTGCCGCGGCGGAAGCGGTCCAGGAGTATTTCCTTTCTCCCGCGGGCCAGCAGCTGGTCATCAACGGGTGGATGTACGGCGTCAGAAGCGATGTAGAAGAATATCCCTACGATGCAGTGCCTCTTTCCGAACTTATGAAAAACACCATTCCTGTGGACTGGGAGAAGTGCTATAAGCAGAGGGAGGAGATCCGCACACTTCTGCAGGAGCATCTGACTGTCCCTGAAGCAAAATGATGAAGAAATTCACTTTTGACATCAAATGGATATTGATCGCGGGAATCATAGGGTTTCTGCTGGTATTTCAGGTCTTCCCGCTGGTCTATCTGCTCTTCCGCGCTTTTTTCGCGACGGGGCATTTTTCCCTTGAGAGCTTTGCAAGGATCTATTCCTACGCGCTGAACTGGACCTGTCTGAAAAACACCCTGTTCACGGCGCTGCTGTCCATGGTGTTCGGAGTCCTGATCGCCTTTCCGCTGGCCTGGCTTGTCGGACGCACGAACCTGCACGGCAGGAGGATCTTCAGGACCCTGTTCGTGATGACCTATATGGTGCCGCCCTATGTCGGCGCCATGGCCTGGCTCCGTCTGTTGAATCCGTCGGTCGGTACGCTCAACGTTTTTTTACAGAAGATCTTCGGGCTGGCCGGGATGCCCTTCAATATTTACACGACAGGCGGCCTGGTCTGGGTCCTGACGACCTTCTATTACCCCTATGCCTTCATCACGATCTCGCGCGCCATGGAAAAGATGGATCCTTCGCTGGAGGAGGCTTCCCGCATCTCAGGGGCCTCCCCTCTCAAGACCCTGTTCACCGTGACCATCCCCCTCATGCTGCCTTCGATCGCGGCTGCGGGGCTTCTGGTCTTTGTGGCGGCCGCGTCCTGCTACGGCATTCCTTCGATCATCGGCGCCCCGGGCAAGATCTATACTGTGACGACCAGGATCGTCGACTATGTCTATGTGGGGTCGCAGCAGGGCCTGACCGATGCGACAGTGCTCGCGGTCTTTCTCATGCTGCTCGCCATGGTCATCCTGTACGTCTCCAATTTTGTCATAGGGAAAAAGGACTATATCACCGTGTCCGGAAAGTCAGTCCGTCCGGCTGTCGTTGACCTCGGCAGATGGAACCTGCCGATCACGATCCTGGTGGGAGCCTTTGCTTTTATCGTTGTGATCCTTCCCTTCGCAACGGTCTTTATGACCTCTTTTACTGTCAACATGGGGAAATCCCTTTTTGCGGCGGGAAATATGACGACCAAATACTGGGGGATCATTTTTTCCCGCAAGTCCATCATAAAGTCCTTCCGGAACAGTGTCTTTTCGGCACTCTGGGCGGCGACCCTGGGCATGATCGTCTGCGTGATCATGGCCTATCTGTTGAAGCGGACCAATGTAAAGGGAAAGGCGGTCCCCGATTTTCTGATCACGGTGGGATCCGGCACACCCAGTGTCGTCATCGCTCTCGCGCTCATCATGACCATGTCGGGACGTTTTGGCATCAATATCTACAATACGATGGCGATCCTGGTCGTTGCCTACATGATCAAATATATGCTCATGGGAATGCGGACCGTGGTCTCTGCCATCTCGCAGATCAGCCCCTCCCTGGAGGAGGCTGCCCAGATCTCCGGAGCCGGCTGGCTCAGGCGAATGAAAGATGTGGTCCTGCCCCTCACAGCACCCTCTGTTGTCGCCGGCTGGTTTTTGATCTTCATGCCCTGCTTCTATGAGCTGACCATGTCCAACCTGCTCTACTCCGACAATACCAAGACACTGGGCGTGGAGCTTTATCTCTACCAGACCTACCACAGCCAGCAGACCGCTTCCGCCCTGGCGGCGGCGATCCTGATCCTCGTCGCGGTGCTGAATATCCTGATGAACAGGCTGACAAAGGGAAAATTTTCCATCTAAAGAGCGCGGAGTTACTATACACGCCCTTCGAGAGGGTGTGGATAGTTACAGCGCGGAAGCTTCCGGGACGGGATCTGGAGACGGACAAAAGAATTTGGAAGAGGAGGACAGGCATGTCGGTCATTACTATTGATCATGTGACAAAACAATTCGGGGACACGGTTGTACTCAGAGAATTCACGGATGAGTTTAAAGAAGGGGAGTTTATCACCCTGTTAGGACCTTCGGGCTGCGGCAAGACGACGATGCTGCGGATGATCGCAGGGTTCGAGAAGCCTTCGTCCGGTGAGATCCGGATCGACGGGGACCTGGTCAGTTCCCGGGATGTGCTGGTCCCTCCGGAGGAGCGGGGGATCGGCATGGTTTTTCAGTCCTATGCCGTCTGGCCTCACATGAATGTCTTTGACAATGTGGCCTACCCCCTCAAGATCCGCAAAAGGCCAAAGGAAGAGATTCGTGAAAAGGTGGAGCGGATCCTGGAGATCGTCCATCTGAGCAGGTTCGCTCAGCGCATGCCCTCCGAGCTTTCCGGCGGGCAGCAGCAGAGGGTCGCCCTGGGACGGGCCCTTGTCGCGGAGCCCAGGGTCCTGTTGCTGGACGAGCCGCTCTCCAATCTGGACGCAGTCCTCCGCGAGCGGATGCGGTTTGAAATCAAGGAGATTCAGAAAAAGCTGGGGATCAATGTCGTCTATGTCACCCATGACCAGAGTGAGGCCATGACGATGTCCGACAGGGTCTTTGTCATCAATTCCGGGATCATCCAGCAGGTGGACAGCCCCGTGAACATTTACCGGAAGCCCAAAAACCAGTTTGTGGCGGATTTTGTCGGCAAGGTCAATTTCCTCAAGGGGACTTCCGCGGACGGACGGATCCGGCTGGAGGGCATTGAGGATATCCTGCCCTATGACGGGGACGTGACCGGAAAGGTGGATGTCGCGATCCGTCCCGAAAATCTCAGGATCATCGGAGGAGAAGCGCACCTGCACGGGAAGATCGTGTCTGAGTTTTTCATGGGCGACGTCAATGACTGCCGGGTGCAGATCGGGGAAAAAGAACTGAGGGTGATCTCGGATGCTTCCACCTACGGGAAGTTCGGCAGAGAGGAGACCATCGGCCTGGAGATCTCCGATTTTCTGGTCTTTCCTGATAATGGAGAGGACTTTGACGAGATCCTGACGTGAGGATCATTTGCCTGATGACTTTTGAAATTGCATGTCTTTTGCATGTCTTTAAAAACCGGGACAGGAGGTTTTGCCTTCTGTCCCGGTTTTTTTGGCTCCGACATACCGAAGGTTTGTTGGATGCAGCACTGATGCAGTGCGGAAAACATTGTCTGTCCCGGATCGGCCCGGTACGTTTTCTCCGCATCAGTCCGAAACATCCCGGTCCGGCTGGATGTGGAGGGAAAAATCAGGGTATTCCGTCTGCACTTCCTGCCTGATGTGCGCGAACAGGCCGGCCGGATCCGGGGCGGAATAGTCGATCACGATATCGAACCGTAGGGTTTTTTCTTCGAGGCTGCAGAAAAAACCGTGAATCTGGAGGATGTACTCATGAGACATCACGATCTCGGTCACTCTTGACTGGATCTCCAGGACCTGGTTATTGGAAGTGTTATGTGAATAAATGCCGACAGCCGTGACAACTACGCCGGTCTGCTCCATGACTCTGCGGGCGATCCCGCGGCTGAGCAGGTCGATATTGTCCGCAGTACAGGTGTCGGGAACCTCTACGTGGACGGAGGCGATCCACCGGTCCGGTCCGTAGCTTGTGAGGACCAGGTCGTAGACGCCCAGAATGCCGTCCGTTTCAAGAACAGCCTGCCGCACGGACCGGCTCAGCTCACTGTCAGGCCGTTCCCCCAGGATCTTGCTGATGGTTTCGAGGATCATGTCGACACCGGATCTGATGATATACGCGGCGATTGCAATACCCAGCCAGGCTTCCAGGCTGATTCCGGAGGCAAGGAAAATGACGGCGGCGGCAAGGGTGGAGGCGGAGATCACGGCATCCAGCCGGGCGTCCTCGCCGGAGTTGACCAGGGAGTCGGAATTGAGCTCCTTTCCTCTGGCTTTCACATACCTGCCCAGCAGGAGCTTTACGATGACGGCAGCGGCGATGAGGAGGAGCGTTAATTTCGAGTAGTACGGGGTCTCCGGATGCAGGACCTTTTTGAAGGATTCTATAAAGGCAGTGAGCCCTGCATAGAGTATGATGACGGAAATGACGGCGGCGCTGAGATATTCATAGCGCCCGTGACCAAAGGGATGGTCTCTGTCCGCAGGCCTTCCGGCCAGCTTTGTCCCCATGATCGTGATGACGGAAGAGAGGGCGTCGCTGAGATTATTGACGGCATCCAGCACAATGGCGATCGAGTTTGACAACAGGCCGACGCCTGCCTTACCGGCAGCCAGCAGAATATTGACCATGATCCCGACAAGGCTTGTCCGGATGATCATTTTTTCGCGATTGTCCTTCATGGTTTTCTCCTTTTATAGGAAAATTATAGGAAAACGCAGGCGGTCTGTGTGCCTGAAAAGAAAGCCCTGATCGTTTACAGAACCGTTTATAGAACACGCAGGCGGGCACAGGGCCTGCAGGCAGATCCTGAAGTCTGGCGGATCGGAAGGATCCGTTCCTGAACAGATTACTCTTTTACATTATATCTTTCAACCCGTTTCCCCTTATACAGATTCTTTGGAAGTTTTGCCTTAAACGCATAGAGAAGATCTGCCAACGCCTGCCTGTAATGATATGTGATCGTCCCGGTATCATATTGACATGTGAAATAGAACGACTGTATAATGATGGAAACGAGGAACACTGCGACAAGCGGTTGACCTCGGAAGTTAAGAGTTATCTAAAGCGTAGACAACCGTCACTGTGCCGAGTGGCGGTTGTTGCTTTTTACGCGAATTGTGATGGTAAAACCAAACACATGAATAGTCAGCGTAATGGGCAAGATTTTGCCATGATCCATGTTATAATGTGATTGTCAGACGAAGAGGATTGGATCGGGAACGGTTTTAAAGACAATCGGGCTTTTAAGGACAACCCGGCTTTTAAAATAACCGGATATTTAATGACAGCAGGGAGGGTGGGAAAATTGAAGGAACCAAAGCGCGAGATGGATTCTTCCGCATTTGTCATTCTGGCAGATTATGTTCCGAATGTGATCCAGGAGATCCGTTATCATTCGACCTACAATTTCATCGGAGAGAGGATCGACGGCTATGAGGAGCCGGCTGCCCTTATTACGCTTGAAGCCGCGAGGGCGCTGAAAAGCGCGGGCAAGGAACTGCATGTGATGGGATACCAGATGAAGATCTTTGATGCCTACCGCCCAGCGAGAGCTGTGAAGCATTTTGTGCTGTGGGGGCTTGAGGACCAGGATATCCGCATGAAGCAGTATTTTTATCCGGATCTGGAAAAAGAGGAACTGTTCAACGCCGGATATATCGCCAAACAGTCCAGCCACAGCCGGGGAAGCACGGTGGATCTGACTTTGCTGGAGATGCGTACGGGCAGGGAAGTGGACATGGGAAGTCCCTTTGACTTTTTCGGAGAGATCTCCCATTCTGATTTCAGGGGGATCACGGAGGAGCAGTATGCGAACCGTATGCTCCTGCGGAGCGTCATGATGAGAAACGGATTTTTGCCGTTTCCCTTTGAGTGGTGGCATTTTACGCTGGAAAATGAGCCGTTCACAGAGACGTATTTTGATTTTCCTGTCTGTGCTTCTTCATTGAGAAAATGAGCCGGACTTCCCTTTTACGCGTGTATCCCGTGTCTGAAGATGCGGGATCGTACCCACAATGAAGCGGGTTTCCCTTTTACGCGTGTGTCCCATGTCTGAAGACACGGGTATTACGCGATGAAGAATAAACACAAATGGAAGACAGGTTTTGACGCCGGAAAGGTATGTGGTATGTTTGCGAATCGGCATCGAGAATCAGGGCAGAGATGGAAGGTCGGATTACGGGAGATTTTTCTTTTCCGGTGGACAGCCCTGGCCCTGTGTGCGGCTGTTCTGTCCGCGGCCGCTTTCCCTGTTTCTGTTTTTGCGGAGGAAAATGAGAGCCAGACGGTGCGGGTCGGGTACTACGAGAAGGAGGGGTTCGAGGAGACGGCATCGGAGGGCTCGGCCAGAAGGGGATATGCCTACGAATATTATCTCAGGCTGGCACAATACACGGGCTGGAAGTATGAGTATGTGTACGGCAGCTTCTCCGACCTTTATGAAGACCTGGCAGAGGGCGAGGTCGATCTTATGGCGGGTCTGACATGGACACAGGACCGCGCCGAAACGATCAGATATCCTGTTTCTCCCATGGGGAACGAACCCTGCAGCCTGCTCAGGCATGATACGGACACGGAGATCACTTCGGATCCTGCCACGCTGGAGGACAGGAGGATCGGCGTTCTGAACGGAGCCGCTGTCAGCCTGCTCCGGGACTTTTTGAACAGCCATTCCGTCTATGCGGAAGTGGTGACCTATGAGGATTATGACGCTCTCCGGAAGGATTTCAAAGACCATGAGATCGATGTGCTCGCTGTGGAGGGGAACGGCGCCTATGGTCAGAAACACGCGCAGATCATTGCGGTCTTCGGCACTTCCGATTATTTTCTCTGTGTGAGTCCGGACAGGACTGACCTGCTGGAACAGCTGAATGCTGCCCAGGCGCAGCTTCTGGCCGATGAGCCCGCTTATCTGAATATCCTCAGCGCGAAATATGCCCCGGAAAGCATTGAAAACAGGGCGTTTGCGCCGGAGGAAGAGGAGTGGATAGAGGACCACGATTCGCTGAAGGCCGGCTGCCTCTTTCACTGCCTGCCCTACAGCGACGCGGACAAGACCGGTCAGATGACCGGGCTTGTGACGGACATTCTGCCTGAGATCATGGAAAATCTCGGGATCGAAGAGATGAAAACAGAATGGCAGGGATTCGAAAATTATGAAGAAATGATCGCGGCGCTGGCAGAGGGGAGCATCGATATCGCCTTCCCTGTGAGCGGAGATCTGTACTACGCGGAGGAAAATGGCTTTTATCAGTCAGATCCGGTCATCACGACAGCCATAGAACTGGTCTATCGGGGCGAATACAAGAGAGATAAAAAGGCCCGCTTTGCCGTGAACGAAAACAACAGGATGCAGGATGACAGTATCCGTATTCTGTTTCCGGAGGCAGAGCTTGTCGCCTTCTCTTCCATAGAGGAGTGCCTCGAAGCGGTCGTTTCCGGAGAGGCGGATTTTACCATTCTCAACGGGCTGAGGGCTGACGATATACTCAGGAACAGAAAATACCGGGAGCTCGGATGCATTCAGACCGGTCGGCAGGAGGAGATCTGCCTGGGTGTCGCTGCCGGGAACGGGAGTCTGCTGAGACTGCTGAACCGGGGCATTCGTGCCCTGGACGAAGACTATGCGCTCAGCAGGTCCTATCGCTACAGGGAAGGCCTGTATGCCTATACGACGGCAGACCTGCTGGCAGACAATCTGGGCCTGTTCTGGGCCGTGATCCTGGGAATCTTTGCTATTATTATCTTTTTCCATGTGCGCGACAAATACCGCCTGAGAAAAAGGCTGCTTATGCTGGAGGCGGCAGCCGGTTCCGGCAGCGGACCGGATAGAACGGAGGCCATAGAAGATCAAAGGGAGGAAAGCCAAAGGGAAGAAAGCCAAAGGGAAGAAAACCACAGGGAAGAAACACAGTGAGAAAAGAAAACCGCAGGTTCCGGGGGGATAAAAGACCGGAAACCTGCGGTTTATTATGCCTCAATAAATGGTACTGACGGCGATCAGACTGGACAGCGATCAGACCACCGGACAATGATCAAATCTCGAACAGGTCTGCGTAGGCCTTGAGGGCACCGTCTGTCTCATGAGCGAGGACGCGCTTGGCGAGAAGCTTGCCGAGCTGGACGCCTTCCTGGTCGAAGCTGTTCAGGTTCCAGATGAAGCCTTGGAACATGACTTTGTTCTCAAAGTGGGCCAGCAGGGCGCCGAGGGCTTCGGGAGTGAGCTGGTCGGCGATGATGATGCTGGAGGGACGGCCGCCGGCGAATGCCTTGTTGGGATTCTCATCTTCCTTGCCGCAGGCAAATGCCATGATCTGGGCGACTACGTTGGCACACAGCTTTTTCTGGCTGGTGCTGCCCTGGATATCGACGTCCATGCCGAACTGACTGTCCTTGAAGCCGATGAACTGCATCGGGATGATGTTGGTGCCCTGGTGCAGGAGCTGGTAGAAGGAGTGCTGGCCGTTTGTGCCGGGTTCGCCGAAGATCACGGGGCCGGTCACATAGTCGACGGGCTCGCCGAAGCGGTTGACGGATTTGCCGTTGGATTCCATATCAAGCTGCTGCAGGTGGGCGGGGAAGCGGCTCAGGGCCTGGGAGTAAGGCAGAACAGCCGTGCATCCATAGCCTTCCACGCCGCGCTCATAAGCGCCGATCAGGGCGTCGAGCAGAGCAGGGTTCTGGCAGATATCGGGGTTCAGGGCGGTCTTGTCCGCCTCATGGGCACCGTTCAGGATGCGGGCAAAGATCTCCGGACCGAAGGCCAGGGAGAGGATGACACCGCCGACACAGGAGGAAGAGGAATAACGTCCGCCGATATAATCATCCATGAAGAAGGCTTCCAGATACTCCGTGCTGGTGGCCAGCGGGGAAGTCTCGCTGGTGACGGCGAGCATATGTCTGGAGGGATCCACACCGGCATCGCGCAGAGCGTCGCGGACGAAGGACTCATTGGTCAGGGTCTCCAGTGTCGTGCCGGACTTGGAGACGACGATGAACAGGGAGTGGGGGATATCGACAGATTTCAGGACAGCGGCTGCATCGTCAGGATCCACGTTGCTGATGAAGCGCGCTTCCATTTTCAGGGTGTCGTTCTGCTTTGCCCAGTTCTCCAGAGCGATGTAGAGGGCGCGGGGACCCAGATCGCTTCCGCCGATACCGATCTGCACGACGGTGGTGAATTTCTCGCCCGCCGCATTGGTGATCTGGCCGGTATGTACCTTGTTTGCGAACTCGGCGGCCTTCTGCTGCTGGCCATAATAGAATTCGCGCTTGTTGACGCCGTCGGCGATGACGTCTTTGCCCAGCTGGCCGCGGCAGAGCTGGTGGAGGACCAGACGCTTCTCACCGGTGTTGATCACAGCGCCGTCCAGGAGCTCTTTATATTTTTCGATCAGCTGCTGCTCTTTTGCCAGCTCGGCGAAAACGGCGAGAGAATCGTCGTCAACCGCCTTTGCGGCGAAATTATATTTCATTCCGCAGGCCATGGGGACACTGTATTTTGCCACGCGCTCCGCGGCTTCTTCACCGGACATGGCCTCAACGAGGTTTACCTTGCCCTTCAATGCCATAAATTTTTTATAAACAGCCAGTGTGTCGAGATTTTTCCAGGAAATCATTTTAAAGATCCTCCTTAACAAAAACGTGCAATACTAACAATACTTAACGGCGATACATTGCGGCAGCAGGAGAGATTTCGCTGCCGGCCGCTCGCTGACCGGAAACGAAATGTCCTGACTGCAAATGGAGCAAGCGCGATCGATACTGTTTTGTATACCAGTGTGCGCCTCGTTTTTTCTGAAGTAATAATGCGGGATCTGTCTGAGACGGGCCACCGGACCGCAGCCATATATTATCTCGATTATAAAGTATGAATGTGCATGTTGTCCAGTTTTCAGGGGCAAAAGGGGGACTTTTTGAGCACTTTTGGTCAATAATCACAAGTTGACCAGTCATGTGTGAAACTGCCTTATGGCATGCGCGCAGGCCGTTGAATAAAGTGTGCAGGCTGGTCATGTACAGCATCACTACAGCCTCCGCGCCGGGGCTCATGGCCGCACCCCGGTCAGGGCCGCGGGGGAAACGAAAAGAAGGAAAAGAAGGAATGCCAGGCGCCGAGAAAAAGAATGAATTGTGCAAACAGTCCGTTTATTGTATGATAGGAAAATGCGGGTGTAATGAGATTATCCCACTGATCTATATAATCTGTATAGACATTTGTGATTTATACATTTTTGACAGAAGAATTAATCAAGGAATCAGCAGAAGAATTTTACAGGAGAAAACGGGTTATGGTTTATAATAACATTTTGGAAGCCGTCGGAAATACGCCCATGGTGGAGCTGCAGAGAATGCCCGAACCGGGCAGCGCCAGGATACTGGTCAAGGTCGAAGGGCTCAATGTGGGCGGATCCATCAAGACGAGGACCGCGCTCAACATGATCGTGCAGGCGGAAAAACAGGGAATCATCGGTCCCGACACGATCATTGTGGAACCCACGAGCGGAAACCAGGGGATCGGCCTGGCGCTGGTCGGTGCTGTCCGGGGATACCGCACGATCATCATCATGCCGGACTCGGTCAGTGAGGAGCGCGCCAAGCTCGTCCGCCATTACGGGGCGGAGGTCCGGCTGATCCATGACGCCGGCGATATCGGCGCCTGCATCGATGAGTGCCTGCAGACGGCGCTGCGCATGCAGAAAAAAGACCCCAGGGTGTTCGTACCGCAGCAGTTCTCCAACCCCAACAATACCATGGCACAGAAGGATTTCACCGCGCAGGAGATCCTGGACCAGGTGGGAGGACCCATCCACGGTTTCTGCAGCGGCATCGGGACCGGCGGCACCCTGACGGGTATCGGCGAAGTCCTCAGGGAGCACAATCCGGAGATCGAGATCTGGGCTGTGGAACCCGAGAACGCGGCGATCCTGGCCGGAGGCACGATCGGCACCCACATGCAGATGGGCATCGGCGACGGCATCATCCCGGATATTCTCAACCGCGAGATCTATGACGAGATCTGCGTCACGACGGATACCGAAGCGATCGAGACTTCCAAGCGCCTGGCCCGGGAGGAGGGGCTCATGGTCGGAATCTCTTCCGGAACAAACGTGGCGGCCGCCCTCAAACTGGCGAAAAAGCTCGGCCCCGGCAAGACAGTCGTGACTATTCTGCCCGATACAGCCGAGAGATATTTTTCCACGCCCCTTTTCGGAGAATAAATCTTTCGAAGAAACAAGCTTTTCGGAGAATAAATCCTTTCGAAGAAATACTCTTTTCGGAGAATAAATCTTTTCGAAGAAATACTCTTTTCGGAAATAAATCTTTTCTGGAAATAGTCTTTTCGGAAAATAAAAAAACGGGGAAAATCCATGAATAAAGCGGGCAGCAGCAGGATTAAGAAAATCGTCATTACGGGGGGCCCCTGCGCCGGCAAGACGACAGGGATGAGCTGGATCCAGAATACTTTTGAAAAGAACGGGTATACCATGCTTTTCATGCAGGAGCCGGCCACAGAACTCAAAACGGCGGGTATCACACCTATGCGCTGTTCTTCAATGATGTCCTATCAGCTGTTTCAGATGAAGCTGCAGCTGGAAAAGCAGCGGGTGTTTGAGCGCGCTGCCAGAGACATCGCGAACAAGGATCCCGGATCCAGGGTCCTGATCATCTTTGACCGGGGCTTCTTTGACAACAGGGCCTATATGACGGAGGCGGAGTTTGAGCAGGCGCTGGCTCTGCTCGATGTGGACAGGGAGGAAATGCTGCTCAGCTACGACGCTGTCTTCCATCTGGAGACGACCGCAAAGTTTGCCGCCGCTTATTACGGGACAGCGACCAATGCTATCCGGGATGAGTCGCCGGAGGAGGCTGCGGCTCTGGATGACAGGGTCATCAATGCGTGGAAAGAGCATCCTTATTTCCGCGTCATAGAGAACCTGAATGGCTTTGAGGACAAGATGCGGCATCTCATCGCGGAGATCGCTTCTTTTCTGGGTGACCCCGCTCCCTTTGAGATCCGCCGCCGGCTTTTGATCGATAAACCGGATCCCTCTGTTCTGGAGGCGTTTCCGGGCTGTCATCGCTTTGAGATCGAGCAGGTATACCTGCTTGCCCCGCCGGACGAGGAGATCCGCGTCCGCATGCGCAGGGGAGCAAACGGGGTCGTATATTATCTGACCCGTAAAAAGGGGCCTGCCGGCTACAGGAGCCTGATCTCCGAAGGCAGGCTGTCCGAGCGCGAGTACCAGCAGTTTCTGGGCAACGCGGATCCCTCCAGACATATGATCTGCAAGACCCGGTACTGCCTCACCTGGAAACAGCAGTATTTTGAGATAGACCTCTACCCCTTCTGGGAGAACAGGGCGGTCCTGGAGGTCTCCCTCCGGGAGGCAGATGAAAAGATCGCCGTGCCGGATTTCCTCCATGTACAGAGAGATGTATCTGAGGATCCCTGTTACGAAATCTCATATCTGGCACAAAAGCAGGTGCGGGAATCTTTTTAAACGGGACATAAAATATAAACATAAAATATAAAACGGGACGGTCTCTGTGGCAGACACAGAGACCGTCGTCTTTCTTTATCATCTTTTTATCAGCGATCTGTTTTTATCAGCATCCATCTGTTTTTTATCAGTAATCTGTTCTTGGCAGCATCCATCTTTTTTATCAGCTTTTCCGTTTTGCTTTCCATTTGCTTTTCCCGGCTTGTTTTTCATCTGTTTTTCATTTACCATGTGTAGAATCTTTATACAATCTGTGTATGATCCCGGCAGACTGCCATGCCGGAGCTTCCCGGCTGCGGTTAAGAATTGCTGACGGGAACTGCTGATAAGGATACTGAAAGGAGAGCCGACATGAGGATACTGCTTGCAGAGGATGACAGGGCCATAAACCGGGTCATTGTCCGGCGTTTAAAATGGGAGGGCTATTCCGCAGACGCCTGTTTTGACGGCCGGGAAGCCCTCGACTATCTGGATGTGGTGGAGTACGACGCTGTGATCCTGGATGTGATGATGCCCGGGATGGACGGGTTTGAAGTGCTGACCCGGATGCGGGAGCGGGGAGATAAGACCCCGGTTTTGTTTCTGACAGCGCGGGATTCTCTGGCAGACAAGGTGGAGGGACTCGATCTCGGGGCGGACGATTACCTTGTCAAGCCTTTTGAATTTGAGGAGCTTATGGCGCGTCTGCGGGTACTGATCCGGAGAAAGGGCAGTTCAGTCTCAAATGTATACAGCTGCGCGGATCTCACTGTGGACAGCGCACGCCACCGGGTGACACGCGGCGGGACAGAGATCACTCTGACAGCCAGGGAATATGCCCTGTTGGAATATCTGATCCGCAATAAGGGGCTGGTCCTCAGCCGGGACCAGATCGAGACCAATCTCTGGAGCGGGGACTACATTGTCGGATCCAACGTGGTGGATGTCTATATTCGGATGCTGCGGAAAAAAATAGACGCGGACTATTCGCCGAAGCTCATCCAGACTGTCCGGGGTTATGGATATGTACTGAAAGAGCCGGTTTGACATTTCCCGGGTATGGAAATGACGGGTATGATAATGAGGTGTGGAAATGAAGCTTCGGACAAAGCTGACCCTGTGGATCACGGGACTCCTCCTGCTGACGGCTGCCGCACTCACAGCAGCCCTTTTTCTGATTTCCGATACAGCGGAACAGGCTACGGCCAGGAGCACGCTTGAATCCGCCGTCAGCAGCTGCGCCGCGGAGCTGTTGACCGGCCGCGGCCGTGGTCTGCGAGGATACATAGGCCGCACCTATGATAACGGTGCATACCTTCAGGTTTACAGCGGAGATGGCAGCACACTGGAAGCCGGCACGGATATTTTCAGCATACAATCCATGATGCCTGATCTTTTACAGGAAAATGAGCAGGAGCAGGTGTTCCGCGTCACAACGGCTGAGGCGAACGTCTACTGTTACTTTCTGCGGCTTTCCGGAGTGAAAAACGAACGCGGGCGCGGCGGGAAAACAGGTACAGGCGGCAGAACTGACCGCGGAAAATTGAACGGGCGCGGGGAAACGATGTTTTCCGAAGAGCAGGAGAGCTTGGGGGATGCGGGGCCTTCCGATGAGGTCGACGGCTCTGGAGAGACAGATTTTTCCGGGGAGACAGACGTAAGTGCGGGTTTTGACGGAAGCACGGGTTCTGACACAAGAGCGGGCTCCGGCACAAGTGTGAATTCTGACGGCACTGCGGGCACTGACGATATCTGGATCGTGGGCCTCCTGCCGGAGGACAGTATGGCCAATGTCACCACTTCCGTAGTGCGGCTGACCTGTGCGGGTCTGGCAGTCATCGTGTTTCTGGCCGCGCTGGGCAGCTGCGTCATCATCGGACGGTCGCTCCGCCCCCTGCGCAGGATCACGGAATCCGCCCGGGAGATTACCGACGGGTCCGACCTGTCCCGCCGCATTCAGCTTTCACCGGGCAGGGATGAGGTGCATGAGCTTGCGGATACCTTTAATGACATGATGGGACGGCTGGAGCGGTCCTTCGACGCGGAGCGCCGGTTTACAAGCGATGCTTCCCATGAGCTCCGGACGCCGGTCACGGTGATCCTTGCGGAATGCGAGATGGCGGAAAAAATGCCTGAAGACACGGAGGCAGTACAGGAATCTGTCACGGAGATCCACAAGCAGGCGCGGAAAATGTCAGAGCTGATCGGAAAACTCCTGGCCTATACCCGGCTGGAGCAGGGAACGCGCCGGATCGACCGGGAGGAACTGGACCTGTCCGGACTCGTGGAGGACGTATGTGAGGAACAGCGGACAGTAGCTGCGCGGAATATTAAGATTGAGTGCGAAGCTTCCCCTGATGTCCTGGTAAACGGAGACGTTGCCCTGCTTATCAGTCTGGTGCAGAATCTCGTGACAAACGCAGTAAAATATGGAAAAGACGGCGGCCATGTGTGGGTGAAGGTATATTCTGAAGGATCAAAAGCCTGTGTCAGTGTCCGTGACGACGGAATCGGTATCGGGGAGGAGGACCTTGCCTGCATCTGGAACCGCTTTTATCAGGCGGACCGCTCCCGCAGCGACGAAAGCCGGGGAATCGGCCTGGGCCTGAGCCTGGCGCAGCAGATCGCCAGGCTTCACGGCGGCAGGATCACAGCCTCCAGCAGGCCGGGAGAAGGCAGCGAGTTCATCTTTTCAATGCCGGAGGCGTAAAGGATCCCTATTGATCACATCTCTCTCAAAGCTCTCAAATCCGGCACGGGAAATTTTCATCTGTTTTTCATAATGGCTTCATGGTGCTTTCATTTCCACCGGATATAGTAATCATATCGATCCCGGGAACGAAATATATCAGAGTCTTGAATATAAGGAGAAACACTCATGAAAAAATACATTGCGATCATGCTTACAGTCCTTGCGCTTTCCGCGCTTTCTATTACCGCGTTTGCCGCGGATACCACCCAGGCGGGGGAAACCGGAACCTCCGCTTCTGAGGAAGAAAAGTCGACGATCAGCTTTGATCTGACAGAGAAGGAGGCTCTGGCAGCCGCTCTGAAGGACGCAGGAGAAAAGGAAGCAGACGTCACAGTTACTAAAAACAGTCTCTCTGAAAAGGAGACGCAGGATGGCGGTAAAATTGCTGTCTACACTGTGAAATTCAACACAAATACAACCAGCTATAAGTATATTCTGGACGCGGACACCGGAGCGGTCCTTC
The DNA here is from genome assembly GCF_900101015.1 of Sarcina sp. DSM 11001. Taxonomy (GTDB): domain Bacteria; phylum Bacillota; class Clostridia; order Lachnospirales; family Lachnospiraceae; genus CAG-791. The sequence continues at coordinate 69,979 of NZ_FNFZ01000009.1, read as the reverse complement.
GCAAGGAATATGTCTACAACAGTCCTGATGTTTCTTTCAAGAACAGGTCTCATGCCGGCGGCCGCGGTGAAGCCGGAGGCAGAAAGCACGGCAAAGGCAGTGATGGAAAAGGCAGTGACGGAAACGGCAGTGGAACGACAGACGGCCAGTCCACGGACGAAACGCAGGAGAACAGCGTTTCCGGAGCCGGCACGATCTGACCGATTGCCGGAAGGCCGCTGCTGAGGGCATAATAGTAATCGACAAAGCTCCGGGGGGGGGACCTGTGCCGCTCCCGGAGCTTTTTCCATGGAGGATATTTTCCGGCAATGTTTTCTGCTGCGCACTGTCTGCCCTGAAAATACAACCGGCGTAATACCCGTGACTTCAGCCATGAGTCAGCGAGTCTTGAATTATACTTCCTTTTTCACAGTGTTTTCATTAAATTCTCAGAACCATAAGTCATATTGAAAGGCATGCGGAAAAACGATGTGCAAAGCACATATTGACCTTGAAGAGGCCCACGGATTCGGGTAAGATAAAGGTACTGGAGGTGGGCGGCGATGGCAAGAGTGACGATAAATATGATAGCTGAAAAAGCCGGTGTGTCCCGCGGCACAGTTGACCGTGTTCTGAACAACCGGTCCTATGTAAAGGCGGATGTGAAAGAAAGAGTTCTGAAGATCGCGAAGCAGATGGGCTACGTATCCCAGAGGGAGATTCATCTGCGGGAGAGGGAGCAGGAATACAAGCCCCTCCGCCTGGGTGTACTTCTTCCGAGCTTCGGCTTCGGTCCCCAGTTCCATGAAGGCGTAGGAGCCGGCATCCGTGAAGCACAGGATGAGCTGGAAAACGCGAACGTGGAGATACGCGTGAAAATGTGCCGGACAGATCTCCCGGAGGAGGCGGCCGGTCTCCTCAAAGAATTTCTGCAGGAGGAAATAGAGGGACTGTCTGTGTGTCTGCCGCAGGATCCCTCTATCGAAAAAGCGCTGCGGGAGATGAAAGAAGCGAACATTCCCATCGTAACCTTCAATTCCGACCTGCCTGATTCCGGGAGAGTCCTGTTTGTGGGGCAGGACATCATACAGTCCGGAAGGCTGGCCGCACAGATCATGTATAACTGCCTCCGGCCGGGAGAGCAGGTGCTCGCCGCTGTCGGAGACATGAAATTCGATGGACACCTGCGGCGGTACCAGGGGTTTTCAGGGCGCATGGCTGAACTGGGGTTTCCGCCCCAAGACATCTTCACGGCGGAGACCTTTAACGATTACAGTACGACGCTCAGGGTCATTGGCGAGGCGCTGCGCAGCCACCCGGATCTGGGAGGCATCTATATGGCCAACCTGAGCGTGACGGCCTGTGCGGAGGCTGTGCGCACCTGCGGCAGGGAAGGAAAGGTGCATGTGATCTGCCATGACATCAACGACGGGATCCGCCGGCTTCTGAAGGAGGGAAGAGTGGATTTTACCATTCCGCAGGACTTTGTCAGGCAGGGACGTGAGCCTCTGATCTGGCTGGTCAGTTACCTGCGCAAAAAGGAACTGCCGGATGCAGAGAGATTTAATGATCTCCAGATTCTCTGCGCGGAAAACATAGGGCCGGACAGAACAGACCGGCAGTGACATATGAACGGTCAGGATATATGAACGGTCAGGATAATAAAAAGCGGATGCCGGAGAGGCATCCGCTTTTTATTATCCTTATTTGTCTGTTCACGCCCTGACGGGGTCGTGACATTTACCAGCGAAAACCCCATCTCAAATTTCTTATGGGATGGGGTTTTCGCTGTTTCACTCGGCTTTTACGTTGAGAGCGTATGAAAACGGCTCAAATTCGATGAAGCCTAAACAACAATAAAAATTTGTACATATTCAACAAAGGTCAATTGCATTCATATGCATTCATAGCTATAATGTATATAGTGCGTAATATGTTTAGCAAATTAGTTGGAAGTATTTAGACAAAATCATCTTTGAAATCAGCGTTATACGTGCATTATCGACATTGCACACTTTATATGTGCACTGCACACAAAATTATGTGTGAATTTTTGTGAATATTTCCAACTTGTATGTGGGACTCTGATTTAGTAACATGTGATTAGCACAGAGATGTGCAAAGCACATAAAGAATCTTTTGGTGTTACAGATGTTCTGCCTCATGCAGAAAATGGAGGGAAAGAATTATGAAGACATCCGCTTGTATCGACGCATTATATGGTGAGATCCCCTTCCTGGAAAGATTCCAGGCTGCCAAGGATGACGGTTTTGATGCCGTTGAATTCTGGGGATGGCCGGAGAAGGATCTGAATGCTGTCAAAGAAGCAGCTGAAAAGGCCGGAATCCCGATCTGCGGTTTTAACGGTGACGCAGATCTGTCCCTGATCGACCCGGAGCAGACAGAGGCCTATATGGAATATCTGGAAAAGTCCGTTGAGACGGCAAAGTTCCTGGGCGCTCCCTGTGTGACTATCCATTCGAACGGCCTTGGCGACGGCGGGATCGTGATCAATGCCTATGAGAACCTGTCCGACACGGTGAAGACCTGCACCATGTTCCGCAACCTCGAGAAGTGCGCCGCACTTGCGGAAAAGAGCGGAATCCAGATGAACCTGGAAGGGCTGAACATCACTACTGACCATGTCGGCAACTACCTGAAATATACATCGGATGCCGCGGAGATGATCCGCCTGATCGGCTCTCCGAAGCTGAAAGTGCTCTATGATGTCTACCACATGCAGATCAATGAAGGCTGCATCTGTGACACGATCAAAAACTTTGGCGATACCTTCGGCCATGTCCACATTGCGGACGCCCCCGGCCGTCATGAGCCAGGCACCGGCGAGATTTATTTCCCGAGGGTATACAGAGCTCTTGAGGAGATCGGCTACCAGGGCTATGTCGGTTACGAACTGTTCCCGCAGACGACAACTGCCGAGGCTGTCAAGGCCATAATGACACTGGTATAAAAAAGGAAATCATAATATGCAGGTGAAACTTGACGATAAGGTCAAAGAGGCTGTGGAAGCCATTTTGCGGCGGGGAAATGACGCGGTGATCCGGAGAAAGGGAGACGGTGTCATCGTCCTGGAAGAAAAACGGAAAATTGTATACAACCCCTCACTTAAGCGGGAGTGAGGAAGGGCAATGGGAGCCGATTCAGAGACAGGGAAGTGTCTTTGTGTCGGTCTTTTTTTTGCAGCGGCAGAGGCAGCTTTTTATCAAATCACATAACCCGTGATAACAGTCAGGTGACACACAGGATACATATTAAGACATACACCGGACACACAGAAGTTTTTTCGGAGAGTCCGGCCGGGAAGGGTAACTGATAACATTATGTTATTTTACAAGATAGGAGGATGTAACATGAAAAAAAGGTTATTTGCAGCATTGCTTGCAGGCGCCGTGGCACTTTCCATGGTAGCATGCGGCGGCGGTGGCAGCTCCAGCAGCGCTCCCGCCGAGGACAAGGGCAGCGCGGAGACCACAGAGGCAGGCGGCGGTTCCTATAAGATCGACGTCATCTGCAAGACGCTCTCTTCCGAGTACTGGACTTACATCAAGGCCGGCGCGGAAGCGTATGCCAAGGAACACCCCGAAGTGACTGTTGATGTCAAGGGCCCGCCTTCAGAGACTTCCTATGACGAGCAGATGAACATGATCCAGACCGACCTCGGCTCCGGCGCTTATGACGGATATATCATTGCTCCTCTGCAGGCAGACACTGCCGCTACACTGATCGCGGACACTGACAAGCCCGTTATGGCACTCGACTCCGCCATCAATTCCGACAAGGTTATTTCCTTCATCGGAACCGGTAACGAAGAAGCCGCAAAGGCCGGTGCCGCAGCAGCTGTTGAGGCAGCCAAGGCAGCAGGCTGGACAGACATCAAGTGCATCGAGATCGCAGGCGTCCAGGGCGACGGCACCAACACCGCCCGTATGAACGGCTACATCGCCGGTATCAACGAGAACGGCGGCGAGTTCCTTGAGAACGAAATCCACTACGCAAACGCAGTTGCAGACCTTGCGACAAATGAGATGGAAGGCATCATGTCCTCTCATCCCGAAGGAATCGCTATCATCTGCGCAAACAACGACGATATGGCTCTGGCAGCAGCAAATGCAGCAGCCAAGGCCGGCCTTGATACCTACAAGAACACCATCTTCCTCGGCTTTGACGGACAGATTCCGGCAGCAGAGGCGATCCTTGAGGGCAAGATGACCATGTCCACCGCTCAGAACCCTTACAACATGGCTTACATGGCAGTTGAGACCATGGTCAAACATCTCAATGGCGAGCAGGTCGATCCCGTTGTGGACTCCGGCTACACCATCATCACCAAGGACAATGCACAGGAGCACATCGACACTCTGAAGAGCTATTCCGGGAACTAATCTTCTGACGGAGTCAGCAAAATAGTAAACACAACGTGCTTTAGACCTTTACTATATACAGAAATCTCTGTTAATTGTGATTAAAAGCTGAGTCCTGAAGAGAAAACCTGAATAATCAGGGAATAACTGAACTCTTCACCGGACTATTGCAGCCCGGTGAAGAGTTTTTTTGAACAAGAGAAAGGAATACATCCGAATGAGCGAATATGTTGTGGAATTGAAAAATTGCACAAAGATATTTCCGGGTGTCAAGGCGCTTGACAAGATGCAGCTCAGCGTCAAGCCGGGGGAGATCCTGGGACTGATCGGTGAGAACGGCGCAGGCAAGTCGACACTGATCAAAGTCCTGACGGGCGTCCACAAACCGGACGAGGGGGAGATCTACGTCGAAGGGAAACAGATGACCTTCCACAACCCCAACGATTCAGCAGCCGCAGGGATCGCCTGCGTCTACCAGGAGCTGAACATCGAGAAGCTCCTCTCCATCACGGACAATATCTTTATCAACAAGTGGAAAAAGGGCCCCATGGGCCTTCTGGACTACGCCTCCATGCATAAAAAGGCAAAAGAGGTCATGGCCTCCCTGGGCCAGGACGTCGATCCGACCAAGCCCGCGGGCACCTTCGGCATGGGCGTACAGCAGATGATCGAGATCGCCAAGGCGGTCCTGATCGACGCGAAGATGATCATCATGGACGAGCCGACCTCCTCCCTGGGTGAGAAAGAGGTCGAGCAGCTGATGAAGACCTGCCGCGACTTAAAGGCAAGGGGCATCGGCATCGTCTTTGTCTCTCATAAACTGGAAGAGCTCTTTGAGCTGTGTGACCGCGTGGAAGTCATCCGCGACGGCCAGTACATCGACACAAGGGATATCAAGGACTGGAATAATGACTCCCTGATCGCGGCCATGGTCGGCCGGTCCCTGGACAACCTCTTCCCCAAGGAGTTCGGCGTCAAGGGCGAGGTCGCCCTCAAGGCGGAGCATCTGGAAGAGGGCGGCGTCCTGCACGACGTCTCCTTCGAAGCCTACCGCGGGCAGGTCCTGGGCTTTGCAGGCCTGGTCGGCGCGGGCCGTACAGAGACCATGCGCGCGATCTTCGGCGCGGATCCCCTGGACGGCGGCAAGATCTATATCGACGGAAAAGAAGTCACGATCAAGAACCCGGGCCAAGCCATCAAGGCAGGTATCGCGTTCCTGACCGAGGACAGAAAGGGCCAGGGCCTTGTCCTGGCGGAGTCCATCCGCAACAACCTGATCCTGGCCAACCTCAAGGGCTTCTGCGACGGCGCTTTCCTGAACCAGAAGCGCATCATGGAGATCGGTACGCAGAACATCGAGTCCCTGCGCATCAAGACCCCGTCCATCGACGAGATCGTCGGCCAGCTCTCCGGCGGCAACCAGCAGAAGGTCGTCATCGGCAAGTGGGTCAACACGGACGCTGAGATCTTCATCTTTGATGAGCCCACGCGAGGCATCGACGTCGGCGCCAAGATCGAGGTGTACAACGTCATGAACCGCCTGGTCAAGGAAGGCAAATGCGTCATCATGGTCTCTTCCGAGATGCCTGAGATCCTGGGCATGAGCGACCGAGTAGTCGTCATGCGCGAGGGTGTGGTGAAGGCAGTCGTGGACCGCGACAGCAAGCACTTCAACCAGGAGAGCCTTATGAAAGCTGCCTGGGGCGGAACATTAGACGATTGAGTTTAATACCTGGATCATCAATTACAAATACTGCTGTCGCACCCTGTGCGGCTTAGGAGGTAAAACATATGAAAAAAGGTAAATTAGGCGGTCTGTCATCTTACCTTGGTACACTTGGCGCGCTGCTGATCCTGTGCATCGTCCTGACGATCGCGAGCAAGAACTTTCTGACCTACAGCAATATCATGTCTGTCCTGAAGCAGACGACCTTCACGGCACTCCTTTCCACCGGTATGCTGCTCTGCCTGATCACGGCAGGTATCGACCTTTCGGTCGGCGCTAACGCAACATTCTGCGCCTGCATCTGCGGTATGCTGGTCAAGGGCGGCATGACCAATCCCGTCGTCCTGATCCTGATCGCCCTGATCGCCGGCACGATCGTCGGCCTGATCAACGGCACCCTGCTGACCAGGCTCCACCTGCCCCACCCCTTCGTATCCACACTGGGTATGAAGAACTTCCTCTGGGGCGCTTCCCTTCTGGTCACCGGATCCCAGATGATCTCCGGCTTCCCGGCCGGTGTCATGGCCCTCGGCTCCGCCACGATCGGCGGCTTCCCTGTAAGCTTCATCGTAGTTGCCATCATCTATGTGATCATGCACATCGTGCTGACCCGTACTGCTCTGGGCCGTTCCATCTACTGCGCAGGCGGCAACATGGAAGCCACCAGGCTGTCCGGTATTGACGCGGCAAACGTCCTTACATTCTGCTACGCCCTGTCCGGTTTCATGGCAGCCATCGCAGGTATCGTCTCCGTCGGCCGTTCCGGCATCTGCAACGGCGCGAACGCGATCCAGCCTTACGATACTGACGCCATCGCATCCTGCGTCATCGGCGGCGCATCCTTCATGGGCGGCAAAGGTACAATGTTCGGTACCATCATCGGCGCTCTGGTCATCGCTACTCTGAGAAACGGCTTCACCCTTCTGTCCGTTGACTCCGCAGTCCAGAACATGGTCCTGGGTCTGGTTATCATCGGCGCCGTCCTGCTCGACGTCACACGTGAGAGTATGGCAGCAAAGGCTCGCCGCAAGGAAGCAGCAGCTAAGGCTTGATGTTTGTAAGCGGCTCGCCATTGCCAAAGGCTCGCCGTAAGGAAGCAGCCGCTAAGGCTTGATGTTTGTAAGCGGCTCGCCATTGCCAAAGGCTCGCCGCAAGGAAGCAGCAGCCAAGGCGTAATGCTTAATTATCTGAATGTGCGACGGTCGTACAAATCGATCATTGTAAGGAGGTTTGTTCGATGGCTGGAAATGTCAATCCTGATTTAGCCGAATATAATGCATTTGGACCGTGGGTATACGAGATTGATGAAAAACATCCGCTGCCCCCTCTGTTTGCTCCCTTCTTTACAGATAGTGATGACGCGATTCTGAAGATCAAGATTCCGAGGGAGATCGAACGCAGAAATGCGGCTCCGGGTATGGATCTTTATGATTTTGTGATCGTTCTGTATGAGGACAGGCTCCGCATCCTGGAGCGTCAGGGCAAAGAAGTGACCAAGCATCTGATCACAGCTGAAGAGTTCATAGGTGTGAGGATATATGAGAATCTGCTCAAAGGAGGCTGCACGATCTTTTCCTCGAGCGGCGCTCTTTCCTTCCCTTTCAGCGCGGTGTCAAGAGATCTGCTCTGGAAATTCGCGGATCTGGCGATCGAAAAGCTGGGGCATAAGGCTTCTGCCGGTCATACATACAATACGTCATCACTTCCAGTTACACAGACAAGGCCGGAAACCATGTTTCTGACCAACATGCTTCACGATGTTCAGATGAAGACACCCGGCATTTCACTCGGAGCTGTTCAGAAAAGCGCTGATGTAAACCGCAAAGGCGCCACGCAGAGCACGATCGAGAGCATGCTCTGGAGAGAAATGAACCCGGAGGCACTCCACCTCTACACAGACAAAGATTTGATCGTTCTGGAGAACGGGCTCTTCCCGAACCGTGTCGGTATGCAGGAGTTCGGCTATACGTACACAGTCATTCCATTCAACCGTATCGGCGGTATTGAAGTCACAGGTTCCAAAGAGTACTCTCTGCTGCAGGAATGCATTCTGACCCTGGGACCTGATCAGATCGCCTACCACTTTGAACTGGATAATGAAGAAGTGGCGGATTTTTACAACGCTCTGAAGTCGATCTGATCCGGCAGCTGCCGGTCAGAGGATGACAGTGCATACAGGAGACAGCGGACGGTTTTCTGTCCATATACTCAGGCATAACAGTTGCTTTCACAGAAAGGGCAGAACCGACCCTGTCTACCTGTCAATTTAAGAGTTACATATTAATTAGTATTTTTAATTAATTAGTTCTAAAGGAGAAAAAATGGGCAAGAAACTTAGAATCGGCCTTCTGGGCGCAGGACGTATCGGAAATCTGCACGGCACCAACATCCAGAACTTTGTTCCGGACGCGGAAGTCGTTATCGTTGCGGATCCTTTCATGAATGAGCAGATGGAAGCATGGGCAAAGAGCATCGGCATCGCAAGGTGCTCCAAGGATCCCGAGGATGTTTTCTCTGCTGACGACGTGGATGCAGTCTTCATCTGCTCCTCCACCAACACCCATGCGGAGTTCATGATCCGCGCGGCAAAGGCCGGCAAGCACATCTTCTGCGAGAAGCCTATCGATACCGAAGTTGCCAAGATCAACGAGGCGCTGGCAGAAGTCAAGAAGGCAGGCGTCAAGCTCCAGGTCGGTTTCGTCCGCCGTTTTGACCGCAGCCACAAGGCTGTCCGTGACGTAGTCGCTTCCGGCAAGCTGGGCAAGCCCTATGTCGTCAAGGTCTGCTCCCGCGATCCCGCTGGCCCGCCTATGTCCTACATCGCTGTTTCCGGCGGTATCTTCACCGACATGATGATCCACGACTTTGATATGGTCCGCTATCTGTCCGGCAGCGATGTCACAGAGGTCTCCGCAGTCGGAACCGTTCTGACAGATCCTGACTATGCCAAGTATGATGATGTCGACACTGCGATCGTTACTCTGAAGTTTGCGAACGGCGCTATCGGCGTGATCGACAACTGCCGTCAGGCTCCTTACGGCTATGACCAGCGCGTGGAAGTCCTCTGCGAGAAGGGTGCTGTCCAGGACAACAACCACCTCGAGAATGAAGCTTTCGTCAGCACTGCAGAGACCGTCGAGTCCGCAAAGCCCACCTACTTCTTCCTGGAGCGCTACAATGACGCATTCGTCGCTGAGACCAAGGCTTTTGTCGATGCAGTCCTCAACGACAAGGAAGTCCCCGTAGGCGGCAAGGACGGCCTTGAGCCCGTCCGCATCGCCATCGCAGCCAAGAAGTCCCTCAAGGAGGGCAGACCCGTCAAGCTTTCCGAGATCGAGGCATAAAACGGACCGGCTGAATACTTTTTTATCTGAACTTCTACAGTCAAAGGGAAGTTTTACATCATGATAATCTCACATTAAGAAGACAGACTCTTGCAGTAATAAGATTTGCAGTTATGAGATTTGCGGTAATAAGAATTGCAGAGTCGTAATTTCCTGAAGACTGCTTAAGTTTCATTTCCATTTTATAGACAGCGCAGCCGCTGATGCGGAGGCGCTGTCTTTTTTGCGCATGTCGGCAGGCATGGTCCGGCAGCTGCAGATGATCGAAAGCCCCCCAGGCAGCCCGGGGAGAAATCCTGAATGAAATGCCCGATGGCATTTCCGCCAAAGCAAAGCCGACGTGGTTGACTTCGACCCTTATTAGCGATAATATTCGGTATAGAAGATAAAAGCAGATGAAAAATAATAAATCAGGCAGCTTTGCAGGGTATCCCGGTCCATCGGGTGCGGTGGTGATCCTCATCGCCCCGGCCGCCGACACGTCCTTTATGGGGGAGCAAAGGAAAGCTGTCCGGCACCATCATCGACGCCGGCCTGCTCGACGTCACGTATGAGACCGGTCAGTGAAGGCCTGATGCAGGCGCGCCATCGCCAAAAGCGCGCAGGAAAAAGCAGGTGTGGAAGCGTATTTGTGCGGCGTGCTTAAACCACAGGCCCGCCTTAAAGGGGCAGGCGCTGAAGCAGGGGGTTAATTTTGGCATGTAACTGATGGAGGTCCGCCACGAATAAGCGGCAGACAGGGATTCTTACAATCCCATTGCGCACACAACATTATAGAAATCACATAGGACAGACCTGCCACATGTCATATGTGAGACAGACACTGTTTGCGGACCAGGCATCCCTTTTTCAAATCATTATAAGGAGGTTTGTACAATGGCCGAAAACGTTAATTTTGATGTTGCTGAGTATAATTCTTTTGGACCCTGGGCATATGAGATCAATGAAAATTATCCTCTGCCTCGTCTGTTTGCTCCATACTTTACAGATGATGACGGGGCGGTCATGAAGATTAAAATTCCGCGGGATATTGAACGCAGGGATGCGGAACCGGGGATGGATCTTTATGACTATGTGATCGCGCTTTATGAGGACGAGCTCCGTGTCCTGGAGCGTCAGGACAACAAGGTGAAGGAGCACTCAATCCCTTTGAAGGATTTCAAGGGTATCAGGATCTATGAAAATCTGCTCAGAGGCGGATACACAATCTATTCCGCTGAAAGGGCCATGTCTTTTCCTTTTAATGCGGTTTCTGTAGATTTGTTCCAGAAACTTACAAATCTGGTGCTTGAGAAGATGCTGAGCCAGAAGTCGGCAGGTCAGACCATCGACATCTCCTCCCTTCCTGTTACAGACACAGCGCCGGAAGCCCAGTTTATGAAAAACATGCTGCATGATGTCCAGATGAAAATACCGGGCATCCGTCTCGGCGCTGTACAGAAGAGCGTAGAAGTAAGCCGCAAGGAATCCAGACGTGACGAGATCCAGCGTCTGCTTTGGAAAAAGACGAATCCTGAGGCGCTCCATCTTTTCACAGATAAATATCTGGTGATCGTGGAAAACGGAATTTTCCCGAACCTGGTCGGCATACAGGATCTTGGATACACACAGACAATCATTCCGTTTGACCGTATCGGCAGCATCCAGATCGCCAATTCGGAGGACTATAATCACCTGAAGGAATGCGTCCTGTCGATGGGAACGAACAAGATCGTTTACCACTTTGACGAGGACGATAAAGAAGTGCCTGCTTTTTATAATGCTTTGAATGATGGTTTTAAATCATAATAGTTTTTTGAATCATAATAGTTTTTTAAATCATAATAGTTTCAGATTATAATGAATCTTTTCGGGAGTCCCTTGTAGAAAGCTCCCGTTTTCCCGACAAGAATCAAAACAAAAAAGGGTGCTGCGTCAGTGAACTACTTTGCTGACGCAGCACCTTTTTTGTATGAAAGTCAAAATTATTCTTCATCGCGTAATCCCCGTGTCTTCAGACATGGAATACACGCGTAAAAGGGAAACCTGCGTGTCCGAGGTGCAAGACTCGCGAGCAATCCCCGCAGAGGGCTTTTTTCTGTAAATGTTTTTCTTGTCCTGCCAGGTGATGCGTGCAGGTTTGCCTGCGGCGCGGTATAATATGCCATGGATATCCGGATAAAGCACACACTGTGTACAGAGGCCTGCCTTAAAAATGTTTATGCCTTTAAGGAATCAGATGGTTTAAGCTTTTAAGGGATCCGGGCTTTTAGGCTGTTTCAGGCAGCTGTTTAAAGCTGTTCAGGAGATAAAGATTTTTGACTGTTTTCAGACAGATATTAAAAGACGGGGCAATAGAAAGAGAAAGGGACATGGCAGCAGAGAATTACAGCAGGACGAAAGGATCGAAAGCAGATTGTACGCATACAGAAGATAACAGAGAAGGAGATCACGAAGAAAAGGGGGACCGGAGGATATACACGCTCAGGGAGGAAAAGCCGGCGAAGGCTGTGGTGGAGATGGGCGTTCCGCTGATCGCGGGTATGTTCATTATGGTTCTCTATAATCTGGTGGACACCTACTTTATCGGCCTGATGCGGGACGATTATCAGCTTGCCGCTGTCAACCTCGCCTATCCGGTGATGATGGTCTCGGTAGCCGTTTCCAACATGGTGGGCTCCGGGGCCTCTTCGCTGATCGCGCGGAGCCTGGGGGCGGAAGACCGGAAAAAAGCCGGGCACACTCTGACCACAGGCTTCGTCCTGACTGTATTCAACAGCCTGATCGTCACTGCCGCGGGCCTGGCCCTTCTTTCTCCGATCGTCCGGGGGCTGGGCGCGCAGGAAAACACCTTCGCTTTCACGGCGCAGTACGTGCAGATCATTCTGGCCGGGAGTCTGTTTACCATGGGAAACTATACCTTCGGACAGCTCCTGCGCAGCGAAGGCTCTGTTCAATATTCGATAGCCGGTATGATCATCGGTACGATCGTCAATATCGTCCTGGATCCTGTCTTCATTTTTCTTCTGGGACTCAGGATCCGCGGCGCAGCGATCGCTACGATCCTGGGCAACGCAGCGGGCATGGCGGTCTCCTGCAGCTTCTATCTGAGGAAAAAAACGCTGCTCTCCCCGCGCGCGGACTATTTGCTGCCGACTGCGGAGATCCTGCGGGAGATCTTCTGGGTAGGCGTCCCGGCTTCTCTGGAAACCCTGCTGACCTCGGCAGCTTTCATTGTCAACAACAATCTTGCCGTCAGCTACGGAGAACTGACTGTCGCCGCCATGGGGGTGGCCCAGAAGATCCTGTCGCTGGGCAGCTATATTTATCAGGGCTTTGCCGCAGGAACACAGCCCATTATGGGATACAACTACGGCGCCCGGAACCACAGGCGGATGCTCGACGTCCTTAAGGCAGGCATTCTTGTGACCAGCGGGACAGAGCTCTGCGTCATGGCTGTCTGCGGGATCTTCGCCCCGCAGCTCATCGGCCTGTTCACCGACTCGTCGGAAGTCATAGCGACCGGCTGCCGGGTCCTGCGCACGATCATGTTCATCCTGCCCTTTGTCGGTGCGGTCTCCATGTGCCGCATGTCTTTCCAGGCCATGGGCAAGCCCCAGTTCGCCTTCGGGATCACCCTGGTGCGCCAGCTCTTTCTCTATGTCCCCCTCCTTCTCCTCCTCAACCGCGTTTTCGGCTTTGGCGGAATGCTCTGGGCGCAGCCCCTCACCGAGCTGATCATGATGGCGGTGTCTGTCCTGCTCCTGACCGGCGTGATCCGGCGGGAGAGCCGGCAGGCGTAAAAACACAGGTGTAAATTGGCTGGTTCTCTGACCGTCGACAGTCCGCCCCTGTCGGGCCAGGCGGACCGGGGAACTGTCCCATGGTTCATTTCATGGATGGCGGGTTTTGAAATTACAGGTCGATCCAGATATTCCCGCGCTTTTCGCTTTCCACGCAGGCATGGATGAATTTCATGCCGTTCAGTCCCTCTCTGATGGTGGGATAAGAGAGTCCTTCGTAGGCTTTTCCTTCTTTCAGCGCGAGCAGGTTTTCGCAGAAGGGACGGTAGATGTTGCCGAAGACTTCGAAATATCCCTCATGATGGCCGGCGGCTACCCGGGTAATGGATCTGCTTTCGGCTCCCATATAATCCCTGCCGGCTGAAAGCAGCTGTGTGGGACCGTTGAGCTCCGTATATTTCAGAATGTCCGGTTTCTCATGGTTCCATTCCAGAGCTCCCTTTGTTCCGACGACATAGATATAGGGGCTGCATTCTTTTCCAATGGCGATCTGGGAAGCCCAGAGTTCTCCCGTGATGCCGTCTCCCAGATCCAGGAGGGCGGTCACATTGGTCTCCAGGGGCAGATAGGCCGGCCATGTGTTGAATTTCGCCAGCACCCGCCGGATCGTCAGACCGGTAAACTGCTCGATCAGCTGTTCCGCATGCGTGCCCAGATCCGCGCAGCACAGGGATTCACCTGCCACGTTCGGATCAAAGCGCCAGGGGAGGTTTCCTGCAGGCTCTTCAGGGACAGAGGAGATGACCCAGTCCTCGGGGTGTCCCGCGCGGACATAGAGCATCCTGCCGATGATCCCGTCTTCGATCATGCGCCGCGCCTGCCGGATCACCGGATAACCAGTGTAGGCATAAGACACCGCAAAAAGAAGCTTTCTTTCTTCAGCGATCCGCTTCAGGTCCTCCGCCTGCTCCACCGTCATCGTAACAGGCTTGTCACACATGACGTGGATATTTTTTTCCAGAAAATACTTTGCGATTTCATAATGGCTGGAGTTCGGCGTGGCGACTGTGACAAAATCGATTCCGTCATCGCGGGCGGACTCCCGGTCAGCCATTTCCTGAAAAGTACCGTAGACGCGGTCTTCCGGGATATCCCAGGCCCTGGCTGTTTCCAGGCTTTTTTCCCGGCTCCGGGAAAAGCATCCTGCTCTGAGGGCGGCGAGATCGTCGATCATTGCCCCGTGGCGGTGCACATCACCAATGAAGGATCCGAGACCGCCGCCGACCATTCCAAAGCTTGTTTTTTTCATGAGCCATTCTCCTGTCATGTTAAAAAGAACTGTTTTGAATCTTCTGCGGGAATTGCCTGGCTGCAGTCCCTCGGGTTCTGTAGAGAGGAGAGTCACTTGGAACTGGAAAGCCGCAGCCCTGCCATCAGGATATATTGTACCATATGTTTATTCATGAAACAATTTATGCACTGTCCGCGCTGAAAAGGCCGGTTAAAAAAACAGTACCTGCCCGCAAGATGAAACACGGGCAGGTACTGTTTTCTTTACCTTTTTTCAACAATCCGGAAGGAATCCGGGTGGATCAGTCAGACACAGGAATGCCTCCGCGGTCGATCCAGTATGCTTCAAAAGCATCCCACTCGGGATTGACACAGGAATCCGCGTTGTCCAGATAGACGCCGTCAAAGCCCTGCGCCAGGATCCTGTCGATCGAAGACGTGGTGTCTCCGGTTGTTTTATGCGCGTATTGGCCGCCGCCGTTTATGATGATATTGCGCCAGTCTTCATGCCACCACTGCACGACAGCTTCCTCCGGATATTCATCGCCATAGTCGAAAGCCAGCCACACGGGAGGCTCTGTCAGATTTCCGGATTCCTTTGCGGCAGCAGTGTCAACAAACGGGATATAGAGGGTGTCATTGCCTCTATCCTTGACCTTTCCGCACTTCATGCTGTAAGTGGAATTCTTGTTCTTCGGATCGATCCAGACCCAGTCATCCTGGCAATACCAGCGGTTCTGCTCTGCAGTACCGATCGCCAGATAGGAGATGACCTGACGCCTTCCACCGTCCGGTTTGGTCTTCAGGCTCTCGACCTCTTCCTTTGTAAGGGGAGTCTGGTTTTCGGGGCGGGCCCTGTGATTGTAGAAGGAATCAATATAGATCACGTCGTAGTCGGAATTCCGGAGAGCTTCCAGCCAGGCTTCACGGCCTTTGCTCTCGTCAAGACCTTCTTTTCTCCACCACCAGTCCCAGGACTCGCCATATTCTTCGATCGCATCGGCGATGGTCTCATCGTCTTCCTCGCCGACAGGGGTGTATTTGCCGTCTTCGGAGGGGACCAGAAGTCCGCAGGCGTAGGAATCAGTGATTCTGGTCCTGTCGCCGTCTCCCTTCTCGAAGCTTTCTTCTTCTTTGTCCCAGTCTGCCCAGTTGTCATAGGGGCGCCCGTTGATGTTATAGAGGAAATTTTTCGCGTCTGAAAGATTCAGCACATCACGCTTTCCGTCGATGCGGTCGGAAATTCCCAGAGTATCCGGATCTTCTACCCAGAAATAGTCTCCGTTGTCCGCCCAGCGCCATCCGGGGAAAAGCTCCTGAGCCAGTTCCCCTCCGACTTTGGGGAAGGGGGTGATGCCCCAGGCGTCTGCGCGGGTAAGATAGTTTTTCAGCTGTTCTTCCGTGCGGACGGCAGTGGTATCGGAGACAAATTTTCCTCTCTTAGCCTGGTCGACGTAGGGCTCCTGGAAATAGCCGGGTTCAAGAGACGTGCCCTTTCCCACAACTCCTTCCACACTGTATCCGTCGACAAGATCCTTCATGAAATGATGCTCGCCGTTTTCGATTTTTCCGTCTTTATATCCCAGGATCGCGGCATTCTGGACGATCACCTTAAAATTGGGATCCTGTGCTTTTGCGTGGAGGGCGAGTTCCATAATAAAGGCCTGCATCTTGTGCACACGACCGATCTTGCCGGGGCCGTCATTGTAAAGAGTGTTGATCTCTTTATTCAATTCATCCACGTAATCCGGATCAGTGTAGGGATTTTCTTCCGCTGTCTGGTCCTCCGATTTTTTGAATGTGAGGTCTTCTCCGTCATAATGGAGGACCAGGGTATCTCCATCCAGAGTGTACTCATACGAGCGCTCCGCATTTTTTTCTGTCAGGGCAGTGCTGCCCCAATAGACAGGGATCCTGTCCTGGAAGGTGATTGAACCCAGGTGATCGGGCCTCAGGATGATCGTGTCCACAGCGTCTTCACTGCCGCTCTCTCTGGTATAAGTACCGGGAACATTTGCAAACTGCTTCTGTGGTTCATACTGGTAGGCGGAAAGTGTCTCCACCAGATCCCACAGGGCATCGCCCATAAATCCCTCGAGAATATTTTCATCCGTTACGCCCTGTTTAAGTTTTGTGATCAGGACGCCGTCGTTGTACTCCGCTGACTGAAAAACTTCTGTCACATCGCGCTCGTCATCGGAGTAATCGACCGTGGCAGTATAACACCAGGTATCATCAATAAAATATCCCTCATCCCGCTCGATGGAGATATCGCCCTCTTCTTCCTCTTCTTCCGGTTCTTCTTCCGCGGCGATTTCCGCGGCGTCGTCTGTCAGACCTTCCGCAGCGATTTCCGCGGCGCTGTCTGTCAGAGCTTCCGCGGCGATTTCCGCAGCGGCGGCTGTCAGACCTTCCGCAGCGATTCCTTCAGAGGTGTCATCTGATGCCGCATTCTCCCCGTCTTCATCCTCGTCGTCTTCGCCATCGGACTCTGCGACCATTTCCTCCAGCTTCTTCAGCTCTTCCTCAAGTACTTCCTGAGGATCTCCACCCGGAACGTAGCGGATCTCGACCAGGTTTTCTCCTACAGATTCTCCGGTGTAAATGAATTTTACATCATCCCCGTTTTCCTCCACGGAAAACAATGAAGGTTCAAACCGGACCGTCCAGCCGCGGCTGTTTTCATAAAAACCTCTTGACAAAGTTCTGAAGGACCCTTCGCCGGATTTGACTTCCGAAGCGTTGTCCTCCGAAGCGCTGTTCTCCGCAGTATCCGCCTCCACTGCGGAATCTGCTTCAGCTTCGTTCTGTGCAGTCTCCTGGTCAACGCTTTCCGTTACGGCACTGTCTTTTGAAGTGCTTTTAGCAGGGCTGCTGTCCTGAGAGGAACAGGCTGTTACCGTCATGCAAAGTATTACAATAGCTGTGCATAACAATGATGGTCTTTTCATGATCCCTCCTTTTTGCGGTTAAACTAAAAACTGACCCATTGAATAGCTCCAGAACCCGTAAAATACGGTATTCTATTTGTGAAGAAAATACTCTAACCGGATCGCGGCGCTCTGTTCCTCTGTGCCGCGCACGGAAAGAAGTATCCGCTTATAATAATACCATATTATCGGATGAATTTTGCCATGATTTTACGGCTGTCCCGGAGATATTTAAGCCCTGTATTTAAGTCGTTTTATTTTCGTATATTTAAGGGATACTCAAGTCAGCTGCAGAGGCTGAAGCAGCAGCTGAAGTAATATTAAGAAGTACAATAAGACCCGGTGATATAAGACTCAGGGAGAGGCGGTGGGTGGACAAGGTCCGCCTTTTTATGTATACTTGTGTTCATGGATTCCGTTGATTCCTTTCATGACAGAGGGAGGAGAAACCGGAACCATAGATAAACCGTATAATAAACAGATCATATAAAAACCAAAAGGAGATTTTGTAAAAATGGAAAAGGAATTTTCGCCCATGGAGGCGTTTACCTGCAAGGTCATTTTTCTGAAAGACGAGATGGGCAACAACATCAAGTTTGAGTACATGGATCTGATCCAGCACGCAACCGGGCAGTATGCCGTCCTCCGGCAGATCGATACACAGGGGACCGGGGAAGTGGAAGACGCCATCGTCATTCTGAAGGTCGAGAAGGATGAGTCAGACCCCGAGATGGAATCCTATGTGGGCGTGGAGAGTGAGGAAATACTCAGGGAAGTGTTCGGCCAGTTCCTGGAAAAAATGAAAGCCGAGGAGAAGGCTTAAGAACTGTTCGTAAATATTCACAGATAACTTCCGAAAACCTATGCGTCTTTCGGAAGTTATTAAGTTTCAGCTCCTTAATCCCGGCATGAACAAAAAGCAACTGCCGGTTCAGGCAGACAGGGGAATCAGAAATGGACACAGAGCACAGAAGCGGCAGGCTGACGCCGGTAAGTATACTGCATTACGTCCGTCTGACCTACCGGTCGATCCTTTTCTTTACAGCGCTGGTACTCTATATTCTGGGAAGGATAAGACACGACGATCTCATGACGCATGCCCTGGAAAAGAGACCTGCTATCGTTCTGGTGATCTGGGGTGTTTTTGTCATCGAGATGATCCTGCGCTTTTTCCCTTTTCGCCTTGAGAGTCCCGGGAGCCAGAAACAGTTTGCGAAAAACTATATCAGGTCAGGCAGTACAGATATACAGATTCCCGATAACAATGCAACAATGCTCATTGCGCTGATTTGGATCAGCTTCAATATGATCTTCTGGCTTCTGTATACGGCAGGACTGTTTGACGACGGGATCATGCTTCTTTTGTGCTGCTTTTATTCGATCTGCGACATGATCTGCATCCTGTTTTTCTGTCCCTTCCAGTCGTGGTTTATGAAAAACAAATGCTGCAGCAGCTGCCGGATGTATAACTGGGATTACGCGATGATCTTTACCCCTCTGGCTTTTGTCCGCAGTCCATACGCGCTCAGCCTGCTTGTTCTTTCACTGGCGCTTCTGTTCCGCTGGGAGATCACATTTTACAGACATCCGGAGCGATTTTCAGAAAAGACAAATAAATATCTTTCCTGCGACCGCTGTACCGAAAAGCTGTGCGCCCATAAAAAACAACTCCGTTCCCTATGGAAAAAGGTCGCGGCCTTTACAGCGGAACGTACACGGTTCCTGAAAGGTATGTAGTTTTTGCTTCAAAAGGTTTCCGCGGGCGAGTTTTGAATTTTTTGCCGGATACTTGACATTTTCAGACAATTATTCTAAATTATTTTGCGTGATTCAGCCATGTAAAAAAGCAGAACTGTACAGCATTTCATGGCCGCGCGAGGACCAGTGGGAGACCCGGAATATTCTGACGGAAGACGGAACCCGGGAAGAGAATCCTGAGAAAGAAATTCCTGGAAGAGAATCCTGTGGAAAGAATCCTGAGAAAGAAATTCCGGGACAATTAACTGGCCGAACGCATGAGAAAGGTAATATTTTTTAAGGAGTATGGAAAATGCCGAGAAAGAAAACAGAAGAAGTAACCGCAGTTGAGACAAAGATCGATGAGACCGGTGCTGCTGTAGAGCAGGCTGTTGAGAAACCGAAACGCACCCGCAGAAAAAAAGCAGAGACAGCTGAAGAAGCTCCTGCAAAGAAAACTGTCCGCAAGACCCGCGTTAAGAAAGAAGTTGCAGACACTGTCGAAAAGATCAAAGAGACCGTTACCAGGAAGCCCCGCAAAAAGGCGGTTGTTCCTACAGTCATGATCCAGAATATGGCAGATCAGACGATTTCCTATGACGATGTAGTGGCTAAGGTTCAGGCTGCCGCAGAGGGGATCGAGATCACATCTCTTGATATCTATGTAAAAGCTGAAGAAGGAAAGGCTTATTATGTGGTCAACGGTGACGTTACCGGTGATGTGGATCTGTTCTGAGAACATCTGAATACAAGATATTTACACTGAGGGGAAGGCACCACTGCGCCGTCCCCTTTTTGTTTTACTGTTGATCAGTGAGTAGTGTATAATATTGATATTATAAGGGCAGAAATGAAGGCAAACAAATATTCTGAAGATTTTGGAGGTGTCTGCTGTGGGGAAAATAGAGATCAGAAAAGGAAGTATTACCCGCATGGAGGTCGATGCGATCGTGAACGCGGCCAATGAAGGATTGTGGGCAGGCGGAGGTGTCTGCGGCGTTATTTTCAGCGAAGCAGGCCATCAGAAGCTGCAGGAAGCCTGCAGCCGGATCGGCCATTGCGATACAGGATCCGCAGTCATTACACCCGGATTTAATCTGAAGGCAAAGTACATCATTCATGCTGTAGGACCGGTCTGGGGCGGCGGTAAGCACGGGGAGCCGGAGCTGCTGTACGGGGCATATTACAGCTCTCTCGAACTGGCTCTTTCCAATGGCTGCAGGTCGATCGCTTTTCCTCTGATCTCAGCCGGTATTTTCGGATATCCTGTGGAGGCAGCATGGGAGAGAGCGATTTGTGCCTGCAGAGATTTCCTGGACAGGCACCCCGAAAACGGCCCTGATATTATCTTTGCTGTGCTGGATAACAAAATCATAGAGATCGGGGAAGCAGTCCTTCAGAAGTGCAGATAAAAACCGGAAGAAATAACACAGGAAAGATTTTACGAACCAGCAAAAGAAAGAACGGATCCGGAAAAATGCCTGAACCGGAAAAAGAAAGAACGGATCAGGAAAGAATGTCCGAACCAGCAAGAGAAAGAACGAATCCGGAAAAATGCCTGAACCAGGAAAAGGGGGAAAAGAATGTACACAGCAAAACAGGTCGCAAAAATGATTGATCACACAAACCTCAAAGCTTATGCCACGGAGGATGATCTCAGGAAGCTCTGTGATGAAGCTAAAAAATACGGGTTTTATTCTGTCTGCGTCAACTCCTGTCCCGTCGCTTTCTGTGCCAAAGAGCTTGAAGGGACTGATATCCTGACAGCCGCGACGATCGGCTTTCCCCTGGGGCAGACTACGATCGCAATGAAGGCTGCGGAAGCGGAAAATGCGGTAAAGGACGGCTGTCGGGAATTTGACTATGTCATCAATGTCGGACGCGCAAAGATGCACGACTGGGCCTATATTGAAGAGGAGATGACACAGCTCACTGCAGTAGCGAGAAAAACAGGCTCCTGCGTGAAGGTCATTTTTGAAAACTGCTATCTGGAACAAGAGGAGATCGTAGAACTGTCCAGGATCGCTTCCCGCGTAAAACCGGATTTTATCAAGACGAGTACCGGCTTCGGCACCGGAGGCGCTCTTGTGGATGATGTCAGGCTCATGAAAGAAAACTGTGGACCTGACGTGAAGGTCAAGGCGGCGGGGGGCGTCTCCAGCTGGGAGGCCGCAAAGGCTATGATCGAAGCGGGGGCTGACAGGATCGGGACTTCCTCCGGTATCGCCATTATGGAAGAAATGAATAACTGACCTGAACCCGCATCCGTTGCCCAAGACTCGCGAGCGAGTTTTGGAGAGGCCAGTAAATACATGAACAGAGTAAACATGAACGGGATATATAGAAACTGACCATGTATAGACTGAATATACGAGAACCGAATATTTAAACAGGGAATCTAAGAATTGAATATGAGCGAGTGAACAAAACAGCGGTCCCGGAATTCCGTCCCGGGACCGCTGTCGGTCTCTCTGAATTATTTCATTTCATCAAAAGAGCAGACGTCTCGAGGCCGGCTGACAGGTGATTTCATCTTGAGACCGGTCAATAAGTGATTTGTGACTGCTGTCCGGTGATCAACATTGGCAGATTACTTTCCGGATTTTTTCACAAGTGCTTCGTACCATTCGTTCATAATGGCGCTGGCTTTGGAGTTTCCGTCTTCAAAAACGGCTTTGTAGAGAATGCTGTAGTCTTCACCGTGGACTTCTCTGACATAGTTTTCCTTTCCTTCCGCCAGGAAGAAGTCATAGCGGACTCCCTCCCCGGGGAGATCGAGAACAACATATTCTCCGTCAGGTTCTTCCTCATCATAGGCGTACTGGAAGGTAACTCCGTTGACCAGACGGTTCAGATAGGGGGCGGGATCGACATCTGCAGGTTCCATGGGGCCGTGGGCGGTAGTGCTGATCGTATATTTCACATCTCCTGCGTAGGCGATGCGGGCGAGAATAATGTCAAGGTTTGTGTTTGTGCGTTTCACCGGGGTCAGACCGGGGTTCTGCAGGACTACTCTTTCAGGGACGGATCCTGCCCACTCGCAGAGAGCGGACCATTTGTCCTGATCCGCTGTCATCTGCTCGACACTTTCGCGCATGTAACGGACATCTGTGGGGTGGTTGTAGGTATAATAATTGCCGTCGGTATCGTAAGCGAAGACTTCCATCCCCGACATATCCTGGCAGAGCAGCTGACGCAGAGTCTCTTCACTGATCTTTGCGAGACTGAAAAGCCAGCCGGCACCCTCATTGGAGCCGTCGTCATCAGAAGCAGCGTCGATGGAAGCTTTCTCCGAAACAGTCAGGAAGATGCCGTCGTCTCTGCCTTCTGGTTTCTGAATGACCAGCTGGTCGCTGTAAACTGCCGGGACAGGAATATGCAGTCCCTGGACGGAGAGCATTTTCGTATCAAAAGCCTCTGCGTCAGATGCGGCAATCTCTGCCGCGGCAGCTGCCATTTCTGTTCCGTCTGTCCCTGCAGCTTCGGAGGAAGCGGCAGAAGCGGTGTCAGCGGCGACTGCATCTTCTCCCGCTTCTCCGGCAGGAGCTACAATGTCCGCTCCGGCATCTGCAGGTACCGCAGTGCTCATGGAACCTGTATCTGCCTCCGCAGGTGCTTCTGCGGGAGCTGCTGTGGCGGCGCTTGTGCCCGTTTCAGCAGTGTCAGCCTCCGCGGATGCTTCCACGGATGGCTCTGCGGTGACAGCTGAGACGCTGCTCTTGCCCATGGAAGCTGTATCCGCCTCTGCGGGAGTTTCTGCGGGAACTTCTGTGGGAGTTTCTGTAGGAGTCTCTGCGGGAGCTTCTGCGGGTTCCGGTGCTCCGGCGTCCTCAGAGACTTCGGAGGAAGCGGGAGATTCCGCGGGAGCCTGGCCTGCCTGGTCTGTGGGACCGCAGGCGGCGAGAGAGAGGATCAGCGCAGCTGAAACCGCGATAGTGATGACAGATTTTCTTTTCATAACTTTAAAACCTCCTTAAACTGCTATAGCAACATCTTTCAGTATACAGTAGTAAGATTTTATTAGAATTTAAACACGGCAGAGATGCCCTGTCTGAAAAATATTGTACAGTTATCCTGAACAGCATGCAAACCTTATTGTGTGAGAAAAATATGAAAAACTGTTCAAAAAGTTACAATACAGACCGGCTCGAAGCTCGAGATAATACGAAGTATTTTCGTTACAGTACAGACCGGCTCGAAACTCGAGGCGTTTTTCGCGGCTTTTTCGCGAAAAACCCGAGTTTTACGGCGAAAATCCCATCGCGAAGCGATTTGGAATGGGATTTTCGCAAGCTGCAGTACACGCCCTCGATAGGGCGTGTACTGTAGTGTGTTTTCCGAGGCAAAAAACAAGAGCATTCCGGGGAGCCTTGACGAAGACCGGACAGGAGACTAAACTTGAGTGAGTCTGTGGACCGGTTTTGAGATTTATCAGGGGATCAGAATCAGTGCACAGAGTTTTTTATGATTTGTCTGCGCAGCAGAATCAGTGCGGAAGGCTTTGTGGTTTTTCCGCGCACCTGAGTTCAGGAGGTAAATATGCGGCAAAAAAACAGCAGCCGGGGGAAAGGTATCCTGTTTATCCTGCTGGCTGCCTTTTTCTTTTCGATGATGTCTGTCTTCGTGCGTCTGTCCGGGAATGTGCCGACGATGCAGAAGGCTTTTTTCAGAAATATTGTGGCAGCGTTTGTAGCGGCGGTCCTTCTGGTCCGCTCAGGAGAGAAGATTGCCATCAGGAAAGAAAGCCTGTCCAGCCTGTTTATGAGGAGTATTTTCGGAACTGCGGGGATTCTGGCTAATTTCTGGGCAGTGGATCATCTGGGGATCGCTGACGCAAATATGCTCAACAAACTCTCCCCTTTCTTTGCGATCCTGATGTCAGTTTTTATTTTAAAAGAGATTCCGAACCGGATCGAATGGCTGAGTGTCCTGCTGGCCTTTATTGGTGCTGCTTTTGTGGCCAAGCCATCCACCGGCATTATCTCCATACCTGCCCTGGTCGGTATTTTTGGCGGTTTTGCTGCAGGAACAGCCTATACTTTTGTGCGTAAGCTTGGTCTGCAGGGAGTGCGCGGCCCCCTGGTCGTCACCTTTTTTTCTTCATTTTCGACACTGGTCCTGCTGCCCAACCTGATCATGAATTATCAGCCCATGACCTCGAGGCAGCTTATCTGCCTGCTGCTGGCGGGCTGCTCCGCCGCGGGCGGTCAGCTTTCCATCACGGCTGCCTACCAGCATGCTCCGGCGCGGGATATTTCTGTCTTTGACTATTCCCAGGTCGTTTACGCAGCTGCGTTCGGATTTTTACTGTTTGGGGAGATCCCGGATGTCTGGAGCTTCATCGGATATGTGATCATTATCGGGACTGCTTTTTCCAAATGGTATCTGATGATGAGGGAAGCGCAGCAGGGACTGAGAAACAGTAATTGATATCGTATTCAAGACAGGCGCGATGAAGATTCAAGCCTCGCCCGCGAGTTTTACGCGCCGGAGAATAAAAAAGGATGGGACAGCAGACTGATGCTTTCCCATCCTTTTTTATTTTTGTTTTAAGTGTTTTCGGGAATAATGTAAGTGTTTTCCGGAGTGATTTTTACAGGAATCGAAGACAGGAATTTTTGTAAAAAATTATAGTCCGGAAAAAAGCACTCAGCCTGCCAGTGGATCATTATTCCTCTTCGAGGGAGAATTCCTCTTTGCCCACACTGCACATAGGACACTCGAAATCGTCCGGGAGATCCTCAAACTTTGTGCCGGGCTCGATGCCGCTGTCAGGATCGCCGAGAGCCTCGTCGTAAACATATCCGCAAACATCACATACATATTTTGCCATGTCTATTCCTCCATTAATTGATGATTTGAATTGATATTTGAATTTTGAAATACCGGTGATAAAATGTTTCCCATATGTACATTATCAAATGTGCGGGGCAGTGTCAAAACAAATTCTACAAGAGGGAAAGCATGCAGGAGAGGAATTTTACGCAGGGAAATATTTTGAAGGGAATGCTGGCATTTTCGATCCCTTATCTGATCACCTGCTTTCTGCAGACATTTTACGGGATGGCGGATCTGTTCATTGTCGGGCAGTTCAACGGGCCGGCCCAGGTCTCGGCAGTTTCAGTGGGGAGCCAGCTGATGCACATGCTCACGGTGGTGATCGCAGGTTTTGCCATGGGCTCGACGGTGCTGATCGGCCGCTGCGTCGGATCAGGAAACCGCAGAGGGGTGTCCAATGCAGTAAGGACTACGCTGGCAGTATTTGCAGTCCTGTCTGCTGTCCTCACAGCAGTGCTTCTGGTGTTCTCGAGACAGATCATACAGCTCTTAAAAGTCCCTGAGGAGGCGGTTCCGGCGGCAGAGGCTTATATGCGTATCTGCTTTGCGGGCGTTGTATTTATTACAGCCTATAATGTTGTCTCAGCCATCTTCCGGGGCCTGGGCGACACCCGCCGGCCGATGTATTATGTGGCTGCGGCAGGGATCATCAATGTGGGACTTGACTGGTTGTTGGTGGGGCCCTTCGGGATGGGGGCGGCAGGCGCCGCCGCTGCCACTGTGGCCAGCCAGGGGATCTCCGTAGTCATAGGGCTGGCTGCGCTGAAAAAAACGCATGGAGAAGTGCTGGGCAAAAGCGGCAGGATCAATGGGGAGGCAGCCGGCAAGATCCTGGGGACCGGCGTGCCCATTGCGCTGCAGGAAGGTCTGATCCAGGTCTCTTTCCTGGTCATCACAATGATCGCCAACAGCAGGGGGGTTGAAGTTTCCGCCGCAGTAGGGATCGTGGAAAAGGTTATCAGCTTTCTCTTCCTGGTGCCGGGCGCCATGCTCTCGACGGTCTCTGCCCTCTCCGCGCAGAATGCGGGCGCAGGCAGGCACGAGAGGAGCAGGGCGGTACTGCGCTACGGCTGCATGATCTGTGCCTGTTTCGGAACGGTCATTTTTGTCCTGTGCCAGCCGCTTGCCCCGCGGATCGTGTCTCTTTTTGTCAGACAGGGGGATAATATCAATACGGTGGTCCGCCTGGGAGGCCAGTATCTGCGCACCTATTCGGTGGACTGCATCTTCGCAGGTATTCACTTCTGCTTCAGCGGCTTTTTCAGCGCATATGGAAAATCCGGCTACTCTTTTTTGCACAATATTATTTCCATTCTCACGCTGCGGATCCCCGGAGCGTGGGCCGCGGCCGTGTACTTCCCCGCCACCCTCTATCCCATGGGACTGGCGGCCCCTCTCGGCTCCCTTCTGTCTGTAGCGATCTGCATCGCTCTTTACCGGATCGGCAGAAAAACATGGAGCCTGACGTGAACGGGATATCCCGTGGAAAGATATTACGTTAAAGAACAACAGGAAATGTTAAGAGCCTGGCTGAAAGAACAGCCAGGCTCTTTTTCGTCCGCAGTGTCAGTGCCCTGCGGTCATTTGTTATTGATCTTATAGGCTTCCTCCAGAGAAACTGTACCCGGCACCAGGGCACAGTATTCGTCATTGGCAGCCCGGCACAAAAGTGCCATTTCCTGTTCCAGGCCGAGCAGGCGGGAGATTCCGCAGGAGAAGGACCAGATGTCGATGCAGCACTGGGCATTGCGCTTTTCCGGCTTGGCGGGGATCAGGCCGAAAAAGCCGCCTGCATAGGAACTGTCGCTGCATGTGGAAAAGAAGCGGCGGACCGCGTTCCGGAGCTCCCTGTACAGAGCGTCTTCGCAGACAGGTTCATTGAGGGGCCGCTCATCCAGCTGCATATTGCGCATTGCCGAGAGGACCTCTTTTTTGTGGTGCTTCGGAAAAAGCCCCGGGGTCTTTTGTATGACAGAAAAAGACATGAGGTTCCAGAGGAAGCGGTCTACGATCCGGCCGGGCTTTTTCGGGTCGGTAAATCTGGCTTCATATAAATCCCTGCGGTACTGACAGGCAGGATCGGAAGCCGCGGCAGGGTCTGATTCATATTTTTCGAGACATTTCCTCCTTTTATCCGGATCGGTCTCCTCGTAATACTCCTGAAGCAGAGGATGCAGTTCTGTAGCCATATCTCTTGAATTCCTTTTTCTGTTTTATTTTTCTTTCTATTTGTCTGCTGTACGTCTGAATATCAGCTTTGCCAGGCTGTTCACAATTCCAGAGCCTGGACAGCTTTTGTTCTACAAAGTATCCCATGACAAAAATATAAAGTCAATGTCATAAATGGAAAATTCATTGCCGGGCTTCCTGTATACTGCCAGATTCTGTTTAATGTGGATAACTATGTGGATAACTCCTGCTTTTGACACATAAAAACGGCATAAGTGTCTGCTGAAAAACAGGATTGTGGATAAAAAATCCGCCGACATTCGTCAAAGTGATGAAATTGAAAAAATCACAAAAAGTGTATTGCCTTCCCGAAGGAGAAACCGTATAATCAACCCACCTGGCGGAGTGATGAATAAATAATTATACGACATATCAAATTATGGAAAGGGAGGAGGGGATTTTGTGAATACAGATACAGGAACCATTATACTGGTCCTTCTTGTGGGAATCTCCGCGCTCACGGACCTCTGGAAAGGGAGGGTCTATAATGCTGTAACTGTCCCCGGACTCCTGCTGGGTCTGGCCCTGAGCGCCCGGAGGGGAGGAGCGGAAGGGATCCTGGACGTGCTTTGCGCGGCAGTGTTTACGGTCATTGTCCTGTTTCCTTTTTACAGTATGAAAGGACTGGGCGCAGGAGATATCAAGCTTCTGGCGGCAGTATCCGGTTTTCTGCCATCGGAGGAATACCTGTTGTGTTTTGCCGGCGCATTCGCGATCGGCGCCGCCTATGGGGCGGCCCGGCTTTTGTGGACCCGGGGCAGAGTTCATACGGTCCACTTCGCGGTTCCGGTGGCAGCCAGCGTCCTGATGCACCTGACAGGGATTTTTTAAAAAACAAATGAACGAACGAGGAGATAAATGAGGAGATGAGTGAAGTGATGAGGCAGGCTGGACTGAAACAGGATGTGAAGACAGACCGGACAGTCCCCGTGGTCGCAGTCTGTGACAGTGATCTGTCCTATGCGGGCCGTCTGGTGGAATACCTGCGCGGGGAAGCGGCTTTTCCCTGTGAGATCAGGCAGTATACAAGCGCGCAGAAGCTGATGGAGGATCCAGGGATCAACCTTTTCCGTCTGATCGTCATCGCTCAGTCACAGTATGATGAGGCAGTAAAAAATGCGGGTTTCGAGAATCTCCTTTTGCTCAATGAGAGCGATGAATGGATGGAGAAACCGGAGAATATCAGCAAATATCAGTCGATTACCAATATTGCCGCCTGCATCCGGACGATGAGTGCTGCGGGAGAGACCCCGGTCGTGTCCTCACTCCGGCATGGCAGCCCCATGATCCGGATAGGGGTTTATTCCCCGGTGAGCCGGTGCCTGCAGACGACTTTCACGCTGACGCTCGGACAGATCCTCGCCGCCCGCCGCCGGGTCCTGTATATGAATTTTGAAGCCTTTTCC
Source organism: Sarcina sp. DSM 11001 (assembly GCF_900101015.1). GTDB lineage: Bacteria > Bacillota > Clostridia > Lachnospirales > Lachnospiraceae > CAG-791. Next base: position 41,396 of record NZ_FNFZ01000009.1, on the reverse strand, counting down.
GGTCTGGAAAAGATGCTCTCCAGGGAGTTTGAGGGGAGTGTGAGCGATCTCATTTATTACAACGAATGTGCCAGGGAAAAGCTTGCCGGCCAGTTGGAAATGATGACGGAGGAAGTGGGAGGACTGCATTTTCTGCCGCCCATGAAATCCTTTATCGAGCTCAGGGCGATCAGGAAGGAGCAGTGGAGCAGCCTGTTCCGGACGATTGAAAAAGTGACAGAGTACGAATATCTGCTGCTTGACCTTACAGAGCACACAGACGGCCTTCTGGACCTGCTGAGAACCTGCGATACGGTCTATACCATTGTACGGGATGATCCCTTTTCCCGGGCCCGCTATCTGCAGTACGAAGACCTGCTCAGGAGGATGGATTACGAGGACGTGCGCATGCGGACAGAAGAGTGGAGGTTCCCCGTGTTCAGGGAGCTGCCTTCAAGCCTGGAGAATCTGACCAAGGGGGAACTGGCGGCCTGGATCCGGGAGCATCTGCTCAGGGAAGACGGGTGATCGCATCGCTTTCGCAGTGTTTCTGCGGCTGCTGAAGGGGGAAACGGGTGATCGCATTACTCTGACAGTGTTTCCCTGCAGCCGCTGAAGAAAGGAATTCTGTCTGCGTAATAATAAAAACGATAATAGAAACAATAATAAAAATAATAATAAAAACAGGTGGTGAGACGGTGGGATACAGCTATACACAGATCAGAGACGGGATCCATGATGCCATTCTCAGAGGAATCGATTTTTCCAGGAGTGTCGAGGACGGTGAAGTACTGGGCCTGATTGATGAGGAGATCGTGCGGGCAAAACGGGAGCAGGATCTGCCCCTCCAGGACATGAAGAGAATGCGGCAGGAGCTCTTCAATGCGATCCGCAGGCTGGACGTCCTCCAGGAGCTGGTCGAGGACCCGTCGGTCACAGAAATCATGATCAACGGGCCCGACTGTATTTTTATTGAACGCGCAGGGAAGATCACCAGGACGGACAGGTCTTTTGTATCCAGGGAGAAGCTTGAGGACGTTATCCAGCAGATCGTGTCTGCCTGCAACCGGGTAGTCAATGAATCCTCTCCAATCGTGGATGCAAGGCTGGCAAACGGAGACCGCGTCAATGTCGTCCTGCCTCCTGTAGCCCTGAACGGCCCGATCGTCACCATCCGGCGTTTTCCCGAAAAGCCGATCCGGATGGAGGATCTGCTGGCTTTCGGTTCTCTCTCCGAAGAAATCGCCTCCTTTCTGGACTGCGTAGTCAGGGCCGGCTACAACATCTTTATCAGCGGAGGAACCGGCTCCGGCAAGACCACATTCCTGAATGCCCTTTCAGAATATATTCCGGCATCGGAACGGGTCATCACGATCGAGGACTCCGCTGAACTGCAGATCCGGCACATAGAAAACATCGTACGGCTGGAGGCGAGAAACGCGAACGTCGAGGGCTGCCGCCCGATCAGCATCCGCGATCTGATCCGGTCCGCCCTGCGCATGAGGCCTGACAGGGTAATTGTAGGAGAAGTAAGAGGGAGCGAGGCGATCGATATGGTCCAGGCTATGAACACGGGGCATGACGGATCACTCTCGACGGGACATGCCAACAGCGCTCCGGACATGCTGTCCCGTCTGGAGACTATGATCCTGATGGGCATGGACCTGCCGCTGCCCGCGATCCGGGGCCAGCTGGCTTCGGCGATCGATCTGATCGTCCACCTGGGCAGGCTCAGGGACAGAAGCCGAAAGCTTCTGGAAATCTGTGAGATCACTGGAATAGAGGAAGGCAGCATCCTGACAAAACCTCTCTTCCGGTTTCGTGAACAGGGGGAGAAGGACGGGAGGATCACAGGCTGCTGGGAGCAGACAGGAACTCTGACCTCTGTGGACAAGCTCGCCATGGCGGGTATCCACTGCCCCTGGAGCTGAATCATTTCCGGTCACTCGCTTTTTTTGCAAAACGGGCGGTCATAGCCGCAAACATGGAAATGCAATGGGAAAAGAAATAAAAAATGATATGAAAAACGGAATGAGAACATCTCAGAAACCGGATGTGAAAACGGCAGATAAAAAAACACAGGAGGGCAGTGGAAAATCTGTGCGCCGGTCTCTCCATCTCCCCGAAAACCCGCAGTTCCTGCTGGAAGGAGCGCTTCTTGTGGGAGCCATTGCTTATCTCTTTTATGACACACCCCTTGCAGCAGGCTTCCTTTCTCCCCTTCTGATCCCGTATTACCGACGCAGGAGCAGAGAAAAGCGCCAGAGGGAACAGAAAGAGCTTGCAGGCCAGTTCAGGGAGGCGCTCACTGCCATCATAACGGCACTGAAAGCCGGATATTCAGCAGAAAATGCCTTCTCCGAGTGCAGGAAGGAAATGGCTTTCCAGTTTGGTGAAAAGGCGATGATCACCCTTGAGATGAGAAAAATAGAGAAGGGACTGGAAAACCGCATTTCCCTGGAGAAGCTTCTCCATGAGTTTGCGTCCCGCTGGCAGGTCGAGGAGATCAGCGAGTTTGCTGAGGTCTTTTCTATTGCCAGGAAGAGCGGCGGGAATCTTCCAGAAATCATTGGCAGGACGGCCACCCTCATTCAGGAGAGGATGGAGATCGACACGGAGATCGACCTTATGCTGAGCAGCAGAAAGTATGAACAGAAGATCATGAATGCTGTTCCTTTTTTCATCATTTTTTACCTGAGTCTGACAACGAAGGGATTCTTTGCTGTGTTGTACCACAATCCGGCCGGCATTTTGTTTATGACCGTATGCCTCCTGGCATATCTGGCCGCTGTCCTTCTGTCAGACCGGATCATGGCGATTGAACTATGAGCAGCAAATCGTGAGATCAGGATCATGGAAGCGGAATTATGAAAACAGGATCATGAAAACAGGATCATGAGAACAGGATCATGAAAACGGGAACGCAGATCAGGAAGAATAAAAACGGACTTCCGGGACCAGAATCCCGGGACCAGAATCCCGGGACCAGGATCATGAATACGAGAGAAAGGAACAGACAAAGTGAACAGGGAACTCATTTTTGCGACGGTCTATTCGGGCTTTTATATTGCACTCATACTTATTGTTTTGATCCTTGCAGCCGTCTCCTTTCATGAGGAGGTGCCTCCCTACGCGAGAGACCCTCCCATCCTCATGCCTGTCCACCGCATGGCGGTCTTCCTCTATAGAAAAATCCATGAATACAGGGGCAGGCGAAAAAAGATTGGAAAAGATCTGTTTATTCCGGGAGAAGAAGGCGTCAGGAGAAATCTTTCCATCCTTTATCCATCCATGGAAGCCCGGCGCCAGGAGATACGATACAGGCTTCTCCAGATAGAGCGTGTCCTGCTGGTCCTGCTGGCCGGGGTCATTGCCTCAGCCGCCCTGCACTTCAGTGCCCTGTATTCGGGGGTGATGCAGGAGGATGGAAGCGTGAGGCGAAACGCGACGGGAGGCGGAGATCAGAGGATCAGTGTCAGAGCTTATTCCCGTGAGGAGGATGACGGTGAAAAAGCAAACTCCGGGCAGGAGGATGCGGAACGGGGCAGGACGGAAGAAGGCCTTTCTGAGACAGAGTATGGAACCTATTCACTGACGATCCACGCGCGGAAGTTTACGCGGCAGGAAGCAGCCGTCCATGCACAGGAGATCCTCGACCGCTTTCCCCGGAGTATCCTGGGGGACAACGAGAGTCCGGACAACATACGGAAATCTCTCAGCATGCAGTCGGCAGACCCGACAGATCCTTTTGTCCTGAGCTGGGAGAGCAGCCGCTATGCCGTCATGGATACGGACGGATCTGTCTTTAACAGCGAATATGCGGAGGAGCAGGAGGAAAAGGTTGTTCTGACAGCCGTCCTGACCTATGCGGATTACCGCTTTGAAAAGAAAATGGATTTTACTGTCCGGGCACCTGTCAGGGACGAACAGGAGAAGCTCCGGGAAGGAATCAGCAGAGCCCTGGAGGATGCGGAGAAAGAAAGCGCAACAGAAGACAGCTTCCATTTTCCCGCTGCTGCCCAGGGAATCCTCCTTTCCTGGAAGGAACAGGTTGAGGATACCAGTGCAGGTGTACTGGCTATGGCGGCGGCAGCCTGTTTTGCGGCATGGTACATGATGGATTCCCGCCTCGGTGAAGAAACACTGTCAAGGAGCCGCCAGCTGGCGGTCGATTATCCCCGGCTGATCAGCAGGATCGTCCTTTATCTCGGGGCGGGGATGAGCGTGCGCAATATCTTTTTCAAATGCGCGTCCGAATACAGCAGCAGCCGGTCCGGGAACGGGGAGCAGGGAAAGAAATCTGAAAAAGATAGCAGCGGACGCTATCTGCAAGAGGAGATCCTCCTGGTATGCAATGAACTGAACAGCGGTATACCGGAGACGGAAGCCTACATGCATTTCGGAAGGAGGTGCCGCTCAAGGCAGTATACCAAATTATGCAGCCTTCTTGTGCAGAACCTCCGGAGAGGAAATGACACTCTTCTGGAGATCCTGCAGGAAGAAGCGGAAAACTCGTTTGAAGAACGAAAAAACCTTGCACGTGAACTGGGGGAAGAGGCGGGGACGAAACTCCTGCTTCCGATGATGATCATGCTGGGGATCACGATGCTGATCATTATCGTACCTGCTTATTTCGGCTTTTCCATGTAAGGAAGAGGAGAGAAATTTATGAAAAAAATTGTACAGGATTTCTGGAAAGATGAATCAGGTATGGGAACGGTTGAGATCATTCTGATCATCGTGGTCCTGATCGGCCTGGTCATAGTTTTTAAAAAGCAGATCAATGATCTGGTCAATAAGATTTTTAAAAAGATCAATTCAGACAGCAACAAGATCATCGGATGGTACAAGATCCCGGACCTGCCGGCCTGAAACAAGGATTCCTGCAGGATACAGGCAGAAAGCAGAGGTGCCTGCAGAGAATATTTTCACAGACGGCCTGCATGGATTGTCTGCAGAGAATATTTTCATAGACTCTCTGCATGGATTATCTGCATAGATGGTCTGATAGAATGTCTGCCCGGCAGCGGATCCTGACAGACAGAAAGGATAAAGGATAAAGCACATGAAAAGCAGCAGGAAGACGTGCCGATATCATACCGCAGGAGGATATATGACCGTCTTCCTGGCTCTTTCCGTGACTGTCCTGTTGTCTCTGATCCTGGTCCTGGTCGAGGGAGCAAGGATCAATGCCATACGGATGAAAACAGAGTGTGCCGGCAATATAGCGGTCCGGTCAGTCCTGGGAGAATTTCACAGAGAGCTGCTCAGGCAGTACGATCTGTATTTTATCGATGCCTCTTACGGGACAGGGAATGCGTCAACAGAGAATGTGCGGCAGCATCTGCAGAATTATATGGAAAAAAACCTGGACACATCGGTATCCACAGTGTTTGGGGCAAACGGGGATTTTACAGGGACACATCTAAGGGAACTGACCGTGGATGGCACAAGGTATGCGGCGGATGGCAGTGCATGTGCGCTTCGGGAGCAGGTTTATGCCTATATGTCCGCTGATCCCGCGGGACATGTCCTCGCGGAAATCCTCACAAGTACAGAAACCTGGAAGGGGCTTCTGGAGGATGCTTCTGTCTGGGAACAGGAACGGAAAGAAGCAAAAGATGAACTGCGCGAGGGGATCCGCAGGGGCAGAGAAGAGGCGCAGAAAAACCATACCCGTGAGGAACGGCAGGAGGCAGAGGAAGAAGGAGATGATACTGCGCAGGATGCGATTGAAGAAATGGACCGGTTTCGCCTGCTTCCGATCCTTAGTCAGGTATTTGGTGATACCTCCGGGATTTCCACAGCCTCCTCCGGAGGAAATCTTCTTTCCGGACGCGGGATCCACTACGGCGATGCCCTGAAGCCGGCCAACTCCCATGGTTATCCACGGGCGGATGAAGCCCTGTTTGATCTTTATCTCGGCGAAAAATGCGGATGCTATACCGCTTTGTCCGAAAAAGGGAGACTGAAATATCAGCTGGAATACATCCTGGAGGGAAAGGAGAGTGACCGGGAGAATCTGGAGAAGGTCGCAGAAAAACTGCTCCTGATCCGGGAGGCCGCCAACTGCGCATATCTTTTCACAGATTCCGGCCGGATGGCTCAGGCGGAAGCAGTTGCGGCCGTCCTCTCGCTGGTCCTTTTAAACCCTGAACTGAAAGAACTCTTTAAGACCGTGCTGCTTTTTGCCTGGGCCTACCTGGAGTCTGTCCGGGATCTGAGGATTCTCTTTGACGGCGGCCGGATCCCTCTGTTTAAGGATGCAGAGTCATGGAACACCTCTCTTTCAGGCCTTCTCTTTCCGGAGGCTTCGGTCGGCGGAGGAGGTAAAGGCGGCGGAAAGGGTCTTTTGTACACAGAATATCTGCAGGGACTGCTGTTCCTGGAGGGCAGCTCTGTCAAGAGCCTGCGTACTATGGACATCATGGAGATGGACATACGCATGACAGAAGGAAACAGCGGTTTCCGGATGGACTGGTGCCTCGATGCTTTTTCCATGAAGGCGTCTGTGGGGAGCAGGTTCGGATATGAATTTGAACTGACAAAGTGCGAGGGATATGACTAAAGAATAAACGCTCCGCGAGGATGCCCGCGCACGAGTATTGAACCTGGCACTTGTGTCGGGATGATGTCCGGTCATGAGGATGCCCGCGCGAGTCCTGAACAGCATTTAAAAGCAGATGAAACCGGAAACGGAGGGAAGAGCGATGCCTTTTTTAACGAAGCCTGAGGAAAAGATCCCGATCAGAAAGTCTCTCCGGGCAAAAGGATCTCCAGAGGGCAGGGCAGCCGGATCAGACGATCCTGCCAGAACAGGCGGATTTGACAGGTTAGACCTGAAGAGGTTTTTCCGGAAAAAAAGAAAAAAAGGCATCTCTCTTTTCTCCGGAGAGGCACGGCTGTGTTCTCATGAAAACAGGACTTCAGATTCAGGCAGGTTCCGGAATGCAGACTGCATTTTAGAGGAAAACAGATTCTTACATGGAGGGAAAATCCGGAAACGTGAAGGGAAGTCTTTAAATGCAGGGATGACAGTGGAAGCCTCCATCGTGCTGCCTTTGTTTCTGTTTTTCATTTTTAATGTCCTTTTTCTGCTCGATGTCATCCGCCTGCAGAGCAGTGTCACCGCGGCGCTTCAGCAGACAGGAGACAAGATCTGTGAATATGCCTGGTATCGGGAGTATGCGGCGGGAAGCGGAGAGGAAGGAATCCAGATCCCGCAGGCTGCAGGTGATATCCTTTCTCTGGCTTATGTGTCAGGAGAAGTGAGGGATCAACTGGGCAGCGGCTACATGAACAGTACCTGTCTCCGGGGCGGGAGCGGAGGGATCTCCTATCTGAATTCCCGTGTTCTGTCCGGCAATGATATTGTCGAGATCAATGCGGATTACAGGACGAGACCCTTCATTCCAGTGCTTTCAGGTCCGGATTTTTCCATCCGGAGTACGTATTACGGTCATGCATGGACGGGCTATGCGATTGGGAGCGGGGAAGGCGGTCAGCCCGGTGAAGGTCAGACTGCCGAAGAAAATAAAAGGTATATTGTCGCGGAGAATGGCGTTGTGTATCACACGGATCCGGACTGTGTCTATTTAAAACCGCATGTTCATGAAGCGGATGCCTCTGACCTGGGACATCTGCGCGCAAATGACGGCTCGATCTATCATCCGTGTGAATACTGCCACCCCTCTCCGAGTGGGAAAGTATATATCACTCCGGACGGAAACAGGTATCACAGTTCTCCCGACTGTTCCAGAATCACGCGTACGACCCATGAGGAAACAGCGGAGGAAGCACAGGCGCACCTGAGGCCCTGTCCGAAATGCGGGGGAAGTCATTGAATTTTATGTAAACATTTTCAAAAGTGATTTATGGACAGTGATGGACAGTGCGACAAAACATATGGGACCCGGTCGCAAAGGTCAGGATCACTTCTGAAGGAGTTAGAAGGCTTCGACGTTTCGGGGATCCACACTGCAGCAGGAAAAGAGAAGTAAAAAGGTGGGAAATGGCGGGAGCATTCAGTTTTATATCCTTTATATCCGGCTGGCCGGCCAGTCTTACGGCGGTGACGATTTATCTGTCTGTCTGTGCAGTACAGGATATGAAGCAGCGCAGGATCAGCCTCAGGTGGTCTGCCTGTATGGGGACCCTGGCCCTGATGGTGGACCTTGCAAAGGCAGGTGCTTTTATGAATGAAGCCGGAAACGTACTTCCCCGGGAATTATTATCCGGCATTCTTTTCCGGCTTACTTGTCTGGCGCCGGGATGCCTTCTCCTGATCCTGGCGGCAGCGGCAAAAGGCTCAGCGGGAGCGGGAGACGGGATCTGCTTCCTCATCGTCGGCGCTTTTACAGATGCCCGCACAGTTTGGATCCTGCTGGCAGTCTCGCTCTTTCTCGCCTCCTTATGCGGAATCGTCCTGATTTGTATGAGAAAAGCGGACAGAAAGACCAGATTGCCTTTTCTTGTATTTGCGGAGGCAGCCTGGGCCATAGTTCTTCTGAGCCGATTGTGCCGGGTGAAATGGTAAACAGCCGAAGATTTAAATAGCAGAAGAAATAAACAGGATGCTGTGGAAGGCGGAGAAATGTTGAACTTACTTGTGAGAAAAGAAAACCATGGGATTGAACCCCATGGAGATAAGGGAAGAAGAAAAGAAGCAGACGCCTATTTTACGGTGGAAGCTGCCGTGATCGTGCCGATCGTCCTGTTTCTGTTTGTGATGATCATCTATATGTCTTTTTATTTATATGACAGATGCGTTATGACACAGGATTTTTATATACTCAGTTACCGTCAGAGTCTGGAAAAAGGAACAGCCGACAGAAGCAGTACGGGGGAGATTCATAATCAGACCGGAAATAAACTGTTTATGCTCTCCGGCTTTGATGGATCAGCTTCCTCAGGAGGGATGATCCGTGTGACCGGCCAGGCCCGGATGGATGTTCCTCTTCCGGGAGCGGGATCCTTCTTCCCTATGGAGACAGATTGGGCCCTGAGTGCCCAGGGACAGGCCCGCCGCACAGACCCGCCGAAAGCTTATCGAAAAGTAAGGAGGATCATGAACCTTTCAAAGGAGGCCCTGTCCCATAATAAGGACTGACGATCACAGGCACTGAATGACCAGATTCGGGAGGACAACATGACGCCTCGATCATAGTTGTCGTTAAAACCGCCATCCCGGACACTGCAGACCTGTGCTGCCGGCTGCTGAGTTGTCAAACCTTATCGTCGAAAATGTATTTTATAAGTATTTTTATAAATGTTTTTATGAGTGTTTTTATAAGTGTATAGTGGAGGAGCGTGTCATGGGGTTAAATGAGGAAAAAACATATTACAGTGATGCCACTCACAATTATCTGGTGCTGGCATGCCCGCAGGAAGTAAAGAACAATTATCAGTACAAGATGCTGGCAGCCAACCAGATCCGGGGACTGCTGCCTTGCAGCGGGCGTTCCATCGATAACAAAGAGTATCTGTATTATGACATTACTTCCAGGCAGAGCCTCTCTGATCTTTATGACCGGCGGACTCTCCGCTGTTCAGACCTGCAGCGGATCCTGGAGGATATTTTCCGTGTGGAAAAAACCCTCACGGAGTATCTTCTGGACGGATCTCACATCATCACAGATCCGGAATGCATTTATGCGGATTTCCGGGAACAGGAATGCAGCTTTGTCTATTATCCCGGCGAAATTCAGGAAGGGGGATGGGAACCCCTTTTCACGTTTTTGTCTGACAGAGTGGACGGAAGGGACAAACGGGCAGCGGCGCTGTCCTACCGCCTCTGTATGATGGCAGAAAAGCCCGGATTCAGACTGAGGGAGGATATACTGGAGGAGCTGGGTATCCACCCTGTGGAGAGCCGCGGATCAGTTCATGCTCAGGTTCCCGTTTTTGCGGAAAAAAGAAGTGGGGCGTCATTGCCGGATATGAATCACGAAGGAATACTGCCTGAGACTACGTGGGATTACCGGGACAGCGGCAGGCAGGTTCGAAAGGATACCGGGTCAATAGAAAGAAAAGACAGTTTAAAGAACAGTACCTGCCATGAGACTTCCCCCAACGGGGCAAGAAAGGCACGGAAAACAGGCACAGCGCGGGAAGCAGATAAGAATGAAAGTGATTATTTTGAATATAGCCGGGAGCGGGAGATTCCGGAACTGGAACAAGAGCAGGCTGCAGTCGGAAACAAGATGGAAAGAAGGACAAAGCAGCCGTCAGGAGGGCGGGGAAAAAGAAACAGGAAGATAAGGTATATCTCTGCCCTTATCCTTATTCTGGCAGGTTCCGCATTGCTCCTTCTGGATCGATTCTGTCCGCTGCAGGAGAGGGAGATGATCCTGAGCAGGGCATTTGGAGGCGTTCTGGCTGCAGCCGGAGGGATCCTTGGGGCTGTCGGTCTCATTCAGGAACGGAGAAAAAAGATACAGGCTGCAGACATAAAAACAGATTACGAAGAAACTGTCTTTTCAGGTGACGACCTGACATGGAGGGATGCAGACAGTCTGTGTTATTACGATGAAAAAACGCAGAACCCTACCGCTCGCGGGAGGATGCTTGCGGACGTTTTACAAGGGGAAGTGGAAAGGCCGGGAGGGAACGAAGGACTTCTGCCTCCCCGTGAACCGGCGGCTTTTGGCGAGACCTGCCTGCTCCGGCCGGAAGAGAAAAAGCCCTGCGGTCTATATGGGATCGGGACGTGCAGGGGGGAGAAGATCAGTCTGGAGGATCTGCCCTGCGTTGTGGGAAAAATAGGAGAATATGTCGACCAGGTCCTGGATGACAGCAGTGTGAGCCGTATGCATGCCCGTTTTGCACTTGACCGGGAGGGCAGAATGACGATCCGTGATCTCAACAGTACGAACGGGACATGGCTGAACGGAGAGCGCCTTCTGCCAAATGAGTGCCGCGCCCTGCAGGAAGGAGACCACGTCCTCCTTGGCAGAATGCAGTTTGTATACCGGTAATCGTGGACCGGTGCGATATACTGGAACCGACTGCTTTGGAACCGGTTCTTCTGGAACTGGCTGTTCTGGAGCCGGGACTCTGGAAATGACAATCCGGTGCTGGCACTCTGGGGCCGGGACTCTGGAAATGACAATCCGGTGCTGGTACTCTGGAGCCGGCACTTTGGAATGAGAAACCGCATGATTGACGTGTTTTTCTGCCAATGATAAAATTGCAATGGCTGCAGCCTGTAATAGAAGGAACTTGCAGCTGCTGGCTGTTCATTGACCGGCTTCGGGGTTTCGCGTGCTTTATGCGCAAAACCCTGGTAAAAGGCCTTGCATTTTATCCCGGTTTTACACCTGGGATTTCTACATGGAGGATAGGAATGAAAGACAATAATTGCATTTTCTGTAAGATCGCGAACGGAGAGATCCCTTCCAGGACATTGTACGAGGATGACAGGTACCGTGTGATCCTTGACCTTGGACCTGCGACAAAAGGTCATGCGCTTGTGCTGCCTAAAGAGCATTTTGCGGATGTGTATGAGATTCCCGCGGACTGGGCGGCAGGGGCGATGAAGATCGGGCAGCAGATGGCCATCCGGATGAAGGAGAGGCTGCATTGTGATGGAGCAAATCTCGTACAGAATAATGGAGAAACGGCAGGCCAGACAGTGCCTCATTTTCATCTGCACGTGATCCCGAGGTATAAGAGCGACGGTCAGCGCATTCTCTGGAAACCCGGGAAACCGTCCGACGCTGAGCTGGATGCGATCGTTAAGGCAATGGAGTAAGGGATTTTTACTTAATATTAGTAAATATAAAAGAAGATATCAGTCAATAAAAAAGAAGGAAAAAGAATGGTTGAGATTAGAGCATACAGGGGACATATCAGAAACTGGAAAGCTCTGTGCAGCGAATTACAGATAGAAAATGCAGAGGCGCTTACACGAAAAGAGCGGGAAGACCGGATCCTGCAATGCGCTTACCGCACATGGGGCCATGACATGGGGACGCACCTGCACGGCATGTTTGCCTTTGCGCTCTGGGATGAAGAGGCACAGGAGCTTTTCTGCCTCCGCGATCCGTTCGGGACAAAGCCCTTTTATTATTGTATTACAGAGGAAGGAGACTTTCTTTACGGGACAATGATCAGGGACATTCTCTCGCAGCCGGGTTTCCGCAAAGAACTAAACGAGAGGATGCTGCAGATTTATCTGAGCCTGACCTACGGGGCCGGGGAGGATACGTTCTTTAAAGGGATCAAAAAGCTTCTGCCGGGACGATATCTGGTCTGGAAGGAAGGCGGACTTTCCATTACCCGCTATTTTACTCCTGTTTTTGCGCCGGATGAAAGCCGCAGCCTCGAAGAATGGGCCGATGAGATCCACACGACGCTTCAGGCTGTCATGGAGGAAGTGAAAGATCCGGATGAAAAAGCAGAATCTTTCCTTTCCGGCGGGGTGGATTCCTCGTATGTCCTTGCCATGTCGGATGTGCAGGTGACGGATTCTTGCGGCTATGATGAAGCGCGCTTTGACGAGTCCGGCCTTGCGAAGCAGACAGCGGATTATCTGGGACGGAGCAGCTGCCGCTGCAGAGTCACTCCTGAGGACTATTTTGAGATCGTACCCTATGTCATGAAAAATATGGAGCAGCCTCTCGGCGACGCTTCAGCGATCGCTTTTGCCATTGCCTGCCGTGAGACAGCAAAACATACGAAGCTCTGCTATTCCGGAGAAGGAGCAGACGAGTTTTTCGGCGGTTACAACATGTATCGCAATGCGGAGCGCTATGGAGATAACCTCAGGACCTTCTACGTAGGCAATACGAATATTATGAAGGAGGATGAAAAAAAGAGGCTTCTTCTTCGCTATGATCCGGAAAATCTTCCAATCAATCTTGTAAAGGATATTTACGAAGAGACAGAAGGGCTGGATCCTCTTGCAAAAATGTCGGATGTGGATATTCAGATCTGGCTTGAGGGAGATATCTACCTCAATGTGGACAAGATGAGCACCGCGGCGGGACTGGAGATCCGTATGCCGCTGACAGACCGCAGGATCTTTGACATCGCTTCCCGTATGCCTTCCCGCTTCAAGGTCAACGAGGAGCAGAATAAGGTGGCCTTCAGGACAGCAGCCGCAAAGGTCCTCCCGGAAGAGATCGCTTTCCGCAAAAAGCTGGGCTTTGTTGTCCCGATCCGCATCTGGCTGGCGGACGAACGCTACAACAGTGATGTCAGAAGACGGCTTCAGAGTGAGTCCTGTGCCAGATTCTTCCGGCTGGAGGAGGTCCAGGCGATCTTTGACGAATACACGGGAGGAAATTCCGACCTGTGGAGAAAGGTATGGACGATCTATACCTTCCTCGTCTGGTATGATGAGTACTTTTCCTGAGATGCCGGTCTTTTACGGGCTGAATTCAATACGTGCACTATAACAATTTTTTGCGTTTTGACGCAGATGCATAAACAGCGGGGGATTTCCCCCGCTGTTTATGTATAGTTTATGTATATAGGTGTCAAGGTGTGTTCAGGTATTGATGTGAGTGCTCCGTCTCGATCAAAAGCAGCGTAAGTAGAACTTGTAAGTAGAACTAAAATCACTATCCCGTTTCCCCTGCGGCGTCGTTATCATTCGACGTTGGGATCACGGAAGGTTCTCATGTATAGTTCAGGATAATCCTGAGCATTCCGGAGCCTCCTGGCCGTACCGGATTATCCTGTCCTCTTATCGCCATAAAAAGTCCATAAAACGGGGAATCTGCAATTCCCAGCTGGCCTCATTGTGACCGCCTCCGATCTGACAGTACAGATCTGTCCTTACACCGCGTTCGATCAGATCCTTCTGAACAGTGAGGTTATGAATGGCAGTGAGACTTTTCATGGGATCCGAGGGATCCGGAAGAAAAGCTTCTTCTGTTCCGAAGGAAAGATAGATGCGGGTATCCTCCTGAATGGAGCTGCTGCGGATATCACGGCGCACAGAAGCCATACAGGGAGAGACTGTACTGGAGACGCAGGCTGCCTTTGAGAAACAGTCATTGTAGCAGACCGCCCCGCACAGGGCCATCAGACCGCCCATGCTGGAACCGGCAATCCCTGTAGCCTCTCTGTGCGGCCAGGTCCGGTACTCAAGGTCGATCATCGGCTTGAGGGTGGAGACCATCCACTGCAGGGTCTTATGTCCGGTGCCGTTTAAGGTGCCGCCCCAGAATCTGCCGTGGAAAGTATAGGGGCAGAATTCCACCAGCCGTTCATTTCCCTCATGCCCGCATTCGAGGCCGACGATAATGATGTCTTTGCCCCATCCATCCAGAAAGTCCTTCAGCCCCCAGCTTTTTCCGTAAGTGGCGTCCTCGTCAAAGAACAGGTTGTGTCCGTCAAAAAAATACATGACCGGATAGCGTTCATTTGTCTCATTGTAGTTGTCAGGCAGGTAAATATGAAGGCCGCGGGTCTTGTTCGCAGGGGTAAAGAGCACATCTTTCTTTATGACCATTTTAAGATTCCTTGTTATTTTGTCTGAATATTATGTCTGATTTGTTATGCTGTTTACGGCAGTAATGCTGTTTGAGAATGCCTTTTTTCAGCAGTGCTGTTTTGGATGATGCCGTTTTCAGTGATAGTTTTCCAGTGATGACATTTCCGGTGATGCTATTTTCAATAATGGCTTTTCCAGCGATGACATTTTCAGTAATGCCTTTTACGTGTCATCTTCAGTGCACAGCGGGATGTTTGATGATCGGGAAGAAAGGCCGGTCCATCTGACTGTCATCATCAATGTAGGAGTTATCATAGGAATTTACACCTCCCGCACCGAACCGCAGGATGGAGGCGCCTCCGCTGAGCCATCCGACATGGCGGTAACGGTTTCCGTAAACGGTCACGTTGCTCACATGTCCGCCGCCTCCCGGTGTGCCCAGACCGATCGCTGCTTCCGCGCACCCTGTGAGCAGGTTATTGGCGATCAGGATATTGCGGGTATTGTGCCCGCCTTCTTCCGCGCCGGCCTCTATCCCTCCGTCGCAGTCTCTCACAGTATTGCCGACAAAATCTATGTTCTGGGCGCCGTCCGCATAAATGGCGAAGCCGGTATCATATACACAGTGGCAGTCGGTGATGACGTTCCCGAAAACGAGCCCGCCCCGGGGATAGTCGACAGAGGAAGGCGCATTTCCATAGTTGCCGGAAAAACAGATGGCAATGTTGCCTGTGTCATCAAGGACATTGCCGACAACATTGATCTCCGCGGCGTTGGAAGAAACCGCGATCGCCTCGGACCAGCCGGTTTCGCAGTTCCGGATCGTATTGCGGAACAGCAGGACATTGGAAATAGTGTTCCCGCTTCTTCCCATGACAAGTATGGCATTTGCGCAGTGGTCTTCGCTGCGGGGACTGGGTGTGGAGATATTATGGATGTACAGGTCGCTGACGACAACATGATGGGTGCCTGGCTCAAGAAGAATGGCGCTGGCATCCCTGCCATGCGCGTCGCGGACTTCAAATCCGGTCAGCTGGACATAGCCGCAGCCATACAGCCAGAACATAGAAGGACCGTCCTGGTCCTGATCATGGCCGCTAAGGCCGGATCCGTCAAAAATGACTTCTTCTCCCGGCATTGCCGCAATGGTGATATAGGCGTCCGGCCGGCCCTGTACTCCGCCGTATAAGCGGATCTTGCGGCTGTAAACACCTTCCCGCAGATACAGAGTGTCGCCCGGGCCGAGCTGGTTGATTATTCCCTGGACATCGTCTGAAGGTCCTGCGTAATAGACCTCGCCTTCGGTAGAAGGGGCTGTAACGCCTGTTTCGATGATCCGGCGCGCATGCGCCTGGAATTCTTCGTCGCCCCTGAGATGGTACTCATGTTTCCAGGGGACGGAAGCTTCTGCCTCCAGGCTCAGCGGCGGCAACAGGCCCGGTCCGGAGATCGTACCTGCGGTTCCAGAAGTCCCGAAGGGCAGGAGAGATAAAAATGCCGCGGATATCGCCTGAAAAGGTACAGAAAGTATCAGCAAAAATACAAGAATAACAGAAAACCCTCTGCAGAACCGCCTTTTCTGCATGCGCATGCTGTGTTCTACGGAGTGGCCGGGCCGAGCCCAAATCTTATTTCTAACCATATGCCTCCTCATAGAATATAAAACATGTTTGCATTATTTCTGTCTGCCGTAACGTTTTTTCTGCCTGCTCTTAAAAGGCAGGGATAGTTTTATATAGTCTATTCTACCATATTTACACAATACTATGCCAGCTTAAGCAATATTATGCCCAGCCGGCGGCGGAAAAACGCCTCGAATTTCGAAGGGGTCTGTACGGTAACAATTTCGAATCAGTCTGAAAAGTGACAAGCGCCTATGTACAGGAATGAAGATAGCAGATAAAATAGAATAAGAGCGAGTCTTGAATTGTTTCCCCCGGGAAGGAGTGTCAGATGGTTAAAAAAGCAATTGTAATAGCGGCAGTGATCGCAGCGGTGGTGCTGGCTGTGTTTTATTATAATATACACACTGCCCGGACTGCGGCCTCCGGCTCTATCGACGCGTATAATGAACTTGCCCGTTCCTATAATGAAAAAATAGAAAAATATAATGCAGCCGCTTCCAGTATCGCTGCTGCGAATGAAGAATTGCAGGGGGTTCTGAACGAAGCAGGTTCTTTAGCAGATCAGAATAAAAAAGCCTATGAACCCAGGACTCTGGAAAAGCTGCAGAAAGCCATAAAAACTGCAGAAGGCAGGCTGGTGGAGGCTCCCGTTCAGTTCGATCCGTTTGAAATGCGGGAGCTGCAGAGCAGTTTCAACAAAAGTGATCTTGAAATCCAGAAAATGGAGGCCGATGTAGCGGCAACCGGTGTTGAGGAAGCCATGACAAAGATACCGGAGATCCCTGCTGTGCCCGATTATTCTGAGCAGATCAAAGCGGTACAGGATGCACAGAAGAGTTATGAAAACAGTGTGCAGAAGCTGGCAAATGTTACGGCTCCGCCCGATGACTTTGTGAGCGGACGTCTCAAAAGGATCAGTACCGTTGTTGAGACAGGAGCTGTGACAAAAGAACAGGATCCCAATGGTCTTCTCGGCGAAAAAGGCGGCTATACCGGCTGTGTATATTTCCTTGATGAACGTGTGGACCGTGAGCTCCTTCCGGAAGAAGCGTTTAAGAAAGCTCCGGACGAAGACGAGGACGAGGAAGCGGCAGGCGCTTCAGACGAAGACCCGGCAGAAGCCGACACTGCCCGGGAAAACGCTGCGGAAGGCGGAACATCGGTTGAAAACGCGGCAGAAGCCGGAACTACAGCGGAAAGTTCTGCAGAAGCCGGAACTGCAGCAGACAGTTCTTCAGAGGCCGGAACCGCAGCAGACAGTGCCGCAGAAGTCGGAACCGCAGCAGACAGTGCCGCAGCAGCTGGAACTTCAGTGGAAAGCGCCGCAGCGGCCGGGGCTTCCGGAGAACTGGAGAGCAGCCCGGCTTCCGGGACCACATCTGAGGACACTGCGGAGGGCGGAACTTCTGCAGGAACTACTGCGGAGAATGCCGCAGCTTCAGAGACGGCCGCCTCTGAGATAAGTGAGGAAAAAGAACAAAAGCCGAAAGAAGTGATCGATGTGGTTATGATCGGTACAGTTGGCGGCGGCGCTGTCGAGATCTTTCCCACAGAAGAAGATGCACAGGCAAGAATAGAGTATCTCAGATTTTTTGAGGGGAGCCTGATGGATCCAGGCGCCTTTGATGTGGAAAAGACCTGTGTCATCCGGGCGTCAAAATATCTGGATGCCGTAGAGCAGAAGGAACTGATCGAGAAGATCCGGGAGGAACTGCTTGCAACAGACGAGTAGGAACGAATAAAAACAGGGAAAAAATGGAAACGAAAAACGGATGAACTGCGGGAGGCAGTTCATCCGTTTTTAATCCCATGAATTTTTTATTTCTGTTCCTGGCTTTCGGGAAGCCAGTTAATACTCTGCATATTCTTATGCTTGCCAGAAATTATAAATCGAATGTCTTGGTCGTTCCAAACTTGGTGGTCTGTGTGACATCGTTAAGTTTGTAACCGGCATCCTTCAGGATGCTGACCATGTTCTCGACGGAAATGGCTCCGGTTGCCTTGACGACGCATTCAGTACCGCGCTCCTTGGTGTGGTAAACGGCGAAGGCTTCCATATTGGCATCGTTTTCAGCGAGCAGTCTGGCGATTCCTACGAAAAATCCGGGAGTGTCGTCACACTGGAAAACAAAGCGCGTGCCCTGGTGTTTATAACCCAGTACGTCGGTGAATGCCTGGAAGATATCTTTTTCGGTGATGATTCCAACAACGTGGTTTTCGTCATCTATGACGGGAAGGACGGAGATCCCTTCGTCTATCATTTTCTGCGCGGCTTCTTCGATAAAGACATTTTCTTTGATCGTTTTGACATCCGTGAGCATGATATCTTCGACCTTGGTCTTGCTCAGGAGATAGTTGAGCTCATAAATGGACAGGGACGTCGCGTTTGCGCCGCTCTTTTCTGTGACCAGACCGCCGGTAACGAGGCCGACGAGCTTTCCGCTGTCGTCGACGATCGGGAGCCGGTGAAAGTGTCCCTTGGACATGATGTCCACGGCCTTGGAGATTTTGACGTCCTTCGTAATAGTGACGGGTTCTCTGGTCATATGGTCTTTAACGTACATCTTGCCCTCCTTGTAATTAGTCTTTTATATTTCTAGTGTGACGGCACACTAGCTGTGTTCAGCCCCCGCTGTGGCCGCCTGATATGACATAGCTGCTTGTTTTGTTATGGCCGCCTGCTTCTGCTATAACCACATTATGGCCGGGTTGTCTGAAAATGGAAAATGGTAATGCTGTTTTCTTACCCGCCCAGATAAGCTTTGCGGACGCGTTCGTCCCGGGCAAGTCCTTCGCCGGTGCCATCGAGTGTGATGCGGCCGGTCTCGAGGACATAAGCCCTGTTTGCGATTGAAAGGGCGCGTTTTGCGTTCTGCTCGACAAGCAGGATAGTGGTTCCTTTTTTATTGATCTCCTCGATGATCTGGAAGATTTCTGAAACGAGGAGAGGAGAGAGGCCCATGGAAGGCTCATCCAGGAGCAGGATGGAAGGCTTGGCCATGAGAGCCCTTCCCATAGCGAGCATCTGCTGTTCGCCGCCGGAAAGTGTGCCGGCTGTCTGTGTGCGGCGCTCGCCGAGGCGGGGGAAGGTCTGATAGACATCCTCCATGTCTTTTGCTATTTCTCCCTGATCCCGCCGCAGATAAGCACCGAGGATCAGGTTTTCTTCAACGGTCTGCTGGGCAAAAACGCGTCTTCCCTCCGGGACCTGGGCGAGTCCCATGCCCACGATCTTGTGGGCAGGTATCTTTGTAAGTTCCTGTCCGTCGAGGGTGATGCTGCCCTCCGCGGCCTTGATCAGGCCGGAAATGGCGTGCATGGTCGTGGTTTTCCCGGCGCCGTTGGCACCGATCAGAGTTACGATCTCTCCGTCGCGCACCTCAAAGGAGATGCCCTTGATCGCCTCGATCATGCCGTACCGGACTTTCAGATTTTCAACTTTCAGCATATTTATACCTCATGCCACCTGCCTGCTGCACAGGGGTGTAAGTGGATAATCGTTATAATTGCTATTGGCCGCAAATAAGATGTCTGCAAACAACATAAGCGACAGTTCCTGAGTATCAGTCGCCCAGATAGGCCTTGATGACTTCCGGATTTGCCTGGATCTCAGCCGGAAGGCCCTGGGCCAGCAGCATGCCGTAGTTGAGCACGTAGATGCGTTCGCAGATTCCCATGACCAGCTGCATGTCGTGCTCGATGAGGAGGACGGCGATCTCGAAATGGTCACGCACAAAACGGATCATCCGCATCAGGTCATCGGTCTCCTGGGGGTTCATGCCCGCTGCGGGTTCATCCAGGAGGAGAAGTTTGGGCTCGGTTGCCATTGCGCGTGCGATCTCAAGACGCCTCTGGGCACCGTAGGGGAGATTTCCGGCGGTCACATCCGCAAAGTCTCCCAGCTCCATGATCTCCAGTAACTCACGGGACTTACCTTCGATCTCGCGCTCTTTGGCATAGTAGCCGGGCAGGCGGAAGACAGCTTCAACAGGCGAATAGCGGATGTTGTTGTGGTAAGCTGTTTTGACATTGTCAAGAACTGTCAGATTGTTAAAAAGTCGGATATTCTGAAATGTCCTGGCGATGCCGGCCTTGTTGATATCCACAACAGTCTTTCCAGCGGTGTCTTTTCCGTCAAAAAAGATCGTGCCTCTGGTGGGTTTATATACTTTGGTGAGCAGGTTAAAGACGGTCGTCTTGCCTGCGCCGTTGGGACCGATCAGTCCTACGATTTCTTTATTGTAAATAGCGAGATCGAGATCATTGACGGCCGTCAGGCCGCCGAAATCGATTCCCAGCTCTTTGACTTCCAGAATGGGGGTCTCATTAGTGTTCATAACTACCTCTCATCTATAAGAACCGTTTACAGCCCTTATTTCTGAACATGCAGCTGCCAGTGTGGGCGGCTGCTTCATAAACGTGCCTGTTTTAAAATGGAATACTCTTTTGCCGGCTGCAGAACGCGGATCAACAAGTCAAGTCATCCGCAGACAATTTATGCCTTTTTCCTGCGCAGGGATCCCATTTTTGTTTTCAGCACATTATTATTTGTGACAAGCATGATCACGATGAGGATCACGGCATAGATCAGCATGCGGTAATCCTGCAGTCCGCGCAGAAGCTGAGGCAGCAGGAAGAGCACAACGGTCGAGATCAGTGTGCCGTTAATATTGCCGAGTCCGCCGAGGACGACATAGACCAGGATCAGGATCGATGTATTATAGTCGAATTTGCTGGCGACCATGGTGGAATAGTTGAGGCCGTAGAGCGCGCCCGCAGCGCCTGCGAGGGCAGCGGAGATCACAAAGGCCATCATTTTGGTGTTGGCGATGTTGATGCCGATCGATTCCGCGGCGATCCTGTTGTCGCGGGCAGCCATGATCGCGCGGCCGTTCCTGGAGTAGATCAGGTTGTAGACGACGACCAGGGCAAAGAGGACGAGAATGGTGCCGGCCGTGAAGGTGGCGATCCTCTCTGTTCCGGTGGCGCCCATGGGGCCGTTGATCAGAAATTTCCCGCCCGGTTCAAGATCAAATCTGCTCTCCACAAAGCTGACCTTGATCCCCGTGCTGTCAAAGGCGACGTACAGGTTCATGATCAGATTCATTACGATCTGGCCGAAAGCCAGTGTGACGATGGCGAGGTAGTCGCCCTGGAGCTTCAGGACCGGGATACCGATGAGGAAGCCTACTCCCGCGGTGAGCAGCATGCCCACGATGATCGCAAGGATCAGACGGGGGATGGCCGGAAGGGTTCCTGCCAGCAGGCCGGAGACACAGACACCGGAAAAGGCACCGACTGCCATGAATCCCGCCTGTCCCAGATTAAGTTCGCCGGAAACGCCGACGTTGAGGTTAAGGCCGATCGCCGCGACCAGATAACAGGTGGCGGGGACCAGCAGGCCCTGAAACAGATTAGAAAGACTTCCTGAATGGAGGAGCACCTCCAGAATGATATATGCGGCGATCACCATTGTATAGGAGATCGTTCTGCTGCGATGTCTGCTGTCCAGAAGATAGCCGAAGATTCCTTTACTATTTTTCATAATATTAAACTCCCTGTCTGCCCGTCCGGGGCCTTAAACCTTTTCGTTGATCTTCTTGCCGAGAAGCCCGGCGGGCTTCACCAGAAGGATGACGATCAGCACGCCGAAGACGATGACATCGGACAACTGTGTGGAAATATAGGCTTTGGAGAGGATCTCGATGATCCCCAGCAGCAGTCCGCCCAGCAGGGCTCCGGGAATAGAACCGATCCCGCCGAAGACAGCGGCCGTGAAGGCCTTGATGCCGGGCATGGATCCGAGCGTAGGAGTGACAGTAGGGTAGTTGGCGCACAGGAGTACAGCCGCCACAGCGGCAAGACCCGAGCCGATGGCAAAGGTGAGGGAGATGATGCCGTTCACATTGATGCCCATCAGTCTCGCGGCATCTTTATCCTCGGAACAGGCTCTCATGGCGCTTCCCGTTTTGGTTCTGTTGATGAAGAGCGTCAGGCAGATCATGACAACGATGCAGGTTGCGATCGTGACCAGGGTCAGATAAGCGATGGACAGATTCCCGATCTTCAGCGCACCGGAGGAGATGATCGCAGGGAACATCTTGGGGGAAGCGCTCCACAGAAGCTGGGCTCCGTTCTGCAGAAAATAACTTACGCCGATCGCAGTGATCAGGACGGCAAGGCTGGACGCCTGCCGCAGAGGCTTGTAGGCGAGCCGCTCTATGACGACTCCGAGAACCGTACATCCCAGAACAGCCACCAGAATTCCGGGAATCAGCGGGAGGCTGAAGCGGTTCAGTGCGAAGAAGGCGATGTAGGCGCCTACCATGATGACATCACCGTGAGCGAAATTCAGCATCTTGGCAATGCCATAGACCATTGTGTATCCAAGGGCAATGATTGCGTATACGCTTCCGAGCCCCAGGCCGGTTACCAGATTGGACAGAAATCTCATTGTTGATCAGTTCCCCTCTTTCAGATTTTATAATAAGGTCATCAGGCTTGTTTTCCGGAAACAGTACAAGATTTTTGCAAAAAAGTACAGATTTCCTGTAAAAAAGAAACAGAATGTACAAAAATGCTCAGAAAAAAAGGCCTGTATAAACCCGATTAGGGACTATTATAGCACGTATTTCCTCTATGGAAAAACGATAAACAAAAAAATAGTGATAATTATGGTAAATCACATTGGTGAAACAAAAATGATGAGACAGAATAGAAAACACAGACGGAGAAACAGGATGAGAAACAGAATGGAAAACACAGACGGAGAAACAGGATGAGAAACAGAATGGAAAACAGAATGAGAAACAGAATGAGAAACAGAATAATGGAAGTAAGCGTCAAATAGTTGTTGTCTGTTTCGAGAACCCTGTCTTTGATAGAATCAATTGACTAATGATTCTATCAATGGAGGCAGGGAGATGTTAAAGAAAACGAAGGAATTCCGCCTTGCGGAGTGGAAAAAGATCCTGGCCGAAGCCAACACAAGCGGCATGAGCAAACGTGCCTGGTGTAAGGCTAACGGGATCTCCGAACGTAAACTCTACTACTGGCAGCATCGTATCTGGCAGACTGAAAGCACTGGGCATCACCTGTCCGAGAAACAGGAGCTCTCAGTAAGTCTCTCCGGATCCCTGCCTGATAACAGGTTTGTAGAGGTGGATCTCCAGTCAGTCAGAGATATGGCAGACTCTTCAGCTTACCGCCAGACGGGAAAAGGTCTTGTCCTTCAATGCAGTGACTGCAGGATCTTTGTCACAGAAGGGGTAAGTGAATCCACTCTTTCCACAGTCCTGAGGGCCGTGAGAAATGCTTAAGGAAGCTTCCGGTATCAAAAAGATCATACTCCGGTGCGGCCGGACCGACCTTCGCAAGGGGATCGATGGACTGAAGTCCATCGTCAGCCTTCACTACGGACTGGACCCCATGGAAGAAGGTACGCTTTTCCTCTTCTGCGGCACACGGGCCGACAGATTTAAAGGACTGCTGTAATTCCGACATCGGAATTATAAAAGTTATTCCGATGTTTTAGTTATTCCGACAGAATCAAGAAAAACATATATGAATCATGTTATGATCTCGATTCTATCGGAATAAGTTATTTACGCAAGGCCATACAGTTTTTTGATAAGCTCATCATTATTCTTCCATTCAGGAAGATCTGTTGCTGCAGCATTTCTTCCCTGGCATTTTTCAATTGCAGCTCGTTTCATTTCTGTATCCGCATATGCGTAAATCCGAGTTGATATAACTGATGCATGTCCCATATACTCAGCCAAAAGCTGAAGCGGCATTCCATGGCGATACAAGTGCATCGCACGGGAATGGCGAAATTGATGTGGTGTTACTTTGGCTGGTACTTCTTCACATTCCGCTTTTGCCATGGCTGTATATTTTTTCAAAAACCTCGCTACGTTGTCATCAGACATTTTGTTCCGTATTCCGTGTGCAACTGTATAAAACAGCCAGTCTTCTTTCTTTGTATCCTCGGAGTGGAATACGCTGATGTATCTTTTTAAATGACTGGCAGTCTTCTTCATGAGCAGCACCTGCCTGACTTTATTGCCTTTTCCTTCAAGCCTTACTTTTGGACATCCTTCATTAAGGTCCAGTGAATTCAGACGGAGGTTCAGCATTTCGCAGTCCCTTGCGGCAGTATCATACATGGTAACCATAAAACACATATCCCTGAGTCCGATCCTGGTGCTGTCATCCGGCTGCCGGAGAAGGACCTCCATAGCCTTCTCACTCAGAAACGCAACCGGCTCCCCGGCTTCTTTTGCGGTCAAGATCCCGGATGCTTCCATTGACAATGCCATCAGCTCCGGATTGGATATCCTGGCATATTTCAGGAATGAACGTATTGCAAACAGGCGCTGGTTCCTGGTAGAAGCCGACACATTCCTTTCATTTTCAAGGTAGACAAGATAGTCGCTTATTGTAGAAGCATCCCAATTCCTGAATGATATTTCATCATATCGGACCTTCTTTTTTTGTGTAATATAAGTCAGAAACTGGTTTATACATTGTTTGTAGGACTTTATTGTATAGCTGCTCAATCCACGCTGTTTTGGCATGTATACGGTCAGGAATGCCCGTATCTTTTCAAACATTTTCCTGCTTTCATCAGTCATCACCAGTCACCCCCGGTATGATTTCTGAGAACTGCTCAAGATCGAACCCCGCCATATCAGAGAAAAGTTCCGGCAGAAAATGAAGGTAATACAGGGTATGCTGGTACCTTGTATGCCCCATATATGCACTTAATCCGGGGAGAAGTGAACTGATATCTTTGCCGTCCTTATGCCACTGGTATATACGATGGGTTGCAAAGGAATGACGAAAGCTGTACATGTTTGGCCTTTTTGTGCCGGACTCCTTTATCCCTGAACCATCGCGACAATGCTCAAAAAGGTATTGGTGTGCGTCTTTAGAAAGTCGCCCCCCCTTCCTGTCCACAAACAGTGCAGCACTTCCAGGAAAAACAGCTGCTATCTTACCAAGATAGTCTCGCGTAAGAGACAGCAGTTCATCCGGCGCGTAAATAACCCTTTCCTTGTTATATTTAGATTCTCTTACAAATATTCTTCCTGTTTTAAGGTTTACGTCTTCCCGGTCCATGCGTCTTGCTTCGATAGGACGCAGTCCACAGCAGTACATGTACCTGAACATGACAGGGGCTACTATGTGCCGGACCGTTGACTGGTAATACCGGTCCATCGTATCCGTATACAGGAAAAAATCCCTAAGAGATTCACTGGAAAATATGTATGGCATGAGTGGCATATCTCCGCCCTTCAGCCCTTCGGGAAGAATAAAAGCATCTTCTCCCATCATAGCAAGGTATTTGCCGAACTGGCGTACTGTTGTTATCCTTGAAATGTACCCGTTTGAAGTTTCAGTATCTTTGATGACAGACCATCTCATTACCATGTCTTCTGTCAGTGAGTCTTCTTCCGGATACTCCGCAAGACAGAACCTGTCAAAATCCAGTAAATGATATGTCTGGGAATCATACACATGGCCAAAGTCCTTTTTAAACTTAATGAATGCTTCTTCTTTCTGCCGGAGGGCGCTCTCAAACTTCATTCTGATCATGGTGCTCCTCCCTTTCGTTCAACTCAGGCATAGGGAGGGCACAAAGCCGAAGCATTCGTTCTGAAACAGAGATGTACCCTTTCGTTGCCTCCTTGTCCTTATGGCCCAGGATCTGTGCTACCATTTCAAGGTTTTCCCCAGAATCTACCAGTGAAGTTCCCAGGCTTCTCCGGAAAGTATGCATGTTGATTTTCTCCGATGCAGGACGGGTTATTCCGGCTTTTTCCATAAGCTTTTTAAGCCGCTGGCACAGAAGGGCAGATGTCATAGCACTGTCAAAATATGACTTTTTTAAAAACACATAGGGCAACGGTGAAGGCCCCCTGGCGTTCAGGATATAATCAGCCAGGGCGTCTCCGCTCTCATATGAGAATGGAACTGATATCTGGGTGCCTGTTTTTTTCTGAATGATATTCAGTGAAGCCGTACGCCAGTCAATATCCGTCAGCTTCAGGTTGCATATATCAGAACTTCTTAAACCGCAGTCAATTGCCAGCATTATGACAGCCTTGTCACGTTTTCCGACATCTGAACTTCTGTCTGGAGCCGCCGCCAGTTTTCGCTTATCAGCGTCTGAAAAGATCCCGTATATTCTTTTATGTGGCGTATCCCATGCTTTTATTGCAGCAAGTATGCCGGGCTGTACTTTTCCGCTTTCGATCAGGTACAGATAAAAATGCTTTAGCGCTGACGCTGTGCTTTTTATTCCAGCCGGCCGGAGTTTTTTCATGTGTGATAAAAAAGCAATGAGGTTACATGCATCAGCCTTAAGGATGCTGATCCCGTTCTCTTCCGCATAAAGGATATATTGTCTTATGATGTTCTCATCACGCTTAATTATAGACTCCGCATGCCTGCTCTCACTTTTTTCAGTTGAAACATAGGCAGCCAGTAAAGCTTCATTTTCAGTGCTTCCGTGCGGTTGTCCGAATAATGGCGCACGTTCCCAGGTGATATGTCCGTTTTCAATAAACTGAAGCATACGGAATGCCAATCTCCTGATCCGAAGGAGTTTGTCCTTTGAAATGCTTCCTGTTTCAAAAGCATTGCCTGTCCGCTCGATTCCATGTCTTATTATGTTTTCTGCATCACCTCCGTTATAATCATCACAGAAATCCCGTTTGAAAACTTGATAAGTATATCTTGTCCTTTTTAGTGTGGCTTCTGAATAACCAAGCCCTGCCTTCAAGTTTTCTGCGATTGTATCCCACTCAGGATAGTTGTTTGTTGCTTTCATAGGTTGTCCCTCCTGTATTTAATTGATACAGATAGGGAATTACTTATTCCGATATTTTTCAACCGATTCTCTAAAATATCTTGTATTTACAGCCAATAGGTCGGAATAACTAAAACATCGGAATAACTTTTATGGGAAGGTGACGGTTTTGTACTCATTTATAAACGCCTTTCCTTTGACGGCCGTTTCCAGTGGCCAAGGGATTCCGCTGAAGCACGTGACATAACGCCGGAGCAGTACCGCCTCCTGATGAGCGGGTTTACATTGGAAGGAACTGTAAGACGCGGTCCCAAAACGGGAAAGTCCGGCAGAAAACGCAAGTGACAAGGGCGCGGATCTCCGGGACCATTTCCCCGGGGTGTGACATATTTTTTAAAATAAATGTCACTTTGTTATTGCATAATTCTCCAATAAGTGATATAATAGAGATAGTTAAAATGTCACATGGAGGTGAATTATGGCGATCATCAAACAGTACCACAAGGATACAGATACTACTTATGTTTATGAGTCAACGAGTTACTGGGACGCGGAAAAGGGGCAGTCCCGCTCAAAGCGCCGGGTGATCGGGAAACTCGATCCGGAGACCGGGGAGATCATCCCGACCGGAAAGCGCGGAAGGAAGAAAAAGGATCCGGACCAGGATGTCCGGCAGGACCAGGCCCTGTCTGCCCTGACAGCACAGATCAGCGACCTGCAGCAGCGCATCCTGGAAAAGGAAGCCGTTATCAGCAGCCAGAATGCCGAGATCCGTTCCCTAAGGGAACAGAACGGCAGGCTCCAGAGGATCATCCACAAAGTACAGATGCTCTGTGCGGACGAGAGCCCGGCACAGGACTGATCGTGCTGTAAGGGAGGGTGCCGCCGTGACTGCTGATGAGATCCTGTTCCGTGAGGAACTGCAGACAAAAAGCCGCGAAGAGCTCATAGAGACTGCCTGCCGCCTCATGGGGGAACTGCGCGCTGCGCAGATCCGTCTGGACGAAACATCGCGCGGGATCACGGAGATGTCGCTCCAGTTCAGCCAGATGCAGGATACCGTCCGGGGGCTGGAATCAGAAAACCGTTTCCTGAAGGAGGAAAACGAGCGCCTGACTGCAAAGTCCACACTCAGGACAAAGGATGTCTTCGGACGCAGCACTGAGAAGGCAGATGATATCCTGAGATCATGTCTCCAGGGCAGTCCGGATGACCCGCTGGATGAAGACGCATCCGACGAGAAAAAGGACGGATCCGGAGGAGATGGGAAAGAGGATGCACATGACGGCCCTTCCTGTACTGGCAGAAAGCATGGGACCGGTAAAAAGAAGGGCACCCGTTCTGCAAACTTTTCCAGTCTTCCGCACGTGAAAGAGTTTGAACTGAACATTGAGGAACTCAATGAGACCTATGGCGAGGGAAATTGGCGCATTGCGTTCTGGCGGTGCCGCCGGACCATAGAGAGCCAGAGGACCGTTCGTTATGTCAGGGAAGCCTATGCCCCGGTCATTTCCATCGGGCTGGAACACATGATGAAGTCTGTCCCCCACCGGAACGTGCTGCTCTGGAACAGCTATGTGTCCCCGTCCCTGCTCGCTGAGATCTTCTATAATAAGTTCTGCCTCTCTCTCCCTTTCTACCGGCAGTCACAGGACATGGCCAGAGAAGGGGTGATCATATCCAGGCAGACCATGTCCAACTGGTGCGTAAATCTCAGCCTGGACCTTCTGGCACCGGTATATGACTTTCTGTCAGCCTTGAATAAAAACCAGCCATACCATCAGTGCGATGAAACGACCCTTACCGTCATCCGGGACGGCCGGAGCGCAGGGACTGTAAGCTACATCTGGGCACATGTCACAAGCGAGCTGTCGGAAGAAAGGAAGATCTTCATCTACTGCTATGAGATGACCCGCCACACGGACCATCTCCGTTCCTACTATTCCAAGGACCAGGGGAAACGCTTCATCTCATGCGATGCGTATACTTCGTATCATACCTATGAAAAGGAGATGGATGGATCGGTCATCATCAGTGGCTGCTTCATGCATGCGAGACGGCGGTTTGCAAATGCCCTTCAGGTCGTCGATATCAGCGGGATGACTGAAGAGGCTGTGAACAGCCTTCCTGAAACTAAGGCGATACAGCTGATCGCAGAGATCTATATGCAGGAAAACCCGCTGAAAGAACAGTCTCCGGATGAACGGCATCTGCGCCGCCAGTCTGACGTACGCCCGAAAGTGGACGCATACTTCGACTTTATACACAGTTTCGATCTCAAGGATCCCGCACTCTCCGCCACATTCAGGGACGCTGTCAGCTACTCGGTCAACCAGGAGCCTTATCTCCGGCAGTTTCTTGAAGACCCGCATATCCCCATCGATAACGGATTCTGTGAACGCAGCTTCAAAAATCTGTGCGTGGGGCGCCGCAACTGGCTGTTCTGCAACACACCGGACGGAGCCGAAGCCACGGTCATCGTGTATTCCCTTATCGAGACAGCAAAAGCCAATGGCGCCAATCCTTACTACTACCTGAAGTACCTTCTGGAAGAAATGCCTAAGCACATGGAGGAGGAAGGCCGCAGCTTTCTGGAGGACATGGTGCCCTGGTGTGATAGGTACCGGAAATACGAAGAGGCACAGATCCGTCTGATCGCCGCCAGATCAGTTGGTGAGGATCAGGAGAAGCCGCTTACGCCAAAACGTAGAAAAAGACGGGCATCCTGATCCGCCATCAAGTGAAGGCTTTTGCGGAGTCTACAAAAAATGATGACATTTTTTGTAGATATTGAATGTGGCGATACAATCTGTCAGAAATGATCTACAAGATCATCTCTGACAGGAAAATCTAGACACTAACTATTTGACGCTTACTAATGGAACGCAATGGTGAAACACAAGGATAAAACTCCCGGACCGTGAACGATCCGGGAGTTTTTCGGGAGCTGCGGTTTTGCAGCAAAGGTTCTATTTCTGTTTCTGATTGATTATTCTTGATTATTCTGCAGCAGGGACATACTCGCCGTTTTCGATGATCATAGCCTTGGGGGCCTTGGTGACTTCGCCGTTCTCATTCCAGGTCATGTCTGAGCCGGTGAGGCCGTTGAAAGTCATTGAAGTGAACTGCTCGACCATCTTTGTGCAGATCTCGTCGTTGCTCATGTCAGCGGTGATGCCGGCAGCCTCGCAGGCCTGTGCCATGGCATAGACGCAGTCATAAGCATCTGCCGCGAACTGGTTCGGGACTTCGCCTGCTTTTGCCTTGTAATTTTCCACGAAAGTCTTGGTCAGCTCATCCTCTGCATTGGCAACGAAGGGAGTGAGCAGGTAGACACCTTCTGCAAGGGAAGTGTCAAAGCCTTCCACGCCGAGGATTCCATCCATGCCGTCCACACCGAAGATAGTGGGCTTGTAACCCATTGTATTGGCCTGGGTCAGGATCTGGGAAGCAGGGGTGTAGTAGATGGGCAGGAAGAGGAGATCAGCCCCTGCAGACTGTGCATCCTTCAGCTGTACGTTGAAGTCGCTCTCTTCACCCTTGAAGGTGCCTTCATAAACGATCTCGAGGCCTTCTGTTGCGGACTGGGCTTTGAAGGTGTCGAAGATGCCCTTGGAATAGGGATCATCGTTCTTATAGATGACAGCGACCTTGGTGCCGAGGTCGGGATGGGCTGCGATGTAGGTCGCGCTTCCGGAACCCTGGTTAGGATCGGAGAAGCACATCTGGAAAACGTTTCCGTATGCGCCTGTCTGTCCCTCGCCGTCCGCATAGATAACGGAAGGGCTGGATCCGGAAGGAGTGATGGCAAAGATCTGATTTTCCTGATAAAGAGGAGCAACTGCAGCGCCGGGGGCGGAGGTGACCGTCGCGAGGGAGATCTGCATCTTGCCGTCCATCAGGGTACCGAATGCTGTCGCTGCCTCTTCAGCATCGTGCTTGTCATCTTCAAACTGAAGCTCGAACTGTACACCGCCCTTGGCGTTGACTTCCTCAACAGCCATCTCGGCTGCTGTCTTTACAGCGTTGCCGTAAACTGCTGCGGGACCTGTCAGAGGACCGGATCCGCCGATTTTGATGGCTCCGGAGGGAGCTTCAGATTCGGTATTCGCCGGTGCGCTGCTGGAACTGCTGCTGCCGCCGCAGGCTGCCAGGGAAGCTGCCATGAATGCAGACATGGCAACTGCCAGAGTGGTTTTCCAGAACTTTTTCATAACATGTTACCTCCTGTATGATAAATAGGCTTGTAAAATATCATCGCATATTATAATGCTAATTTTTATACTTTACAATATTAAAAAGACAAAGGAGGGGACGGTCTGGACTGTAACGGGCTGTTAAGACGTTACTGATCTGCAGTATTTTGAGTTTGAATACGCGGATATCTGATATAATGATACTAAGGTCAAAAGTGATATCACGGGCAGTCAGATAAAAAAGGGGGTAGAAAATGAAGAATTATTCGGAAGATCAGTCAAAGCAGTACCACACTCAGGTGGGAAAAGGGGATGTCGGACGGTATGTCCTCATGCCGGGAGACCCCAAGCGGTGCATAAAGATCGCAAAGTATTTTCAGGATGCGCAATTGATCGCCGACAGCAGGGAGTATGTGACCTATACGGGATTTCTGGACGGGGAAAAGGTCAGTGTCACTTCGACCGGGATCGGGGGTCCTTCAACATCTATCGCGATGGAGGAACTGAGCCTCTGCGGAGCAGATACTTTTGTCAGAGTCGGGACATGCGGAGGAATGCAGACGGAGGTCAGGAGCGGGGATATCGTCATCGCGACCGGCGCCGTTCGTATGGAAGGGACGAGCCGGGAATATGCCCCGATCGAATACCCTTCGGTCCCTTCGCTGGAAGTGGTCAATGCATTGGTTCAGGCAGCGGAAAAGCTGGAAGCGCCCTGCCACACGGGTGTTGTCCAGTGCAAGGATTCTTTTTTTGGACAGCACGAGCCGGAAAAAATGCCCGTTGGTTATGAACTGACCCGCAAATGGGAAGCCTGGAAAATGCTGGGATGCCTGGCATCGGAGATGGAATCCGCCGCCATGTATATAGTCGCCGCAAAGCTCCACGCCCGGGCGGGAACCTGCCTGCTGGTCGTAGCCAATCAGGAGAGGGAGAAGCTGGGGCTCCCTAACCCTGTCGTCCATGATACGGATCTGGCTGTCCGCGTCGCCATTGAAGCCGTGCGCTCCCTGATCCGCCGGGATAAAGAGAAGACCACATGATCAGCCTTCCACGATCAGATATCTGCCGTCGCCGACAGCAAAGACTTCCGCCGCGGAGAAGAGGTCTTCTCCTTCTATATCTGTGCCGGCTTCTTCAAAATAAGCCCGGACTTCTCTTTTGGATCTGACGACAACAGCGAAGCACATTTCCAGAAAATCTGCCGCTTCCTCCGGAGTGGAAGCTACCTTTTCCGGAAAAAGCTGGAGCTGCTTATCCAGAAAGCACTGCAGGACTTTGCTGTCATAATCGGGATGGGAGAAGCCTTTTGAGGCCTTTGGAGAGTCTTTCTTCTGTGTCATGAACAGATCCTTTCTCTTGCGTTCGCTGCCGCATCCGGCGAGCAAGACTCGCGAGCAAGTCTTGAATGATTATTATAGGTACGACGCCCTGCCTGTCGCGGGGCGTCGTTTTTTGCCCATCCTGGTCATCACGGATGACCCCATCTGCGCATAAGACGTTTTTCTTCCCAGGCAGGATCTTCACACCGCATCCGGCGGGAACCCGCAAAGCCGCGGAAAGAAGACGAGGGGGCGGTTCCCGGAACGCTGCCTCTGCGGCCGCCGAGTCCACTGTACCGCGGAAGCTTTCCGTGCCACAGACGATCGGAAAAGTGCAGGAAAGCGGCGGGGGAACAGTCATCCGGGCAGTTTTCTGCCTCCTGAGGGCTGGAATCCTCTGCCCCCGCAGGGACAGGAGCGTCTCCTTCCTGAAGACCGGAGGTGTTCTGATCCTGGAAAAGGGAAGTATCTGTCCCCGCAGGGACAGGAGCCTCTTCTTCCTGAAGATCAGACGGGTCTGATTCCTGAAGGTTGGGAAGGAAATCCTCATCCCGGAGGACAGAGAAGTCCGTCTCCTGAAGGTCAGAAACGGTTTCATCCTGGAAGAGAGGTGTTTTAATCTCCTCAGGCAGTGTTAAAGGCGGAAGGGGCATTGGAACAGCGGTTTCAATGACTTTTGCATCACGAAACGCGAGGAGAGGCATGCTGGAATTACGGGGAGGGTTTTCCTTTTCTATTCCTTCGTCTGCCTGAGCAGGACCTTCCGGCAGCGGTTCTTCATCTGCCTGAACAGGAGCATCTTTAGACAACTCTCCGCCCTCTGGCGCAGCTTCTTTCAGCGGACGATCTTCATCTGCCTGCGGGCTGTCTGCCGTCAGCCTGTCTTCATCTTCGTCTGTCTGGGAAGCTTGTTCAGGGCTCCCGGTTAAGACAACATCCGCAGTTTCCTCCGGTGCAGCCTCAGCGGAGGCGGGTGTACGGTCGGACGGGACGGTCTCGATCAGGATCTTTCCTCCGATGGAATCCTGTACGATCTGCACTTTCTGCGTTTTCATCAGTTCCAGAAGTATGAGAAAGGTCACAATGACTTCTTCCCGGCTCTCCTGGGACTCAAGAAGGGCTCTGAAATCCGTGCGGGGATGTACTTTCAGGTAAGCACGGATATAGAGAGATTTGGATTCGATATTGACCTCTTCGGGCCGGATCTTTCCGAAACCGCCCCGGATTGGATCCCGCCTGCTTTTTTTTCTGCGCAGGACCTCTCCGAATACCTTCTGCAGGCTGTTCAGATCGGTTCCTTTCAAAAGCTGGCCGTAGTCAATGGGCGGCTGGTAGGTGCGAACCTCCCGCGGCAGGTTCCGCGAGCGGAAGTAGCGCACACCGGCCTGTTCCCGGCAGACAGAAAGCTCTTCGGAGAGATATTTATACATCTTGTATTCCAGCAGCCGCTGGACCAGCTCTTCACGGGGATCGGCTTCTTCCTCGCCGGTCTCACTGTCTACTTCCCGGGGAAGAAGCATGCGGCTCTTGATATCCAGAAGGGTCGCGGCCATGACCAGGAACTCGCTGGTCACGTCCATGTCCTCGCGGTCCATCTGGTGCACATACTCGAGGTACTGGTCGGTGATCTTTGTGATCGGAATATCGTAGATGTCTATTTTGTTTTTTTCAATCAGGTGAAGGAGAAGGTCCAGCGGGCCTTCAAACACCGGAAGCTTCACAGATATGGGCATAACAGTGTTCAGCGCCGTTCCCGTGCATGGGAGGGCAGAGAGTTTGTACAGAGTGCAACACAGTAATCTGCATTATAGCATGAATCCGGCAGGGCTGCAAAAGGCCATGCCGGCCGGATCATGTTTCCGGTGAGCATGGCCTTTATAAACTGAACTATTGACTGAAATAACCTGTCGGTGTCGAAATCTTATCCGCTTTATTCGACGGGGGCGTATCCGAATCCCGTGGAGGATGCTTCGACGAAAGGAGCGGCGGATCTGTCTATGGAGGACACGACGCTGATATCGAATTCCTTCTTGTATTCCTCATAATAATGCTCATAGACAGAGCTGCGTTCCTCGTGCAGGTTTGTGAGGTATTCGTGCATATCATAGGAATCATGTCCCAGGACGATCATGGCAATGGCGATATTGGAGCAGTGGTCGGATATACGCTCACAGCCGCTGATGATATCGTTAAAGACAAAGCCCTGGGCGATCGTGCAGACCTTTTTCTGCAGGCGGTCCACATGATTGAGCTTCATGGTATCGCAGAGGTTGTCGATGAGCTCCTCAAGAGGCTCGATCCGCTCGGCAATACTCAGATCGTTGTCTGTAAAGGCCTGTGTGGCAAGATCGACAGCCTTTTCCACAGCGGAGGCCATGACTTCCAGCTCGTGGCCTGCGTCGCCGGAAAAGCTTCCGAATTTTTCGCGGGCCTTCTCACATCCGATGGCGATGACCAGAGCCTGGTCCGAAATGAGCTCAAGGTCCGAGATGGTGTGCAGGTATTTTGAGACGTATTCCTGCTGTTCGATCGTCATTTCCTGTCCTGTCAGCTTGACGAGATAGGTCCCGAGTGCGTCCTGATAATCGTCCATCGCCTGTTCCAGCTTCCTGATCTCTTCTATATGATCGATTTCAGGATGCCGGACCATTTCCAGGGCAAGCATTACGCTTCTCCGCGTGTGAGTGGCCATTTCATTGATGGTGATACGGCACTGCTCCAAAGCCATGGCAGGATGTTTGAGCAGCATCTCTTCCAGATGGACAGCGGGGATCTCATTTTCGTCCTTTTTCTCTTTGACCAGATTCTGGACAAGAGTGTGAATGAGGTTCACGAAGGGAAAGAGCAGGATGACCATGAAAAGACGTATGATGGAATTGACACCTGCTATGGAAAAAGGATTCATGACGTTGGTCATAAACGGGAAGTGCAGGATCGCATTCGCGGTGTAAAACACAGCGGAGACGACGATGGTACCCAGTATGGTCGCGATCGGATAAACGGCTGCCACACGTTTGCCGTTCGTATTGGCGCCGAGTGCTGTGAGCATGACAGGCGCTGCGGCACCGATAGAAATTCCCAGGAGAATGGGAACGGCCTGTTCAAGCTGGATGGCGCCTGTAACGGACAGGGCCTGCAAAATACCAACACCTGCGGAGGCGGACTGCAGGACGGCTGTGAACAGTGCTCCGATGAGAATACCCAGTACAGGGTTGGACATGGTAGTGAGGGCGGAGACAAAACGGGGGTCGCTGCCAAGGCCGCTCACAGAGCCGCTCATCATGCTCATGCCTCTCATCAGGACAACGAATCCCATCAGGATGTCCCCAACATGGCGGCCGGACGGCTTCTTTGCTGTCATGCGCATCAGGATTCCGATCACTGCAACGATTCCTGTCAGTGTTGCGGTGGAAAGGAGCTCCGCGAGTCCGCTCCCGGAATCGAGATAGCTAAGGCAGATCACCCAGCCGGTGATACTTGTTCCCAGGATCGCTCCCAGAATGACACTGATTCCCTGTGCCACTTTCATCATGCCTGCACTGACAAAGCCGACGATCATGACGGCGGTGGCTGACGAGGACTGGATCACTGCCGTGACCCCGGTGCCCAGCAGCACTCCGCGAAGGGGCGTACCGGAAAGCTTGTAGAGGATAGGTTCCAGCTTATCGCCGGAGAGCTTCTTGAGGCCGTCTCCCATCAGAGACATGCCGAACAGAAACATGGCAACTCCGCATAAAAGAGCAATTACGTCTGATATTCCCACAATTCTCCCTCCTGAATATATGACCGACAGTTCCGATCTTACAGTGATTTGGCGCGTGCGAAATTTTCACACATATCCATATTGTAACAGGTTTGTAAACCATATGGAACGATTTATATAAAAAACTTTAAACTGCCTTTGCCGGTCATAAAAGTAACCGGTATTCCCGCATGTTATTTTTCCGGACTACTTCCTGTTTACCGCAGAAGAGAAAAAAGATACAATATATATAAAGAAATATAACAGCGGTGCAGGAGGGAAGCCTCTGACCGGAAAACGGTTGTTGACAAACAGAGGCGGATATGTATAATTAAATTGTAAACAATTTAATTGCGTTTAAGATAACCGGCGGGATTTTGTGTCCGGTCTGCAAAAGACCGGCAGGGGGCCCGCTGTCAGAGACAATGACAACAGTATTGGCGGTTGAATTATCTGGCTTTTGTTTTATGCTCTCTGTTTTATGTTATCAACAATCGCGATTCAATAGTTACGATGCAGCGGTTACGATTCAACATTTACGATGCAACAATTTCAATCCAATAATTGCGATTCACAATTACGATGCAGTGGTTACGATCCAACAATTATGATTCAACAATTATGATTCACAACTAAGATGTAATGATTACGATTCAAGAAAGGATTGGTGAAAAATGGTTTACACATTTACAGCTGAAAATTTTGAGGCAGAGGTTCTGAACAGTTCTATCCCTGTATTTGTTGATTTTTATGCGGACTGGTGCGGTCCCTGCAAGATGATGTCCCCTGTGATCGACAAGCTGGCGGACGAATATGAGGGAAAGATCAAGGTCGGCAAGATCAATGTGGATGAGAATTCAGAGCTGGCTATGAAGTATGGCGTCATGAGCATCCCGAACATGAAGTTTTTCAAGGGCGGACAGGTCGTCGACGAAGTGATCGGGGCAGTGCCGAAGCCTGCTATGAAGCAGAAGTTTGAGGCTAATGCGTGACGAAACAGTTCCGAAACATATCTGAGAGGAGTGTATTATGCATGATCTGATCATTATCGGCGCGGGACCTGCAGGTCTTTCTGCCGCGATCTATGCTTCCCGGGCTGAACTCGATTATATCCTGATCGAGGAGAATTTTGTCAACGGGGGACAGATCATCGATACCTACGAGATCGATAATTATCCGGGACTGCCGGGACTGTCGGGGATGGATCTCGCCCAGAGAATGGCGGATCACGCGGAGAAGCTCGGCGCGGAGGTGATCAATGCCTCTGTGGAAGGTCTGGATCTCGAAGGAAAGATCAAAAAGGTCATAACGGACGAGGGTACCTTTGAAGCCAGAGCGGTCATCATCGCCTCCGGCGCCGCCCACAGTCATCTGGGGGTCCCGGGAGAAGAAGCCCTGGCGGGCCGGGGCGTGTCCTACTGCGCCACTTGTGACGGCGCTTTTTACCGGGGAAAGACCACAGTTGTCGTAGGCGGCGGAGATGTTGCCGTTGAAGATGCCATTTTCCTTGCCCGGGGCTGTGAGAAAGTCTATGTGGTGCACCGCCGTGACGAGCTCCGCGCCGTGAAGACGCTGCAGACGGCTCTGTTTGCCCTGCCCAACGTTGAAATGGTCTGGGATTCCAACCTCAAGTCCATCAATGAGGGCAGTCCGGAGTCCGGGAACAAAGGTAAGGTTTCTTCTGTCACTGCAGTCAATAAAAACGATGGCTCCGAGCGCGTGATCGACACTGACGGTGTCTTCATTGCAGTCGGGATCACACCCCGCTCCGGCTTTGTCGGGACCGGGATCAAGACCAATGCCGGCGGTTATATTGTAGCCGGCGAAGACTGCGAGACCAGTATCCCCGGCGTATTTGCCGCGGGGGATGTGCGCGCCAAACAGCTCCGTCAGGTAGTCACCGCCGTCGCGGACGGGGCCAATGCCGTGACAAGTGTGCAGCGCTATCTGCTGGAAAATGATTAAAGCAGTGAGCCAGACCCGAAACCTCAGTAAAGAAAAATGCGCCTTATGACAGCTGAAAAGGAGGACAAGATGGAGAAGGTCATGATTACGATCGGCAGACAGTTTGGCAGCGGAGGACACAAAATCGGCGAGTATCTCGCAAACCGTCTCGGCTTGTCTTATTATGATAATGAACTGATTCTGCTTGCTGCCCAGAGAGGCGATCTCCATGTGGAGCACATCCGCGAAATGGACGAGATGATCCAGAATCCCTTTTCCTTTGACAAGAACGCGGAGGTCGAGGATACACTGGAGGAAACTGTGTTCCAGCTTCAGCAGGAAGTGATCTGCCAGCTGGCGGAAAAAGAGGGGGCGCTTTTTGTCGGGCGGTGCGCGGACGAAGCGCTGCGCAAAGCAGGCTACAAAGTGCTGAGCATTTTTATCGCTGCCCCTCTGTCCCAACGGATCGCCAGAACCTGCCGCCTCCAGGGGTTTTCAAAAGAAGAATGTGCCGAGCTGACAGAACGCAAGGACAGCTCCCGGAAGGCATATTATGAGAAGCACACCGGAAGAAAGTGGGGGGTGCCCGAATCCTACGACCTGTATTACGATACATCTGAGAACGATATTGCCTACATCATTGTAGACATCATCAAGAAATACAAGGAACTCTGCAACGGGTGACGGACTCCTGCATAACAGAGACAGGCGCCGATGAGTTCAGGGCAGCTGGTTTACGGCAGTGATTATTCAATAGCATAATGTGACTATTCAACAGCATAACGAAAGAGACCTCTTTAACGCTGATCTCGGCGGAAAAAGAGGCCTCTTTCTATTTATATTCTTCATTTATATCCTTCATCGAGGAATATTATATTCTTCATCGAGAAAAATCCCCATGTTTTCATACATGGAATACACGCGTAAAAGGGAAAACCTCACGCGGGGTGTAAGACTTGCGAGCGAGTCTTGGATCTGCATCGCGCAGTATCCTTGACTTTAGACCGGCGTTACAGGAACAAAGTGGAAAAAGCCAGGTCGATCAGCGGTATGGTGAGGATACAGAACAAATTGCCAAGCATATTGTAAATGCCTGCAGGAACCGGATCTCTGTCATAGAGAGCGGCAAGCTGGGGCACATTGGCCGCGGGAGGCGCGGCAATGGCCAGAAAAGAGATGCGCAGGACAGGGATAAATTCCGGATGGCGCGGTAGAAAACCGCTGACGTACAGGACACCTAAAGCGAGAAGCGGGAAGATGATCAGGCGGATCAATAGGATGGGATAAGCCCTCCGGAAAGTCATGATCTCTTTCAGGCTTCCTCCGGCCAGCGACATGCCGATCACAAGCATGGAGACGGCACCGATCGCGCTTGCCATCATATCCACGGCCGTCCCGACCGGGCCCGGAAGAGGGATCCCGGTCAGCAGGAGGAAGATCCCGATCAGAAAGGCGATCACATTGGGATTGCGGAGGACATCTTTCCAGATGATTCTGCTGTCGCCCCTCATCTGTGTGTTACAATGTGTCCAGAACAGCAGGTTGAAGGTGAGCTGGTAGGCACTGCCGTAAAATACCATTTCCGGTCCCATTGTCATACTGATGATCGGGAGAATGAGGTTTCCGCAGTTGGTGTAAATGACGGACATTTCCTCAACGACATTGATAAAACCCAGCCTGCGGAGGAGGCTTCCCAGGCCGATAAAGCCAGTCTGCACCAGGAGGGAAAAGACCAGGGCGGCGATGTAGCCATGCAGCCGCTCCGGAGTGAGCTCCACCTGCAGAGCCGAGATGATCAGGCAGGGACCCAGAGCGTAAAGCGAAAGCTTCGCTACCCGCTTGCTGTCCTCTGCATCCAGAAGGCCGGTGCGGACTGTTGTAAAGCCGACTGCCGCGATAAGCATCATGGAGAACAGCTTATTCATCAGGAGCAGACTTGTATTCATTAAGCAGATCCTTTCACAATGCGGCCCCGGATTTTCAGCAGGCCACATCAATTGATACCTTACAGGGTGAATATAAGGGGGAAAAATATAACAGGGTAAATATACAACAGGAAACAGTGTGTTTTCAATTAAAATAGTGGATATATACCAGACGTACAGACCAGGCCGTATAGAATCTGCTGAAAAAGATCTGTTTTTCTGCGCTTTTCAATGTAGATTCAAGTTTTGCCTGCTATGGTTTCAAAAGGAGTGCATGTCAGGAGAGTCTGCAGACAAGGAAAGACGTGGGGAGAGACCTTGCATGCATCGGAAAGAAAAAGATGTTGATTAATCCGGCAAAGTCTTTTATGATGCTTATGTTTGTCTGATAACAGAATTTTTTCGCTCGCGAAAGAACATTCGACATGGAATGAATATCTTAATGTGATGAACAGGAGAAAAAAAGGGTATTATGTTTGAAGCTATACAACAGATCGACTTTCAGATTCTTGACTGGATACAGCAGAATATGCGGACACCATGGTTGGACTGGCTCATGCCAAAGATCACCTTTCTTGGCGAGGCCGGCTTGTTCTGGATTCTGCTTGCAATTCTGTTCCTTTTGTGGAAACCCCGGCGGCGCTGCGGGATGAAAATGCTTGCGGGGCTTGCAGGCGGATTTCTTCTCTGGTCAGTGGGGTTGAAAAAGTTAATTGCCCGGCCCCGGCCCTGCTGGATCAACGAGGGGATGGAAATGCTGATCAGGATTCCCAGGGACTTTTCATTCCCGTCCGGACATTCCGTTGCGGGATTCACTGCAGCCGTCATCATTTTCCGCCACAACCGGCGCTGGGGGATTCCGGCCCTGATCCTGGCTGCCCTGATCGCTTTTTCAAGACTGTATTTGTATGTCCACTTCCCGACGGATGTCCTCGCAGGAATACTCATCGGGATTCTGACCGGAATCGCTGCGGATGTACTGATCGATCGTTTCATTATAAATAGA
The DNA here is from genome assembly GCF_900101015.1 of Sarcina sp. DSM 11001. Classification (GTDB taxonomy): domain Bacteria; phylum Bacillota; class Clostridia; order Lachnospirales; family Lachnospiraceae; genus CAG-791. Next base: position 401 of record NZ_FNFZ01000009.1, on the reverse strand, counting down.
AAATCATCATAAATGAACTGTCCTAATCCCCCAGCTATGCTGGGGAGAATGGAATAAGCAGTAGCGTTGTGACGATCAGCAGAAAGCCTCCTTTGCTATAATGATGATGGTCTCGCAAGCCACATCATATAGCAAAGGAGGCGGTCCAAATGGACAACCAAAGTCTATCACATACGAGGTGGAAATGCCAATACCATGTGGTCTTTATTCCAAAATATCGTAGAAAGGTTATGTATGGGAAAGTCAAGCAAGACGTCCGGGAGATAATCAAGACACTGTGTGAATACAAGAAGGTCAAGATTACCGCTGGGGCTGTTTGCGTTGACCATGTACACCTTTGCATCGAGTTGCCACCCAAATACAGTATCTCCAGCTTTATGGGTTACCTCAAAGGCAAGAGT
>NZ_FNFZ01000002.1:27220-220437 GCF_900101015.1 Sarcina sp. DSM 11001 | reverse complement strand
GATCCGTGACATCTTCAGGGAAAAGGGGCTCGTGATCATGGAGTTGAACGGGGGGCCGGACCATGTCCATATCCTGTTTGAAGCTGACCCCTTTACCGCTCCCGGGAGTCTCGCCAACATAGTCAAGACGAAGACATCCCGGTTCGCGAGGAGGGAATACGGTGAGACTATCCTCAGGAAGTATTACTGGAAGCCTTTCTTCTGGTCGGACAGTTATTTTGTCACGACGGTCAGCGAGAATTCTCTCGCAGTGGTCCGGGATTACATCCGGAACCAGTAAGTTTCTTCTGGCATTCACCCACAACCATGCGGTGCAGCAGCTCCTATGGATGTGGTACTCTGCTGCTTCGCTTTATAGAACTATGTCGTCCATTAGACCGCCTCCAAATGAAGTCTGTGTGCAACGTTGCAGCCAGATTGCGCATTTTGCTTAGCTGCCGATACTGCTAAGATCTATTATACTCCTGGATAGTGAAAAGATGAGTACTGCGTCTCTCGGTAACCTCGCATAGAGTGGGCTCATCGTTCCATGGCGTCACCCTTGTACAGGATACCACAAGCGGCATCGTCTATGTAAAAAAAATACGGGGACGGTCCTTTTGTGTCTGTCCCCGTGTTTCCCTGCGCAAAGCTGCCTCCTTCTCCCGGCAGCAGGCTTTTACTGCAGATGCCTGGCCTCCAGATGCCGGTCGGGCATCCTTCTGAATCTCCCCTTCCTTACAAATTCCCACCTCTGCGGTGGGAACGATTGGGTCTGAGAATTGCTACAATTTTGAATTGTAACAGTTATTGCTTTTCAGATCATTCGATAAGGAGATCAGTATGTTTTGTCAGGAATGCGGTACAGAGTTTGATGGAAAGTTTTGCCCGAACTGCGGCGCTCCGGCAGGAGCCGCAAAGAGTACTCCTCCGGCCCGGCCGTCGGAAGTCCCTCCTGTTGTTTTAAACCAGTCGGACAACAGGAAAACGGAGAAAAGGAAGAAGAAAAAGGGGAAGGGGTGTCTTGTTCCTGTTTTAGCGGTGGCTATTGTTATTGTACTTTTCTGCATGGTTCTTGGCAACGGGTCCGGTTCAAAGAAAGATGCGGGGCAGTCGGGAGCCGTGAAACAGGCTGTAAACACCAAGGATCCCGCCGGCGGGAATTCGAATCCCGGGAAGGAGACTGCTCCAGATGCAGACACAGATCCGGAAAATGAGGAAAATGATAATATTCCGGAATCCGGCTCTGATTCAAGCCTGGGAGCAGGAGAAACACCGCCGGCAGAAGAACCACCGTCTGTCCCGGAAAAAGTAGTAGATTACAAAGTTAATCAGGAATTGTTCAATCATTATACGACCACTTTCGGATCACATCTGGCCGCAGCTTTTGTAGAAATTGAAAACACCGGGAACACTCCCCTCTATCTGCATGACGGGCAGTTTGATGTCGAGGACAATAACGGGCATCTCCTGACAACACAAACACTTGTCAGCACCTGTCCTGATGCGCTTCGCCCCGGGGAGACCGGTTATTTTTACAGTGACTATATTGATCTCTCTGATGTGGACGATTCAAACGGTCTTGTATTTGTGCCCCACTATAAAGTGGATGAGGCAAGGCATGAGATCATCGATTATGAAGTGAGTGATCTGGGAATAAGAGAAGATGATATGTTTAAGTGCAAGGTATCCGGGCGGCTCACGAACACGCAGGATGAAGAGATCAATCTTCTCTATGTCTATGTGATCTATTACGACAGCGAGGGCAGGGTACTCGGGATCTCCGGCACAAACATCACAGATGTTCAGCCCGGTGATACGACAAGCTTTGAACTCATCGGCCAGTTTTTCTATGACGGAGTAACCTATTCTGACATAGCGGAATACAAAGTGATTCCGAGGGCGTGGTACATGCAATTCTGATCTTATGGACAGTTCTCCGCGTTCTCGGCTGTCTAACAGCGTTTCATTTTCCTGTATATAACAGTATATAACAGGCATATTTCAGGCATATCTAAAAATTGCAGAGAAAACGCCACGCATCCTGAATCAATTGTTTCACACCAGTATACGGCATCGAACCTGAAAGAGCCCGGCCATGTACCTGCACATGACCGGGCTCAGCTTTTTTACATTTTTCAATTTGTATTTTTCAATTTGCTTCCGTTTTCCAGTTTGCTTTTTCCAGTCTGTTTGTGGCTTTTAATATGTATTTTTTATTTTTGTTTCCGTATTCCTGATTATTTTTAAATATGTTATTTACAGCTGCAGTTCTTCACCGCAGTTCTTCAGAGAGCTCTTCAGACCCCCACAGTTCCGGCTGTCCGTTCTGGGCAAGCAGACGGTTTATTTGGGCGAGGTCATTTTTTCCGGCACTGACCGCTGAGATGAGTACCGCGTCTCTCGGGAACCTCGCATAGAGAGGACTCATCCCATAGATCTTCAAGGCTCTCTGGGTCTCCTCAAGGGAAAAGGCCGCGCCAAGGCACAGCTTCAGCACAACGTCGCGCCGCCGCGTGTGTTTCTCACCTGATATAAGCTTGTATCCATACCCTTCTGAAATGTCCGCACGGAGGAAAACCTCCTGTAATTTCATTCCGTGAGCCCGGACACGTTCGCGCATATAGGAGGCAAAAGGATTATCCTGGGTCAGGATATCCTCCGCATTGCTGTCAAAGTATTCCCCTATCTTCCCGGGATGGGTTTTTTTCAAAATCTCAGTCAAAGTGTTTGTTGTTTTCTTCATTCAAAACGACCTGCAGGCATTCCTTTTCTTTTCTGACAAAATGTATCTTTCCCGTGTTACAATGAGGGTTGCAGGATAAAGAACGATCCTGCCCCGCTGATGCTTTTTTACAAATCCCGGGAGCGTTTCCTGACCGGATTCATCATTCCACGGAGGAGTACGGATGAACGCATCTGAAGCATATATACTCTCCAGCTATAAGGAGATTGCTGTACTGAATGCAGAACATGGCGTCACCCTTGTACAGGATACCACAAGCGGCATCGTCTATGTGAAAAAAATACTTACAATCTACAATGCGGAGGTTTACCGGACACTCAAAAACCACCCTGTCCCCGGAATCCCTGAAATCATCGAAATGATCGAGGAAGATGACCGCCTGATCGTCATTGAAGAATATATCGGCGGCCAGACGCTGCGTGCCATTCTGGACAATGGCAATCTCTTTCCGGAGGAAGAAGCTGTCCGCATCGTTGAACAGGTCTGTGTGATCATAAACGACCTGCACAGCGCGGATCCGCCGATCATCCACCGCGATATCAAACCCTCCAATATTATCTGCACTCCGGACGGAAGTATCCGGCTTCTCGATATGAATGCCGCCAGAAAAGTGGTCACAGGCAAATCCGAAGATACACAGCTCATCGGGACAGTCGGTTACGCGGCACCGGAGCAGTTCGGTTTCGGAGCCTCCACGGTACAGACAGATATCTATGCCATCGGTGTCCTTTTATGTGAGCTGATGACCGGGGTCCTGCCCAAAGAAAGGATTCCCCGGGGAAGGATCGGCCGGATCATCCGCAAATGTACCCGTCTGGACCCCAAAGACCGATACAAAAGCGTGCGGGATCTTCTGGACGCCCTGGCCGCAGGCCACGGATATTCTACCGGTGTCACATACTTTTCCCCCGGCCGCAGCTACTCCGGAATAAAGAGAAAATGGAAATATATGATCCCGGGATACCGCACCGGCAGTCCGGTCAATATCCTGATCGCGACCAGTGTCTACGCCTTTTTTCTAAGTGTTGTTATTAATCTGCAGGTAAAAGATATCCCTCCCGGCATAGTTTTGTGGGCTGTCCGGCTGGTCTTCCTGATCTTCGGACTCGGAATTTTGTTTTTTACCGGCAACTACCTCAACATCTGGGACCGGCTGAGGATCAGCCGGATCAGGAATCCCCTGATCCGCCTCTTTGTGGTTCTCCTGATCGACGCGGTCCTCGTTGTCGCCATGGTCTTCGCCATGGTCCTTACGGCTGTCGCCATGGGGGTATACAAATCAAAATATTTCTGATTCCAGATTGCCTTACTCCAGATTGCCTTATTCCAGATTCAGCTTTCTGTCCAGGAAATACCAGGTCAAATAACTAAAGACCACGATCAGGACCAGCGCCATGCAGACTGCACTGACCTGGACGGGGACCAGGCTCTCCTGCCCCGTCTGCGTCATAATGAATCCCGGCAGACCGGTTTGAATACCGATATTGACAAGCAGGCCGCTCAGGATCCCCTTGATCGTGTTAATGCCGAAGTAAGTAAGGACGCTCCCCAGGATCCTGTGAGAGGACCACTGATGGCCGATAGCCAGGGACGCATAGATCTGCATCAGCATGGCTGTAAAAGAAAGGACACCGACAACTATCCAGAGGAATAATGATCCCATCCCGTTAACCATCATCTGCACATCCAGCTCCGACAGCTTTATTCCAAGTATTCTGACTGCCCCGATGAGGTCCCGGTAGGGAACAACCGTCACAGCCAGGATCAGGCCGGTGCAGAGTGCTGTCACGCTTCCCAAAAATGTCCAGATCAGGGATGCCAGGATCTTGGACAGGATCAGCTGGTGAGTCCCGACAGGAAGGGAAAACATCAGATAACCCTCATTGCCGAGCAGATTCTGGTAAAATCGCTGGACGCAGAGGATTCCCGTCATCACCATGGTGGAAATGATCAGTACGGAAAATATCATGATGACCGTCGCGCCGAAAAAATTGTTATAGGCTTCTTCGGGCAGAAACCGTACCCCGAGCCCGATCAGAAAAGACATCCCCAGTGTCGCCGCGTAGAGGGGCAGAATGATCCGCCCGAACGCTTTCATTTCATATCCAATCAGTTTTGTCAGCATTTGTACACCTCCCGGAAATATCCATCCACGCTCATGCCTGTCCGCTCCCGCAGAGCATCCGCATTCTCATGAAGCTCGATATGGCCCTGTTTCAAAAAAACGACCTCGTCCAGGACAGGCTCCACATCAGCGATCAGATGGGTGGAGATCAGGACCAGCGCGTTCTCCGAATAGCTGCTGATGATAGTGCGAAGGATATAATCCCTGGCTGCCGGATCGACACCGGCGATGGGTTCATCCAGCAGATACACGGACGCCTTCCTGCTCATGGTCATGATGAGCTGAACCTTCTCTCTGGTACCCTTGGACAGCTTTTTAAAAGTCATCCGGGGATCGATCCCCAGCGATTCCAGCATCTGCCGGGCTCTGTCCGGATCAAAATCCTGATAAAAATCCATATAAAAATGAAGCAGTGAATCTACATTCATCCAGGAAGGGAGAAAATCCCTGTCGGGAAGATAAGAGACCATCCCCTTCGTCCAGGGACCTGGCTCTGCTCCGCCGATCAGGATCTGCCCTTCCGTCGGCGTCAGCATATGCTGCGCCAGCTTGATCAGGGTCGTTTTTCCGCTGCCATTGGGGCCGACCAGTCCGACGATCCTGCCAGGCTCCAAAGTCAGATCTATATTGTCCAACGCCGTAAGATTCCCATATTTCTTGGTCAGATTTCTGCATTCCAGTACCGACATTTCACTCTGCCTCCTTCTCTGCCCTAATCTTATTCCCTGGTCTCCGGAGCCTTTTCTGTCTTCTTTTCGGGCTCCATTTCGGGCTTTGTCTCTTTTTCAGGCTTTATCTGCCTTTCAGATATCAGCTCTCTTTTGGCTTTATCTCATTTTCAGGACTCAGCTCTCTTTCGGGCTTTGTCTCTTTTTCCGACTCTGCGGACAGGAAATATCCTGATGCCCACGCATCCACCGCAGCACGAATTTCTTCTCTGCCCATACCCAGGTGTGTCAGACGCGTACACAGCTCATTAATGATTTCCTCGCTGAGGCTCCTCCTGATTTGGCGGAGAGCCTCTTCATCCTCCGTGACGAAACGCCCGCTGGTCCTCTGTGAAAAGACAAGGCCGTCCCGCTCCAGCTCCGCAAAAGCACGCTGCATCGTATTCGGGTTGACACCTGCCTCCAGCGCCAGTTCCCTGACCGGGGGAAGCTTACCTCCCGGCGGATAAGCACCGCTCGCAATCTCCGTCCGCATTTTCCTCAGGATCTGCAGGTAAATCGGAATCCCGTTTTCAAACTGCCATTTCATCTTCTCCTCCATTTGGACCGCCCGTCTCTGATCCGCCCTCGGTCTTCCTTTTCTGTCTCCTCAGAAGCATCCCCGGTCTTCCGGTCTTCCGGTCTTCCGGTCTTCCGGTCTTCCGGTCTTCCGGTCTTCCGGTCTTCCGGTCTTCCGGTCTTCCGGTCTGTTCTTTTGACATGAGACTTACAAACTCTTACGAGAGGAACGGAAGTAATGTTTTACACATTCTATGTTGTATTATTTAATTAATACAATAGGATAATAACATGGATTGCAAATTGTGTCAATGCATTAATACAATAAACAATCACCTGCATATAGCGCAAACAGCATATAAAGCAAAACAGCATATAAAGCAAAGGACATAAATTGTCGTTTGCTTTATATGCTGTCACGAAATCAGTGATTGACAGGGAAAGCGTTTTCCGGTCTGCTGCGTAAACTCCGCCTGCGGAGGCAGCGCCTCTGCAAGCACAGTCTGCTTATTTCTTACGTTCTCCCCAGAATGTGGTCTGCCACGTAGACTCCGCTTGCGGAGGCAGCGCCTCTGCAAGCACAGTCTGCTTATTTCTTACGTTCTCCCCAGAATGTGGTCTGCCACGTAGACTCCGCTTGCAGAGGCGTGGGAGAGGGAGTGGGTCACTCCGCTTCCGTCTCCGATGACGTAGAGGCCCGGGTGGTTGGTCTCGAGGTTTTTATCGAGGCGCACTTCCATGTTGTAGAATTTAACTTCCACGCCGTAGAGCAGGGTATCGTTGTTGGCTGTTCCCGGAGCAATCTTGTCGAGGGCATAGATCATCTCTATGATGCCGTCGAGGATGCGTTTGGGCAGGACCAGGCTCAGGTCGCCGGGAGTTGCCTGGAGGGTGGGGCGCACAGTGCCCTCCTCGATGCGGGAGACGTTGCTCCTGCGTCCGCGGGCCAGGTCACCGAAGCGCTGTACAATGACTCCTCCGCCCAGCATATTGGAGAGGCGGGCGATGCTCTCACCATAGCCGTTGCTGTCCTTGAAGGGCTCGGAAAAATGTTTGGAGACCAGGAGGGCAAAGTTGGTGTTTTCTGTCTTCCTGGACGCGTCTTCAAAGCTGTGGCCGTTTACCGTGACGATGCCGTTGGTATTTTCATTGACCACGATTCCGTTGGGGTTCATGCAGAAGGTGCGCACGCTGTCCTCGAATTTCTCGGTCCGGTATACGATCTTGCTCTCATACAGTTCGTCCGTCAGGTGGGAAAAGACCACTGACGGAAGTTCGACGCGGACGCCGATATCCACGCGGTTGGACTTGGTCGGGATCTGGAGTTCGCGGCAGGTCTTTTCCATCCACTTGCTGCCGATGCGGCCGACGGAGATGATCAGGTATCTGGCCTCGGCCGTGCGGACAGTGTCCGCTTTTGTGGAGGCACCGGAGTAATAGATCCTGTAGCGGGGGGCAGTGCCGGCCTTTTTTTCGGAGAGGACCTCAATGTGGTCCACCGGAGAACTGAAATGAAAATCAATGTGGTCTTTCATTTCCGCGTACAGGTTTTCCAGGACGACATAATTGATATCCGTTCCCAGGTGACGGACAGAAGCATCCAGGAGCTGGAGTTTGTTCTGAATACACTTTTTTTTGAATTCCGTCCCCGCAGTGGAATAAAGCTTTGTGCCCTCTCCTCCGTGTTCCAGGTTAATGTTATCCACATACTGCATCAGCTCGATCGCTTTTTTCTTCCCGATATATTCGTGGAGCGTGCCGCCGAAATCATTCGTGATATTGTACTTGCCGTCGCTGAAAGCACCCGCCCCGCCGAAGCCTGACATGATGGAGCAGCTCTTGCAGCGTATACAGGTCTTTATTTTTTCTCCGTCGATCGGACAGTGCCGCTTTTCCAGCTCCGTCCCCGCTTCAAATACTCCCACCTTCAGGCCGGGGCTTTTTTTCATCAGCTCATAAGCGGAAAAAATACCGCCGGGACCGGCTCCGATTATGATCACATCGTACTTCATCAATAGTCCTCCTAATCTGCATTAAACGGAACATCTATTGCCTGGTTTTTATATGTCTCCTTTTCCGGCAGAGACAAGGCAGGCGTTTTCCTGCATTGCTGTTTATCTTCCCTCCCGCCGGTATTCCTCTGCGAGAGTGACGTAGAAATCCGCATTGTCGCGGATATAGCGTTCGTTTTCTTCCGAAACCTTTCCCGAAACTTTTGCCGGGTTTCCAATGGCGACACTTCCGTCAGGAACCACGGTTCCGCGAGTCAGGAGGGCTCCCGCTCCTATAATGCAGTTCTGTCCGATCACGACTCCGTTCATGATGACAGCGCCCATGCCGATCAATGTGTCGCTGCCGATCGTGCATCCGTGAACGATAGCGCCGTGGGCGATCGTGACTCCGTCCCCGATCCTGACCGGGAAATTTCGTCCCGCGTGAATGACCGCATTATCCTGTACGTTTGTCCGTTCACCGATCCGTACACCACCGTCATCTCCACGGATGACCGCATTGTACCAGACGCTGCTCCGGGCGCCGATCGAAACCTTATTGACCACTCTGGCTCCCTCGGCCAGAAAAACGCTCTCGTGAATAGTCCTCATACCTGCGTTTATGACCTCCTGTTCGTTTTTTCTGTCTTTTTTATTATATAACGGAGGGGGTTTTCCTACAAACGGTTTCATCAGTACAACCGGCAGAACAGCCGCCGCAGGACCGCCCCGGTTCCCGTCTTGACAAGCCCGTGGTTTGTGATAAAATTTGTGACCTGGCCGGAGATAATGACTTCTGTCCTGAAACCGGTGAAATAAAGATTTTAAAAAACGGATGTAAATGCAAAATTGTATATAAAAATACTGTATGAGCATCTACTGCTCTCACGGGGGAATGAAGTATGCTTCTGGAAACTGATTTTAACTCCAACCGGGAGGAAAAAGTGGTATTAGAGATAGACAGGGAACAGCAGGAAAAACTGCCCATTGATATGTCTTCTTTTCCATTTATGTTCAAAAAAAATGTACTTGATGAAAAGCTGGGCAACACTGTCCCGTGGCACTGGCACAACGTTTTTGAACTCAACTATGTTCTGGAGGGGGAACTCCTGTGGAAGACGCATGACTCTGCAAACATCGTCCGCAAAGGTGAACTCTTATTTGTCAACAACGGCGTGCATCACACCTGTATGACAGAAGGCGGAAACCACTGCGTTTATTACACCATCCTTTTTGACATGCATCTGCTCTCCGGCATGTACAACAGTGTTTTTGAAGAAAAATATTTTCTGCCTGTCATGCGCAATGAAGATCTGATCTTCTGGCATGTGAAACCCGATTCTCTGCTCCATCTGAGAATCATCGAAAATGTGCTGAATGTAGTGGAGACAGGAAGAGAAGAGACCTTCGGTTATGAATTTAAAGTGAGGGAGCTCCTGGGGAATTTCTGGCTTCTTTTTCTCCAGGATACGGAAAAAGTCCGGGAGAACGCTGTGCCCCGCAGCGCTGCAGACCTGGAGCGTCTCACACTCATGACGCGCTTTATCCGGGACCACTGCACTGAGAAACTGACTCTGGAGGATGTCGCCTCCGCCGCGGACATCAGCACCAGGGAATGCACGCGGTGCTTTAGGCGCGGCCTCAACTCCTCTCCCATTGTCTACCTGACTCAGACACGTGTCCGTCTTGCTGCGCAGATGCTCACAGAGACCACCAAAAGTGTCATTGAGATCAGTGAGGACTGCGGCTTCAGCTCACCGAGTTATTTCAGTAAAGTCTTCCGGGAGATCATGGCCTGCACGCCCAAGGATTACAGGGCGCAGAAAGCAGTCGGCTGACACCGCCGGAACCGCAGCATCCAACGGCGCCTGAAGCGCCTGAATCGTATGTCGGACTCTCCTGTCTGCACTCTTGCAATCACACTGGTTCCGCACTAAAATGGGTAATAGCAGCCCCGGTTCCGGGAGGAGGGCGGCCCTGCGCTGTCCGGCCGGTATTCAGAGCAAATATATGAGAGAAACCGTTGATATACGCGGCCGCCGGGGTGCACCTGTCATATAGCTGCAGTCGTCTCAGAACCCGTAAGACCATATCTTCTGAGAAGCTGTATTTACAGGTCGATCAGTCTTTGACCAGCTGCAGAGTGGTTTTTGCGTTCCTTTGAAACAATGTGTTCTTTGCGCAAACCCCGGGTTGAGCTGTGCCATGAAAGGTGCTATGAAAGGAGGGGCCCATGATACTTGCCATTGATACCGGCAATACCCATACTGTGATCGGATGTATCCATGCAAATGGTGAGATCGTCGAAATCATGCGTATTGAGAGCAATCTCTATAAGACGGAGTATGAATATGCCGCGAGCATCAAGCTCGTCCTGGAGCTCAATGGCGTAGATCTGTCTGAGATCGAAGGCGCCGTGATCTCTTCTGTCGTGCCGCCCCTGACAGTGGTCCTCAAAAAGGCCGTCAAGATCGTCACCGGTGTCGATTCCCTTGTCCTCGGAGCAGGTGTAAAGACAGGACTTCCGATCGTGATCGATGATCCGGGTACGATCGCTGCCGATCTGGTCGCGACCGCTGTCGCCGCAAAGGAATATTACCCGCTTCCCTGCATCATTATTGACATGGGGACCGCAACGACTGTAACTGTTGTGGACTCCAAGGGCCGCTATATAGGCGGAGCCATCCTGCCCGGCGTCTCACTCTCCATGAACGCCCTGACCACGGGTACTTCCCTGCTTCCCAAGATCGAGCTCACACCTCCGAATAAGGTGATCGCGAGCAACACGGTGGAATGTATGAAATCAGGAATCATCTATGGCGCTGCCGGGGCGATCGACGGGGTACTCTCCCGCTTTACAGAAGCTCTTCAGGCCGGCGGTGATGAAGAGTGGAGCATTGTCGCGACAGGAGGTGTCGCGGGTACGATCTGCCCCTGCTGCAGACATGACATCATTCTGGATGACAATCTTCTGCTGAAGGGACTGCATATTATCTGGGAAAAGAACCGCAGGAATAAAAAGAAGGACAACAGATAAGCCGGACACTCCTATTTGCGGACATATCAAAACTCCCGGTGTGTATCCTGAACCGGTACACATCGGGAGCTTTATATTTTTCAGATAAGCATTGCTGATATCAGATCAGCATTTTTTAAAATTCCTGGAAGCGTTCCTGGAAGCGTTTCAAAATGCCCACTGGTATTTCAACTGCCGGCAAACCGGGCAGCAGGCAGTCAGCAGGCCGGGAAACTCAGATCTTGGGAAGAACCGCTTCAAGGCCGTCCATGAAGTTTCCGTCGTAATATTCGATCTTACCTGTATCGCAGGCCGCAGCCATGGCCGAATCGATCGGAATGCGGGCAACTACCGGGATTCCTTCTTTCTTTGCGGTCTCTTCTACATGACCGCTGCCGAACATGTGGATCTCTTCACCGCAGTGAGGACATTTGATATAACTCATGTTCTCGATCAGTCCGAGGATCGGCACATTCATCATCTTTGCCATTGCGATCGCCTTGCTGACGATCATGCTGACAAGGTCCTGGGGCGTTGTGACGATCAGGATCCCATCCACGGGGAGGGACTGGAAGAGGGTCAGCGGGATGTCGCCGGTTCCCGGAGGCATATCGACAAACATGTAATCCACCTCTCCCCAGGCAACATCGGTCCAGAACTGCTTCATCGCTCCGGTGATCACGGGGCTGCGCCAGATCACAGGCTGAGTCTCGTCCTCCATCAGCAGGTTCATGGACATGACCTTGAGACCGGTGATCGACTGGGCAGGGAATATCGTAGTCTCATTTGCGCTCAGATCCCACGGGTGAAGGCCGAACATCCTGGGAATGCTGGGTCCTGTGATATCTGCGTCCAGGATTCCTGTGGCATAACCCTTGCGGGCAGCCCAGAGAGCAGTCATAGCCGTGACGGAAGACTTTCCGACACCGCCCTTACCGCTGACGATGGCAATCATCTTTTTGACATGGGATCCGGGATTGGCCTCGACCTTGAAATCAGGCTGAGGAGGAGCCATTTTTCCTGTGTTTGACTTGGGTGTATGATCGTTGCTCATTCTATATTTTCTCCTTTCGGTGATTTATCCTGTCAGTGATCAGGAAACTACCAATCTTTTAAATGCGTAAATTGCGCAGCATGAATTTCGAATGCGGGGAAACAGCCCGGGAAGCTGTCATTTCATGAAATCATTTTTTTCACTGTCATCCCCTCAATGAATCGTTTATAATGCAGATAAGACCAGACTGCCTGAACTTTCGTCGTATTCCGGCAGCCTGCCGTATTCCGGCCTACCTGTCGTATTCCGAAGACCTGCCGCATTCCGGCCTGTCGTATTCCGGCGGTCAGCCTGTCGTATTCCTTCAGGCCTGGAATCGTCCGGACATCAAATCGCGCACCTGTATATCATAGCGAAAACTGCTGTGGATTTCAACCGGAGTTCAGAAAAACGATAGATACCCAATACCAGCCGTTACTGTCCACGCCCCCTCGAAGGGCGTGGACATGTAACGCTTGCGCGCGGCGATTCCAATACGCTTCGCGTGCACCGCGCGCCGTTGAACTCGGGTTTTTCGCGAATAAGCCGCGAAAAACGCCTCGAGTTTCGAGCCGGCATGTACTGTAACTACCAGCCCTATAGCAAGCCCTTTGGTTTCCCTTTAGAGACCACTGGGCAAGGGCATCGGTCCTGACCAGGGAATGACTTGCAGCCGGGTACCGTTTTCTGTTTCTCTCACTTGTTTCACCACACCCCTTTTTAAGCTGTCCGGCTTATATGGAAAGGATAATAAAAATGGACGACATTAATATCGCCATGCTCATTGATGCAGATAATGTAAGCTCGCGTTATATTCCGGGAATCCTGAGTGAGCTTTCCAAATATGGAAAGGTCACTGTACGCAGAATGTACGGTGACTGGTCGCAGGACCGCCTGCACTCCTGGCTCAGCCGGGCCTCGGGCTATTCTCTGACTCCGGTCATGCAGCCCAATAATACTCCCGGCAAAAACGCTTCCGACATCGGTCTCATCATCGATGCCATGGACATTCTCTATACGGGCGACGTGCAGGGGTTCTGCATCGTCTCCAGCGACGGGGATTTCAACAAGCTGGCCACCCGGCTCCGGGAGGCGGGAAAAGTCGTCATCGGAATGGGCGAAAAAAAGACGCCGGAATCCTTCCGCGTCTCCTGTGAACGATTTTTTTTCCTGGATGTCATCAATGACAGCGAAAATGACGATGATGTCGTCTCTGCTTCAGGACGCCGACAGCGTGCATCCCGTAAAAAGAATACCGCTTCCGCCAGTGATTCCTCCGGCTCCGCTTCTACGGGATGGGTCGGAAACAGTCTCCCCGGATTCCCAATCAGCAGTGCGGGCAGAGGTTCCGGCAGTACTGATCCCGGCGGACGGCGCAGAAGGGTTCCTTACGCGCCGGCGCCTGTCGAGCCCGTACCTGCATTCGCGGCTGTTTCCTACGCGGACGGAAATGACGGTTTCCTCTCCGACAGCGCCTACAGCTATGGCAGCGACCAGGACGGAGAGAATGATGAGCACCTCTTTACCCCGCCGGAGGTCATCGAAGCCACGATCGTCAAGATGATCGAGGACAACAACGCTGAGGGCAAGGAAACCGGCCTCGGTGAGATCGGTTCGCGCCTTGTCAAGATCTTCCCTGATTTCGACATCCGCAATTATCACTACAGCAAGCTCTCGGAGTTTCTCAAGGATCTCCGCTCCCTGTCCGTTGAAAACCGCGACAACGCGGTCTGGGTCTCTCTGAGCAGCTCCCCCGACTCGGACATCGAGAGCCAGATCCTCAAGATCTTTGAAAATCACCACACAGATGACATGTACATCAGCACACTGAAAAAAGAACTGGAGGAGGTCAACGAAAGGCTGGACGCAACGATCCGAAAAAGCGGCGTGACGCGTTTCTCTGTCTACCTCAATCGTATGATCCCCTCCGTCAGGGTCAATGGCCGTCATGTCATGCTCCGAAAGGACTGAGCAGGAAATACCGCAGGTACTCCCTGCGCGGTGGACTATTATAATAATTGCAATCATGACGTCAAAAAATCCCATTCCGGCACTGCTTCGCCTTGTTGGAATGGGATTTTTACAGGTGTTTTTTGCAGCGTTATTCTTGCAATGTTATTTTCGCAGCCTTATTTTTGCAATGTTATTCTTGCAGCATTATTTTCACAGCCTTATTATTGCAATGTTATTCTTGCAGCCTTATTTTTGCAGCACTATTTTAGAAATGATTTTTGCAGGTTACTTTCAGGAAAGCGGCATCCCGCGGGCGTGCAGGAATCTTTCCACTTTGGACCAGTAGGTCTCGGGATCCACGCATACGGACATCACATGTGTTGCTTCCGGGATCCAGAGAAAAGCTTTCGGACAGGCCGCTGCTTTGAACAGTACCGGCATCATCTCCGAAGGTACAAACCTGTCTGCCTGTCCATGGATAAACAGCGTCGGTGTGCTGGATCGGGCAACTGCTTCGACAGGAGATGCCTTTGCGATGTCATAGCCCGCACGGATCAGGGTGACGCCCCGCAGGGCCTCCAGAAGGATCGGAGCCGGGACGACCGCATCTTTTTCCTTCTTGTAAACAGCGGTAAAGATATCCATAGCCGAGGTATAGGACGCGTCTGAAATGGCAGCCACGACCTGGGCGGGGATCTTCTCTCCAGTGGTCATCAGGATAGTCGCAGCTCCCATGGAGATCCCGTGCAGGATGATCCTTGCGTCCGCGTCTCTCTCCAGGATCCAGTCGATCCAGCGGAGCAGGTCCCTTCTGTCATCGTACCCCATCCCGACATAGTTGCCGTCGCTCAGTCCATGCCCGCGCAGATCCGGCAGCAGGACATTCATCCCGTACTGCTCACTGTAGACTCTCGCGTAGAGCCCCATGCTGACCGAAGTATCCGCGTAGCCATGAACACAGACTGCATACCATTGGACATTTCTGTCCTGAGCGGGGATAAAGTTCGCGTGAAGCTGAAGCGCGTCATCCGAGCGGATATAGACATCCTCCCGGAGGGGATGTTCCTTCACCCATCTGCGGCCGGCGACATAGTCTTTTTGCAGCGGATCCTTGTCGATACGTGGATCATGTTTTTTGGGCGTCATTGCATATTTATAAAAATGTGCGGCCGCACCGGCCAGGGCGCCTGCTCCCGCGCACAATCCTGTAAAAACAGCCAGATCCATCGCGCTCTTCAGGCCATTCCCGACACTTCTGATCACTCCCTGGTCTGCTTTATCTTCTTCCCGGCGGGTCTTCTTTTTTCCATTCTTTTTTCTGTTATCCATAATAATGCTCCATACTGCTCCGTGCTTGTACTCCGTGCTTGTACTCCGCGGTTTACCGCAGGCATGATGGCTTTGCTATGCCTCCGGCTGGTTATGTGCTGCCGGTTTTTTCTCTGAATTGCCGTCACTGCCGGTTTTTTCCAGATGAATATTCATTGATCAAGGGATGATCCAGGAAATATTCATTGATCAAGGCTTACTGATGAATATTCCCGGGTCGTATTTATTGATGAACACGCAGGGAAACGGTCAGCAGAAAACGGGTTGACCCTTCCCGGCTGCGCGCGTGAATACTGCCGCCCATCAGAGCGGCCGCCTCCCGCGCCGCAAAGAGTCCTGAGCGGACCACGTTGTCATTCTCCGGGCTTTTTTCCGCTTCAAAAATAGTCTGCATTCTGTCCGCAGGGATTCCCTCGCCGTTGTCCTCGACACGAATATGCAGGTTGACCCGTCCCTCGGACGGTCTGTCCGCCCTGACAAGGACAGCGATCCTGCCGCCCCGCTCTGTGTGGGCGATCGAGTTCTCCACCAGGCCGCACAGGGCACGCTGGAAGAGTCCCCGGAAACCTGCCACAGAATCCGGGAGCCGGCTTTCCAGGTTCAGTCTCAGGAAGATTCCCTTTTCCGCACAGGCCATCCCTTCGTAGATCATGATGTTCTGTAAAAAGCTCTCCGGTGAAAATACCTGTTCCCGCAGAAGGGAAAACTCAGAAGCGGCGTCCAGAAAATCCTCCATGAGCAGGCCGATGTTCTCACGGCCGCAGCGGATCTGATAACCGTATTTTGTATCTTCACGGCTGGCCCTGATCTCTTTTGCCTCCTGCGGAGTCCTGACATAGGAAGAGGCTCTGTTCATAAGTCTCCGAAGCCTGTGCTTTGCCTTGTCCGATTCCCTCACACGTATTCTTTTTTCTGTATATAGATCTCTCTCCTCAGCAGTCATAAGCTCCGATGCCGCCGGCTGCTGAAGGAAAAACTCCAGGTCTCCTGTAAGGCTCTGTTGAGCCTGTCCTTTTGCCGCTTCCTGTGTCTGGAAAATCTGCCGCGGCGCAGCCAGCATGGCGGAGCCGTACACAGCGGCTGCTGCACCCGCTCCCCGGCCGCTTCCGCGCGGAATGCTCCCCGGGATCAGAACAGCCTGATCAAAGCTGCCTGAAGAACGGACTGGACTGTCAGTATCCAGCCCGATCGTAGAAAAAACTGTGAGAGGATCGTTCTCAGTCATCCAGTCCCCGTCAGCAGGTATGTCTGCAGGCGTATGACCGGCCATCCGCGGAATTCCCTGAGTTTCTTCTTTTCTGAATCCTCTCTCTTTCCCGGATCCTTCCTCTCTTCCGGATTCTTTCTCTTTCCCGAATGTTTCCTCTTTCCCGGATCTTTCCTCTTTCCCGGATCTTTCCTCCAGCAACAGGCGCCTTGTTTTTTCCTCCTGGAGCTGGTCCTGGAGAAGTCTGTTCCTCTCCTGAGCCTCCTTCAGCTGTTCCTCCAGGATCCGGCGCGCGGCTTCCGCGTCCTTTGCCCTCTGTTCTGATTTTTCCATTTCCGCGGAAGAATATCTCTGCGCTTCCTCTATTTTTGCGGCCGCTTCTTCCTGTGCCGCAGCCAGGCTCTTCTCTGCCTCCTTTACCCTGCGCTCCATTTCGCTCTGAAGACCGCGGATCCGCATGGAGGCATCTGTCCTGGCCTTTTTCAGGTCTTCCTTCAGCCTGGTTTTCTCCACGCCGTTCTTGTCGAGTCTCCGGGCCATGATCGCGCTCCGGTTCTTTTCCTCCACGAGCTGCCCTTCGATCCTGGCGATCTCCTGTTGATATTTTTCCCCGGCTTCCTTTGCCGCAGCGGCAAGCTCGCTCTCCCTGCGTGCCGAGGCCTCTCTGGCCTTACGCAGTTCTTCGCGAAGCTGGTCCTGACCGGCACGGCCCATCTTCATGGCGCGGTCTATGCGGTTCTCTGTATCCTGCTGCTGTTCTTCCCGGTCAAAATAAAACAGGAACAGCCGCGTGGCGCCCTCCGCACTTTTTATTTTTCTGGCTGCCAGCTCCAGCCGCAGTGACTTCCCGTCCGGCCTTCTCATACGGAAAATTCCGCAGGAAACCGCCCTGCCCGCTCCCGCTTTTTCCGGCTGAAAAATCGGGGAATACAGAAGCCTGTCCCGTGTGATACTGGTCATCTCCAGCCCGTAAAACGGATCCTGGAGGATATTTCTGGTAAAAGCGCTGTTTGAGACACCGAACATGGCGGGAAGGTTCCTGCTCAGATAAAAGACCCTGCTGCTCTTTTTCTTTTCTTTTCCGCTCCTGGAAGCCCCGTTGTCCGGACTCCCCTGCTCTTTCCCCGGCAGCTGTTCCGGATCACCTTCCGCCTGCCCTTGCTTCGTCCCGTTCAGAGGACTCAGACTGACCGTATCCGAATCTTTTGACGGATTCAGGTTTATTGTATCCGATGTTGTATCCGATGCTTTCGCAAAACTGACCGGACCGACTGTTTCCGCCAGGACAGGCGCAGCCGCCCCGGATGCATAAGTCCTGCTTTTTGCCGCGTCTTTTTTCTTTCCCTTCCGGTAGACTTTGACATCACTGTCGTCGGAAAGCTCCTTCTTTTCTCCGTCTGGTCCTCTGTCTGTTTCCCCGGATACGGACGGATTTTTTTCATCAGCATCCTGCGGCGGATACTCGATCACACAGATCCCTTCAGGGACCTGGCGCAGGATCTCGGTCACCGAGTCGAGACGGCCCTGAAGCCTGGCCGCCGTCAGTTGAAACCCGGTCGTCTCCTGGAAAATACAATAAAACACGGTCCCTCCGTCTGCCTGAAAAACCGGAGATCCCGTCATTCTGTAATAAAAACTGTTCCCATCCTTGCGATATACCCGGAGATTGACAGCCAGACTGCCTCCCTTTTCCCTCGCCTGCCCGATCTGGCTGTGGATCCTCTCCCGGTCCTCCTCCGAAGTCATAAAAAACGGATTCCGGCTGACTGCCCGGGCAAACTCATCCTCCCTGTAGCGCAGTTTACGGGCGAAATACTCATTATAAAAAATGGCCTCTTCGCGGCGGCCGTCCAGACACGCGAGGATCATCACACCGCAGGGCAGGTTCATGACAAATTCCCGAAGCTGCTCGCTGCCGTCCCGCTCTGATTTTTTTGAAAAATGTAAAAACGTGATCTCCAGACGTCTCCCCCGCCTGCAGATAGCCATGGAACACCGCAGATGAAGTGGCTTATCCTCTTCCCTTGATACAAGATTGATCTCGTATGCCACCGTCATGATATTATCCGCGCTCGGAGAACTCTTGATCGAGACCAGATCTACATATCTCGATTCCCCATCTTCTTCGATCTTCTTTCTGAGAAACGAGAGCACAGCTCCCTCCGAGAGAAAATGGTGCATATTCTCCGGTGTGATCCAGACCAGATCCCCTGCAAGCATGCCCTGACAGGCGTCCGCGTCACGCTGATCAAAAAATGTATGTAAAAATTCCTTACCGAAATCAATAGGTGTTTCCATGGTTCCATTATAGCAGAGAAAAGAATGGATGTGCGCATAACAATGAGACAAGCACGTACAAAAAAACGACAATCCGTGCCCGCTGCGTCAAGGTGGACCGGTACTGGTCCCGCCAATGCTGCAGATTTATTTATCTTTATAGTTGGGGTTATACCTCTTGTTCACAAACATGCAGGATTCAAGACCCGCCCGAGGATATTGCGCGATGAAGAATAAACAGGCAGAAAAGACGAAAGGAGCAGATACATGCAGCATAGGACAGGAAAATGGAATGAACGGATCCGGATACTCAGAAAGCAAAGTAAATATTCCCAGAAAGAGGTCGCCGGACTCCTGAAAATCTCACAGCGCACCTACAGCGATTACGAAACCGGAAGACTCCGCATACCCCTGGAAAGGCTCATCCTTCTTGCGAGGCATTACGACTGTTGTATGGATTACATCTCAGGGGCCGGCAATGTTCACAAATCCTTCCCGCAGTTCTGAATGCAAACACCTGAATGCAAACACTTGAATGCAAGCACCTGAATTTAACAGGCTAAATGCAGACAGCCTGATTGCAGACAGCCTGATTACAAACAGCCTGAATGAATGCAGACAGCCTGATTGCAGACAGCCTGATTACAAACAGCCTGAATGAATGCAAACAGGCTGATTGCAGATATTCCTCAATTGTATTTCCGCCCGCTTCCTGTTAATATATACCGTACGGAACCGTCCA
Organism: Sarcina sp. DSM 11001; assembly: GCF_900101015.1. GTDB lineage: Bacteria > Bacillota > Clostridia > Lachnospirales > Lachnospiraceae > CAG-791. Next base: position 200,813 of record NZ_FNFZ01000002.1, on the reverse strand, counting down.
CTGTGCGGCAGGGCAGTCTGCCGTTCCGACCGCCGGCTATAGGATATTTCTCATCACTATGATTAAAATACTATGTATCGGAAAAATGAAAGACAAATCCCTCCAGGCTCTTTCGTCAGAATATGTCAGACGGATCTCCGCCTTCACCAGGGTAGAGATCATTGAGGTAAAGGATGAGTCCAATGCGCACGCGGAGCGGGAAGCCGAAGCTTCCCGTATAAAGGATTCCGAGGCAGAGCGGGCCCTTGGCCGGCTCCGGGATCCCGATCTGGTCGTCCTGCTGGATCTGGACGGACGCATGTGGGACAGCGAGGGATTTGCCTGCAGACTGAAGGACTGGCAGCAGCTGGCAGGACAGAAGGGCGGAGATCTGGTCTTTGTCATCGCCGGTTCCCTCGGCCCCGGAACCGCCCTGAAAAAAAGGGCGGATCTGCGGTGGAAACTGTCTGACCTGACCTTTACCCACCTGATGACGCGGGTCCTGATCCTCGAACAGATCTACAGGGGATTCATGATCCTGAATGGAAGGACCTATCATAAATGACGTGAATAAATGATGTGGAAAAATCAAAAAAATCAGGAGCTGTTCTTGAATCACACCGGTCAGTTCCTGATTGCTGATCACATACCCCCGGGAGGAGGAAATTTATGGATATTCGAGAAGAAGCGAGAAAAATGAAACTGGCTGCGCCTGTCCTGGCGGCATCTTCTGCAGACCTTCGCAATGCAGCCCTGCAAAAGATCGCGGATGCGCTGAAGGAAAAGAAAGAAGAAATCTTCGCAGCAAATTCCCAGGACTGCCGGGCTGCTGAAGAAGACGGGATCTCTTCTGCTGTCATGAAGCGTCTCTATTTCAATGAGGCTAAGCTGGAGGATGTCTGCAGGGGAATCGACCAGCTGATCTCTCTTCCGGATCCGGTCGGCCGTTCTCTCCTGCGCCGCGAGCTTGATAAAGGACTGGTCCTGGAGAGGATCAGTGTGCCCATCGGTGTCATCGGCGTAATCTTTGAAGCCCGCCCGGATGCCCTGGTCCAGATCTCCACGCTCTGCATCAAGAGCGGCAACTGCGCGATCCTCAAGGGAGGGCGTGAGACCGCCCGTACAAACCGCGTGCTGTTTTCGATCATTCATGACGCAGCCGTCTCGGCCGGCCTTCCTGATTCCTGCCTTGTGCAGGCAGAGCTCCACAATGAGATCGACGAGCTCCTGCAGTGCGAAAAGGATGTCGATCTGCTCATCCCCAGGGGCTCCAACCAGTTTGTGCAGTACATCATGAACAATACAAAGATTCCTGTCATGGGTCACGCGGACGGAATCTGCCACATCTATGTGGACAGGGATGTGGACGAGGAGATGGCGGTCCAGGTCATTATCGATGCCAAGACCCAGTACACCGCAGCCTGCAATGCGGTCGAAACCATCCTCGTACACCGCGAGATCGCTCCGGTCTTCCTGCCCCGTCTCGCCCGCTCGCTCGCAAGGGCCGGTGTCAGGCTCCGCGGCACTCAGGAGGCAGAAAACCTGATCGCGCGTTCCTCTGAGACTGCGGCTGAGATCAATGCCATGGACATTATGAGCGAAGATGATTTCCGGACGGAATACCTGGACATGATCGTCTCTCTGAAGGTCGTTGCCGACGTCGAGGAGGCGATCGATCATATCAATCGCTATGGTTCCCACCATACAGATTCCATCCTCACCAGAGATGACGCCGCCGCTGAACGTTTCCTCCAGATGGTCGATTCGGCAGGTGTCTACCGCAACTGTTCCACCCGCTTTGCCGACGGCTTCCGCTACGGCTTCGGCGCCGAGGTAGGGATCAGCACCAGCAAGCTCCACGCCCGCGGTCCTGTCGGTGTCGAGGGCCTGGTCACCTACAAATATACCCTCCGCGGAAACGGCCAGATTGTCGGCGATTATGCCAGCGGCCGCAGTCAGTTCCACTTCCGGGATCTTTGATCCTGCCTTTATTTTACTGCCTTTATTTTATTTCTTTTTATTTTATCTTTTCCGAGAGAGCACGCACTGTCACGGGGCCGCTGATCACTACCGATCTGCCGTCCCCGCCTGACAGTGCTTTTTCTTCTGCCGGTTTTCCGTCGATCTCCCAGCCCGCAAACCGATAGCCTTCAGCCGGCTCCGCTGTCACTGTAAAGGAAGTTCCGCTGTAGTATTTATTGGACCAGCTCTGTCCGGGCCCCACCATCATGTTGTTCCAGGTGACGGAGATTCCCTGGTCTGCCTGGATCTCAACAGGATATCGTTCAGAAAGCCCCATGTACTTTTTGATATTCTCCCGATAGAGGCCTTCTTTTTCCCGCACGTTGTTTTTGGTGATCTCGGCGGTCCGCTCCATCTCTGTCCAGAACTCCCGGCCGTAGTCCCTGATATACTCGTCCTTCAGCTCTCCGTAGAGACGGTCCAGAACCGCGCAGGCATGCCCCGGCTCAAAGGCCGTCCGGAGGAGGTCCTCCACATAGGTCAGGAAGGTATCCCTGTACCTTGTGCAGGACATCACATGATAAAAAGTGTTCCCTTTATCCTTCATCAGATAGTCGATCAGCTCAGCGGACCACCGGGTCGGATCACCGTGGAGATCATTGGAGAGGATCTGGTCCATGTCCTCGACCAGAAAACGGATGCGGCCGTCGGAATACGGATTTTCCGGATTCTCTTCGCCGAGATATCTCCAGACCGTCACGTTGTTGTAGGGCCAGTCGGCATTGTTAAAGAGGACCTCCAGGGCAAAATAGAAGAGGTAATTGTCCATATCCACCGCCGCTTCAAGCGCCCTCTGGTTCTTCTGCTGAGTCAGGTCCGCTGTGAACAGTTTGATGATCTTTGTCCTGGTATAGACATCCACATCGCTCCCGCTGTATTTTTCGATTCCGTCCGGGACATTCAGGCCGAACAGCCGGCATACATAGTCCTTCGTTGTGCTCGGGGTCAGGTCACAGACTGTATAGAAGTCCCCGTTCAGGAACATGACACCCAGGCAGTTCTGCGGCAGTCCAGGGAAGCCCGCTTCGTCCGTAAGCTCCTTTGCATATTGATTGCGGACGCTGCGGATATGAAACTGAGGGATCCCGTGGGACCGGAATTTGATCTTCTGAAAGGCATCAATGGAAGCATCCTGGTCAAAAATATCCAGGTGGAAATAGTCGTCAGACGTCCCCTTTTCTTTTGAGGCCTCTGCCCGGAAGGTCCTGGTGGGAAGGATCCGCGAGCTGTAACCGGCGATAGAGAGGCCGGTGTCCTCCTCGAGGAGCACTTCTCCGTCCGGAGAAAACAGGGTCACGTGACCGTTCTTGATCCAGTCATCCCCATTCTGGTAAAAATTGCCTGCCCGGTCCGGCCGGACTCCGTTTTTCACATCTTTTTCATAATGGCTTCCGGGGATCATGATCCCCAGGTCATAATCGAAAAGATTGAATGAATCCGTCACGACACTGGCGACATAAACATCATAGCGGCTCTTCACCCCTCTGCCTATCACGTAGGTCCTGGTGACAATGGGGCTTCTGTCCTCCCCCTGGACCAGGCAGGCGCGGATGGGGATCACCCGGATCCCGTCCTCTTCCCGCTCCGGGCGCAGCCCGCTGTCGGCGGCCGCGGTCCATAATGACTTCTGCCAGGCTTCTCTTCCCTCTTCAAGTCCGGGCCTGATCTCTTCGCCGTTCTCCGGTTCTTTCTCCTCACCGGCTTTCTGATCCCCGGCTTTCTGAAGGTCCTGAGCGGATTTCTGCTCCTGAGCGAGCCGGGTTGCTTCCGCCTCAGCATCTGCCTGCTGGATGACTTCCTTCTTTTTTTCCTCCGTGCGCGCAGCTTCCGCCTGAAGCTCCTCGATCACATCTGACAGATCGATCCCGCCGTCATACAACCTGCTCTCATCAGTGGGCTCGTCTCCATTCACTGTATAGCGGATCTCTATGCCGTCTTTTACGGGAATGCTGCTGTCCGGTTCCAGGGTAAGTGTGAATCCCTCCTCATAAAAGCCGCTGTCCGCACTGAAAGTGAGCGGGGCGCTGTCCAGTGCCTGCAGGGCTCTGTACAGGGTCCGGCTCCGGTCAAACCGAATATAAACAAGCAGGAGAAGGAGGCACAGTCCCGCTGTCATGGCCGACAGAATAATAACAGTCCTGGTCCTTCCGGTATTTTCTCTTCTCATAAGTCTGACTTCTCTTATAAGACAACGGGACGGTAAGACACCGTCCCTCTGCCTATGTCAAAAATCTATTGTGCCGTCTTGATCATTGTAATTATAAAGGCCGGATTGTTTTTAACTTAAAAATACTGCCCTTATCGCTGTCCCGTCAGGAGGACAAACCACCATGTTCACTAATCATCTGTGCCCGTGAGGGGGCCTGCCGTGATTGACACCGCCGCCGGGTTCCTGCCTGTTCTGGAGCTTTACGCGGGATTCCGTCGTGCGGATGTACCGGTCGTTTTTTACACGCAGCCGGACCCCTCCTGACGCGGCATAGGCAGCCGCCCTGCTCTCCCGGGCGACCGGCTTCATCTGGGAGACGAGGACCATATTGAGGATCACAGAGGGGATCAGGGCAAACGCTGCCGCGATCACATATGAGGACGCCGTCGTATCTTCCCCGGTAAGGAGAAAGGATCCGAAAATAAGCAGGAAAATGACAAAGGATCCCAGGAACCAGATGGCCTGTCTGGCCTTTGACACAGGGAGATTGCCGATCATCTTTCCGGTCTGTCCGTTCATGGCAAAGAGAAAATTCTGTCCCTCCCACTGTGTGCTCAGCAGCCAGACCGGGAATACCGCGTATTCAACCTTTTCGCTGACGGCCTTTTCCTCATGGGTCCTGGCAGTCACACTGGTGTATCCCTGCACCGTTGCCTGCAGCTCATCAGCAGCGCTGTGCCTGGCGCGCTCCTCTGCCCGTCTGCCGCATTCCTTTTTGCCGACGTCATATTTGTTGGCCAGATAACCGGGCATATAGGAAAGGGAAAAATCCGTGATCTCCGAGTAATCAAAGGGCTCAATGCTGTCCATCAGGTCATCCGGCATTTTTGAAGAAGCATCTGCCGGGATCCTGCTGAAGCTCACAGTACCTTCCCTGTCCGCCTCATAGTGTCTGGATCTGGTGACCTCATACTCCCCTTCGCGGTGGATCTCATCCTGCCTTGCGTCATAAAGACCGCGCGCATCGACATGCCCGCTGTAAAGCCAGAAGGGGACATAGACTCCCTTGATCTCCTCAAGATGGTTGGAATTGCTGAAGGAGCCCGGCAGAAGCATTTTGCCCTTATAATAGTTTTTCAGGGCATCCACCGCCTCCTTCTTTTCCTTCCTGAAAGGAATGACGTAGTCCGGTTTCAGGGTTCCCGCGAACTGACCGGGAATGATCGTATTGTTCCCGCAATAGGGACACTTTGTGGCTGCTGTGGTCTCATCACAGATGAGTTCGGCTCCACAGGAGGTACAGTTATAGGCCCGCATTTTAGCGGCATCTTTTCCCCATCCCTCCCGGGCATTCTCAGCGCTGCCGGTATTTTCCTTTGCCGCTGCATCCTTTCCGGCTGAGGGCCCCGAGGCTTCCTTTTCAGCCTTTTTTTCAGCCTTTTTCTCAGCTTTTTTATCGGCTTCTTCCTTTGCCTTTTCCGCCGCGGCATTTTTGTCGGCGTAAAGCTTCTCGATCTCCTGCACAGTAAAGGAGCTTCCGCAGTAATCGCACTTCAGTTTTCCGGTCCCGGCGTCAAAACGCAGCGGGCCGGTACATGCCGGACACTGATAATTGGTGACCTGCTCCGCCATATTTCCTCCAATAAAGCAGGGACGGTTTCCCGCTCCACTTTGAAGTGGAACGAGGAACCGTCCCCTGCTTCACTTCGTTTCACTCGGGTTTTCGCGCAGAAAGCGCTGGAAACCTCTCACGTCAGATCAATGAATGGGCCGGGTTCAGGGTCTGGGCTTTCCGCATCCTGAGCAGAACTTGCCTGTATTGCCGGTCTGTCCGCAGGCAGGGCAGGTCCATTCGGCGCTCGCAACAGGTTTTGCCGCACCGCAGGAAGGGCAGAATTTGCCCTTGTTTCCGGTCTGTCCGCAGGCAGGGCAGGTCCACTCTTCGGGCTCAGCCGGTTTCGCCGAACCGCAGTTGCTGCAGAACTTCCCTGTATTTCCCTTGTGTCCGCAGGAAGGGCAGGTCCATCCGGCAGAAGCCGCGCCGGCAGGCTGCATCTGGGCTGCTGCCTGCTGCTGGGCCTGGGCCTGCTGCATAAGCTGGCCGACATTGACGCCGCCGGCCTGCTGGGCCATGCCCATGCCGGCGAATCCCATCATCGCGCCGTTCGCGTTCTTTGCGGCATCCTTCATCGCCTGCGCATTTGCCTGGACTGTCATACCAGCGGCGATGGCTGCATTGCCGCCTGCCGCAAGGCCGAGCTGCAGGTTCTTGATGGCCTGCTCGTCCTCCTCAGAGGCCTTGACACTGCTCACCCCGCAGGTGACGATCTCAATACCGTAGACCTGTCCCCAGGTCGAGGACAGTTCCGTATTGAGCGCCTCGGACAGTTCTCTCGTGTGTCCGGGCAGGGAGCTGTAGCGGATCCCCTGATCGGAGATCCTGGCGAAAGCCGGCTGCAGGGCGGTCAGAAGCTCCGAGCGCAGCTGATCTTCGATCTTGTCGCGGGTATAGTCCCTGTCCACATTGCCGCAGACATTCTTGTAGAACAGGATGGGGTCTGTCATTTTATAGACATATTCGCCGAAGCAGCGGATGGAAATGTCCAGATCCAGGCCGATATTCCTGTCGACGACACGGAAAGGAACCGGACTGGCCGTCCCGTACTTGTTTCCAATGATATTCTTGGTGTTGAAATAATAGACTCTCTGATCATGGGCTGTCACGCCGCCATGGGCGACACGGGCCGCAAACTTCTTGAAGCTCTCCTTGATGCCCTTGCCGAGCCCGCTGGTAAAGATACTGGGCTCACTGGAGGTGTCATAGGTATAGGCACCCGGTTCCGCACAGATGTCGACGATCGCGCCCTGATCTACAATGATCATGCACTGTCCCTCATTCACAACGACCGTGGATCCGTTTGTGATGATGTTCTCACTTCCGCCTCTGTTCAGAAGCCCGGACTTGCCTGTATGATGCTCACCCTTGCGGACAAGTACGTTCGCCGGCATTTCCGAGCAGTAGAAATAATCCTTCCACTGATCTCCAAGCACAGAACTGAGAGAAGCGCCTGCTGCTAAAATAAGTCCCATTACACAACCTCCCTTTTTAAACGAACAATTATAAATATAAACGAACCAAAATAACAGACCACCACCAGGTGACGTCAATTACAAAATCCGGAAGATCACGGTCTTACATCTGATGCCGGACGACGGCATATTCATCGCCGTTCCTGTAATAAGGACAGGAGTAATGTGAATCCGTCAGGAATTTCACGTATTCGTCCTCGTCCATATCGATTTCACACAAATAATCTCCGTATTCTTCGTCATATGCGCAATAAGCGCAGGTATCGCATTCATTCTGCATATGTGTTTTTCGTGTTTCTGTTCTTTATCTGCTTTTCAAATTACTTTTGTATTTAACTTTATTTCTTGCTTTTTTACTTGCTTTTTTACTTGCTTGTTTACTCTCTTGTTTACTCGCTTTTTTGTCTGTTTCTTTGCTTACTCCGCGTTCAGAAGGACTTCTTTGGCTTTCTCAAGCTGCGTGTCGGTCTCATCCTTTTCATATTTTTCCGCATCCAGCTCCACGATGTAGTCGGGTTCGATCCCTACCTTGTGGATATTGCGTCCCCCGCGGGTGTAGTAATCCGCGATCGTGATCTTGAGCGCCGAGCCGTCGTCCAGAGGATAGAGGTTCTGTACGATGCCTTTTCCGTAGGTCTGGGTTCCGATCAGCTTTCCGATGCCCGCATCCTGAATGGCCCCCGCCAGGATCTCAGCCGCGCTCGCCGAATACTCATTCACAAGGACAGCGACAGGGTACTCAAAATCCGCTCCCGGACACTTATACTCGTCTTTTCTGCCGTCCTTATCCTCCATATAAAAGACCAGACCTTCGGGAAGGATCCCTGAGGCGATCTGGGTCACGGCTGTGACTGTTCCGCCCGGGTTATTGCGCAGGTCCAGGATCAGAGAGGTCATTCCCTCTTTTTTCATCTGGGCAAGGTTCTCTTCAAACTGGGCGGGTGTCACATCGTCAAACTCGGTGATCTGGATATAGCCGATGTTGTCGGGGAGCATCTTTGAGGTAACTGTGGGGACGTTGATCGTCGCCCTGGTCGCCGTCACTGTGACATACTGGCCGTCTCTCATCACCTTGATCTCGACATCCGTTCCTTCTTCACCCTTCACAAGGCTTGCCACCTCGGCGGTCTCCATGGTGAGGGTATCTTTGCCGTTTACCGCGCAGATGATGTCACCGGCCCTGAGACCTGCCTTCTCAGCGGGAGTCCCCGGCATAATACTGGTAAAGACAGGCGCGTTCGTGTCGTTATCCAGACCGATATACGCTCCGATGCCTTTGTAGACACCTGTTGTCTCCTCCATCAGAGACTTATATTCCTCCTGGGTGTAATACTCTGTATAAGGATCACCGAGAGAATTCATGAGCCCCTTGTACATTCCCGCCTCAAGTTTCTCGGGAGTGACATCCTCCGGCTCATAATAGTAATCGTAAATGCACTGTTCCAGAAGTTTGAGCTTGGAGATCGTACCGCTGCCGACTGCACTTTGCGGTCCGGACCTCTGACCTGTCCCGGTCTGGACTGCTCCGGTCCTGATCGGATAAAGCAGCTGCCCGGCTATGAGCAGGAGCATAAAGCCCGCAGCCATCCCCAATATAAAGACCCGGACCTTTCCCAGGCCTTTTTTCTTCTTTGCTCTGGTTCGCGGATCCTGAGGAGCTTCCTGAGCGGCTGTCACCGGCTGACTCTGCGGCGTCTCCAATGATCCCTGTTCTTCCCCGGAGAGGGGCATCTCTTTGTTTATCTCTTCGTTCATTTTCTTTAAATCCTCTGCTGACATTATGTCTATGGCTGTGTACGTGGTTATTTACATAAGGGCTCATTCCCGCAGCCCTTTTACCGTAAACGGACAGCCGGGTCTTCCCTGAAGCAGCATATAAAGGAAAGCCGCCTGCTAGTGTGCCGTCTCAATCATTTTTGAAGTTAAAATTGCCAGATCGTCGTCGTTCCCGCAAGGCGGAAGAAGGAGTCGATGTGAACCCATCGACGACTGATGGCGCACGATGTCCCGTGGACATCGGTTCTGCGCGGACCGTAGTGGAACGAAGACCAACGCAGCGGGCGGCGACGAGATGGTGATTTTAATTCTAATTATGATTGAGACGTCACACTAATCTTTTACAGTAATTCATTGTAATAAGTCTCAGGCCGTTTGTCACGGGCTGAGGGAAAACTTCATAAATCCGTCACAATACCATGATCGGTCACAGTGCCAGCATCCGCCGCGGTACAATCATCCGCTGCAGGGATATTCCCTATCGTCCGCCGTTATACCGCTGTTTCTCCCAAAACAGCGGTCCTTCCGGAGCTGCCCGGTCAGAAATCAAACTGTTCCATGTATTTCATATATTTGACCACCATCAGCGCGATCTTGAAAGTAATGGCATCCTCAAAAACGCGCAGATCAAGGCCGGTGCTCTTCTGCAGCTTGTCCAGCCGGTACACCAGAGTGTTTCTGTGGATAAAAAGCTGACGTGAGGTCTCCGAAACATTCAGGCTGTTTTCAAAAAACTTATTGATGGTGGCAAGCGTCTCCTGATCGAATTCATCGGGGTTCTTTCCTTTGAAGATCTCTCTGATGAACATTTTACATAAGGGGATCGGCAGCTGATAAATCAGCCTCCCGATGCCGAGTTCATTATAGGCAATGACCGTGCGGTCTTCAAAAAAGATCTTGCTGACATCAAGGGCCATCTTGGCTTCCTTGAAGGACCGGCTGACCTCCTTGATCTCATCGACGACAGTCCCGTAGGCGATACGGATGTCCGTGATCCCTGCCCTTTTGAGCCGTTCTTCAACATTCAGGGCTGTCTTTTCAATCTCTTTTTCCTTTTCCGGGTCACTGAGTTCCTTCACGATAACGACATTCGTCTCATCAACAGCCGTGACAAAATCAGATGTTCCCGCGCCGATATACTCCTGCGTGAGCTCAAGGACGTTCCTGTCCTTGTCCGAACCGTTCTCAATGATGATGACGACCCTCTTTTCATCCGGAGCGATCCGGAGCTTCTTGGCCCTGCTGTAGATATCGACGAGAAGCAGATTGTCCAGCAGCAGATTCTTCATAAAGCTGTCTTTATCGTAGCGCTCCTTAAAGGCAGCCATCAGGCCGCGCAGCTGAAAGGCCGCCATTCTTCCCACAAGCAGTGAATTATCTGAATCCCCGAATACCACAAGCACATACTCCAGCTGCTGATCCTCCAGAACCTTGAAAAACTGAAAAGGACCGGCTGACTGGGAGTCAGCAGGAGAAACCGCAAAATCAGGGATCACATGTACAGCATCTCCAAAGACAGGCGCCGTTGATGCCACCTCTCTTCCTTCCGCGTCCATCACGCAGATTTCCAGATGTGTGATGTCCCTGATTCCTTCAATAGTATTCTGTAAAACCTGATTAGAAACCATGCGTCCCACTCTTTCCTGCGGAGCCGACTCCGCATGAACATCTTTTCAATACCCCAAATACTATTCTAATGTAAAAATCAATAATAATCTACAAAAATAACAAGAAAATTTGTAAATAATAGACAAAATCATACTTGAAAAATCTTCACCCTGATATCATTATGAACATAATCTCAATATGAACAAGGGGAGGAATGCTTCAACAGGCACAAGAAAAGCACAGCTTTCGCTGTGCTTTTTCTCATAGTAAAACGATCCTGTCTTCTTCTATGGCTATTTTATTATCTCTCAGCAAGTGTCCCACTGCGCGTTTGAACTCGTTCTTGCTCATATGCATCTCTTCCCGGATCAGTTCAGGTGAAGCCTTGTCCGTGAAAGGGATCGCGCCGTCTCCTTCCCTGAGCGCCTTAAGGATCGTCTCCATATCCGTGTCGATCTGAAGGTAGCTCTTCTCTCTGGTGCTCAGATCCAGCTTTCCGTCGGGTTTGACCCCGATGACGCGGGCCTGAATGACTTCTCCCGCCTTGTATTCTCTGGTAAGCTCACGCCTGGGGATCAATGCCGAATAGATACTGTCTACCGCGACAAAGGCGCCGAAATTGCGGCTTGTCTCGTAGACGACACCCTCCACCTGATCGCCTGTCTTATAGGGACTGTCTGTACGCAGCCAGGGATAAACATTCATGGTGGCGCACAGGCGTTCACTCTTGTCCAGATAAACGGCAACCAGGACTGTCTGCCCTTCCTGGACACGTTCCCTGGGCTGTTCATGATAGGGAAGCAGGAGATCCTTGTCCAGTCCCCAGTCCAGAAACGCCCCGATCCTGCTCACCTGGATCACTGTAAGATAGCCAACCTGATGCAGAGTAAGCTTAGGTTCCTTTCTTGTAGCGATCAGCCTGTCCTCAGAATCTTTGTATAAAAAAACCTCCAGCTCATCGCCGATCGCTGCCCCCTCGGGCACCTGTGACCTGGGCAGAAGTACGCGTTCATTAGGTACATCAGCCGTCAGGTAAACTCCAAAGGGTACTTGTTTATCTATACGTAGTATCTGTTTTTCACCTATTCTGAGCATACATATCCTTTCCGTTAGTGTTCCGGATAGTATACTGCCATTTATTTCGACATTTTCCCATTGTTTCTGCGCTAATAGAGCATTGCGTTAACAGACGGTGCAGTTCCCAGCCTTTCAGCGTAGGACTGTAAATGCCGCAGTATACCCGGAACCTGACATTTCCCCGGATCAATGTCTCCCGGAGAAAACAATTTCTTTCCGTTTTCAATTTTTAATTTCAAGTACAGCATAAGGTCTCCCGTCATTATCATTTAGTGATACACAGACAGTCCGGCCCTCTCTCTCCGACGCAGTCCCTGTATCCAGTATATCCGTATGGTCAGTCATAGGATCTATACGAGAAGGCAGTTCATACACCACAGGTATGATCCTGTCTCCCAGTCTGGCCTGTCTCCGGTAATCGATCCTGAGCACGGAGATCTCTGTCTCCGGGGGCAGATAACCCATAGCGATCCGCACGTACTGGCCATTGTTCATATGTCTGTTTGAATCGAGATGATATTCTTTTACGACGACCGGCAGCTTTTCCTCACCGGGAACATCCGGGATCCGGATCTTCCGGGAATCATAAAGCATATCGAGCCGGTCCCCTAACTGATAGACATCTACGATATCAGCAGGAATGCGCACAGGGTGCATGGTCTTAGTATCGATCAGAGACCATACCGAATTGGCGCATGCCAGTCTCTCTCCGTCTGCCGTTTCCATCATAAAGTTACGAAGCCCGATGCTTCCCTTCATTTCATACGGCAGAGTCCCGATTCTTATCTGCTCTCCGAGGACCGGCATTCTGCGGATCTCCACGCGCCAGTACACGATCATCCATGCAAGGCTCCGCGACCTTATCTTTTCCACACCTGCCCCAATATCCTCGGACTGAAAAGTTGAACAATCCTGAAAATAATCGATCAGCTTTTCCGGTGTCAGCCGTCCATCCGCACTGGTCTCGCTGTAGCGGACCCTGCTGTCAAAAGTATACATCGGTGCCTCCGTATACGTTTTTGCAAAAGTACTCTCTGTCAGCCGTGCCTGCCCTTCCGCAGAACACCCTGCGAGTCAAAATAACACCTGCGTCCGTCAATAACCTTCCAGCCGGTCGTTCTCACCATGGTCTGCCTGTCGAAGAAATACCATTTGCCATTGATCTGTTTCCAGCCCCTGACAAATCTCCCGGTTTTCGGAGCCGCATAATAGTACCTGCCTCCGATCCTCAAAAAGCCATACTGGCGGACACCCTTGCCGTTAAAATAATAGGTATAGCCGGCGATCCACTGCCTGCCGGTCAGACGCGCATAATTCTTGACAGAGAAATAATAAGTCTTCCCTGCGATCCACTGGAATCCTGTGAGCAGCTTCCCGGTCTTGACAGAAGCATAGTGCCAGTAGGAGCCAACCTTGAAGAAGCCGGTAACCCGTACGCCGCTGGAATTGAAATAGTAAACTCCGCCGTTGATCCTGAGGAATTTATTTTTGACTCTTTTTCCGTCAGATCCGATGTAGTAGGTTTTTCCTCCGACTGTTTCCCAGCTGTTTTTCTTCGGCGCGCTTGAAGAGGACGCCCCTGTTCCATGAAGCCTGATCGTCCCGCGTTTCGCATGACTGCCCATACTCCAGGGAGCATGATAGAGATTGGCCGTGTGCGAGTCCACCACGGGCATTCCCGAGGAGTTAACTCCCACGCAGAGCGTTGTATGATCATAGATCCCATCCCTGTTCCAGTCATAATAAACCGGATTGCCTGCACTCACATTGGAGTTTGACGCAGTCAGGAAAGAGCCGTATGCCTTGAAATGACGAATATGTCCCATTACATTGATCCAGTTCACAGACTGGGGGAACCAGTCGTCCGTGCGAGGCATCCCGCCGGCATACAGGCACTGGGATACAAAATTCGCGCAGTCGCCTCCCTCGTTCGCGTAGTTGTGGTAACTGTGGTTGTAATGCTTCCAATAGCGGTCCCCATAGGCCACTGCCTTGGAAATCTGGTAGCTGTAACCTCTGGAAACCTCATATACGCCCGCATCTAAGGCGGATCCGTCCTCCAGTACGCTTTCCGGCAGAACAACCGCCTGCTTCTCTACAGAAAAGGAAAGGGTCTCAGCCTTTTCCCCGCTGTCGTTCTGCAGGGCATCCTCTGCTTCAGGAGCCGGGCTCCTGATCGACGCATACGCCGCCGTCTGTGCGGACAGATCTGATTTTACCTCATACAGAGCCTGAGGCACCTGCCGGGATTCTGCGACGGGGTCTTTATCCCCTTCCAGCCAGGCAAAGTTAATTTCCGTCCCATTGACTCCGCAGGGCGCCCACGCACCATCTCCGCCGGACTTGAGGTCGAGGGAAAAAGCATAGCTGTAGGCTGAGGCATTGGTGACTCCGGATCCGCCGGCAGAGCCGTAGGCCTGGGTCATCCATTCATCCACATCCACGGAAAGTACACCGTTCTCTTCTCTGCAGCCGGTCACGCGGAATCTGGGGATCAGTTCACGGATAGAGGAATCCTCCATGACAGTCATTCTGGATAATGAAGCCTGTCTTTCCCATTCATCATAAATGGCTCCGGGCATGTCCTCCCGAGCCGTTTCCCCTTTTTCTGATGCATTTATCTCTGTCTTTATAAAACAGGCTTTTGCTTCCTCGTATCTCGAGAGAGCGTTCATCACAGCCTGCGCGTCCTCTGTGTTCAGCTCTGAAAACAAAAGATCTCCTTCCGAGCAGATCTGACGGGCTGCTTCCAGAACCATATCATCTGTCATATCTGAGGAACCGGCATATAAAGCACTGACCGCATCGCCAAAGGAGAGTGATCTTTCCTCCGCTTCAGCTGCCGGGATACTGACTGTATCCTCTGTTATTGAGGTATTTCCGTAAGCTGGAAAAGCCATCGTCATCACAGCGGCTGCTGTAATGGCTGCTGCCAGCATACCTTTAGCTCTCTTGAACCTGGTCGTTCCCGTTTTCAAACTCCCTCCATTCTCATCCGGACCCAGATGCAGCTAAGATATTCCGTCCTGAGTGGATAAAACCCGGCGCAGGCAGGCACCGTTTTCAACATCAGGAAAATAATCCTTTTTTTGACACACCAAACAGAACATCCCGAAATCCAGATCAAATTTTGCTTCTGCATCTTCGGGAGAGTCCGTACTGTAAAAAACTGTATGGTCAACATAAAAGGTTTGATACAATTATATACTTGTTGGAACAACCTGTCCACCTGTAATATACATTAAATTTATGTAATGATTTCGTAACAATTTTGTCCAATCATCCCAGAACACAGAATGACAACTTCCTGACAGTCTGTAACAATCCCAATAAATACAAGGTTTTCAGAAGGTTCTGAAAGTATCCCGGCCCCCTGCGGAGACCGGGCTCCGTCCGCCACATCTTCTGCCTCAATCTCTGTCCGGATCCCGGCATCACAGCTCTCTTTCAAAAATATTTGCCGGCAAACTATTCACTGGCAAAAAACTCATAGACAAAAGAGTCATGGACAAAATAAAAGGATTTTACCGCCTCCCCCTGTGAGACGATAAAACCCTTCCTTAAAGCTGGGCTAGTAGGATTCGAACCTACAAAATGACGGAGTCAGAGTCCGCTGCCTTACCGTTTGGCTATAGCCCATTATCTGTTTGTTTCCGACTGATTGCCGGCTACGAATCATAATTATACTGTTGCATTTCCCAAAATGCAAGCACTTTTTTAATTTTTTTCAAAAACGTTTTTTCAAACATTTTTTTGCCAAACGTTTTTTCAAAAAAAGCAGTGCGCCGGTAGGAAAGAAGGCCGGAGGCAGGAGACGGTTCTTTGTCCCCTGTCTCCTGCCCCACGCGCGGTGTGGTTCATCAGGAACAACATAGTCCCATATGTATAACCTGTCTCCTGCCCCACGCGCAGTGCGGAAAATGTTTCCCTTGTTCTTTCTTGTCTTTACAAGACAAGGACAAGGGAAACCCGCAGGCGGGCGCAAGGTTCGCGAGCGAGCCTTGAACCGTTATCTTTCAGATCAGTGTCTGAGGCGCTGGGGATAGAATAACAGGAGCATGGGATAGAGCTCCAGTCTGCCCGCAAGCATGTCAAACATAAGAATATACTTGGTCGGCAGCGACAGGGCGGAAAAGTTGGCAGTCGGTCCGACGGCAGACAGTCCGGGGCCTATGTTGTTGAAGGTCGCCGCCACTGCCGTAAAGATGGTCTCCAGTGACTGGCCGCTGTCAAAGAAGGCAACAGCGAGGACGGAGGTCGTGAAAATAACGGCATAGACGCCCACGTACATAACAACAGACCTGACGGTCTCCTGTTCCACGGGCTTGTTGTCCATCCGGATGGTTGTGACGCTCCTGGGATGCAGGTAGTGGTAAATCTCCCTGCCGGAGGCCTTGAGGAGGATAATGATACGGGATACCTTGATCCCGCCGCCGGTACTGCCCGCGCAGGCTCCTATGAACATGATGATGACCAGAAGGCACCTGGAATACTGCGGCCACAGGTCAAAATCAGCCGTCGCATAACCGGTAGTCGTGATAATGGATCCGACCTGGAAGGCAGCGTGGTGAAAGGCCATGAAAATGTTTTCAAACAGGCCGTGGATGTTGATCGTGATCGTGACGATGCTGAAAGCGATGATCGCGAAGTACCAGCGCACTTCCGTCAGGCGGAATGCTTCTTTTTTATCTTTTCCGAGAAAGAGATAAAAGTAGGCGTTAAAGTTGACGCCGAAAAGGATCATAAATATCGTGATGATCGCCTGCTGCAGGACGGGATAGCTGGCGATGCTGTCTCCCAGAACACCGAATCCTCCGGTACCTGCTGTTCCGAAGCTGAGGCAAAGGGTATCAAAGAGCGGCATTCCCGCAATGAGCAGGAGTACGATCTCCGTGACTGTGATCCCGAGGTAGATCATGTAAAGGATCTTTGCGGTATCCCTGATCTTGGGGACGAGCTTGCCGACGACAGGTCCCGGGCTCTCCGCGCGCATCAGGTGCATCTGACTGCCCATTCTGCGGGAGCGCATGGGCATGATGGCGAGGACAAGGACGATAACGCCCATGCCGCCAACCCAGTGGGTAAAGCTTCTCCAGAACAGGCTCGCGTGGCTGAGCGCTTCGACATCTGTCAGGATACTGGAACCGGTGGTCGTAAAGCCGGAAACTGTCTCAAACAGAGCGTCGGAATATTTCGGAATGTCTCCGCAGACAACGAAGGGCAGCGCCCCGCACATACTGATCACGATCCAGACCATCGCGACACTGATAAAGCCCTCTTTGGTAAAATAATCCGTGCTGTCATCTTTTCTGACACTGAGGTTTAACAGATTCCCCAGCAGAAAGTAGGCAACGGCGAGTAACAGATAAATGGCTCCGGCCAGTTCGCGGTATATAAATCCCGTCAAGGCAGGAAGAATGAGGAACATGGCCTCAAACCGCAGAACAAGTCCGGTCGTTCGCCGGATGATGGAATAATTCATATCACTACCCTGCTTTTAACACATAGGTCAACAGTTACTTCTCAGGCCGCGGCAAAACCCGGGGTACTTTTGCGTTACCGGTCATCCGATGACCAATGATCCTTCGGTGACCGGCCCCGGGGGTGGTTCGCGTGCTCATGCCCGGTTCTGTCAACGGGTCTCCTCCAGAATATCCCTAATATCCTGGAAACCGATCTTTGTCGTCACCACGATGACCCTGTCGCCCACTTCCATTTTGGTCTGACCGTTGGGAATAATGACCTGCCTGTTTCTGTAAATACAGGCCACCAGGACATCTTTTTTGAGCGGAAGCTGCATAAGGGGGATCCCGATGACAGGAGCGCCCTCCTGGACCAGGAATTCCAGAGCCTCCGCCTTGTTTTCGATAATATTGTAGAGTGTCTCGACGTTGCTGCCGATGGAATTTTCCATCGCGCGGACATAGCGGACGATATATTCCGCGACGATCTTCTGGGGATTGAGAATGCTTCCCAGGTTCATGTCGTCGATAATATCGTCGTAATTGATGCGGTTCACCTTGGTGATCAGCTTGACGTCCCTGGAAGAAGCCCTGCGGGCATAGAGGGAGAGGAAAATATTCTCCTCATCCATCCCGGTCAGGCTGACGAAGGATTCAATGCTCTCGATCTTTTCCTCGAGGAGGACGTTCTGGTTGGCGGCGTCGCCGCAGATGATATTGGCCTCGGGCAATTCCTCCGCCAGCATCTTGCAGACCTCGGGTTTCTTCTCAATGATCGTGACATCGATATGGCTGTCCAGGAGGATCCTGGCCAGATAATAGGCGATCGTTCCGCCGCCGATGATCATGCAGTTGGAGACACTGCGGCTTTTCAGCCCTGCCTTCTCCACAAACGCGTGGGCGCTCTTGGGACCAGCAATAATGCTGAGGATATCTCCCGCCTGCAGGCGGAAAAGACCGTCGGGGATCGTGACATTATGCTCCGGGCCTCTCTCCACGGCACAGACCAGGACATCTCCACCGATGTTTTTGGTAACCTCCGCCAGTGTGTGCCCGCCGATGGGGGAATTCCCCGAGATCGGGAATTTGAGCAGCTCAATATGACCGCGGGCAAAAGGCTCGATCTTGATCGCGGACGGGAATTTCAGAAGGCGGGAGGCCTCCATGGCTGCCGCGTATTCGGGATTGACTGTGAGGGAAAGCCCCAGTTCCTCCCGGATAAATCCTATCTCACTGTTGTAGATCGGGTTTCTGACACGGGCGATCGTGCTGCAGTTACCTGCTTTCTTTGCGATCAGGCAGCTCAGAAGGTTCAATTCGTCGGAATCCGACGCGGCGATCAAAAGATCCGCGTCCTCGATCCCTACTTCCTTCTGCACAGCATGGCTGCCGCCGTTGCCCACAATACCGATGACATCACAGCTGGAAGTCACTTCATTGACGACCTCCGGATTTCTGTCTATGACACTGACGTCATGGCCTTCTTCACTGAGCTGCCTCGCAAGCGCCGAACCGACCTTGCCGCAGCCGATCACTATGATTTTCATATTTGCCTCCCATCCGTATACAGGAAATGTCCCCAACAGCCTCTTATAGGACTGTTTGCAACAGTTTTTAATCCGACTGTTCGCAGCAGTCCCCTGTCTGACTGTTCACGGCAGTTCCTTATCTGACTGCGCGCAGCAGATCTCCTTCACAGGCCTGAGCATCCAGAAACAACCGGATCCGCTCTCCCGGATGAGGAGCGCACGTCACCGGCTCCCCGTCCCCGCCCCGCATCCCGAGGACACGGGCCTGCCTGTCTTTTCCATCCGGGCGCATGATCTCTATGGTATCCCCTACGGAAAACTTGTTCTTCTGATGGATGACCACGGAACCCGGAGCGTCCCCGGCTTCTTCCCGGACTTCTTCAACGATTCCGAGAAAAACGGCATCGCTGGAATAGGTGTTGTCGGTATAGACCATGGACTGCGTATCCGGCCTGCCGAAATAAAATCCTGTCGTGAAATCGCGGTAGGTACATTTGCGGATCTCCCTGCGGTACCAGTCCATTCCCGCGGTATATTTTTCATCGCTCTCCAGGTAATCGTCAATAGCGCGCCGGTAAGCGCGGGTGATCGACGCGACATAGAGGGCAGTCTTCATACGTCCCTCGATCTTGAGGCTGTCGATCCCGGCCCGGGCAAGCTCAGGCAGATGATCGATCATACACAGGTCGCGGGAATTAAAGATATAGGTACCTCTTTCGTTCTCTTCGACCGGCAGGTATTCCCCGGGCCTGCTCTCTTCCGCCACCGCATATTTCCATCTGCAGGGATGGGTACAGGCGCCCCGGTTGGCATCCCGACCCGTAAACCAGGCGGAAAGAAGACATCTTCCCGAATAGGAAATACACATCGCGCCGTGGATAAAGGCTTCGATCTCCAGATCCCCGGGGGTATTCTCCCTGATCTGGGCGATCTCCCGCAGCGAAAGCTCCCGGGCACATACCACTCGGGAAGCGCCAAGGCTGTGCCAGAAGCGGAAAGTCCCGTAATTGGTACTGTTGGCCTGTGTCGAGATATGGATCGGGATCCCCGGGCAGTGCTCCCTGGCAAGCATAAACATGCCGGGGTCAGCAATAAGGACCGCGTCCGGCCTTATCCCTTCCAGAAATTCAAAATAGGACTTGGCCTCGTCCAGATCCTGGTTGTGTGCGTAAATATTAGCGGCGACATGAACCCGCACGCCCCTCTCATGGGCATAGGCGATCCCCTCGCGCATATCATCGGGGCTGAAATTGCGCGCCTTCGCCCGCAGGCTGAAGGCCTCACCCCCGATATAGACCGCGTCCGCTCCGAAATTGACCGCCGTCCGCAGGACCTCCAGATCCTTTGCGGGGATCAGAAGCTCCGGCTTCGGTCGGGTTGTCTTCCATCTTTTTTCCATTTCTATCTGTTCTGAATATTAAAATTCTTCTGTATATTATAATTCTTCTGTATATTATAATTCTTCTGTATATTAAAATTCCAACTGTATATTAAATTTCCAGCTGTTTCGAATATTAAGATTTCAATTCCGGTTTTTCACTGATATTCTTTTCCGGCCGTCTTCCGGCAGGGTCGTTTTGTCTTTTGACACAGACCGCCGCTCCATCCCCCGACGGCACGAGCAGGGTCTCCAGCTCCGGCGCCTCCATCAAAGCACGGATATAGGCGCGCATGCGGTGGTGGATCGTGCGGTTTCTCCTCGTGACAGCAAAACGAGAGGAGAGGACATCCCCCTCCTGCAGAATATTGTCGGTGATCAGCAGACCTCCCTCCGCAAGCAGGCGCAGCACTTCCGGCAGAAGCCGGATATACTGGCCTTTGGCCGCGTCCATAAAGATCAGGTCAAAGGAAGCGTCTTCATGGATCCGGGGAAGTATGTCCGCTGCATCGCCTTCGAGAAGTTCGATGGTGCCGGCGCCCCCGTGAGCACCGGGTTGCGGCCCGGCCGTATCCATAAAGGACTCTGCCAGGCTGTGTCCGAGCGGTCTTCTTTTTTCCTGGATGATCCCTGATGTACTGTTGAAAGCGTCACGGGCGTAATCATCCCGGACGAAATTATTCCGCGCCTTTTCCGCGCGGACGGGGTCGATCTCTATCGTAGTGATCCTGCAGTCCAGGGGGGCATAGTACTGCATGAAAAGAGCAGAAAAGCCCACACCGGTACCGATCTCCAGTATCCTCCCCGGCCTGTTCAGCGTGAGAAAAAAACGGATGAGATTCTGCGTCTGGGGGCGGATAACAGGTACGCCCTCGTCCAGGGCTTGCTTCTCCAGGCTGCGCAGATGTGCCGGACCCGGAGGTGTCATTGCTTCAACAAAAACATCCATCCGGTGAGGGTCGACAGCGCAGGATCTCCGTTCTCCGGAATCCATTGCTTCAACAAAAACGTCCATCCGGTGAGGGTCGGCAGCACAGGATCTCCGTTCTCCGGAATCAATACTGTCCCCACACATCCTTATTCTCCTTCTCAGCGTCGTCGCTTTCCCGGGACCGGCTGCCTTCTTCCTGCTCGTCCTCCCCGCCTGCGGCCGCTCCTCCCGATTCAGTTCCGGCTTTTGCGGTCTTTGTGGATATCTTCTGCAGAATCTCCTCTGCCGTCATGTCAGAGGACAGGACATATTGTCCCGGGAGGATCAGGCCGTCATATCCGGACAGCTTTGATTTAATGGCAAAAGCAAACCTGCTGCGGATCAGATCCTGTTTTTCCAGGACACGTCCGACAGCAAGGGCGGAAGAGGCTTCCTCCTCCGTCACTTCCACGATCTCCGTATGGGCGGACCCGGATCTGTCCATCCCCTTCTGGACAAACAGTCCGTATCCTTCTGTATAGGCGGCGCCTGCCCACGTCACGATAAAAAAGGCGCAGACTATGGGCAGGGCATCCATCAGCACTCCGATGAGCGTCTCCAGGATTCCCGCTTCTCTGTTGTCTTTCTTCATAGGGTCTCCTCCGCTTCCTGTCGGAACGGTCCAGGGAGGTTTTCCCTGGTGTCCGGGCCGGTGCCCCGGATGTCTTATACGGAACCCGCAGGGCGCATCCGGCGTCTGCCGGTCCCGATGGATGAATCTGTCAAGTCAATCCCCTGTCATACTTCCAGGATCATAGGCAGGATGACAGGACGGCGCTGGGTCTTTTTCCAGAAAAAGTCACTCAGGCTGTCTTTGACGGCGCTCTTGAAGCGGTTCCAGTCCGTCACGCCGGTCTCCAGGCAATGATAAATGGATTCCTCCGCCACTGCGGCCGCCCCGGTCATCATATCGTCTGCTTCTTTGATATAAACAAATCCGCGGGAGGTGATCTCCGGTCCGGACAGGAGCTGGCAGCTGCCGGATTCGAGGGCGAAGGCAACGATCACGATGCCGTCCTCGGCCAGATGCTGGCGGTCGCGAAGCACGACGTTTCCGACATCGCCGACTCCGATCCCGTCCACCAGGATATTACCCACCTGGACCTTTTCACGCACAACGGCTCCGTCTTTTCCGAACTCCAGGACATCACCGGAATGTAGGATAAAAATATCCTGTTTGTCATACCCCAGACCTCTCAGGAGCTTCGCCTGGGCCTTGAGGTGCCGGTACTCTCCGTGAACGGGGATGCAGTATCTGGGCTGCACGAGGTGGTAGATCAGCTTTACGTCCTCCTGGCAGGGATGGCCGGAGGCATGGACATCCTGGGAAATGACGTCCGCGCCCTTGAGAAGGAGTTTATTGATCACCGCCGTGACAGCCTTTTCGTTGCCCGGGATCGGGCTGGACGAAAAGATCACGGTGTCGTTGGGGCCGATCGTGACCTTGCGGTGCAGGCCGTCCGCCATGCGGCTCAAAGCCGCCATACTTTCTCCCTGGCTGCCGGTCGTGATGATGACTGTCTTTTCCCCGGGATAGTTTTTGAGCTGGTCGGTGTCGATCAGAGTGTTTTCCGGGATTTTGAGTACATCGAGCTTGGTCGCGGTCTCAATGATATTGACCATGCTCCTGCCCTCGACCACGACCTTCCTGCCATATTTATAAGCGGAATCAATGATCTGCTGGACACGGTCCACATTGGAGGCAAAGGTCGCAATGATGATCCTGGTGTCCGAGTGATCACGGAAGATCTGGTCGATGTTCCTGCCGACCGCCTTTTCGGAAGGCGTGTGGCCGGGCCTGTTGGAATTGGTGGAATCACACATCAGCGCCAGGACACCGTCATTTCCCAGCTCCGCGAAGCGCTGCAGGTCGATAGCATCCCCGTAGACCGGTGTGTAGTCCACTTTAAAGTCGCCCGTATGGACGATCGTCCCTGCGGGAGAAGTGATGGCAAGCGCCGCTGCATCCACAATACTGTGGTTGGTCTTGATAAATTCCACCTGGAACTGTCCGAGCGTGATGACATCTCCGAAGGAGACGACATGCCTTTCCGTAGTATTCAGCAGATTGTGCTCCCGCAGCTTGTTTTCAATGATACCCATTGTCAGGCGGGTCCCGTAGACTGGTACATTGATCTTTTTCAGTACGTAGGGGAGGGCTCCGATATGATCCTCGTGTCCATGTGTGATCACAAACGCTTTGACCTTGTCGAGATTCTCCTCCAGAAACGTCGTATCAGGGATCACAAGATCGATGCCGAACATGTCGTCCTCGGGGAACGCCAGTCCGCAGTCCACTACCACAATGCTGTCGCCGTATACGAAAGCAGTGATATTCATACCGATCTGTTCAAGTCCCCCCAGAGGAACGATCTTGAGGGTCTGCTCAGATTCCTTGTTTGTCTCTATTAAATTATTCAAGAGGTCTCCTCTTCCGGATTTTGCTCTCTCCGTCAAATTCCCGCTCAGGTTATTGACTGCATTTTTCCGAGCAGAAAATAACATCCCCGGAGAGACTGTTTTCTCGTGTTTTTTTCTTCCTCTGACCTCTCCCTCCCGGATCTCTTTTTCCGGAAACATTACTTCACGGTCAGGTCTTGTCAGATGATTGTTCTGTGTTGACTCCTTCTTTGCGGGATTTTTCTTATCAGAACCTTTCTTTTCAGGCTTCTTCTTTCCCGGCTTCTTTTCTTCGAAAAATCTCTTCTCCGTGCTTTTTCTAAACTCTTTTTGTTTTTCCGGACCTGTTTTTCCTGTTATTTTCTTCTCCGGGCTTTTACTCTTTCTCAGGATATTCGGCCCCGCAGCCCTTACATCCGCTTTCGGTTTTCCGGAGAGTCCCTTTTTTACAGCCGGCCTGGCTGCGCTTTTCTTTGCTTCTGTTTTCTTTACTTCTGTTTTCTTTGCTTCAGCTTTCTTTACTTCAGTTTCCTTTTCTGATAAACCTTTTTTTCCAGTTTCCTTTTTAAAAGTTTTTTTCTTTAAAAGCTCTTTTTTGTTCTTTGCAGTATTTCTCTTATCTTTTTTAATTTCTTTTTTTCCAAATGCCACTTTCTTCAATTCCGTCTTCTTTCCATTGTAGGCGCGCCGGCCTGCTGTCTCACTCCTGGACCTCTATTCCAAGCTCCTCAAGGCTGTCGCGCATAAGTAAAAGGACTGCGGAGAGTTCCTTTTCGTCCTCCACAATCTCAAATGATTTATCTTCTTCTGTTTCACCTTTGCAGGCGCGCAGGATCAGTGCTTCTCCGTCTCCGTCAGGAACATCCGTGACGAGAAGATACTGTTTTCCGGCAAGCCTGGTTTCTTCAAGTACAAAAAAATCAACGGCACGGTCTTCGCCGTCCGGAATAAACTGCACTTTTTTCATGTTCACTCTTCTTCCCATTCAAAGCGGGAAAGGCCTTCCCGGAGCTGTTCGCGGTGATTTTCGAGATAATCTGAAAGAATGATCCCGGCCGCGATCATATCCACGTAATCGTGAAATTTGTCCCGGGGGATCCCCTGCTTTTTCATGATTTCCTCTGCCTCGACAGTCGTCAGCCTTTCGTCGGACATTATAACCGGGAGACCGGTCCTTCTATGAAGATCCTCCTTGAATTCAAGGGTCTTCCTTGCCCGCTCTCCCTGCGTATCATCCATATTCAGCGGCAGCCCCAGAATGATCAGGCCTACCTCGTACTCTATAATCAGCTCCTCGATCCTGGCAAGAGTTCTCCTGAGTTTGTTCTCCCGGTCTCTGCGTATGATCTCCAGGGGCTGTGCCGTAATCATCAGCGGATCACTGAGCGCTACGCCGCAGGTTTTTCCGCCGAAATCCAATCCCATGATCCTCATATGCGTTCTGCCATTACATCCTGCCCGTCAATCATCTTCGGAATGCTGACAGGTCCCCGTCAGGGCCTGATCATTCCGACCAATTGTGACACTGTATATAGCTCCGCATAATCTCTTCGACCAGTTCGTCCCGTTCCACTTTCATGATGAGGCTGCGGGCTCCCTTGTAGTTAGTCACATAGGTGGGGTCGCCGGACATGATATACCCGACGATCTGGCTGACCGGATCATACCCTTTCTCGGAAAGAGCTTCGTAAACAACGGAAAGGATCTTCTGAACACCGTTGACAGGTTCTGGCTGAACCCGGAAAAACTGCGTATTCTCAAGGTTGTTTTTTGTTCTATCTTCCATTTAGAATGCCTCACTGTCTGCTGCCTCCCGGGGCCGTTTCGGCAGGACCCGTTACAGCAGCTGGATCTCGGTCAGCGGTCCGGATCTTCAGTCAAACCAGTCATTGCCCTGCAATTCCGGACGCGCGTTCTGCTAATGAGCTAAAACAGCTTTTCACCTATCTTACTCTATTTGTGTCCTTGAATCAATCATGTTTTCAGGAAATACTTTTATGCATACCCGGACTGCATACCGGGACTGCATACCGGGACTGCATGCCGGGATTTCATGCCGGGGGCATTCCGGCCTTCATGCCGGGAGCATTCCGGGACGGGCCAGGGCTGGTCAAGCGGCGTCACAGTACATGCCCTGTCGGGGCCGGGACATCATCCGGTATAAAACACAGGGCTGCCCCCCTGGAGAAAGGAATCTCCCGGGTCCCGAAAACGCCCGATACCAGATCGCCAGCCTTCAAAGTGCCGGTCCCTTCTGATGCGGAGACAGGAAATGCCCCCGTCACATACCGGGTCGTGTTTCCTGTCCAGTAATGCACACCTTCATGTTCGCAGACCTCCTCCAGCAGCAGGGTCTCCCTCTCTCCGGCAAACTGTGCCCGGTATGCCGCCGCCTGGGCTGCTGTCATTTCGAGGAGCCGGTCGCTCCTCACCGCCTTGACAGGCTCCAGAATCTGGTCTTTTCTTTTCGCCGCCACAGTCCCGTTTCTTCTCGAATAGCGAAAAACATGGATCTCGTAAAAGCCGATATTCTCAAGGAACGCGCAGGTGGTCTCAAATTCCTCTTCAGTCTCTCCGGGAAAACCGACAATGACATCGGTAGTCAAAGCCGGGCGGTCATAATACTGCCTCAGAAGACAGACACTCTGCGCATATTCGGCAGCTGTATAGTGCCGGTTCATGCGGCGCAGGGTCTCATCACATCCGCTCTGAAGGGAGAGATGGAAATGCGGGCAGACCTTGTGGAGCGCAGCAAGCCTGGAAATGAAGCTTTCCGTCATGATCCTGGGTTCCAGGGAGCTCAGGCGGATCCGTTCAAGACCATTGACAGAACTCAAATCCTGCAGCAGATCCAGGAGAGCATCACCTGACTTGTCCGGATCAAAGCGGACAGGCCCCTCAGCCCCGCGGTCAAGACCGTAGGAACTGACATGGATCCCGGTCAGGACGATCTCACGGATCCCGCCCGCAGCCAGTCTTTCCGCCTCCCGCAGGATCTCCTCCTTATCCCTGCTGCGGATACGGCCGCGCGCAAAGGGAATGATACAGTAGCTGCAGAACTGGTTGCAGCCGTCCTGAATCTTGATAAAAGCCCTCGTGTGCCCGGGGACTTCGAGCTGCATGTCTTCATAGACAGGTGAACAGGTGAGATCCTCTTTGAAAAAAGGCTTATCCTGCCTGCCCTGTTCTTCCTCTTTTTCCGGTTCTTTCCCGCCCCTCTGCTTTTCTCTGTTTTCAAGGTATTCTCTCAGGATCGTCCCGATCTCGGATTTCCTGTTGTTGCCGATCACGAGATCGATGGCGTCGTCCTTCTCCACCCGCTCAGGATCCGTTTCCACATAACAGCCCGCGGCAATGACAACCGCCTCCCTGTTCTGTTTTTTTGCCCGGTGCAGCATCTGCCGGCTCTTGCGGTCAGCGATATTCGTCACTGTACAGGTATTGATCACATAGACATCTGCCTGTTCGTGGAACGGCACTTCCTCGTACCCTTCCTCAAGCAGGATCTGACGCATTATATCCAGTTCATAGCTGTTGACCTTGCAGCCCAGATTGTGAAAAGCAGCCTTTTTCATATGATACAAATCTTTCGTTTGAAGAGCGGATTGGGGTTTACGGTTCAGACCGCCTCTTGACTTTTATACCCTCTGATTTTATAGTGACTATATAAAGCTATATGAAACAGTAAAGGAAAAAACGACAGCCGTTGACGCCTTCCCGCGCTTTTTTACGCTTCGGGGCAGTCAACGCTTCAGCTAAAAAGTTGAAAGGAACGATACGCATGAAGACAGTAACAATCTCTCTCAATTCTATCGACAAAGTCAAATCTTTTGTCAACACTCTTACAAAATTCGACGATGATTTTGATCTCGTTTCCGGCCGTTATGTCATTGATGCAAAATCCATCATGGGGATCTTTTCTCTGGATCTTTCCAAGCCGATCGACCTGAATATTCACGCATCTGACAATATGGATGAGATCCTGAAGGCTCTTGAGCCCTACATCATCTGAAAATAATGACCCGGGACAAATAATGATCCGGGAAATAACAGTCCGAAAATAATAATCCGGAATTATAGTCAGGAATTATAATCAGGTATTATCATCAGGAATTATATTCCGATATTATGATCCGGAATTATAGTCAGGAATTATATTCCGATATTATAATCCCGCAGGAGAGAAACAGCAGGGGAGCCTTTTTCACAAAGGCTCCCCTTTTCTGTTCACAGCACAGTACATTTCACAACATTGTACAGGCAGTGAAGGATCCGGAAAGCAATCACTCCGGTCTGTAGCTGCTGATATTGATGATATCATCCGTCGCTATGGCGCGGTCCACCATTTCATCGATCTTCTCATCGAGATTGTGTTCGTGCGCGCGGATGACTTCCGCTCTGGGTTTCGTCACAGGGTGCTTTGCGACAAAGATCGTACAGCAGTCCTCATAGGGCAGGATGGATGTCTCAAAGGTCCCGATCTTTTTGGAGACCTGGATGATCTCCTCCTTGTCAAAGCCTACCAGGGGGCGGAAGACGGGAAGCGTACAGACTTCATTGGTTACAGCCAGGGCGGCCAGAGTCTGCGAGGCGACCTGTCCGATACTCTCTCCGGTGACCAGACCCAGGCAGTCATTTTCCTTCGCGAGGCGCTCGGCGATGCGCATCATGTATCTGCGCATGATGATCGTGAGCTCGTCGTGCGGGCATTTTTCATAAATGTAAAGCTGGATCTCGGTAAAATTGATATTGTGCAGGCGGATCGGGCCGGTATACACAGAGATTTCTTTAGCGAGGTCAACGACCTTCTGCAGGGCCCGCTCACTGGTATAGGGCGGAGCGTTAAAGTAGACTGCATCGATGCGGACGCCCCTCTTGGCGACCATATAGCCCGCCACAGGGGAATCGATCCCGCCGGAGAGCAGGAGCATGCACTTGCCGCCGACACCGACAGGAAGCCCGCCGGGTCCGGGGATGACATGGGAATAGAGATACAGCTTCTCCCGGATCTCCACGCTCAGCATGATCTCCGGTGTATGTACGTCGACAGACATGCCGGGGCAGGCTTCCAGGACAGCGCGGCCGAGCTCCGCATTGACTTCCAGGGAGTCCTGCGGATATTCCTTGTTCATGCGCCTTGTGCGTACTTTAAAGGTATGGATCCCTTCCGGATACTCCTCCTGCATGAAAGCCGCAGCCGTCCTGCACAGGTCGGGGAGCGGCATGAGGTCGTGGACCGCGACAGGGCAGATCCCCCAGATACCGAACACATGAGAGAGCGCCTCGGTCACTTCATCAAAATCGTAATCGCTGTGGGCTTCGACAAACACCCTTCCGTAAGTCCGGCTCACCGCGAACCGTCCCTCACAGGGGCGCAGAGCGATCCTGATCTGGCGGACCAGCGCCTCCTCAAAGACATGCCGGTTCTTGCCCTTGATCCCGATCTCGGCGTATTTGATCAAAAAAGCATCGTATTTATTCATAGAGAATCCCTTCATTTTCAGTGTACCGTTCTATTCCTTGTACACCGTTCAAAAGCCCTGTGTGGCAGGCAGTCCTCATCGTCTTATATATTTTCTCAAAAGCGGAACGATCTCCCCGACGGCCTGAGCAGCCGCATCCATCTCTTCCATTGTATTCATTACGGAGAGGCTCATGCGGATGGAGTTGTCCATCTCAGAAGCCGGAGTGCCGATCGCAGCCAGTGTTTCAGAGGGGCGCGGATGATTCGAGGAGCAGGCGCTTCCCGATGAGACATAGATTCCCTTGTCCTCCAGCGCGTGCAGCAGGACCTCCGCCCGCACGCCCCGGACGCGGACACTCAGGATATGGGGAGCCGCCGTCTCATCCGTCCTTCCGTTGAATTCAATATCCGGGATCTCCCGGAGCCTGTCAATAAGCCTGTTTTTCATGGCGAACAGTCTCTGACGGTCCTCATCCAGATTCCCGCACAAAAGCTTTGCCGCCAGGGCCATTCCGGCAATGCCGGGAACGTTTTCCGTTCCGGACCTCATGCCTCCCTGCTGACCGCCCCCGTGCAGGAGGGGTTCCAGACGGACGCCGTCCGCCACATACAAGAGGCCGACGCCCTTGGGACCGTGGATCTTGTGCCCGCTGGCCGCCAGGAGGTCAATGTGCATCCTTTTCGGCAGGATCAGTGACTTTCCAAAGCCCTGCACAGCATCCACATGAAAGAGGACGCGGGGATTGACCGCCTTGACCGCTCTGCCGATCTCCTCGATCGGCTGCACCGAGCCGATCTCATTATTCGTGTGCATCACAGAGACCAGGATGGTATCCGGTCTCACAGCCGCGGCCGTCTCCTCTGCAGAGACGAGGCCGTCCCGGTCCACACCCAGATATGTGATCTCGAAGCCCTGTGCTTCGAGGTATTTCATTGCCTCCAGGACCGCAGGATGCTCGATCCTGGTCGTGATCAGGTGTCTGCCCCGGCGCTGCGCGGCCAGCGCTCCGCCGATGATGGCCAGATTGTCCGACTCCGTCCCGCAGGAAGTAAAATACAGATTTTTTTCCTTTACTTTCAGAAGTCCTGCCAGCGTCTTTTTTGCCTCGAGAACCCGTCTCTCGGCAGTCACTCCCCTGTGGTGCATGCTGGAAGGGTTTCCGTAATCCTCCAGAAAAATCTCGTTCATCAATGCGGCGGCTTCGGGAAAGCATCTCGTCGTCGCGGAATTGTCGAGATAAATGTCTCTTTTCTGTCCGGTCATATTGATTACTCCATGTCCTGTTCCATGCCGCCTGCATCATCTGCATAGAAGCAGAACAGATATGTTTTCAGTCCAGTTCAAACCGATAGGTCAGGAAGGCCAAAAAGGCCGGTGCCGCCGTCTCCGTTCTCAGGATCCGCCTGCCCAGGGAGATCGTCTGGGCGCCCTGTTCCCTCGCCAGTTCAATCTCCGATTCCTCAAAGCCGCCCTCCGGTCCCACAAAAACCGCGACCCTCTGCCCGGGGCGCAGCTGTTCCAGCATCGCGCGCGTCCCGGCAGAGCCGGCTTCCGCTTCATAGGGGACAAAGATCCGGTCTGCCTCCGCCGCTGCCATGGCAAGAGCGTCTTTCATCAGGCACAGGTCATGTACCTGCGGAAGGATGCTCCGTCTGCTCTGCTTCGCAGCGGCTTCCGCGATCAGCTGCCATCTGTCTATGCGTTTTTTCCGTTTGTCGCCGGAAAGCTTCACGATGCTCCTGTGCATCTGCACGGGAATGATATCCGTGACGCCCAGCTCCACAGTCTTCTGCACGATCTGATCCATCTTGTCGGCCTTGGGCAGGCCCTGAAACAGCAGGACCCGCACCGGGAGCTCAGTCTGCGCCTCCCGCACAGACAAGAGCCGGCAGATCACCGTACTCTCTGAAAAGGAAACGATCTCAAAAAGATATTCTCCGCTCCCTTCTTGGTTTCCGTCCGTGTCCGGGCGGACAGCCAGCTGGTCACCCGGGTGCATACGCAGGACATTTTTGATATGATTATAGTCATTTCCGCCTATGGACAGTATGCCGTCCTGCATGGCGGAAAGATCCGCGAAAACCTGAACCATGGCCGCCTCCGGTTCTGCTGGTTTTTTCCAATCTGCTGTGACAGTCTCCTGTTACAGCTGTTTTTTCAGCTCTGTCACTTCTTTCTGCCGGTCACACAGCACCACTCGCCCTGCCTGATCGTCTCCAGGATCTCCAGTCCCTCCCTGCGCATGGCATCCTCAACACTTCCTGCGCGCTCGATCAGGATCCCGGAGGTGATATAAATGCCGCCGGGCTTGAGACAGCGCACCGCCTGCGGGGTCAAAGGGATCAGCACATCCGGCAGGATATTGGCCAGAACCACATCATAGCGGCCTTCTCCCACCCGTTCCTGCACAGAAGGGGCATCGATCAGGTTGCCGAGAATGACATCAAACCTTGCGGGATCGACTCCGTTCGCGGCACAGTTGTCCGCGATCGCAGGCAGGGTACAGGGGTCAAGATCTGTCCCGACAGCGGACCGGATCCCCAGCTTGAGCGCGAGGAGAGCCAGGATCCCGCTCCCGGTGCCCACATCCAGAAGGTCTGTCTGGGGAGTGATAAACTGGCGGAGCCGGCGAATGCACAGCTGTGTCGTCTCATGCATTCCTGTTCCGAAAGCCGTTCCCGGATCAATGTGGAAGGTGAGGAAGGGCACCTTTTCCCGGCCGTTCTCAATCACTTTTTCCGGTTCCTCCCAGGAAGGGATCACCAGAATGTCATCGATCCAGAACTGGTGGAAATACTGTTTCCAATTGTTGATCCAGTCAATATCTTCTGTCTCATCCACACTGACCGTTCCCTCGCCGAGGTCTGTAAACGCCCGGATCTCCTCTATTTTGTCCAGGATCCTGCTGCGGATCTCCTCAGGAGTACACTTCTCTCCGTCCACAGTCAGAGACCCGTCCTCATTCTCCTCCAGGTAAAAACTCAGAACAGCTGTGCCGTCATCGGCCTTTGTCTCAGGCAGAATGTCCACGAACATCTGCTCCTTTTCGGCAGCCGTCAGAGGAACATTGTCCTCGATCTGGGCTCCGTCCAGTCCGATATCCTCCATAAAGCTGATCAATATATCCTCTGCGTCCGTTTTGGTACGGATCCTGAATCTCATCCATTTCATGGCAGGTACCTGCTCCCTGTTTATCTGTCTTGTCGACGTTCCTGGTGACGTGTCATTTTTTATCCGGCGGGCTGCCGGAATCCCTTGTCTCCCGATATACGCGTATACGCGAAAGTTGCCAGAAGAGAGCTCCTGACAACTTTCTCTTTATTTCATTCGGAATATTTCTCCGGAAATTTTATCTTTTCCGGAGCCTGTTTCTTCCGGAAGCTGCTTTTCCGGAACCTGTTTTTCTGCAGGCTGCTTTTTCCGGAAGCTGCTTTTTCCGGAAACTGCTTTTTCCGGAAACTGCTTTTTCCGGAAGCCCTTTCCCCGGAAGTTATTTTTCCCAAAAGTGCTTTTTCTTTTCCTTATGGTCTTTCTTTTCCGATTCGCCGTCTTTATTGTCCTTATTTCCCGCGCGTTCCACAGCGGTGAGGGAGTCTCCTGTCAGTTCGTCAAACTTGCGCAGGACCTCCTTGGCTTCCTTGCTGAGTTTCGTGGGGACTTCCACCACCAAGGTCACATAATGGTTGCCCCGGATGTCCTTGTTTCGAAGGCTCGGCACGCCCTTGTTGCGGAAACGGATCTGCGTTCCTGTCTGTGTGCCGGCTTTCACGTCGTAGACGATCCTGCCGTCGACGGTGTCGATCATGACGCTGCCGCCGAGGGCTGCGATGGGGTAGGAGATCCTGACCATGGAAAAGATATCGATCCCATCCCTCTCAAAGGTCTCATGAGGAGATACGATGACCTCCACCAGAAGATCGCCGCGGGGTCCGCCGTTGATCCCGGGCTCGCCCTTTTCGCGGATGCGGACACTCTGACCATTATCAATTCCGGCAGGGATTGATACATTGATGGTCTTGCGGCTGGTGATATAACCGGTACCGCCGCAGTCCGTGCACTTGTCCTTGATGATCTTGCCGCTTCCTCCGCAGTCCGGGCAGGTCTGTACGTTCCGGACCGTCCCGAAGAAGGACTGCTGAGTAAAGACCACCTGTCCCTTGCCTCCGCACTTGGGACACATCTGGGGTGATGTCCCAGGCTTTGCGCCCGTTCCGTTACATGTGGGGCAGGGATCCTTGAGGTTCATGGTCAGGTCTTTTTCTGTGCCGAAAACAGCTTCCAGGAAGGTGATCCTGACGCTGGTGCGGATATTCGCGCCCTTCATGGGGCCGTTGGAAGCGCCCCTGCTGCGGCCGCCGCCGAACATGCCGCCGAAAAGATCCCCGAAAATATCTGAGAAATCCGCGCCGGTAAAGTCAAATCCGCCTGCGCCGAAGCCGCCGCTGCCGTCAAATGCCGCATGGCCGAACTGGTCATACTTGGCCCGTTTCTCGCTGTCGCTCAGGACTGCATAGGCCTCTGAAGCCTCTTTGAACTTGGCTTCCGCCTCCTTGTCGCCCGGGTTCATATCCGGATGATACTTTTTTGCGAGCTTGCGGTACGCCTTTTTGATCTCGTCCTCTGACGCGCTCTTTTCCACGCCCAGGACCTCATAATAATCTCTTTTCTGTTCTGCCATATAAACACCCAATCCGTCCTGCGTTCAGGTCACACAAAGTCTTAATCACACACAAAGTCTTAATCACACATTTAGCCCAGGCCGCTGGTACGGCCTGGGCATCGTCATTGCCTGACGGCAACAAAATATTTTTATACCACACCCGGATGTATTTGTAAAGCTGTTACACTCCGTCTTTTATACCTGGTCTTTTATACCTGGTCTTTTATCTTGGTCTTTTATACTTCTCTGTAGTCGCCGTCGACGACATCGTCATCCGCGCCGCCCTGAGGCTGCTGGTAATTGCCTGCCGCGCCTGCGCCTGCACCCATGTCGGGGCCTGCCGCGCCCTGCGCGCCCTGATACATCTGGGCGAACAGCTGCTGGGCGTCGTTCATCAGCTTCTCCTTGCCGCTCTTGAGGGCGTCAATATCAGAATCGCTGATATCTGTCTGGTCTTTGGTGCGCTCGAGGATCGCCTTGAGGTCCGCGATGTCAGCTTCGACTGTGCCCTTGACGGCGCCGTCGATCTTGTCTCCGGCTTCCTTCATGGCCTTTTCGGTCTGGAAGACGATGGAGTCCGCTTCGTTCCTGGCCTCGACAGCCTCTTTGCGCTTGCGGTCCTCAGCCTCGTACTGAGCAGCTTCCTTGACAGCCCTCTCGATCTCTTCGTCAGACATGTTGGAACCGGCAGTGATGGTGATGTGCTGCTCCTTGCCTGTGCCCAGGTCTTTTGCGGAAACATTGACAATGCCGTTGGCATCGATATCGAAAGTGACCTCGATCTGCGGCACGCCGCGCATTGCGGGCGGGATGCCGTCCAGGCGGAACTGGCCGAGGGACTTGTTGTCGCGGGCAAATTTACGCTCGCCCTGCAGGACGTTGATGTCAACAGCGGGCTGGTTGTCAGCCGCCGTGGAGAACACCTGGCTCTTCCTGGTCGGGATGGTGGTGTTGCGCTCGATCAGAGGAGTCGCGATGCCGCCCATGGTCTCGATGGACAGGGTCAGAGGCGTGACGTCCAGAAGCAGGATATCTGTGCCGGCATCCTTGTCGCCGGAGAGCGTGCCGCCCTGGATGGAAGCGCCGAGAGCCACGCACTCGTCGGGGTTCAGAGTCTTGGAAGGCTCTTTGCCGGTCAGCTGTTTAACCTTTTCCTGCACGCAGGGGATACGGGTGGATCCGCCGACCAGCAGGACCATGCTGAGGTCGGAGTTGTTCAGGCCCGCGTCACGCATAGCGTTCTGGACAGGGATCGCTGTCTTCTCGACGAGGTCGCTGATCAGCTCCTCGAACTTGGAACGGGACAGATCCATGTCAAAGTGCTTGGGTCCCTCTGCCGTAGCAGTGATGAAAGGCAGGTTGATATTGGTGGAGACTGCGCTGGAGAGCTCTTTCTTGGCTTTCTCAGCCGCCTCTTTCAGACGCTGCATAGCCATTTTGTCTTTGGAGAGGTCAACGCCCTCTTTGGCTTTGAACTCACGGACCATCCAGTCGATGATCTTCTGGTCAAAGTCATCGCCGCCCAGGTGGGTGTCGCCGTTGGTGGCCTTGACTTCGATGACGCCGTCGCCGATGTCGATGATGGAGACATCAAATGTGCCGCCGCCCAGGTCGTAGACCATGATCTTCTGGTCTTTTTCGTTGTTCAGGCCATAGGCCAGAGCTGCCGCTGTGGGCTCGTTGATGATACGCTTGACCTCGAGGCCCGCGATCTTGCCGGCGTCCTTGGTCGCCTGACGCTGTGCGTCATTGAAGTAGGCGGGGACAGTGATGACTGCCTCGGTTACTTTCTCGCCCAGGTAGCTCTCTGCGTCCGCTTTCAGCTTCTGCAGGATGAATGCGGAGATCTGCTGGGGGCTGTACTTTTTGCCGTTGATGGTGCGGCCGTGGTCTGTGCCCATATCCCTCTTGATGGAAGAGATGGTGTTGTCCGCGTTGGTAACGGCCTGACGCTTTGCGGGTTCGCCGACCAGACGCTCATTATTCTTAGTAAAAGCCACTACAGAAGGTGTCGTGCGGGCGCCTTCGGCGTTCGCGATAACGGTGGGCTTGCCGCCCTCCATGACTGCCACACAGCTGTTGGTGGTTCCCAGATCGATACCAATAATCTTGCTCATGATTTCCCTCCTTATTTTTACGAATAATTCGATAAAATTCGATAATCTTTTTTCTTATTCTTCTTTTTCCTACTGTTTTTCCTGCTATTCTTTTTCTTACTTTATTCTTACTCTTCTTTTCCTGTAAGTTCTTTTCCTGTATTTCCTTTCCTGTATTTCCTTTTCCTGTATACCTGACTTAAATGGAAGATCTATGGTCAACGCGGCAGCTGCCGCGGTTATATTCTCCAGCTTTCAAAATTATGGGATTATCCGCCGGCCCCTTTCAGCAATGGACTACTGGACGACGCCCACCATGCTGTAACGGATGACCGTTCCGTGATAGGTGTATCCCTTCTGGAACTCCTGGGCGACTGTGCCGGACGGGTATTCGTCGCTCTCCACCTGCATGACCGCATTGTGGAAGGCGGGATCGAATTCCTTTCCGACCGCCTCGATCGGGGCGACGCCCATAGCTTCGAGCTGCTTCAGAAGCTGGCGGTATACCATCTCCATGCCGCTGGCCAGCGGGCCGTCCTTTTCCTCTTCGGGAACAGTGGCCAGGCCGCGCTCAAAGTTATCGACGATCGGCAGCATTTTCTCGATGGCATTTCGCTCACCCATGGAGAACATCTGCTGTTTCTCCTTTTCGGTGCGCTTGCGGAAATTGTCGAACTCCGCCATCTGGCGCTTCACCCGGTCCTCAAGAGCCTCGATCTTCTCCTGAAGGGCTGTCTTTTCTTTATCACCTTTTTTAAGCTTTTTAAAAAAGCCTTTTTTATCTTCACCGGTTTCATCAGGATCGAGATCATCGCCGGAGGCCTCTCCTTCCGAAGTCTCTTCCTCTGCGGCCTCCCCGCTCTCTTCCTGATCGGCATCCATGCTGTCAGTATCAGCGGCTGCATCGGATCCCGAAGTCTCCTCTGTGGAAGCTTCCTCCGAGGCTTCTCCTGTCACAGGAATCTCCTCCTGCAGCATTTCCTCCACTGTCTTTTCTACCATGATATGCTGACTTCCTTTCTGTCTGTTTCTGTTCTCTGTTAGCACTCACTCGATTCGAGTGCTAACATCTTTCATTTGAGAGAATATCACCCTAAAGACCTTATGTCAACAGCAATTTGTAAAGAATTCGTGAAATGAAAATAAATGAAGTGAATAAATGAAATAAATACTGATATGAAAAAAGCTGGAACGCCAATGCGTTCCAGCCGGGTGATCCTGGTCATTCACAGGCAGCTGTCATGATCCATATAACGGTTTTGATATACTGTCTACGCCTTTTCTATGACACAGGTATGATGCTTAAACTCTGGTTTCACGTTTGAAACATCCCTGTCGTAATTGACTCCAACCAGAAGAATGTTCCCTCTGTAATGCTCCAGTCTTGCGGGATAATCTTGTCTCCTGATCTGGGCAATAGCCCCCTTTGCCGATTTATCATATTTCAGTTCTATCAAAAGTACAGGAATATGCGGATACATGGGTGATGGAAGGTAAACAATGTCCGCAAACCCTTTGCCTGTATCCAGTTCAAGTATGGTCGTGTAATACTTTTGCGCAGCATAATATGCCAGCTGAATACTATAGCTCAATGCGGTTTCATCGTTATAAGTTCTATTCCCGGCGCAATTATGTGCCGTCTCAATCAATTCAGCCACTTTCTCCGCATCTTCTGCCCATGTTGCCCTCAGCAGCTCACCGGACGCCTCATATGCTCTCAAGGGTTCATCCCATTCTTCAGACCTGGTTGAGGTCTTGAACTCGTCCAGTATTTCACGATTAGGAATGAACACCTCGCTTCTCTCATCATCAAAACCAAGATAGCCAAGATGAATAAGCAGTGAGAGCACATCGTCCTTCCCCGAGAATGTCGTCATGTCATTCTGATAAGCGGATGTATCTATTCTCAGCCGGGCTCCGTCCATCAAAAGAGCAACTGCGTCTTTTAATCCATCATAGTCTTTTCGGATATAATCCGCCAATGCTTCATAGGTTTCCGTCTTGTTCCAATAGTCCTTAATGACTCCGGTCGTCATCGCTTCAACAACAGACAGCGGACTGTAAAGTGAATATTTAACCGCTTTTGGCGGTCCACCTGTCACCTTAAGCTTTTCGTGATCAGGATCCGGCGGTATGATATCGCTTACTTCATATCCATCGTACCAATCTTTGATGCGTTCATAATCCCGGCCATATTTTTCACAGAGATCTCTTACTTCTTTTTCTGTAAAACCGGTATAGGGCGCAATTTGCCGGGGGAATGTCATCGAATATTCCGTAAACATGTTCAGTGCGGAATGTTTTCCGTATTTTTTAATCGGGAGTATTCCGGTCATATAAGCAAGCGCAATGTGGCTGTTGTCCTTCATCAGATCGCGGAGAAAATCCAGGTATTCCGTCTGCCCGTCTCTGTCATTCTGCCTTTCTCTGAAAACTGCGTCCCATTCGTCAATGACAATCACTACCCTCCGTCTATTATCCGCATAAACATCATCCAATGCCTGGATCAGATCGTCATCGCTGAAATAATCAACATCAGGATATTCCTTCTTCAACTCCCGGATGATCAGCCGCTGCATTTTTTCCAGAGCTTTGGAAACGGATGTCCCCTTTTTGATAAACCTGGTCATCACTACCCTGATCACATCAAATTTTCCAAGATATTCATCCCAGGCTCTTTCTTTTTCTCTGGCACGATCGAATGTGCATGAGGCGAGCTTTCTTTTTTCAAACAGTTCCCTGCTTTCTTCTGTCCTGTCATAATAAGCGCAGATCATATCCGCCGCCATCGTTTTCCCAAATCTTCGAGGACGGGAAACACTTACAAACCGCTGCTGTGTATTCACGACAGAATTCAAATAGGCGATCATCTCTGTCTTGTCTACAAATATCCCGGAGTTAACTGCCATCTGAAAACTCTGTTTCCCGGGATTCAGGTATGTGCCCATATCATTCTCCTCCCCAGCCTCTGTCAGACTCTGCCGCATCAATATTATAGCAGAAAGCAGGCGCGTTCCGCACCTGCTTTCCAGCATACTAATAAATCTAAAAAATCAAAAAATAAACACAGTTGCTGCTTATTCCTCTTATATCGGAAATGTAAAAAATATTATTCAGGATCCCGTATTTCCTTGACCTCGATCCGCTTGATCTGTGGGATCCGGATGTCCGGTATCGTGAAGGACTGTCCGGGTCCTTTGCCCGGGACTGACCCGCCACCGGCTGTCGCGCCCGTTTCGTTTTTCCCATTCATATTTTTCCGGCTGCCGCCTGCGCGTCCGGAGGGTTTATATAATGCGTCCAGCTGGGTCATGATCTCCTTCATCACGCCGACAACCTTGTCATAGTCCATTCGCTTGGGACCGATGATGCCGATGGTGCCCTTCATTCCCTCGCCCAGCTCATAGGTCGCAGTGACTACGCTGCAGTCGCGCATGCGCGCTACCGGCATTTCGTCGCCAATATAGACCTGGATCCCGTTCTGGCCCTCGCCCGCCAGGGTTTCCTGGACAATGCTGCCCAGAGCCTGTTTTTCCTCGAAATCACTGATGATCTCGCTGGCGCGCTGGTGGTCAGCCAGCTCGGGATAACGGAAGATGTTGTTGGCGCCGCTGGTATAGATCTTGAGCTCCTCCTCGCTGCGGACGATCTCCGCCGCGGCATCGAAAACATCATTGACGATCGCTGTGTGGATCCCGGCGTTGCGCTTGATATTTTCTATGAGCCCCAGGGTGATCTCCTCCACCGCCAGGCCGCAGAGATTAGTGTTCAGGAGCATATTGAGCTTGAGCATGTTCTCCGCTGACAGGGCTTCCTCCACCGGGATCACCTTGTTGCGGATGAGGTTCCCCTCGATGACGATGACGGCAAGAACATTGTGATCATCCACCTGCGAGAGCTGGATAAACTTGATCTTGCTGCTCCTGGTCGTCGGCGCGGAGATCATGGAGGCATAATTCGTCGTCGAAGCCAGGGTCTTTGCCACACTCTGCAGCAGGTTTTCCAGACGGTCCTGCTTCGCCATGAGGAAATCCTTCATGTCCAGCAGTTCGTTCCTCTCCTGCTGCAGCTCTTTCCGCTCCTCGCTGAGCATATCATCGACATAGAACCTGTAGCCGGCATCTGTCGGAATACGTCCTGCGGACGTATGCGGCTGCATGATCAGTCCCAGCTCCTCAAGATCCGCCATCTCATTGCGGATCGTCGCGCTGGAGAGCTTCAGGTCCGTGAGCTTGGAGATGGTCCTGCTTCCGACCGGTTCGCCCGTCTCCAGATAATTCCTGACGACAGCCTTCAATATTCGCATTTTTCGATCCGGAAGTTCCATGGCACACCTCTCTGCTTCAATAGTCTCTATCTCTTTATATTTTCTCTATTAGCACTCCATTGCTTCGAGTGCTAAATCTTATAATTAGGAGAATATCACCGCCAAAAAGGGATGTCAATAATAGAACTCAAGATTCAGGGCATGTCCACTTTAGAATCCTGTACGCCTGTAAATACAAAAAATCATTTTGTCCATCTGCTATGACATCTAGTGCATGTCATTCTCAACCAATTTATATTTTATTATTTGATTATGGGTAGAGTTACTTGTCAAAAAAGGAGTAAAAAATGTTCAAATGTAGAAGTGCAGACGGCAGATACAATATTTGCGGTCCAAATATCAGACAGCAGCGGCTGGCGCTGCCCGAAAAAACATCACAGCGGGCGCTGGCATACAGTTTACAATTGCACGGACTTGATATTGAGAAGAACGCAGTTCAGCGCATTGAAGCCGGCAAACGTTTTGTCACCGACATCGAGTTGAAAAAAATCGCGCGCGTTCTTGGCGTCACGGTAGACAAACTCCTTTCAACAGAAGAGGACGATGAAGAAAAGGACGATAAGGCTTAGATAATGTTCATGAATGCAGGACCCGCTCGCGAGTCCCGCACCGCTGATCTCAGCCGGGGCCTTCCCCGCTGAACACAAAAAACCGCAGGGCACTGTACAAAGCCCCGCGGTTTTTTTACTTCTATATACTTATAAAAAGTGTCTATATGAAATATCTCTATAAACCTGGAAATATACATACATAGTTATAGATCAGAGTTATATAGTGGATTATATACTCTTTTACTTTTTCGCGCTGCCGATGCGGACCAGGGCTCTGGAGAGTCTGGCTTCGGTCAGAATCCGTCTCTCTTCCGAGAGACCGCCCTGCTGAAGCAGGGCCTCGGCGCGGGCCTTCGCGGCCTGTGCTCTTTCGACGTCGATGTCCTCGCTCCATTCCCAGGTCGTGGGGAGCAGGCGGCACTCATTCGCCATCATGGAGAGCATGCCGCCGATGCAGGCAGCCGTGCGCTCCGTCCCGTCCTCCATGAGGACACGGGCCGTGCCCATGCCTACCGCAGTGCAGTAGTTGATATGCCTCGCGAGGATGGCGAGATCTCCGTGTACGGAACGGATCGTCACGCGCTGTACGTTTCCCTCATAGGCGAGGCCGTCCACAGTAACGATCTGTAAATGGAAGGTGTTTGCCATTTATTTACACCTCCTTACGCTTTCTTTGCCTTCTCGAATGCCTCGTCGATGGAGCCGACAAAGAGGAATGCGCTCTCGGGAAGATCATCGCACTCGCCGTCGAGGATCATGCGGAAACCGCGGAGGGTCTCCTTGAGCGGGACGTACTTGCCGGGGATACCGGTGAACTGCTCTGCGACAGAAAAGCTCTGGGACAGATAGTTCTGGATCTTTCTGGCGCGGAAGACAGCCTGTTTGTCCTCGTCGGAAAGCTCGTCCATACCCATGATAGCGATGATATCCTGGAGTTCACGGTATCTCTGCAGGATCTGCTGCACGCCCCTGGCCACGGCATAGTGCTCTTCTCCGACAACTTCGGGGGAGAGGATACGGCTCGTGGAATCCAGAGGATCGACCGCGGGATAGATTCCCATGGAAGCGATCTCACGCGCGAGGACAGTGGTGGCGTCCAGATGGGTGAAGGTCGTCGCCGGCGCCGGGTCGGTCAGGTCGTCCGCAGGGACGTAGACTGCCTGGACGGAGGTGATGGATCCCTTCCTGGTAGAGGTGATGCGTTCCTGCAGGGCGCCCATGTCCGTGGCCAGCGTGGGCTGGTAACCGACGGCGGAGGGCATGCGGCCCAAAAGCGCGGAGACCTCGGAGCCAGCCTGGGTGAAACGGAAAATGTTGTCGATGAACAGGAGCACGTCCTGGTTCTTGACATCGCGGAAGTACTCCGCCATGGTAAGACCCGAGAGGCCGACACGCATACGGGCTCCCGGAGGCTCATTCATCTGACCATAGACCAGGGCGGTCTTGTCGATGACGCCGCTCTCCTTCATCTCGCCGTAGAGGTCGTTTCCTTCACGGGTGCGCTCGCCGACGCCCGTGAATACGGAGATACCGCCGTGGGCGGTCGCGATGTTGTGGATCAGTTCCATGATCAGGACCGTCTTGCCGACGCCGGCGCCGCCGAAAAGGCCGATCTTGCCGCCCTTGGCATAGGGGCAGATCAGGTCGACGACCTTGATGCCGGTCTCCAGGATCTCCGTTGCGGGGATCTGGTCCTCAAAGGAAGGGGCGGGACGGTGGATCGCCCAGCGCTCTTTCGCGTCGGGAGCGGGCATATTGTCGACCGGATCGCCCAGGAGGTTGAACACGCGTCCCAGGCACTCATCGCCTACGGGCACGGTGATCGGCCCCGCCGTGTCGACAGCATCGACGCCGCGGACCAGGCCGTCAGTGGAGCTCATCGCGATGCATCTGACGACATCATCGCCGATCTGCTGAGCCACCTCGGCGATCAGTCTGCGGCCATCAATATTGATTTCGATGGCATTGAGCAGTGCAGGCAGCTCGCCCTCCTTGAATCTGATATCAAGGACAGGGCCGGTGACCTGTATTACCTTGCCGATATGTTTTTCACTCATTGATTTCCTCTTTTTAAATGATAAAAGTCAAAGCTGCAGGATCTCTGTTGTCCTTACGTGTCCTTATGATCCCTCTGCGCCGGCCACGATCTCCGTGATCTCCTGCGTGATGCTCGCCTGTCTCGCGCGGTTGTAGTAGAGACTCAGCTTCTCGATCATCTCGCTCGCATTGTCCGTCGCGGCCTCCATGGCCGTGCGGCGGGCAGCCAGCTCACTGGCGACCGAGACGTTGATACTGGTATACAGGATTCCCGCCAGATACTCGGGGACGATGTCGTTAAAGACCTCTTCGCCGGACGGCTCATACAGGATCATATTCTTCACATCGGGAGTATCGTCATATTCCGGATTTTCAAAATCGGAAAGGGGCAGAAGGGCGCTTGCCTTCGGCACCTGAGACATCATGGAGACGAAATTGGTATAGCACATGGAAACGTGTCCATACCGGCCTTCCAGATAAGCGTCGCACACTGTCTTGGCAATGCGGAAGCACTCCGAGATCGAGACCTTCGCCACCTCGGCATAGAGGTCTGTGAAGATCCCCGCCTTCTTCCTGCGGAAATACTCCACTGCCTTTTTCCCGATGGGAAGGACGTCGTAATCGTGTCCCTCGATCTCTTTTTCCACAAATTTAAACAGGTTGGCGTTGTAACCGCCCGCGAGTCCCCTGTCGCCGCCGATGACGATAAAGAGACGCCGCTCACTGGCTCCCGGCACGGTAAATGGGGACTGGAAATCCGTGTTTTCGTTGGCGATCTTGGTGAGCGTGCGCTTCATGATACGCAGGTAAGGCTTGCTGGACATTGCCTTGTCCTTTGCCCTTCTGAGCTTGGATGCGGCGACCAGCTGCATGGCCTTGGTGATCTGCATCGTGTTCTGCACACTCTTGATCCGCAGCTTGACTGCTTTCATATTAGCAGCTGCCATTATTTTCCTCCATTGAACCGCCCTTCAGGCGGTTCACCGAAGAGTTTTCACAAAAGCGAAAACTCTTAAGCAGAAGCCTTCTTCGATTCGATAAAGTTCAGGGTGAAGCCCTCGAGGACCGATTTCAGCAGAGCTTCATTTTCCTTGCTGAGATCGCCGGTCTCATGGATCGCCTTCATGACGGCGATGCCGTCGGGATCCTGGGTGAGGCGTCTGCCGAGCTCCTCCTGGTATTCGCCGATGTCCGCGACCTCGACGTCCTTGAGGATCCCGTTGACTGTGGCATACAGGATCGCAACCTGGCGTTCGACTTCCCAAGGTACGTTCTTGCCCTGCTTGAGGACTTCAACGATGCGCTCGCCCTGGGCCAGACGGGACTTGGTGTCCTCGTCCAGATCAGACCCGAACTGAGCGAAGCTCTGCAGCTCTCTGTACTGGGAGTAGACCAGCT
The DNA here is from genome assembly GCF_900101015.1 of Sarcina sp. DSM 11001. GTDB lineage: Bacteria > Bacillota > Clostridia > Lachnospirales > Lachnospiraceae > CAG-791. The sequence continues at coordinate 156,839 of NZ_FNFZ01000002.1, read as the reverse complement.
TAAGGGTTCCGGCGACCTTCTTCATGGCCTTGATCTGGGCGTTGCCGCCGACTCGGGAGACAGAGATACCGGGGTTGATAGCCGGCATGATGCCCGAGTGGAAGAGCTCAGTCTCGAGGAAGATCTGTCCGTCGGTAATGGAAATGACGTTGGTCGGAATATAGGCCGAGACGTCACCCGCCTGGGTCTCGATAATGGGAAGGGCTGTGAGCGAACCGCCGCCCAGCTCGTCGGAGAGCTTGGCCGCGCGCTCGAGCAGTCTCGAGTGCAGGTAAAAGACGTCGCCGGGATAAGCTTCACGTCCCGGGGGCCTTCTGATCAGCAGGGAAATAGCGCGGTAAGCGACCGCGTGCTTGGACAGGTCATCATAGATGATGAGGACATGTCCGCCCTTGTTCATAAAATATTCGCCCATCGCGCAGCCCGCATAGGGAGCGATAAACTGCAGCGGAGAGGGCTCCGAAGCTGTCGCCGCCACGACGATGGTGTAGCTCATGGCGTCCGCGGCCCGCAGGGACGAGACGATGTTGGCGACCGTGGACCTCTTCTGACCGATAGCGACATAGATGCAGATGACATCCTTGCCCTTCTGGTTGATGATCGTATCCGTGGCGATCGTCGTCTTGCCGGTCTGGCGGTCGCCGATGATCAGCTCACGCTGGCCTCTGCCGATCGGGATCATGGAGTCGATAGCCTTGATACCGGTCTGCAGGGGCTCCTTGACAGGCTGACGGTCAATGATGCCGGGCGCGGGGGATTCCACTGCGCGGAACTCTGTCGTGTCGATGGGGCCTGCGCCGTCGATCGGCTGGCCGATCGCGTTGACGACACGGCCGACCATGGCATCACCCACGGGAACGGAGACGACACGGCCGGTGCGCTTGACAGTCTGTCCCTCGCTGATCCCCGTATCTTCTCCGAACAGAACAGCGGAAACGCTGTTCTCCTCAAGGTTCTGAGCCATGCCGAAAGTGCCGTCAGCAAATTCCAGCAGCTCGCCCGCCATGCAGTTCACCAGCCCGCTGACCCTGGCGATACCGTCACCGACCGTGAGGACAGTGCCGGTCTCGTTCTGGATGATCGCATTCTCATAATATTTGATCTGACTGCGGATCACCTGGGAAATCTTCTCTGGTTTTAATTCCATTGCTATTCCTCTATATACGTAAATTATGTTTTATACGTAGACTGTGTTTTCTATTATTAAATATAAAAATATTAAATAAAGCGTATTGAATATTAAAGTATTAAAAGACTTATATATATAAGACTTATAATTAAAGGACTGTTTCCGTGACTCTCCTGCGGATCTCATCCAGCCTGCCTCCGACAGTTCCGTCGTAAAGCTTTCCGTCCAGTAAGACGCGGAGGCCTCCCAGGACCTTCGGGTCTACTCTCCGTTTGAGCAGGACTTTCTTTCCGCTGATCTTCTCCAGTTTTGCCTGCAGGGCAGCCGCCTGTTCCTCTCCAAGAGGGATGGCGCTGACTACAGTCGCCTCGGAGATCCCGTGATCCCTGTTATAGGAGGCACGGTAGGTCCTGCAGCAGGTCGAAAAACCGCGCAGCAGACCCTTTTCCACGAGGATCTTGAGAAAATTCAGCAGGTAGGGATGGATCTGTCCGCGGAAAGCCTCATCCAGCAGCTGAACCCGGGTCCTGCCGGGGATCGAAGGCTCACAAAGAAGGGTGATATAGTCGGGGTTCTCTCTGAAGATTCCGCGGACCGCCTCCAACTCCTCCATGATCTGATCATCGGCCTTTTCCTCAGCAGCCAGATCGTACAGGCTCTGCCCGTAAAGACCCCATGCTGTTGTCATGATGCCTCTCCTACATTCTCAATAAACTCATCGATGAGCTTTTTGTGGTCGGCTTCATCGATCTCTTTCTCGACGACCTTGCCGGCAATATCCATCACCAGCCCGCCGATCTCATTCTTGACCTCATTGATCGCTTTTTTGCGCTCCTGGGCAATATCGGCTTCCGCCTGTGCCTTGATGCCGGCGGCTTTTGCCTGGGCTTCCTGCACCAGCTCATCCGCCCTGCCCTGCGCCTCTTTCTGCGCGCTCTGCACGATCCGGGCAGCTTCTTCGCGGGCCTTGGCGATCCCTGTCTCATACTGGGACTTCAGGCTGTCCGCCTCTTCCCTGGCTTCGCGTGCTTCCCTGATCTCCTGATCCGCAGCCTGTCTCCTCTTTTCAAGGATTTCATTGATCGGCTTGAAAAGGAACTTTTTAATCAGAAACAGCTGGATCATCAGGTTCAGGAACTGGGCGATCATAGTCCACGGCACAAGTGTTACCAGTGGCTGTGTATTCATGCTTTTCCTCCAAATACCTGTGGATCTGTGTGATTACCGGTTCCGATAAAAGGACTCCGGAATCAGTTGAGATAACCCATGAACATGCCGGGAGCGACAAAGATCAGAAGCAGGCCGGTGACGAAACCGTAGATACCGGTGGTCTCTGCGATCGCGCAGCCCAGAAGCATGGTGCTGGTGACGTCGCCCTTGCACTCGGGCTGACGGCCGATGGCCTCCAGAGCCTTCGCGGCAGCGTTGCCTTCACCGATACCAGGGCCGATACCTGCGATCAGAGCGCATCCCGCGCCGATGCCGCAGCCAGCCAGTGCGATACCTTTTGCCAGAAATTGCATTTCACTCATTTCATTCTCCTTTCGGGAAATAACCTTCTAAATCCCTCTAAAATATTAAGATTATCCAATAATATATTTATTGTTTTCCTTACAAAATCGTGCAGTTTACTGTTTTCGCGCAGTTTACTGTTTCTCTGCAGTTTACTGTTTTCCTGCCGCTTATGATTTTCTGCAGTTTGCTGTTTTCCTGCCGCTTTGCGATCTGAAGCCGGACCGACTCCCTTCAGAAACTGTTTCTGAAACCGCCGCCCGGTCTTTCCCGGATCAGCCTTCCGCCGCGTTCGCGATGTACATGATCGTCAGCATCGTGAAAATAAAGGCCTGCATACATCCCGTGAACCAGTCAAAATAAACGGACAGGACCGCCGGAAGACCTACGCTCAGGATCGGGATATGGCTCAGGAACTCACCGGCCGCGCCGGGAATAAGTCCCAGCAGGGCGGCAGAAGCGATTGCCAGAGCCGCATAGATCAGGCCGTTGATAACGATGCCGGACAGAATGTTGCCGAAATGACGGCAGGCCATACTGACAGGCGTCGCGAGCTCGGACAGGATATTGAAGGGCGTCATTACGGGGATCGGCTCCGTGAACCCTTTCATATAACCCAGGACACCGCCGGCCTTGATCTTGTTCGCCGTGATCATGATGAACACCACAATCGCCCAGGCAGCCTCTGTCGACAAATCTGCCGTCGGGCTCCTGAAGATCGGGATCAGGCTGATCAGGTTTGAGACGATACTGGTGGCGAAGATCGTGGAAACAAACGGGATCAGGTTGTCAAATTTAGTTCCTCCCGTATTATTCCTCACCAGGTTGGTCGCCGCTTCAACGATCATCTCGGCAACGGCCTGGCGTTTGGAGATCTTCTCCACTTTCAGATTGCGCGTCAGGAAAATGCACAGTCCCGTGATGATAAGCATGACGATCCAGCTCACCACCAGTGTTTCCGTGATCAGGATATCCCCGAGGACGGGAATCCCGGTCGGAATTCTCGCGAATATCTTCGCACCGGAAATGTCAAATTCCATTAAATAAACTCACCTCCTCCTTCGTGTTTTCCCACATTATAAAGAATAGTATGTGCTGCAACAGACTGATGTTGATGTTTCCGACTATTCTGTTTTCTCTGACGTGTCTGCCTCTTCCGGCAGGGCCTGAGAATCAGTTTCCACAGAAGTTTCCGTTTTTTCTGAAGCTTCTGCCTCTTCCGGCAGGGCCTGAGAATCTGTCTCTGATTCTGTTTTTGAGCCTGTTTCTGTGGAAGCGTCTGCATGTCCCGTCCCGGAAGTATTTCCGGCCGCAGGCTTCTTCTGCGTGATCCCCATCCGGATCCCCCGGATCTTGATCACGAACCCCGGAATAAAAAGCGGTATGATGCCGGCCGCATAGTTGAAACAGGGCGCAACGATCGCAATGATGACCCAGAGCCCCCGCATCAGCATCCTGTTGCGGTAACTCACACGCATCATGCGCAGGGCATCATCCTTGTTCTCCACATTTACGACGCTCTGGACTGTCAACGCCATGAGAAAGAAATTGGCAACTGCGACCGCCCCGCCGCAGAGAGCTCCCAGAACCACACGGTAATCAAATTTTACAGTGGATTCAGGAAAGATCAGATGCAGGATCAGGAACAGAGCCATGACGCCGATGCATCCAATCCCCGTGCCCACAGCGACGGAGACTGTCTCCTGCTTTACAGCTTTTTGTAGTTTCATCATTCTCGTTTCGTATTCTCTTATTCTAAGGATTTATGTGCGGCTCCGCATCGCAGTCATTTACATATGTCTGTTGTAGGAGCGTTCATCCGGATCCCGGGGATCTCTCTTTTCCTTCCGCGTGACTGCCAGATAGACTTTGTAAGCAGTCATAAAGGAAGCTCCTATCCCGAGGATCATACCCGGAAGATAGATCCACAGCGGAGCATTCAGACGCGTACATAACAGGTAGCAGGCTCCGAGGCACATCAGGATCGGCATTGCAAGCGACAGCCCGAGCTGTCCCAGCAGAGTCAGCTGCGCCAGTATCTCATTCCATTTCATATAGCTGCCGCCTCCTCCAGGTTTCGGATTCAGACTAACATGCCGTCTCAATCATTATCCCAGCCGACACGTCTTTATACTATACACTTTTCTGTCAGGAAGGGCAACCCGTCTCTTTCACGGTCTTTTGCTCCGTTTCCTGCACCTTTTTTCTGCATCTTCTTCTGTCAGGATGGGCAGGCCGTCTCCTTCACGGTCTTATGCTCCGGCTCCTGCATCTTCTTTTTCTGCTGGGCAGCAGTGATCCGCACTGTCAGGGCATCGGGCAGAAATCTCTGTCCGATGACAGCTGCCCTGAGCTCCTTTTCAGGAATGATGACCGTCTTTCTTTTTTTCATCATGCGAAGAGCGGAATCCACGCACTCCTCCACGGAAATACCGGGCAGGGCAAAAACGACATCCGCCACCGCGTTGAATTCCGTGTTCACGGGACCGGGGCAGAGACAGCCGACATAGACGGGAGACCCCGACTGCCGCAGTTCCTCGGCGACGCCCCGGGTGAGGCTTGTCATGTAAGCCTTGGTCGCGTAGTATCCCGACATAAAGGGCCCTCCGGGAAAGAGCCCGGCGGAGGAAGCCACATTGAGGATGGCGCCGCCGCCTTCCGCCTCCATCCTGTGGAGGACATACTTGAAGAGGACATGCTGGGCGACCACGTTGACATCCACCATATTGACTTCCCTCATCAGATCAGTCCCAAGGAAGGGGCCGCTGACTCCAAAGCCCGCATTGTTGATAAAAATATCGATCCTTCTCCCGACGAGATCCTCGCAGAGGCGGATCAGGTCTTCCCGTCTGGCCAGATCTGCCGGCAGCAGGAGGCACTCCGTGCCCAGTTCGGCGCGCAGAGCCTCAAGCCGGTCACGCCTTCGCGCGATGAGGATAAGCGGATATCCTTCCAGCGACAGGCGGCGGGCAAACTCCATACCGATCCCTGAACTGGCACCTGTAATCAGGGCATAATTCTTTTTGCCCGACACCGCTGCGCCGGCCTGTGACCCGGTTTCCGCTGCGGCAGCCTTTGCTTTCGCAAGGGCATCCCGAAAAGCATTTTCCGCACCCTCCGCGCAATAACGGGCCGCCGCTGCTGCCGTTTCACTCAGCTTTTTACTGCCCATTCCAAGTTGTCTGAGCCAGGGTGTGGCTTTTCCCATAAGGTTAGTATTCATAAAACGATCCATCCACTCCATAAATATTATAACCGCGAACTCTGTAAAAATCCCATGAAAAGTCCAGACAAAATTCCGGCAAATTCCCAACCAAACCCCATTTGATCCTGACAAATCCCAAAACGATCCCGGGGGCAGTGTCATGTGTTCTCTGCAGGCTCTGTGTTCTCTTGAGTTTCTGCCTTATACCGTACCCATAACTGTGGACACGGAAGATTCTCTTAAGCTTCCGCCTTTTCTTCCGTTTCTGCCTTCTGGACAGGTTCCGTGATCTCAGCGGGTTCCGTGATCTCTTCCGTATCTGCAGGCTCTTCAGCCTCTCCAGATTCCGGTCCATTCCCTTCTGTTTCTGTCCCGGCGGTCTTCCGGGCGGTTTTCTCCGCGTCCTCCTCGGCGGTCTCCACCAGGTCTTCGATCAGGATCTTTTTCATATCCTCATGCGAGGGAGATTCCATGGCGGCCACTCTGCGCGCCTGGTTTGTAATGATCTCCTCAAAAAGATTGCGCACCTCTCTGGCGTTGGCAAAGTTTTCGAGGGATCCGAGCTTCCGCTGTACGATCATAGCCCGGATCTGTGACAGGACATCCTCCTCAGCTTCATAATCGTACTTTTTACAATTCATTTCAAAGATTCCCATCAGCTCATCGATGGTATAATCCGGAAACTCAATGTATTTATTAAAACGGGATTTCAGGCCCGGATTGCTGTTGATAAAATCCTCCATAGGCTTTGTGTAGCCGGCGACGATCACGACAAAATCCTCTCTGCTGTCTTCCATCGCCTTGAGGATCGTATCGATCGCCTCCTGCCCGAAGGTGTCGTCTTTCCTCGCAAGGGCATACGCCTCATCGATAAAGAGGACGCCGCCCTTGGCTTCCTCGATCTTTTTGGCGGTCTTGAGGGCGGTCTGCCCGACATAGCCAGCCACGAGGCCTGAGCGGTCCACCTCGACAAGCTGTCCCTTTGACAGAACTCCGATCTGCTTATAAAGCCGCGCCAGTATGCGGGCTACTGTCGTCTTGCCCGTCCCGGGATTCCCGGTAAACACAAGGTGGAGCGACACCGGCACGGATTTGAGGCCGCCGTCCCTGCGGAGCTTCTGGATCTTGACAAAGTCCGTGAGTTCCTTCACATCGTGCTTGATCTTTTTAAGTCCGATCAGCTTATCCAGATCTTCCATGGGATCCGTCTCCGGCTCCCCGGGTTTTACTTCCGCCTGAGGAGACGGCTGCGATGATGTCTGCACAGCCATGGCTTCCGGCCGTATATCCGCCGCTGCTTCGGAGGAAAGGCCTGCTGCAGGAGAGTATCCCGTTTCAGAAGAGAGTCCTGTTTTAGGGAAGGATCCCTCTCCGGAATCCTGCGCTCCAGCTCCTTCCAACCCGCCGGCAGGCTTACCGCCGCCGGACCAGGCAGCCCCTTCCCCGGTCAGATCCGGCATTCCATTGTAAAGGGGATTGTTCAAAAGAGACTGCACCTCTTTGAGCGCATCATTGGCACGCTTCAGGGCATCTGTACGCTCTCCCAACTGTGTGGAGATCTCTTTCTGCCTCCCCAGAAGCTCATCCGCCCGCGACGAAAACCCGGAAGTAACCTCTTTTTCCTTTTCCGCAAGCGCATCGATCCTGCTCCCTGCGGACTGCGAGGATCCTGACTCCCCGAAAAAGTCTCCGTACATTCCCTTGAGAAACTTCTTCTCCGTATTCTGAAGCGCCTCCAGACGCTGTCTTTCCCTTTCCTGAGCAAGCTTTTTTTCCGAACTCTTTTTCTCAGAACTCATTATCCCCGATCTCCTCTCACGCCCGGTATCTCCGGACTCTGTTTTATTATACAATTTCGTATGCCCTTTCTGCAATGAACTTCTGGTGTGCCATAGGACAAACACGTTAAAAAAGCATAGTATACACCGGATTGACAAGTGCTTTCGCAAATCTGTACAATGAGACAATAAAGTGGCGGAATCACTGAAGTGGCGGGATCCGCCGTCTGGAAGGAGGCTGTTCAAATGAGTCTGTACCTGAATCCCGGCAGTGAAGGATTTGAAGAGGTATTGCGTACGGAATATGTGGACAAGACAGGGCTGATCGGCCTTACCAATCGCACGATTGGGACGAAGCAGAAACTGGTCTGTGTCAGCAGACCAAGACGCTTCGGCAAGTCTTTTGCAGCCCAGATGCTCAGTGCGTATTACGACAGATCCTGTGATTCGCATGCTCTGTTTGACGGACTGATGGTTTCACAGCTTCCTGATTATGAGATGCGGATCAATCAATTCAATGTGATCTATCTGGATATCACCGGTTTCATCTCTGAAATCAAAAAAAATAAAGGAAGTCTGCTGAATGTCCCGGCAAAAATAAATCATGCTGTAAAAGAAGAATTATTGGCGGTCTGTCCGGAATTGTCCCCGGAAAAGGAACTCACGGAGTGCCTGGTGGAATATGTGAAACGGGACGGAAGAAAGTTTTATTTTATTATTGATGAATGGGACGCCATGATCAGGGAGGCAAGGAATGATCAGGACGCCCAGGAAGCATACCTCAACCTGCTTCGGGAATGGTTCAAAAACGGTAATTTTACGCCTTTTGCCGTGGCGGGGGCATATATGACCGGCATCCTGCCGATCAAAAAGGATGGAACCCAGTCTGCAATCTCTGACTTTGAAGAATACAATATGCTTCAGCCCGGACCTTACGGGAAATACATCGGATTTACCGAAGAGGAGGTTGCAGGTCTGTGCGAAGAAAAACACGCCGATTTCTCGCGCATGCGGCAATGGTATGACGGATACCGGGTCAGAAATGTCGGATCCGTATATAATCCGAATTCGGTCATGAAGGCGATCCGCTATGACGCTTTTGATTCATACTGGACAGAGACCTCTGCGGCAGAGGGGCTTCTCGAATATATCTGTAAAGACTACAGTGGATTGTCAAGGACTATAGCGGAACTGGTCGGCGGAATCGATGTTCCGGTCGACACTGTGGGATTTGCGAATGACCTGACGACATTCAGAGGAAAAGATGATGTCCTGACTCTGCTCATCCACCTCGGATATCTGTCCTATGATTCAGAAAACAAAAAAGCACGAATCCCCAACGAGGAAATACGGAGAGAGTTTTCAAAATCCATTCGTACCACAGAACATGCAGCCACACAGAAACGGCTTCTTGAGAGCAGCAGGCTGTTTGACAGCACGATCCGTCTGGACGAAGAGGCTGTCGCCACTCAGATAGAAAAGGTTCATATGGAGGAGACGTCTCCTCTTCATTACAACGATGAACAGAGTCTGCGCAGTGTGCTGAAACTGGCATATTATACGTACCGCGATCATTATCTGCAGTGGGAGGAACTGCCTGCGGGAATCGGGTACGCGGATATTGTCTATTTCCCCAAAAATAGCTCAGGCTGGCCGGCGCTGGTAGTAGAACTCAAGTGGAACCGCTCCGCGGAGAGCGCCATCGATCAAATCCGCCGAAAGCAGTACCCCGAATCGATCCGGGAATATACAGGCGAAATCCTGCTCGTCGGCATCAACTACGACAAAAATGCAAAGGCCGGAAATCGCAGACACACCTGCAGGATCGAACGCCTGCAAAAGTAAGAAACTGTCCAAAAATAACTCCAGGGAAAACACCAGCAAAAATTTCCATGCGCATGCGCTGTCTTCAGCCGCCGTCCCAAGGAACGTAATCACTGACTTCCTGTGGTTCGGCGGTTTGGTTTTTGTTTCTGGTTTGATTCAGCTCCGTTTTGTTCCGCGTTACACTGTTCCGCTGTTTCCTGCTGGTCCTGCTGTTTCGCTTCCTGCTGTTTCAGTGTTTCGCTGTTTCCTCCCCTTATGCTTGCAGTCTGTGTAAAAAACCAGTTATAATAATATTCCGTTGCTTTCACCCGGCCAGCCATACCAGACAGGATACCCTATGCCTTCTTTCAAAAAGATCAATTCTGAACAAAATCATAAAGAGGAAACCAGCCAGAATAACACTGCCATAAATAAAGCCGGCCAAAAAACAATCGGCAGGATTAAAACCGGCCAGAACAAAGCCGGCGGGGGCATATCAGGCAAAGCCGTCCGCAAATCAGGCAAAGCCGTTTCTTCGTCTCCAGAAAAAAAAGGCGTCCACGGCCCTTCATTTTTCATTCCGGTACTCTCCGCCGCTTTAGCGGTCCTCCTGTTCCTTGCAGGCAGTTCCCTTGTGCTGTCCCGGAGCAGGTCTGTTTTCGAGCCCGGGATCCAGGATCCCGCCGGACACAGCAGTACGCTGAATTCTTCTGCAGACAGTGCTTCTCCAGGCAGTGCTTCCCCGGATAGTGCTTCCCCGGATAGTACTTCTCCGGGTAATACTTCGCCGGGCAGTGCTTCTTCCCGCCGTACTTCGTCGGACAGCGCTTCTCCCGAAAGTCTCCGGTCCTGGCTCGGAGTAGACACAGTCCTGGAGATTCTGTCCCCGGAACCCGCTGAAATCTCTCAACCCTCCGAATCTCAGGCTCTTTCCAGCGCAGAGGACTCCTCTGCCGTTCCTGCGCTTTCCGCCTCTCCAGCCGGTGAGGCCCCTGTTTCTTCTTTTTCATTTGTATCCTCTGCTGTGGAAGAAGAGAACACTGCAGAGAGCAATTCTCTCTCCGCAGACCCGGTCTCAACGGCGGATTCCCCGGCCAGGGCAGCATCTCCGGAATCAGCTGCAGCCTCAACACGCGCAGATGCCTCCGCCGCTGCCGCTGGCACCCGAATGGAAATGGCTGCCGCTGATCAAAATACCGGGAAAACTGCCGCAGGGAAAAACAAAGACGCTTCCGCTGACAGCACTGTTAAAGCAGCTTCTGAAAAAGCAGCCTCTGAGAAAGCAGCTACTGAAAAAGCAGCCCCTGAGAAAACGGCCTCCGATAAAGCAGCTCCTGAAAAAGACAGTGCAAAAGACGGGAAAAAGCCCGAAGCAGATAAAAAAACTGATGAGAAGTCCGATGGCAAATCCGATAATAAAGAGGACAAAACAGACGCGGAAAAATCCTCCGGAAAAAATGATAAAGAAAAGGGTAAGGAGAATAAAGAAGACAAAGGTAACAAAGAGGACAAAGGGGACGAAGACAGCGGAAATAAAGAGCAGAATGCCAACAATAAAAACTCCAAAAATGACAAAGGGGATTCTGATTCCAAGGCTTCTCTGACAAAAAAACAGAAAGAATATGTCCGGGACTGGGAGGAACTCCACGGATATGATTTCCCGATGCAGACGACCCTGCATGACTATAACTGGGATTATCTGGAATACGATGAGATGTGGAATCTTTATTACAAAGGGGACAAAAAATACAAGATCCGCCGGGGGATCGATGTGTCTGAATTTCAGGGAGAGATCGACTGGGACGAGGTCAAAAAAGCCGGGTATGATTTCGTTTTTGTCCGAGCCGGCCACCGTATGTTTGAAAGCGGAGATCTCATTACAGACTCGCGCGCAGTAAAAAATATGCGGCAGGCAAAAAAGGCCGGCCTTGATGTAGGTGTCTACGTCTTTTCACAGGCCGTCTCCGAATCGGAAGCCCGGGAAGAAGCCCAGCTCTGCCTGGATATCATCAAAAAGAGCGGCGTCGAAATCACCCTTCCTGTCGTCTTTGACCCGGAGATCCAGACCGAATACATCGCCCGCATCAACTATATCAGCGGCGAGCAGTTCACAGACAACGCTGTCGCTTTTTGTAAAAAAATCGAAAAGGCGGGCTTTACTCCCGCCATCTACACAAACTGTTCCACTGAGACAGACATTCTGGATATGTCCCGCCTGGACAATGCTGTGATCTGGTATGCCGATTACGGCATTATCCCGGAATCGCCTTACCGCTTTACCTTCTGGCAGTACAGCAACACCGGCTGGGTCGAGGGGATCCCGGAGGGGATGACAGACCTCAATGTCTGGTTCGTAGAAAGAGAGGAAAAGTGATTCCGGTCACTTTTCCTCTCTTTTTTCAATTGTCCAGAATGTCCTCGTAGGAAACACCCAGCACATCCCTGATCCCCCTGAGCTGCGCCAGCTTTATGTGCTGCCTTCCCCCTTCGATCTTCACAAGGGTTTCCCGTGTGATCGGGACCTGCCTGAGCTGCAGCTTTGCCACCATTTCCGTCTGGCCGATCCTTCTTGATTCCCTGAGCCGCCTTACGTTGCCTCCGATCGTTTCCCCAGCGCCGGAGATTATTTTCTCCTGGTTTTTAAAAAATCTGTCATCCCTGCCGTCCATAAATTCCCCGCTCCCGAAACCTGACTGTTTCTGCGTACTCTGTTTTCATCCGGATTCTTTAAATTCATCCGGATTCTTTAAATCAAGATATTCTTTGATCAGGAAAGTCTCTGATCAGGAATATCCTTAATCAGGAAAGCCTTGATCAAGATTCTTTTGATCAAAAAGCTTTTGATCTTAAAAACCATAAAGCCTAATAAAATTATAGAAATCTGTAATAAGACAATGACATTTAATAAGTGTCACCAAATCTGTGTATTGTTTTTTACACCAAAACAGAGCCACACTGTATCGACTTTACACTGGAACACGAAATACCGCCCGGGACTTTTTCTGTCCCGGGCGGTTCCTGTGATCTCTGTTTTGATTTTGCTAATGCTTTCTTTCTGATGCATAAGGCAATGCCCTGTCTTCTGCGGTCTCCTTTTACCCGTCAGCTGATCAGCTGTGCGTTTAGTCCGCTTCCGCTCTCCTGTGCAAGTTTCTCTGCATTCTCATAAATGGATGCCATTTCCTGCAGGTCTGTGACATGCTCGGTGATCTTTTTGCTGATCAGCTGCATATCGTCCTCGAGCTCGTTGAATTTGTTGATGTATGCTGTAGCGGCTTCGCCCTCCCACTGGCTGGAGAGATTTCTTGCCAGGCTGAGCATCTGTGCCGTGATATCATTGACTGAAGAGTTCCTTGCCTCGAAATCGCTGGATGCATTGAGAAGCTCCTGCGCTGTTACTTTGATCTGTCCTTCCATGTCCTTTCCTTTCTTCCGCTTCTGCGGATCCGATCTTTTCTATTGAGTTTATTCTTCTGGGGTCTGTTTATTGTAGTCTGTTCTGTTGTGAACAATTCTGCTGTAACCTGTTCTGCCGCGATCTGTTCTGCTGCAGCCTGTTCTGTTGTCCGATGTCTCAGGCCGTAACATTTTTTTCTTATGATCTGCGTTCAGGCTTTTGACCGGATTATTCTTATGCCCGGGTCGTTGCTATCGCTGCCGCCTGTGCCTCTGCTTTCTGGTAATTCTGAGCTACATCACTCAGTGCCTGAATGAAGCGGACGATTCCGTTATAGAAATTCGCGAATTTTTCTGCGTCTGTCGCGTAGGCGTTGTGGAAGGCATTTCTCGCTTCGCCCTCCCACATAGAGGAAAGTGCCTCCTCTTTCTCGGTCATTGCAGTGACCTCAGCCTTGAATCTCTCGTTGAGTGTCTGCAGTTCCTGTGCCTGCTGAATGAGCCGTGCTGTTGATACTCTGAATGTTGCTGCCATAATTGATTATCCTTCCTTTCTTTTTAAAATCCTTTTCGGTTGTGATCTTCTCTTCTTTGTTTCTGTGTTTCTTCTTCGTTTTGTTCTTTGTTTTGTTCTTTTTTGTGTTTCCCTTGCTGTGATTGTATATTAACATCTGTACTCCAGCGGGAGGGCAAAGTCCGACAGACTGCATATTTTCCTGACGAAATGCGGTCCCGCCACCAGTTCCATCCTGATAAATGGGGCAGATTTCCTCCCGGTCAGATCAGGGATCCCGGCAGTACGTCAAAGATCCCATTCCAACAACGATTCACATTGTCGGAATGGGATCTTCGCAAGGTACTGGACACATCATCATATCCATATCAATTCACTTGGTTTCATCAGCTTCCTTCGTTTCATCGGCTTCCTTTTCGGCAGTTTCCCGCGCGGAGTCATAGACAGTCGAGAGAATCTCCAGAAAGCCTTCACGCTCCTCATCTTCAAAGCCTGTAAAGACGATATCCTTTATATCCTCGTGGTTAAATAAAAAGGCACTGTCCGCCCCGATATAACCCTCCGGATAAGGAACACCTATATAGTCATATACTGCCGGAATTCCATTTGCCGTCTCTGAATGTTTCTGCTGCAGAACGCCGATCACCATCAGCCTCTTCACTGCATTTTTCAGCAAAACTATACTGCCCGCGGGAATAAGTGACTTCATGGTTTTTCTCCTTTTCTCGAACCGCTTTTCTCAATCCGTTTTTTTCTCAATCCGTTTTTTTCAATAGGTTTTTTCTCTGTTTTATCTGCGGAAGCCATCGCATCCTTTACCAGCTCCATCTCCAGGGCATGAAGCTGTCGATCTTTTCGCCGGCTGTTTTTGCATGTTCCCACGCAGATTCTGCCGTATTCACAATTGCCTTCCCAGCTTTTTCAGCTCCCTGCCGTATATAATCCTTCCCTGTCTCTGCGATCGAATAGACCGTCACACAACCCTTGACGAACTCATTTCCGTTATCATATATGCGCTTCAAAGCCGGGTCATTGACAACGCGCATACCTGCATCTGTCCCCCACTTTACCGCTCCGTTCTTTAGGGCATCGGAAATTTGCTGAGCGGATACATTCGTCGTCTTCTCCGAGATCAGGCCGAAAGACAGTTTATCGATCATCTTGTACAGACCCGCCGTACTGGAATCAAGCATAGTCTGAGCCGTGTCATCTATAGTCCACTGTCCGTCAGCCTTCATCTTCATGATATCCTTGTAGGCAACACTCCCGGACTCAATATAAGAACTGGCAATCGTCCCGTAAATGCCCGCAGGCGTATACATGCCTTTCGTGTCAGCCTTGCTCACCCAGTCATAAATATCCGTACCCATATCTACAACGTGAGTCGTACTTTTGATAAAAGCCGCATTTTTATCTGCCCCTGTAGGATTCTTGCCGGAATCCATGGCATCAAAAAGGTCCCCGCCCAGTCCGAACAAATCTCCGATCACACTGACACTGCCGCTGATATTGGCCATCCGGGTCCCATATGGAGTCGGAATGTCACCGGCCTTCTTGAAAGCATCCTTATACTTATTCTCAATAACTTTATAAAAACCATTCCAGACTTCACAGCTGGAATCCCCGAGGCTGCAAAGATCTGATGCCCCGGAAAGGCCTTTTTTGTCACCTTTCAGGAAATTGTACACATCCTCCGCGTAGCCAAGTCCTTTGCCTCCCAGACCCAGGATATTGCCCGCCCCTTTCTTTTCTTTTACTTCTTTCAGATATTTGCCGAGGAAAGACGTCATGCTCTTGGTGAATTCCCACCCTGTGTGGTAGGAAGGCTCCTCTTCTCCGGATTCTGCTGTGCCCTTCTTCCCGTCCCGGCCGCCATGTGCGGAAAAATCCGCAAATACCAAAGCACCTGTCGACATCATCACGAGCAGATGCCGCAGCTCTTTGTTCGGGTGGAGCCGTGCCAGGTCCGCAAGCTTTTTCAGTATTTCTCTTACCAGATGAAGCGTAAAAGAAGCGGGGCTTTGGCGGTCGATTTTGTCCAGGATCTCGCGAAGCTGCTCATACACGTTTTCGGGAGGTACTGCAGCACTCCTGTCTCCCGCCGCACCCGCCAGCCTGCTCTCTGTACCGATGTAGGCCATCAGGATCGCATCCAGCTGTGAACTGATATTACCCGCCGCCCTGCTCTCTTTTTCTAATCTGGCGATCTGATCTTCCAGTCTTTTCTGGATCCTGGTCCGGGAGCTGATCTGAAAAGACAGGGAGTTTTTAACAGAGCTTAGTCCAGAGCAGGCATTCTGCAGATCTCCGGAAGCCTCCCGGATACCATTTCCTGCAGTAGTCATGTCTTTTGTCTTTACTATAAACTCTCTTCCCATCGCTGTATTTCTCCTTCCGGACATACAATTGAGGATCTTAGTGTAAGAATCTTACATGCAGATATTCCTGCCCCTTCAGGGTACAGGAATATCCGCACTAAGTCTTCCGTCCAATCTTGTCTTCCGTCCTGTTTTGTCTTCCGTCCTGCCTTGTCTTCCGTCCTGCCTTGTTTTCCGTCCTGTCTTGTTTTCCGTACGGATTTGTGTTCCGTCCTATAGTCCTGTGCTGCCTGCCGTACGGATCCGCGCGCCGTTCTGAATAGTATTCAGCAGGATCTGAAAATATCCACCAGTCTGTTTCCTGCTGTGTCTACATAGTAGCAGATTCTTATATTCCAAATGCAGATCATTGATGAACGGCAGATTTTCCTGACGAAATGCAATCTCTGTTTACGCAGAAGTTCCACATTTATGATCGAGCCTTTCTGGTCACACTTCGGACGGGTTTCAAGATATTGAATCCTGAACAGCCTGTTGAAAACTATTTCCCGCCCCTGTAAAATAAGGCGTAAAGCGATTCCCGGTACAAAAGCACTGCGCTCTGTCCTCCGGGATTCCTCATTTTTCTAATACGTTTCTAATACGGAGATACTAAAAAATGAACCTGACTCTGGAAATCTCTTATGTTCAGGAGCTCCTCTCCTCAGTATGGCCAAACTGGAAGATCACTAAAATACTGGGAAAAGGCTCCTATGGAAAAGTCTATGAAATCCTCAGGGATGATCTCGGCACCGGTTCCGGTTACAGATGTGCGTTGAAAGTGCTCCAGATGGAGGCGGACGATTCCGGAGACGCCGCCACCATGCGGCTTATGACCAGCAGGAATATTTTCGATGCGCACATTCCCGGCGAAAGCCGTCAGAATGATGCTCTGGAAGACTTCGTCCGCGGAGTGAGTGCAGAGATCGATGCCATGATGCAGCTCAAAGGAGCACCCAATATCGTCACCATTGAGGATTATGCCATTCTCCGCAGCAAAGAGATCTGCACCATTCTGATCCGGATGGAAGAGCTGGTGACTTTGGAGCAATATCTGATCCAGGCTGATGGAAATCTCTCCCGTGAAGAGGTCATCCGGTTGGGCATGGATATTTGTAATGCCCTCAGCTGCTGCGAGCAGCTTGGGATCCTCCACAGAGATATCAAGCCGAGCAACATTTTTTACAGGGAAAGAGCCGGTTATAAGCTGGGCGATTTTGGGATCTCCCGGACCATGGACTTCATCTACGAAAGCAGGTCCATGAGCGGGATCGGGACGATCCAGTATATGGCACCTGAGGTCTATTTCGGACACAAATACAACAATACTGTCGACATTTATTCTCTCGGGATAACTCTTTATACACTTCTCAACGGAAATATCCCTCCACTGTGCGAGGCAAATCCTCTTCATTCCGGCAGAATGCCAGTGCCGGACAGGGCTGAGATCCACAGCGCAAATATGCGGCGTCTGAATGGAGAAATGCTCCCTCCTCCCGCCGGGGCAGACCAAAAGCTTGCCGACGCGATCTGCAAAGCCTGCTCTTCCGACCCGTCCCGACGCTACCAGACCGCCAAGCAGTTCCATGACGCTCTGGAAGAGTGCCTTATTGCTGACAAAGAGGCTCCCGGCCCCGGAACCGATCCGACTCCCGACCCTCCTGGCTCTCCGCATCCTCCCGTCCCTTCCAGGCCCGCCCTCATCGCCGGGATCACGGCCGCTGTCATTATTATACTCTTGACAGCCGTCTTTCTGATCCTGAAACCGCAGACCTCCGTCTCCTATACGGTACGATGCGTGGACACGGAAGGGGCAGTCCTTCTGGAAAAAGAATCCTCTGAAAAGGCCGGACAGGAGCTGTCTGTCTCCAGTCCCCCCATTGACGGCTATATCCCTCAGGAGGAGGAAAAATCTTTCATCGTATCCCGTAAAGAAGACAACAACCTTGTCATTTTCGTATATGACAAAGAATCCCTGCCCACGACCTGTACGGTCCTGTGCAAGGATACTGAAGGAAATATTCTCGACAGCCATACCGTGGACGGACTCGCGGGAGAGACCTTTACTGCTTCTGCTCCTGATCTTGACGAGTATATCCTGCAGGAAGAAGAACAGGATTCCTGTACCCTCACTCTCTCCGAAGACGCAGACAGCAATCAGATCGTTTTTACCTATGAGAAGATCTACCTCACCTTTAATGATCCCGCTCTGGAATATGCAGTCCGCCGTTCCATGAACCTCACCAGCAGCAGCCGGGGAATCTCCTTCGCAGAAGCAAAGTCGGTCGGGGAACTGAATCTTTCCGGAGCGCTGGAAAACAATTACGGTATGATCAAGGACCTCACAGGACTCTCTGCCTTCACCGGCCTGAAAAAGCTCGATCTCGGCGACAATCTTGTCGCTGACGTCTCCGAACTTGAAAATCTGACGGATCTGGAGTGGCTGTGTCTGGAGAAGAACCGGATCAAAGACATCACTCCCCTGAAAAACCTGAGAAAAATGACCCACCTGGATCTGTATCTCAACAACATCGAAGACGCCTCCCCTGCGATGCGTCTCACAAACCTGACCATGCTGGATCTCAGGGATAATAACATCAGCACAGTCGACGGCATCAAAAGCCTGACAAAGCTGAAGCAATTATACCTTGGCAAAAACCATATCCGGGATATTTCCCAGCTGAAAGAGCTTTATGACCTGGACTACCTGAGCCTGGGAGACAATGAAATCGAAGACATCAGCATGCTGAAAGATCTCCAGAAAATCGCCGTCCTTGCTGTCCCTAACAACAAAATCAAGGATATCAGCGTGGTCACCAGGTTCCCGCTCCTCTACTGGCTGGAAGTCAACGGTAATCCGATCGCTGACAAAACTCCGTTGAACAAACTGCCCAAAAATGTCAAGATCAAGCAATAAAGCCCTGACTGCAATGCCCTGGTTTACCACGGGCAGCGGTTTTTTCAGATGTTTTTAAAGAACCTGTGTCAGGATCTGTCGCGCAGAGAGGACTTATTTCTCCAGGTGCTTTACGCTTTCCGGGAGATTATCAAATACTGACTCATCTTCGATCGGGTTGCCTGTCACTTCCAGCCATTTAAGTTCCTTCATTTCCAGAACAGGACTTATATCACGGATCCGGTTGCCGCTCATCGTCAGATAATGCAGCATGGGCAGAGAATACAAAACGCTGATATCCTCGACATCGTTATAGCCAAAGCCCAGATAAGTCAGATCGTTTAATTCCCCGACAGGGCTGATATCCTTTAGCTGATTGTCCCCGATCCGCAGCGTGTGCAGTTTGTTCAGGCTTCCTATTCCCTTGATGCTGGCGATCCGGTTTCCGATCACCTCAAGCAGGCCGAGATTTTTTAGTGAATAGATCGGTGTAAGATCAGAGATTTCATTGTAGGCCGCCTCCAGGGTCTTCAGATCCTTAAGCCCGCTCAGCGGCACGAGACTGCTGACCTGATTGCTCTCAAGCTTGAGCTTCTTCAGGTTTTTCATTGCCGCGAGTTCCCCTATATCAGAGAGTTTGTTTTTTTGCAGGTCAAGGTCTTCTAGATTTTCAAAGGCGGAAAGCCCGGTCAAATCCGAGATTCTGTCTTTCTCCTCCTTGCCCCCTCCTCCAAGGTCCAGTTCTCTGACTTGAAGTGCAATCTTCCTTGTAAGGGGCTCGTCTTCCTCTATCTGAAAGCCTGACTGCAGCAGGCTTGTCCTGACCGCCTTTTCCAGGGCAGGATCCGCGAAGGCAAGCTCCTGGTCTTCTATTTCTTCTAAGGCCGTTATCGGGTCTGTTGAAAACTCTGCCTCTTCCAAAGCCGCTGAAGAGGCAGTCGAAAGCCCCTCTTCTTCCGGATCTGCTGACGAGTCTGTCAAAAGGGCAGTTTCTTTATCCGGGCGCTCATCGGTGCCGGGTTCATCACCCTTCCCGATGCTCACGTCTACCTCCGCCGGCACCCCTCCGTCCGCTGTGGACACATCTGTCTGAGGATCAGAATCTGCGGCACTGCTGTTTGTTCTGCCTGACAGAGAATGCCAGACCAGGCCTGCCGCAAGGATCAAAAGCACAGCCAGGACCCCGGCGCCGGTTTTTAACCAGAAGGATTTGTTCCCGGAGCTCCCGCCGGGTACCGGACTGTCAAGACACTTCTCCAGAGCAGCCCGCATTTCTGCCGCCGTGGAAAAACGCCCTTCAGGGGCATAGGAACATGCTTTCAGAATCAGAGAAGCCAGCTGCTGATCCGCCTGGGCGGGTGCCGGAAGCTTTTCCCCGCTCATACGCCGCATAAAGGCTTCCCGGCTCCGCCGTTCCCCTGCCGTTTCCAGATTTTCTCTTATAAAGGGAAGATACGAATCATTCGCCAACTGATACAACACGATCCCTAGCGAATAAAGATCCGCAGTATTATTGTATCTTCGCCCATAGAATATTTCCGGCGCCATATAATCCGGAGTCCCGACTCCGCTCATGGAAGCACTGTCATAAATGGACTCCATTGTCCTCGAGATGCCGAAATCCCCAAGCTTGAAACCGGTAATGTCGCTGAAAAAAAGATTACTGGGCTTAATGTCTCTGTGGATCACGTTTTTCTGTTCGCACAATTCCAGCGCCTTGCAGATATCAATGCCCAGCCGGATCACGTTCTCCCTGCTCATGATCTGTCGGCCTTCCCGAATGGCTCCCGCCAGGCAGGCCAACTTCTCCATCCTGATCATGATCATGCAGGATTGGTCGTCCCTGCTGATGTTGAAATCCTCGATGGAAACAATGTGGGGGTGTCCCTTGAGATCGATCATCGTGTTGACCTCGTTGCTGACATCCCGGATAAAATCATCCATCATAGTGCCAGAGACCCGATGGTAGATCAGTTGATCCTTATTGAGGGTAGTGGAATCTCCTCCTCCCGCCTGATCGCCATTCATAAAGAGAGATGAGGTGCTTCCTGTTAATCTTTCGTTCAGGAAACCCGCTTCCGTCTTCCGTTCCCGCCATTCGAGTATCCGGGAAGTCAGAGGCACGACGTCTCCCTCATCCCGATCAGATACCTGAACAGGCTTTTCCTCCCGCACGGGCATTTCCATATAAAGGACCTTCAGGGCGCACACCAGCGGCCTGCCTCCCTGTTCTGTCAGAAAATCCTTGCGGCAGATCTCATAGACAGAACCATATGTTCCGGCTCCGAGCCTTCCTGTGATCACCCATCCCGGCAATACACGGTCCAGTTGTTCTTGAATATAGTCTCTTCCTAAAAACATATAACACAGAGTCCTCAAAAGTCAGGTCACTTATTTGACCTGCTTCCTACATCATATAATGGGGCGAAATGACATCAAATGCCATCCTGCCCCATTATACTACTCTCTTTTCAGATTTTGATTTTATTTTCCCCGTTTAGCATCTGTTTCGCTGCAGCCGGGTTTAAAAAATAAAAATTAGCAAAAAAGAAGAACATTCATCTTCATACGTGCTCTTCCCTCATTTCAGTCCTTGCTGCGCCGCATCAAAAACCATGCCGATCAGCTGGGTAAATCCCTTGCTCTCCTCGCTGTCATAGCCGCGGAAGCAGACTTCACTGATGTTTTCTTCATTGAACAGAAAAATGCTTCCCTTACCGAGAAATCCCTCCGGATAAGGGACCGCCATGTAATCGTAGACAAGGGAGGGGTCCGTCTGAGCAGCCTCCTTGTCTTCGGCAGAGACCTTCTGCAGATAACCCATGATCGCTGCTTTTTTTACAGCGCCCTTCAGCAACACGATACTCCCGACAGGTAATAATTCTTTCAATGTATTCACCCCTGGTTTATTTCATTTCTTCGAATAATATATTCCATTTTTTAAAAAATACCTTATTCTATTTCGTAGAAATGACTTATTCTATTTCTTCGAAGATGTCCTTGCTTCCGCCGCCTGCGGCCGCGCTCACTGCGCCCGCTCCGTGTGCGGCAATTTCGATTCCGGCGTTCACAACAGCCGCGCGGACCACGGATCCGGCGACTTTGCCGGCCGGACTTGTCCCGGAAAAGGAGGCACTGCCGTTCTGAAGTTTCTGTGCCGCCCGGGCTCCCCAGCTGGTCATATTGGATTTTGTCCAGCTCTTGAGACCGTCTGTAACGATGTTTCCATCGCCCAGAAGAGTGCGCAGGTAATCACCGGTGGCATCCGTATTTACTTCCGCTGTATATTCGGGAGCTCCTGTAACCATACCTTCGGACAGATCTGCCGAAGATCCCGAAGTTCCGGAGGACGGGTCATCCTGGATGGAAGAATGGTATTCCGGCATGGAAGAACCTGTGGAGCCGCCTCCTCCGCCTCCCGAGCCCTTATGGCCGCCTCCTCCGCCGCCTGAACTCTTGCTGCCGCCTGATTTGCTGTCCCCGGCCGCGCTCGCACCATCTTTCGGGTTTTCGCCGGACAGGGGTTTTATCTGACCCTTGCCCGCAGTCCGGATCCTGCCGTCAGGAAGTTCAACTTCCTTTCCCGTTTCGGAGGGAAGTTCTGCTTCCTGCTGCTGTTCATTCGGTAGAGCTCCCGCCGCCTCTTCATTTCCATTCAGATAAAAATACCACATGACGGCAGTAAAAAAAGTTCCCCATACACCGCAGGTCAGAAGCTCCGGCATTTCCGGGAAAACCACATCCCCCACAGGGAAATGTCCGGTATTAAACCGCTCAAACAACTGCTGCAGATAGTTCTTTGCGGCCTCCGGCAGCTGATCGACCGTATCTGTCGGAAAAAGAGCCAGAAATTCATCCCAGCTGGAGACTTCGGAGAGCTTCTTCAAAAAATTTCCGGAAAACTCGGGAACAGCCGAGGTGAGAGAATCCATATCCGCGCACACTGCTGCAGTTCCTTCCTGCCCGGTCTCCATCTGCCCGGGCAGGTTTTCCCCCTCAGTTCCTGAAATAAATCCTTCCGCCTGAAGCCTTGCGGAAGGATCCCCCTCCAGAACAGCTCCCTTTGCAGCAGATCCCAGGACAGCTGCGCCAACCAGGCTTCCTCCGACGATAACCCCCTTACTTTCATCCATTTTTAAAGCTTCGTGGATGGTATCAAACACAGACGCAGGTTTCCGGCTCTCACCGTCCTCCCGGGCCTTCGCTCCATCCGGCCGGGCGGAGGCGGAGGGTGCTTGTGACTGTGTATCCGGAATCTCGATACTGCCCACGAGTTTTTCCTCAACAGCCGCATACAGTTCCATGATCGAAGAAAGAGTAGTCTGCAAGGTCTGAACATGATCGCCAAGCGCAGCCATTTTGTCTATCTGGGCTTTCAGATTCTGCAGGATTCTCTCCTTTCCTCCGAATTCGTGCCTGAACCCCCTCCGGATCCTGGAGACCTCTTCCTCTTCAGAATGAATCTCAGATTCCACCTGCTGCATGTGATCCAGCGCGCTTTCTGTATTCGAAAATCTGACTAAAAATCCATTCATTCCGGTGTCCTCCAACCGTCACATGCCTATTGTGCTGTCTCTTCTGTACGATCCGTCTGCTGCTGTTTTAAGTCTCTGTATATTCAGGTTTTTCACCGCCCTCGCAGTACTGCGCAGTCTGATATATCCGATATCCCCTTGTGGATCCTGGATCCGGGAGAATCTGGTTTTCTGTCATGCCTTGCGGGTCTGGGCGATCCTCAGGGCCGCCATCTCCGCATCATAGACGATCTTTGCCGTCCTGCGGATATCGTCCGCGATGGCATTGAGTTCCTTTGCGCTGTCGAGGATCTGCTGTTTCAACTGTCCGTATTTTCTCAGAAATTCGGTGGCATTATTACCCTTCCATCCGGAGGAGAGCACCTGCATGGACTGCTCCACCTTGTCGTTGGCCGTAGACCGGACCTTATCCGCCAGCGTATCGAGGTCCCTGGCCTGCTGAATCGCCTCGCGGTAATTCATACTGATCTGTCCTGCTGTTTTCATCTGTCCTCTCCCTCACCTTCATAGACCGTCTGATGCTGTTTCCCGTGCCTGTCTGCTTCCCGTTTCTACAGGGACAGAATGCGGTATCTGTATCCCGCTTCTGCCCCTGCTCAAGATCTGTCTCTGTCAATGATGTCCCTGTCGATGATGTCCCTGTCGATGATCAGCTGATCAGGTTAGCGTTCACACCTGCGCTGAGCTCCTGGGCCTGTTTTTCAGCCGACTCATACTGCTGTGCCATTTCCTGCAGATCATTGACATGCTCCGTGATCTTCTTATTGATCATCTGCATATCGTCTTCCAGTTCATTGAATTTATTGATATAGGCGCTGGCCGCTTCACCCTCCCACTGGCTGTTCAGATTTCTCGCCAGGGAAAGCATCTGGGCTGTGATATCGTTGATCGAGGTATTCCTCGCCTGAAATTCACTGGATGCATTCATCAGTTCCTGCGCCGATACTTTAATAATTCCTTCCATGTCAAATCCTTTCTATGAAATATCCGATATATTCAATCGTACTGTCCAGCTGTCCTGACTGGTCTTTTGAATCTACAGGCAGGACCTGTTCGTTCTCCGCCGGATAAGCTGATCTCATCTGTCTGTTCCTGTAGCAGTTTTAATTTGTACTGCGGTTTATATTTCGTTCATGCTCTGTTCCGGGATTCCCTTCCCGAATCCCCTTCCAGGATTCCTTTCCCGGATCAGAGAACAACCCTTTTATGCCCTTGTCGTTGCCCGCGCTGCTGCTTCGCTCTCTGCCTTCGCGTAGGTCTGAGCCACTTCCGTGAGGGCCTCGACGAAACGGGCGATCCCATTATAGAAATTCGCGAACTTCTCAGCGTCTGTCGCATAGGCGTTATGGAAAGCGTTTCTCGCTTCGCCCTCCCACATGCCGGACAGGGCTTCTTCCTTTTCTGTCATCGCTGCCACTTCCGTCTTAAACCTCTCGTTCAGTGACTGAAGCTCCTGGGCCTGCTGGATGAGCTGTGCCGGTGATACTCTGAAATTTGCTGCCATGATTCCTTCCTTTCCGCTCCGGATCTGCCGGGGTCTGTGTAAATGCTTTTTTCTCCTTGCGGAGGTGTATTTTGAATCGTGTTTAATTATGTTAGTGAAGCGTTTTTGCGCTTCATCTGTCTGTGATTATAGGATAAACTGTTTTCGTAAAAGACAGGTGCTTTTCTGACAGACGGTATTTTTTTCCGATGAAATGCAGTCTAAATTCAGTCTGCCTGCAAAAAGCAGCATTCCTGCCTTCTCCTGACTTCCCTGATCAGCTGATCAGATCTGCGCCGAGGCTTGCCGAGATCTCCGCTACCTCCCTCTCCTTCTCCACATAGAGGTTGGCGATCTTAAGCAGGTCATCCGGATGTTCGGACAGGCGCCTGACGATCTGGTCAATGTCGTCCTGCTGTTCCAGGAAGGCGCTCCTGTGGGCGTCTCCCGCCAGGCCGATCCAGTATCCGCCTGTCTTCTGGACGATCTCCATCACCTTGTCATAAGAGGACCGCATATCGCTGATCCTGTCCTTGAGGGTCGACGCTGCCGACAGCAGCGCATCGTCCTTTACCTTTATCTCAACATTTCCCTGAATAGCCATGTTGTTTCTCCTTCCCGGCGTCCCTTTATGCTGTGAGCCGCTTTTGTGAAAATCCTTTGCTTCGGTCACACTGGATCCGAACATTTATCCTTCCAGAATGTATGCGGATGTATACGGTTCAGATCCTGATCGCGCGGACAAGGTTCTCCACTTCCGACTCACATTTATCATATTCCTCCCTTGCCTTCCTGAGCTTCTCGATCAGGATCCCAAGAGTTTTGTTCATCTCCAGGCAGGTCTGATAATCGGTCTGGAACTGGGCCCGGAAGGCCTCGTTTGCCGGTCCGTCCCACATGGTATCCAGATTTTTGACTGCGTCAAACATGGCATCGATCGACTTTTCGAGGACTGCCTTTTCCTCTTCCAGCCGGATGATATCATCCGAAAGCCGGTCCGTGTTCTGTTCTATTTCCTTAATAGCCATATCTCTCCCCTCCGCTGCGCCCTGATTCCGGCTGGGTTGGCGACCTCCAGCCTCTATTATTCTGTGTTATCTAATCTTATAAAAAGCGATCACGATCTCCTGTATGTCCTCATGGGAGTCTCCCGAAGAGCTTTGATATCCTTGCTCTTTCGGCCTGCCGCTGAGCCGAATCTATTCCGACAGGCTGCAATGTCCGGGTGCTGCCCTCGTCTCTCCAGGCGGTGACTGCTTCGAATAATACAGCAGGGGGCAGATAAACCGGAGGTCTCACCGGCCTGAATGGCCGGAGGAGTATTCTTCTCCGCCAGGACGGCCAGTGTCTGCGCGGATGGAAGACGTAAGGATCCGGGATAAAAGGTTCCCTCCCCGGCATGGGATGCGGCCCCGGCATAGGATGCGGTCTGTACCTCCAGGGATAAAAAGGCCGTAAATGCGGATGGAACCGGCCGGGCAGGAGGATGTAGATCAGCGGTCTGAACGGGAGGTACCCGCCCCGCCTTCTTTTCAGATGTCTCAGCAGAAGGTCTGCCAGCTTAGAGAGGTCAAAATCTAAACGGGCATCTGTCTTCGGTTCCTTCTGAGAGCTGTCCTCTCCGTAACGGATGTCCTGATAAAAAGGATCACCTGATAAATCGCCGGTTCCCTCTGTCTCTTCCGCTGAATCCAGGATCCTGTTTTCGGCCGCTTCATAGAGCCTGGCCGCGGATTCCAGCTTTCTCTTCATCATATTAAGGGCGGTCTCTCTTTCCTCCAGACGGTCGAGCTCCCTGCGGAGCCTCTCCCTGGGGGCAGGCCTGTCGGGATCGCGGCTCCATGCACGGGAGATCCCGCGGAGCACTTCCTCGTACTGGTCCAGGTCGCTGCAGGCATTCTGCAGCGTTTCCGCGGTCTGCTGAAAAGCCCGGGATTCAAATCTGAACATCATCCTCACTGTCCTCTCTGTATCTGTTCATGAGACTGCCTTCCCGGTCCTGCCGTTTACGTGCCTGCGCGCCGGTTTCAGGAGTCTCTTCTGCCTCTTGTTAATCTTCTCACTTCACTAATTTCTGCATCTGTCACTTGTTTCTGCATCTGTCTTTCTGACACTGCTACCATATCATGAACGCTTCCCCGATCTGCCGGAAGCTGACGAAATGCAGGTATTCCTGATAAAATGACCGGTTCCGCCGCCCGCTGTCGATCACCCCGGCCCTGTTCACACCAGGATAAGGCTGGAGCCGTTGCCAATGTGGTAACTGCCCAGAGACCTGCTGCTGTCCAGGATCTGACGGTCATCCAGGAGGCACAGCATCAGATCCTCAGGATCTCCGCCCAGAGTGCAGTTCTCCTTCTGGCAGATGACCTCGGCGATCTCCGGGATCAGCTGCGCTATCACCGCCTGCTCGTCCAGGCTGAAATCATACTGCCGTCCGATAGAAGGTACATAAACATCTGCCATGATCATATTATTTCCCTCCAGAGCCTGTCCCTTCGCTCACGCGAGTCAGGGACGATCTCCCACTCATCATTTCCTGTTCCGGGAGCGTTCTCTCCGGATCCCGTACCGCTGATCAGGATCCAGGACTCCATATCTGTTTCAAAAAAGACCACAAGCTTCCCGGGATCGTCCTTTGTTTTCTCCGCTGTGCGAAGGACGCATCTGGCATCCTCCTGCAGAGCCCACAGAGGAGCCGGCACATCCGGTGTGCAGACAAGGCGGCTCCTGATCCTGTCAAGCGACGCCAGGGTCTGGGCATCATAGCGAAGAGCCTTCCCGCCCTCGCGCTCAGTCTCAAAGGGATGACCGGGGAGAAAACCGGCCTCCTCCAGCCATGAGCCGAGTCCGGAAGCTTCTACACTGCTGACATTGATATATCCGTTCTGCAGATCCCACTGGGTCACCGTACAGGAAGATGGCCCCCTGTAGATCAGGGATGGCAGGATTCCTTCCCAGGCGGAAACGGCTTCCAGAACATGGCCGGCACAGAATATATTTCCAAACAGGTCAGCGGCTTTTTTGCTGAGGTTGAAGACAGGTCCTGCCAGGCCTTCCCTTTTTTCCCCGTCAGCCTCTTCCGTGACCTCCACGAAGCCCCTGCCGATCAGGTCGTGCATTGCCAGGATATAGTCCTCATCCGTAAATTCCCCATCCTCCGGCAGCGGGTAAGTGAATACGGATTCCGCGTCCGCCAGTTCCATGAGCAGGATAAGCTGCAGAAGGGTAAATTCGTAATCTGTTTCAGCGCCGCTGATTAATTCAAGTACTCCCATATGCCCTGACCGCCTTTCTGTAGCTTCTGGACAGCGGGACTGTCTCTCCGTTGTCCAGTTCGATCATTCCTTCTGAAAGATTGAGTTTTTTTACTTTTTCCATATTGACGATAAAGCTCCTGTGGCACCTGAGGAAGTGCGCGGGCAGAAGCTCCGACATATGGTCAATGGTCTCATAGAAGCCGAAGGACTCGCTGCGGGTACAGATGTAGATCTTTTTGTCCCTGGCCTCCACAAAGGAGATCTGGGACAGGGGAACCCGCTGGCGCCCCTCCCTCGTCTCGATCAGGAAGGTGTCCTCGTCCTCCTTGTTCTTGAACTGGCTGCAGTAGCTGCTGATCAGCTCTCCCAGGACCTGACTGCACTGGAGCCTGTCAAAAGGGCTCAGCAGCAGGGCCGTCGGCAGGATCGAAGGACGCAGATATTCCATGGGAGAGATGCTGCTGTCCGCGATGAGCAGCAGGAAGGCCTCCATATATTTTTTCCTGGTCTGTTCGAGCTCCGCAAGAGCCTGCTTTCCTGAGACATTCCAGCAGAGAATGTCCAGCACGGGCTCCGCCTTCAGGGCCTTGCGCAGCTCCTCCAGCTTTGTGTACAGGAAATACCTCCAGTCCTCCTCGGAATGGAAGGCTGCCTGGGAGTGAAATTCCTCCTGCAGGACCGGAATATTGTTCAATTTTTCCAGATAAGATAGTACGGTGATCATTTTCGTGAGTCTCTCCCTGAAAAACAACAGTTCAGGCGCTTACAGATAATTTTTGCGCAAAATGGCCAGATTCCGATAAGCGCTGTTCCGCTTTATGCGGGTTAGGAATAATACAGTTTACGCGATCGGGAGCACGATCCTGTGCCACTCCTCTGCCTCTGTGGGGGCCGTCACACCCCGGCCTGCCTTTTCCGGAGCATTCTGCTCGGAGAAAGGCATCGTGGAGAAGTCAAAAATCCTCTGCTCGGGGATCCTTCCTCCCAGGTGGATGCCGGCTTTCGGCGCCGTAAAGGTCCTGAAGATCGTGTTGTCCAGCACTTCTGTGCGGTCATCGGGATTCATCCCGGCAAAGGCATAAATGTTGTGGAGGAAGCCCTTGTCCAGCAGGTTTGTCATCTGGGCTTCGAGAAGCTTTCTGTCTTCCGTGTGCAGCATTTTGGCGAAGCGGCACAGGTCGGTGATGATCAGATACCTGGTCCGGTCCTCCCTCATCCTGTGATAGATCTCCTCTTCCGGCATATCCTTTGCCAGAAGTGCCTTCTTTTTCTGATTGCGGCTCACAAAGTCGGGGACAAAGCTGGTCCCGAAGAAAGTCTGGTAGTCCTCGAAGCCGCTGAGATATTCAAAGCCCTCGGAGGCGGCAAAGCTCCGCCACTGCGTCCCCTCCGGCTCGATGACTGTGACCAGGCCTCCCCTGAGCTTTGCGCTCTTAGCCAGGACCTGCAGGACATTGGTCCGCTCCTTGCGGTTTTTGCCCTGCACAAGCCAGGTATAGGTGCCTCTGAGGTCGATCCCGTAGATCTCTGCTGTCGTCTCGAGATAGCCGAGGGGCAGGTGGATGCCGTCCTTCGCCATCTCCGCGACCTCCCTGGTCCCGGCAAAGATCTCCCAGAGGGGCTTTGCGGGGATACGGGGGATCCTGCGGATGGTATCGCCCGTCCAGACTTCGGCCCACTGCCGGCACTGCTCTTCGAGGATCTCACCTCTCTGGTAGTCATCGCCCGCCGACGAGGCGACGCACATCTGGAACTCTAGGATCGCCCCGCTGACAGCGGCCAGACCGCGGCCGGGGATCCCGCTCTCGGGCATGAGCGGCACGCGCATGACGCCCAGGGCATCTCCATAGGCAAACTGATCCATCATCTCCAGAGCGAGCGTGTAGTGGATGTTGTCATGCAGACGGTTGGGGATCTCGTCCTTGTTATAGCCCGCCGCGCTGAGGAGGAAATACACGCCGCAGGCGTTACATTCTTTCATGATCTGCATCATCATGTCATCGTAGACTCCGCCCGTCTTCTCCCTGAAGCCGCCGTAATTATCGATGGCGACAATGATGGCCGGCAGGTCCACGCCGTTTTTCATGACATACTGGTAGTAGTTGCCGCCGCTGAAAAGCTCTCTGCGCCGCTTCAGTTCCGCGCGCAGCATATTAAAGAACTTGGCGACAGTCTCGATATCATCCTCATAAAGGACGCCTCCGCAGTGGGGATCCTTCTCAAAACAGGCCAGCATCCGGCTGGAAAAATCCATCACATACAGGCCCAGATACTGAGGGGAATATTTCCGCGAAAAGCTGTAGAGGATGGTCTGCAGGGCTGTGCTCCTGCCAGATTCCTGCATGCCGCAGACAGCAATGTTTCCGGATTCCGTAAAGCTGATCTCCAGCGGCTCCTGGGCCTGGTTGGCGGGATCGTCGTACATACCGATCCGGGCACTGAGCGACCACTTCTTAGGAAATTCGGACCATTTTTCCCCGTCAAAACCGGCTGCAACGCCGGCTCCGGCTCCGCCTCCGACATCCGAAGCGCCGGCTGCCGCCTCCACAGCGTCAAGCGGCAGCACCGGAGGCAGGACGGGAAGCCAGAGCTTCTGCGGCTTCCTGTAGCCTTCCGTCTCCGCGACCTGGGCCAGATAAGCGATGACGGCATCGAGCTGGGTCCTGTCCTTCTGCTCGGGAAGCCTTCCGTCCATCCCTCCCTCGGCATTCAGGAGGATCCGCGCCTTCTCCATGGAAGACAGCCTGGTCCAGTCAGGGACCTGCTTTCCGGCCTGCCTGACCATGTGGATGAAAAAGCCTGCCGCCCTGCGGTTAAAATCATTATCTGTATAATCGATGCCCTCCTCGTGCAAAAGAGCAAAGAACCGGTCCATAAGGGTGTCGGAGGCCTCCGGAGAAACTGCGGATCCCTCCGCGCCGGGATTGGATTTTTCCAGCACCTCTACCAGAGAGGCGATCCATTTTTCCTTCTGGTTCTCCTTCTGCCGCCGCTTGACATAACTGCCCATCAGGGCGGCCTTGCCGGTCCCGGTGAGCATGGTGGCCAGTGTCCTGTGGGCATTGGCGTCCTCTTCGTCATAGACTGCCCCGCTCCAGCCGGACTGGAACAGTTCGTACAGCTCGTCGTTGCCGACCTGCAGATAGCAGCGCCCGGCCTGGGTCAGATAGGCCGCGTCCGGCTTGTGGAGCATATCCATACTGTCCTGCTTGTCCTGGACCCGCAGGCAGAGGCGGAACTTGGAGTTGGACCAGATATTGTCGTCCACAGTCCCGGCCGGCTTCTGGGTCGCCAGGATCAGGTGCACACCGAGGCTTCGGCCGACCTGGGCGACGCTGATCAGCTCCTTCATGAAATCGGGCTGTTCTCTCTTGAGCTCCGCGAACTCATCAATGATGATGAAAAGGTGAGGGACGGGGATCCTGGCCTCTCCGTTTTTGTACAGCTGTGTATAGGCATTGATGTTGTTGACACCACTCTCATTAAACAGGCGCTGCCTGCGGCGGTTCTCACTCTTGATGGAGACCATGGCCCTGGTCACCTGGTTGCCTGAGAGGTTGGAAATGGTCCCCATCACATGAGGCAGGTCCTCAAACAGGTTCGCCATGCCGCCGCCCTTGTAATCGATCAGGAAAAAGCCCACATCGTCGGGGCTGAAATTAATGGCCAGGGACAGAATAT
Source organism: Sarcina sp. DSM 11001 (assembly GCF_900101015.1). Classification (GTDB taxonomy): domain Bacteria; phylum Bacillota; class Clostridia; order Lachnospirales; family Lachnospiraceae; genus CAG-791. The sequence goes on along the minus strand of NZ_FNFZ01000002.1, from coordinate 125,287 downwards.
AGGTCTGCAGGGTCTCCGATTTGCCGGAACCTGTTGTGCCGGCGACCAGGCCGTGCGGGCCGTGGTATTTTTCATGGACATCCAGATAGCAGGGAGCTCCGCCCGCCATATGGCCGACCAGGGCGCGCATGGAGATATAGGTCCTGTTTTTGCGCCACCTGTCCACGACTCCCAGCTCATCCATCCTGGTCACGCCATACATTTCAAAAAAGGTGATCGCCGCCGGAATATCTCCGCCGACCTCGACCTCGCTGACTTCCAGATTGGAGAGATGACGGGCAAAGCTGCCCAGCATCGCCGGATCCACCTTGTCAAAGACAATGTTTTCACGCGTGCCTTCCCGGACACGGTACAGGCCCCGGAAGCTCTCCTCGTTTCCGATGATGCACTCGCAGGTATTGGGGAGTTCCTCATAGTTCTCCGCCAGGAGGACAAGCGTGACACCCAGGTCGGCATCCCTGTCCGTCAGCCAGGTGTTGATCATTTCCCCTTCAAGCAGGGCGCCGTCCTCCGCGAACAGGACATAATGAGGCTTGTAAATATGTTTTTCATTGGTCACCGAAACACTCTTTTGCTGCTCGCTCCTGTCCCTGAGGATCCTGGAAAGTGAATACAGTACGTCCGTGATCTCACTGGGACCGCAGGCAAAATACCGCATCCTCCTGTCCTGGGACCAGGTATGGGGCAGCCAGCGCAGAAAATCCCATTTTTTCCGGCGGCTCTCGTGATCGCCCTCCCCTGAGAGAAGAAAGGCCATTTTTACATCTGTGTAGCTGTTCTGCGCCGCGATCTGGGCGACCAGATCGTAAAAGACCTCATAGGCTCCAATCTTCTGCGGACCTCCGACGATACCGATGATATTCTCCTGCAGCAGGTCGATGCAGATCGGGACATCATGGAGCGTCCGGTAGCTGTCGCGGATCATGCGCGGCTTTTCATTGAGGGAATCATCCAGCAGGGTAAAGCGCTCTTTGGGCACGTTGATCTGAACCTGGAAGGGGATATCCCCCATGCCGACTCTGTGGGCCAGGAAATCAGCGTGGGTGCTGTTCCTGCCCCACAAGAGGTTCTGCGTCTCCATCTCAGGCGTCACACAAAATGACGCGGCCGGATACATCCTGCGCAGCGCCTCCGCATTATTGACATAACTGTGTTTGATCTTGTCTGAGGACCGGATCAGGTATTCACTGTAGGCCTCAAACCTGTGGGTCTCCTCCTGCCTGGCCCTCTTCTGATTGTAATTGAGGTTCATCAGGGCCCAGAAAGCTCCGATCGTCGCCGCCCCCACTGCCGTGATGATACCGGTATACATAAAGAGGCTCGCGTTACCGCCCGAAAGCCTGGTCCCGAAGATAGCGAGGCCGCTGCCCATGGCCATGGGGATCGCCATCGTGAGGGAAGGTCCCAGCGTGAGCATGAGATTGGGATCAGGGATCTCTTTTCTGGCAGGAGGCTGCTCGATCTCCACAGATTCCCTGTCGATTGCCTCCAGACTGCGGGGCGCTCTGTGGTAAAGCGTCCTCCTGTAGGGTTCGGTCTCCACGGTCCCGGATTCTGCACTCCCGGGCTCTGCGGTCCCGGATTCCATGGCGGCAGTCTCTTCTTTCTTTTCAGGAACAAACAGTTTCAAATAGGAAGTATCCACCTGCAGGTCTTCTTCCTCGCGGATCGCCAGGACCTGTCCCAGATAGACCATGTCCAGACCCCAAATATGGATGTGGTCTCCGAAAGCGAGGAGCCGGCTGCCGTTGACCCGGCGGTCGTTGACATAGAGCCCGTTCTTGCTCTGGTTGTCGACCAGGAGGGCGCCGTCGTTGGAAAAGCGGATCTCCGCCATATTGCGGCCGATATACTGATTTCCCTCATAGCTGTAGGAATAGCGGATCATGTTGCCCGACGCCCGGCCGATGGTGATCTCCGCCACATTTTCCGGCACGTATTTCCGGTAGCTGACAAAGGAGGTCTCCTTGAATCGCACGATGACAGCCAGCCTCTCCCTCCCCAGATCCAGCGTATAGTTTGCGCCGTTCAGCAGGCGGATATGGGCATCCCTGCCCGAATGCTTCCGGCCGGATCCCGCGCCGACATTTCCAGCTGCCCCGTAGACAATATACTGTTCGTCCGCGAGGAAAAACCATTCTCCCCGGTTTTCCTCCAGATGGAGCGAAACATCCTGGTACAGCTCAAAGATCTCGCTGTCAATTTTGATGCTGTATTCTTCATTGTGCAGTGCGGGAAGCACGAACTCCCTGCATGCGCTCCGGCTGTAGATCATCAGAACAACACTCATAAGGTCCCCTCTCTGCTTTTTCCAGGCTCTCTGCCTGATCGATCCGTTTCCCCTTTTATTCTTCATCTATTCTTCATCGCACAAAACTGACGACGTAGACCCGGTCCTCTACTTTGATGCGGTCATCGCTCCGCAGCACCACGGCTGCCGCCCCGAGAGATTTCCGCTGCTTTCCTCTCTGGATCGTCACCCCGGCATTTCCGAATGAATGTACACAGAAAACACCGTCCCTGCAGAAAATCTCGAAGTAGAGCGTGCATCCGCCCGTGTCCCCGGCTATGATATCCGTCTTCCCGTACCGGTTTCCGACCCTCATGACCTCCTGCTGCCTGTACATGTAGGACTTTACAGAAAAACCGCTGTGCTCCTCCACTTTCAGGAACACACCCGCATGCTCCTGATCAGGTCTCCCGCCCTGCGTTCCCCGGCCGGAACCATCCAGGCCGGACTCTTCAGGAAAGGGTTCGTCCAGAGAAGCTTTTCCATAAAAAGGCCTCCCATATAAGTTTTTTTCAGGAGAGGGATTTTCAGAATAGTTTCCCCCTGAGTAGTTTTTCCCGGGGAAGTCTTCATCGCGGGAAGTCTTTCCGCGGCTGAATAGAACGTCTTCCTCCGTTTCTGCGGTTTCCTGTAAAACCCTGCCCTTTCCTCTTCTACGGGCTCTCCCGTTTTCGGCATAGCTGACCTTATAGGGATATTTCTTCTCCTCGACATCCCCTTCCCGCCTGGCAGGATTGAGGATCTCGTCATTGAGGGCTTCATCCTGCATCAGCCGCGCCGCCAGCTCCTTCTCCTCCCGGAGCTTTTTATTCATTTTTCTTTTATGGAGATAATATCTGACCAGTCTGATCAGAAGAATTGGGATCAGCACCAGGAGGATCTCCTGCCAGTGCCCGGAAATCAGATTTTGAAAAGATTCGATCATCAAGGCCGCCGTCCTCTTACTTTCCAGATATAGTAAAGATGCCAGTGTGCCGTTTCCATCATTTTTAATTCTTATTATGATTGAGACGTCACACCCGGTATTAAGCAGACGATTTGTTTTAAATTCTAACACATCCTGTAAAAAAAGTGTACGACATAATGGACGGGGCGGATGCTTCCCGGGGCAGCTGGGTTACAGTACAGACCGGCTCGAAACTCGAGGCGTTTTTCGCGGCTTTTTCGCGAAAAACCCGAGTGCAACGGCGCGCGGCGCAAGCGAAGCGTATTGGAATCGCCGCGCGCAAGCGTTACATGTCCACGCCCTTCGAGGGGGCGTGGACAGTAACGGAGCTGGCTGTCCACATTCTTTATCCGGCATTTGCCTTTTTCCATCTGTCCCCCTATACTATAAAATTATGGAATATCCTTCATAAAACGTACGAATCGGAACAGCCCTGTTTATCAATCAGGGTACAGATCAGTGTGCCTTTTAACAGGCAGATCACAGGACGAAAAACATGTTTGACGAATTCACCTATATTCAATCCCTGCTCAATTCCGTCTGGCCGGAATGGAAGGTCACCAGGCGGCTCGGGAAGGGCAGCTATGGAGCCGTCTACGAGATCCTCCGGGATGATCTGGGCACAGGCTACCGGTGCGCCCTCAAAGTTCTGCAGATGCATGCGGACATTTCCGACCCGGAACCGACAGAATCCATTACCCGTACCGTAGGCCTCGGACACCTGCAGGGTCCCCGGTCTCAAACGTCCCGCCCCTCAGGCACGGTGAAGATCATGCAGGAAAACAGACCTTTGATCTATCCGGCCGCCGGTCTGTCAGGGCACAGCGAAGGCGAACTTGAGGACTTTGTGCGGGACGTCTGCAATGAAATCGACCTGATGATCCGGCTTAAGGGTGCTCCGCATATTGTCTCTATCGAAGATTATGCTGTCCTCAGAAAGTACGGCGAACGCACGATCCTGATCCGCATGGAAAAGCTCGAGAGCATTTCCAGTATGCTCAGCCGCGGCAGGTGCAGGGACCGCTCTGAAGTGATCCGACTGGGTATGGACATCTGCTCTGCTCTGGAATACTGCCACCAGAAAAACATCCTTCACAGAGACATCAAGCCCGGCAACATTTTTTATATCGACAGGGCAGGCTTCAAACTGGGTGACTTCGGAATCTCCCGGACAATGGCTTCCGTCCGGGAAAAAATGTCCATGAGCGGAGTCGGATCTCCGCGTTACATGGCACCGGAGGTCTACTTCGGAAGGCAGTATGACAATACTGCTGACATCTACTCCCTGGGTCTGACACTCTACGAGCTGCTCAATGACAATTATCCGCCTTTCTACGACAGGACGCTTACCTCTCCCGGCGCGACAATGGACAGAGCCGCCCTCCACAGCGCAAATATGAGACGGCTCAGGGGCGAACCCCTGCCGCCGCCTTCCAACGCTGACATGCTTCTGGCAGAAGTGATCCGCAGTGCCTGTTCCCCTGATCCGGACCGGCGGTTCAGATCTGCTTCCGCATTTAAAATTGCACTTTCTGAATGCATGGATCCGGATTTGATTTCCAATCCGGATCCCATTTACGGGCAAGAGGTATCCGGTGATCTTAAGACAGGTAAAAAGAGCACAGCACACACTGGTCAGGCCGGCCGCCAGCCAGTGCCCCCTGAACCTCCGGAAAAGCCTTCAAAAGCCCCTTACCTCGTTCTGGCCGCAGCGGCTCTTCTTATTGTCGTGGTCATTGTCAGGATCTTCACCGCGCAGGACAGGATCCCGAAGGGATCTGTTGGATATACTGTCATCTACAAGGACAGTGCAGTCGGGAAATCACTGAGCAGCAATGAGACCGCCTCAGGTAATATCGGCGAAGAGATCACACTCCCTGCAAAAGATATTCCCGGATACAGAGCACAGCAGGAGACAGAGACTATCGTCCTGCAGAAAAATCCCGTTGAGAACGTCGTTGTCTTTCTATACGAGGAGGAACCGGCGGAAGCTCTCCAGACAGAAAATCTTCAGGAAGAGATTTCTCAGGCAGAAAATCCTCAAACAGAAATTTCTCAGGCAGAAAATCCTCAGACAGATAATCCTCAGACAGAAATATCTCAGTCAGAAGCTTCCCAAACGGGAAACAATTTTGAGGATTCAAGCCTGGAAAGTGCTTCCCTTCCGCTGCCGGACGACAGGATCGCCATCGATTTCTATGTCAGCGGTATCGCCCCCAACAAGATCAACCTGCGCAGTGAGCCAAAGCACGAGAGCGATCTGGTCATTTCCACGGATGAGAACACAGCCCTGTATTTCTTTGGTGAAACCGGACGCGGAGAGGGTTCCGACCACAAAGAACATACCTGGTACCATGTCATGGTACAACCGGGAGTCTGGGGTTATGCAAGGAGCGATTATGCCAAAAAAATCTCTCCCGATGAACTCTCAACCGGCAGATACCTGTTTCCCACCGACACCGCCGTCATTACAGACAAGCAGCTCTCCTCTCTGACGCGGATAGAACTCATCCTGATCCGCAGTGAGATCTATGCCAGACACGGCTATGTTTTTTCTGACAGGGGACTTCAGGATTTCTTTACAATCAGGACCTGGTACAAACCTGACAGCTCCTCAGATCCCTCGTCCTTTGATTATTCTGTCCTGAACGAATACGAACGGCGTAATCTGGAAAAAATCCTGGCCTATGAAAGCAGCAGGGGCTGGAGATGATACTGGAGAAGAAAAATGAACAGTGAACTCGATTATATGCAGAAGCAGCTCTCCTCCGTCTGGCCGGAGTGGAGGATAACCCGGAAGCTCGGAAAAGGCACCTACGGTTCCGTCTATGAGATCCTCCGGGATGACCTGGGCACCGGCTACCGCTGCGCCCTCAAGGTCCTCCAGATGGAAGACGAAGACGCAGAGGATTCCTGTGCAGGCCTGCTCCGCAGTGCAGAAGAAGACCGGACAGTCCGCATCGGCCATACAGTCTATGACACAGCCTCCGGCCGCCTGGATGAATCCGGCGGAACTCCCTTAAACACCGGGCATGGCTATTCAGGTTCAGAGGACAGATCCGGTACCGGCATTACAGAGCAGGGCTTTAGAGAGGTACCCGGGACCAGAGATTCCGGGCTCAGCCAGGCTTATGATCAGACCGGTTACCGCTCTGACCGCTTCTCCCCGCAGGACGGAGAAGATGCCCTCGAGGATTTTGTCCGCAGCATCAGCAATGAGATCGACCTGATGATGAAGCTCAAGGGCGACCCCCATATCGTAGCCATCGAGGACTATGCTGTCCTCCGCAAAAAGGGGCAGCGCACGATACTGATCCGCATGGAGCTGCTGGAAAGTCTGGACGTCCGCCTGAAATGGTCAGGCGGTATGGCACTGGGAGAAATCCTGCGGATGGGCATGGATATCTGCTCGGCGCTGGACTCCTGTGAAAAATGCAGCATCCTGCACCGCGACATCAAAACAAGCAATATCTACTACAGCGAAAGGGCGGGATACAAGCTCGGGGATTTCGGGATCTCCAGGACAATGGACTCCATCCATGAACGGATGTCCATGACCAGCGCAGGCACCATCCAGTACATGGCCCCCGAGATCTATCTGGGAAAGCGCTATAACCACACGGCCGACATCTACTCCCTGGGCATGGTCCTCTACCTGCTCATGAACGAGGGCATTCCCCCCTTCTGTGATACCGGCAATGTCTCCCGCGGCCAGAGCTCCGATTATGGTCCCGGCAGCACCGCATCTCCGAATAACGGATCCCTGATCCCGGTTTATGGTGCCCGCCGGCCCGCTCACGCGGAGATCCACAGCGCGAACATGCGCCGTCTGCGCGGGGAACCTCTCCCGCCTCCCTCCCGTGCCGACCGAAACCTCGCCTCCATCCTCTGCATGGCCTGCGACCCCGATCCCGACCGCCGATTCCAGAGCGCCGCGGCCTTTAGCAGCGCCCTGCAGGCTTATCAGGACGGAGCTGCCCCCAGCAGCGGAGGAAGCCCTTTTTCAATATCTATTTCCAATGGAGAAAATGCTTCCGCCTCCGGCAGCAGATCTTTCTCCATGACTTCACAGTCTGAAAGCAGGGGATCCTCATCCGGCGGCAGACAAATACCGGGCACACCTGTTCACCCACCCGGTAACAAATTTCCGGTTCCTGCCCTTATCGGAGCGGCAGCGGGCATCCTGATCCTCCTGGCCGTTTTTTTCCTTTTTAACAGAAACGGAAATCAGCAGGACACCTCCGGGAAAAGCGGTCATACCCCCATTGCCGCCGGAGACAACGGAGCCGGACAAAATGATGCAGACAGCGGTTCCGCTCAGCATGATCCAGACAATAATGAATCCGCTGATCCATCCTCTTCTGTCAGCTATCTCGTCATGTACATGGATTCAGACGGCAGTCCGGTTCTGGATAATGATTCCGGGACAGGTGAAGCGGGAGAAGAAATCGAGGTCACTGCCCCTGAGCTGGAAGGATATACCCTGGATAACGACAGGCAGACCCTTGTTCTCTCCGACAACGCACAGGACAACACTGTGGTATTCATCTATAAAGAGGTTCCCACATCCCGGGAAGAGCCGGTGCAGGAAGAATCCGAACTGGAAGAATCGTCCGAAAGCGAACCGGCCATTGTCTACAACACGGAGGGCCATCTCCGGATCCTGAACAAAAAATATACAGAAAGGGCAGAATTTGATATTCTGGCGGCTCGTTTTGCCAGAGAAAGCGGGATAGACACTTCCGTGGAATCTCCCAAAACAGGTAAATATACTTCAACTCTCGCCGAAAACCTGACGGGGAGCCGCAGCGATCCCACGATCTTTATACTCAGCGGAACAAGGGATTTTGAGAAATATGGCTCACAGTGTCTGGACCTGACGGACTGCGCCGCCGCGAAAGAACTGTTGAGTGAGGACTACGCCCTGCACGGCACAAACGGCAGGACTTACGGCCTCGCCTGCATCGTGGAGTCCTACGGCCTTCTTGTCAACACGGACCTGCTCGAAAAGGCCGGTTACAGCATCTCGGACATCCAGTCTTTCCGGGACCTGAAAAGGATAACAGAGGACATCACTTCGCGGAAAAAGTCCCTCGGATTTTCCGCTTTTACCTCTCCCTCCATCGGCCCCTCCGCCCACGGTTATTACCGGTATGCGGAACACGCGCCGGCCGTGCCCCTCTACTATGAGCTGAGGGATAACGACTTTAACACCGGCATGACGCTGCACGGCGACTACATGGGCTATTTCAAAGACTACATAGACCTCTGCCTGAACAACTCCTGTGTTTCTCCCAAACAGGCGACCTCAAGAACCCTGGAGGACGCCCAGCAGGAATTCATACAGCAAAAAGCCGTTTTCCATCAGGACGGCTCCTGGGATTACAGGATGCTGAAAGATTCGATGCAAAATAACCTTGACGTACTTCCCCTCTACATGGGAATCCCGGGAGAGGAAGATCATGGACAGTGCAGTACAACCTCCTATTTCTGGTGCGTCAACAAATATGCCTCTGCTGATGATATCGAGGCAGCCCTGCAGTTTCTCCAGTGGCTGGTCACCTCGGACGACGGCCGCCAGACAATGGCGTCAGACATGGATTTTCTCATTCCCTACAAGGGCGCGTCCGCTCCCGACAACCTCTTCCTCCGTAAACTCCTCGAAGAAGAAGAGGAAGGAAGACCCCCGGTCATCCAGTACTACAAAAACGGAAACTATGATTCCTGGATCAATGCCATCAACAACGCTCTGGAAGCCTATGCAAACGGAACGGGAAGCTGGGGCGCAGTCACGGAAGGCTTCAAAAAACTGTGGTGACGTGAAGAATTGCGCAAACGAAACAGGATGCTGAGATGCCGCCATGAAAGGCTTCAAAAACTGTGGTGACGTGAAGCAAAAGCCGGGCAGACGGGTACTGGACAAAAAAGACAAACAGAAGACCTGAAAAGCTGAAATTATGCTGAAATTATTATGAATGAAACCAATAATTATGAATGAAACCACTCAGGCTGTACCAGCCCCCTCCCGCGAAGACATCAAATATATGAAGGCCGCCCTGAAACAGGCGGAAAAAGCCATCGCCATCGGCGAAGTCCCCATCGGCGCTGTGATCGTCTATGAAGGAAAGATCATCGCCCGCGGCTATAACCGCCGCAACACCGATAAGACGACCCTGGCGCACGCCGAGATCACCTGCATCCGGAAGGCCTGCAAAAAGATCGGCGACTGGAGGCTCGAGGGCTGTACCCTCTACTGCACCCTCGAGCCCTGCCAGATGTGCGCCGGCGCCATCATCCAGTCCCGCATCGACCGGGTCGTGATCGGCACCACCAGCCCCAAATCCGGCTGCGGCGGCACACTTCTCAATATCCTCCAGAATCCCGACTTCAACCACCAGGCCGAGGTCCTGTACGATGTCATGCGCGAGGAATGCACTGAGATCCTCCAGCGTTTTTTCAAGGACCTGCGCCGGCGCAACAAGGAGCGGAAAAAGATGCTGCGGATGCAGGAAGCCGCTTCCGCGAACGCAGCAAGTGAACCATAGAACACTTCTTCAGCCACTTCCTCAGCCACTTCCTCCGTCCACTCCGGTTCATCCGCCGGCACTTGACATTCCACCGGACCGGGGGACAGTTTCCCCAGTCCACCCCCGGTTTCGCCTATTCCTCCCCTTGACGATATCACGATACCGTGATAAATTCTCTATCAAGAAGAATCAACAGTATGATGCCGGCGAAACACCAGTATGTCGGGCATTTACAGTAAAATCTGCTGCAGGGAGAAAATGTTTTTATGCCGGTATTGTCACGCTTCTACGGAATCATTATCCTTATGTACTTCATTCAGGCCGAACACAACCCACCGCATATCCACGCCATTTATGGTGAAGAAGCAGCTGCGATTGCTCTCCGCACAGGCGAGTTACTTGAAGGGAATCTGCCGCCTAAGGCATTGTCAATGGTCCGGGAATGAATCGAACTTCACAAGGAAGATCTTCTTTCCATCTGGAAAACTCAGGAATTTCGTTCTATTGATCCACTTGAATAAGGAGGTGCTTTATGTTCCATAAAATCAAGAGTGTAACACCATCGCCTGATTACAGGCTCCTTGTCCAGTTCTCTGAAGGCGTTACCAAACAGTACGATATGAATCCATTGTTTGACAAATATACGATGTTTCTCCCTTTGAAGGATCATCCCGGGCTATTCACCTCCGTTGAAGTAGATGTCGGAGGCTACGGTATCATCTGGAACGATGATATTGATATTACCTGTGACGAACTCTTCTATAATGGTAAAACTATTCAAACGCCTTTTGACGGACTGATTGCTTTCAGCGATGCCACGCAGCTTTGGGGTCTCAATGAAAGCACCTTGCGGAAAGCAATAGCATATGGAAAACTAATTAACGGTATCGACGTTTGCAAGTTTGGCAAGCAGTGGGTTATTTCATCCGATGCCATGAAGCGAGAATACGGAGAACCTAAAGCAGCTGTTTAACCTGCCCTGAATCAGGTGGACCAGGAAACGTTTCCTCAGGCCATTCCGTCCACTCCGGTTCATCCGCCGGCACTTGACATTCCGGAATCTTTTGACTATAGTATACAAAGCATCCCCGCCGGGGGATGGAGTTTTGAAAGCTGCCTGTCTGCACGCATGGGTTCGGGTCTCGCGCAATGGAAACCTGTGAACCGTGTCAGGATGGGAACATAGCAGCACTAAGCGGGATCTTTCATGTGCCGCGAGGGTGCCTGGCTCTGTGGCCGGCAGGCAGCTTTCAGCGCTTCATCCCGGCGGGGATTTCCTGTTTTGGGATTAGTGATTTTAAATCAGTGTTTTACAGTCATGTTCTCCATCATGACTGCTTTATTTACAAAACCCGCCAAAAAAATGATGAAATAATTTCCTTCAAATGAATCGTAATCAGCCAGCAAATGAATCAGAATAAAAATACTCCTGCAGCTGCAAGCCTGTCCCTGTCAGACCCCGTCCGCGTTCTCTCTGACTGCGCCCTGTGTCCCAGGGACTGTCATGTGAACCGGCTGCAGGGACAGCGCGGCTTCTGCGGCGAAAGCGGTGTGCTCCGGGCGGCACGCGCCGCTCTTTACTACACGGAAGAGCCCGTGATCTCCGGAAGGAACGGCAGCGGGACTGTTTTCTTTTCCGGCTGCAATCTGGGCTGCATCTACTGCCAGAACCGGCAGATCTCCCGGCCCGGCAGGGACCTTCCGGCTGCAGCACCTGTTTTTTTCGGTGGAACACCTGGTTTTCCCGATGAATCCGGAAATGAAAATGGTAAAAAAACAGCTGGAGAACCCCGGCTTCCCCGGCTGATCGAGCTCTCCCCGGAGCGTCTTTCGGAGATCTTTTTTGAACTGGAGGCAGAGGGGGCCCACAATATCAACCTGGTGACTCCGGAGCACTTCGTTCCTCTCCTGGTTCCTGCCCTGGACAGGGCCAAAAGGCAGGGGCTCACCATACCGGTCGTCTATAACACCGGCAGCTATGAGAAGGTGGAGGCAGTCAAAGCCCTGGAAGGCCTCGTGGACGTCTGGCTCCCGGATCTCAAGTACGTCTCCTCCATCCTGTCCGCCCGTCATACGGGAGCCGCGGATTATTTTTCCTGCGCCTCCGCCGCCATTGCCGAAATGGTGCGCCAATGCCCCGAACCGGTCTTCTCAGACGGAAGCCATACGATCGACTGCCCGGACGACGCCGATGACCCGCTCATGATCCGCGGTGTTCTGGTCCGCCACCTGGCCCTGCCGGGCTGCGGGCAAGACTCACGGGCAGTACTTCGCTATCTCCACGAAACCTACGGAGACAGGATCTTCATCAGTATCATGAACCAGTACACGCCCATGCCCCAGGTGTTTGACGGAAAGAGAGGAGAAAAAACCATATCAGATCCGAACCTCTGCCGCCATCTTACGGATGAGGAATACGACGCCCTGGTCGACTACGCCATTGACCTCGGCATACAAAACGGGTTCATCCAGGAAAGCGGCACTGTTTCACCTTCCTATATTCCGGTTTTTGACGGAACAGGGATATTGAGTCAATGAGAACTGCCCCGGCTGGCTTAGTGAGAATCATCTCCGTCGGCTGAATGAGAAGCAGGCCCGCAGCATTCTGCCCCATCATCTGTACGGATCAAACGCAGGAAAGGCTGTTCAGAAAAGAGGCTTTATTCTTCATCGCGTAATACCCTTGTCTCAGACATGGGATACAAGCGTAAAAGGAAAACCCGCACGCGGGGCGCAAGACTCGCGTGTGAGTCTTGAACGAAAAAAGGCTTTCAGAAACATTAAAGGTCTTTAAAAAATGAAAAGAGTAGATTTTGGAAATGGAAAAACTCTGACTAACATACTGGCGACGGCTCTGCCCATGTTCGTGGCGCAGGCCCTGAACCTCTTGTACAACATCGTGGACCGGATCTACATCGCCCGTATTCCTGAGATCGGGACGGCGGCCCTGGGCGCAGTCGGCCTGTGCTTTCCGATCGTGATCCTGATCACAGCCTTCACCAACATGTACGGCAGCGGCGGCGCTCCCCTGTTCTCAATCGCCCGCGGGGCAGGAAACCGGGAAGAAGCGCACAGGATCCAGAATACGGCCTTTTTCCTTGAGATCTCCACAGCTATAGTACTGACCATCATCGGCGAGATCGTCGGCCGCCCTGTCCTGATCGCTTTCGGAGCCTCTGAACAGGCGCTGGTCCACGCGCTTCCCTACCTGCGGATCTATCTGATCGGAACCGTTTTTTCCATGATCGCGACGGGCATGAACCCCTTTATCAATGCCCAGGGATACTCCACCGTAGGTATGACAACTGTCATCATCGGTGCTGTCGCCAACATTATCCTGGATCCTATCCTCATCTTTGTCTGCGGCATGGGCGTCCGGGGCGCCGCCATCGCCACCATACTCTCCCAGGCGCTGTCCGCCCTCTTTGTCCTGCGCTTCCTCTTCGGAAACAAGGTCGAATACCGCCTGCATCTGCTGCGCCTGAACGAGATTCCCGAATGCCTCTCCCGGGCCCGCAGGATCATCGGTCTGGGCATGGCCGCCTTCATCATGCAGCTCACCAACAGCGTCGTCTCGATCAGCTGCAACAGCGTGCTCGCCCACGTCGGAGGAGACCTCTACGTCTCCATCATGACGATCATCAACTCCGCCCGCCAGATGCTTGAGACACCCCTGCTCGCGGTCACCGAGGGCACTTCCCCGATCATGAGCTATAACTACGGAGCCGGAAGGTACAAGGACGTCAAGAACGCCATCCGGATCATGGTCCTGCTCGGCCTGGGCTATGCCGGTTCAATATGGATCCTCCTCTGCCTCTTCCCGCAGTTTTTCATCGGTATTTTCAGCTCCGACAAGTCCATCCTGGAGACGGCCCTCCCCGCCTTCCACCTGTATTTTTCGACCTTTATTTTCATGGTCTTCCAGCACTCCGGCCAGATGGTCTTCAAATCGCTGGGCAAAAAGAACTATGCCATCTTCTTTTCCCTGCTGCGCAAGGCCTTTATCGTCGTCCCGCTGACCTACCTGCTGCCCTATGTCTTCCACATGGGGACAAACGGAGTCTTCGCGGCGGAGCCCGTCTCCAATGTCCTCGGCGGCATGGCATGCTTTGTCACCATGCTCCTCGTCGTGATCCCCGAACTCAATGAAGCCGGGCATAATGAAAAACGGCTGAAATAAAGAGCAGCGGCAGCTTATCTGCTTTGGCAGCTAAATGATTTGAATACAGGGAAAAAAGACAGAAAAAAAGACAGAGGGACGGTTCTTTCGCCATTCTTTGAAAGATGGCAAAAGAACCGTCCCTCCGTCATATTTTTATCACGCTCCCGCTCCGGGAAAAATAAACGAATGTAAAACGCCCTATTTCTTCTCGTGATAAACCTGTTCCGTGTTGACATTCCAGATATTGGACCGGTCGGTATTGCCGCTGCGGATGTTTTTAACGGCCTCAAAGGAAGTCATCATGGAGTGGTCGAGGTTGTTGTAGCGGTGCTGGCCGTTGCGGCCGACACAGTAGAGGTTGCCGATCAGATCGAGGTAACGGCGCAGGCGGTCGATGTCACTGTAGGTGTCAAAGTAAGCGGGATAGGCTTTTTTGACGCGCTCGACGTGGGAGTCGATGACTTCGTCCTCACTCTCGATCATGCCGATCTTTACCATCTCGGTAATACCCATCCTGGCGAAGTCCTCATCTGCCATGGACCACATCTCATCGCCTTCGTTGCAGAAGTATTCAAGCCCCACCCAGACAGTGTGCTCGATGTCCGCCACCATATAGGGCGACCAGTTATTAAAGATCTGGAAACGGCCCATCTTCACATTCCGGTCATGGACATAGACCCAGTCGTCGGGCACGATGTTGCCAATGGTCGGAATATGTGTCTTGTTTTTGAGCTTCAGCTTCGGGACGAGCACGCCGACAGTCATGTAATCGCGGTAGGGAAGGCCCGCCGCGATCTTCGCGGGCACCTCGGGGACATTGTTCATGCCGCCCACGAGGTCCTTTAACGGCATTGATGAAATAAAAATATCACCCTTCTCTTCAAAGGTCTGTCCGCCGCGCTCCCAGATGATGCCTGTGAGCAGGCGGCCTTTTTCTTTGTTTTTGATCTTGTGAATGGCCGTCACCCGCGCATTCAGTTCAATGCGGCCGCCCTTCTTTTCGATCTCCCGGGCTGTGATCTCCCACAGCTGCCCGGGCCCGAATTTGGGATAGCTGAATTCCTCGATGAGAGAGGTCTCGATCTCGCCGCCCTTTTTCCCCTTGAGATGGACAGCCTTGCCGACAGCATCCCTGAGGACTGCTGTGATCGAAACGCCCTTGACGCGCTGGGCACCCCACTCCGCCGTCATCTGCGAAGGATGGCGGCCCCACACATTTTCCGTATAGTGCTCAAAAAACATGGAATACAGCTTTTTGCCGAAACGGTTGATATAAAAATCCTCCAGCGAGACCTCTTTGCGCTTGTGCACCATGCTCTTCATGTAGCTGAATCCGGCGCTCATCGTCGTCCCCAGCCCCATATTGGTAAAGGTCTCCGGTTTGAGGGAAATAGGATAGTCAAAAAACCGATTGTTGAAAAAAATGCGCGAGATCCTGTTCCGGCGCAGCATGACCCGGTCCTCCTTCTCGGGATCCGGTCCTCCCTCCTCCAGCGTGCAGTCACGGAAAAGTACCTTGTCGTCATAAGACGGCGCTCCCTGCACAGGCAGCATCTCGTTCCACCACGCATTCACCTCCGGCATCTTGGAGAAAAAGCGGTGGCCTCCCATATCCATCCGGTTGCCCTTATAATTCACAGTCTTTGCGATGCCGCCGACCTGGCTGCCCTCTTCAAAGAGCACAACTTCATATTCGTCCGGCGTGCGAAGCAGTTCATAGGCCGCTGTCAGGCCGGCGGGTCCTCCGCCTATAATAATGACTTTTTTCTTCATTTTATGCCGAAAATCCTTTCGTTTAGTCTGCTCAGTTTACCCGAAATACTGTATACCTGCTGCCCGCCGGCGAGTTCCGGCTCTGCTGTTCCCGGTTAATGTTCCCGGTTTATGCCCCCGGTTTATGTTCCCGGTTTACACTCCCCGTTTATGCTCCTGATAACACAACCGTTTTATGCTCCCGGTTAGGGTTCCCGGTCAGTGCTCCCGGTTTACCCCGGAGTGAACAGATACTGGATCCTGTAAAAAAGCTCCGGATGATAATTTCTCACTGAAATCGCCTGTCCGTCGCTGAAAACGCTCATGTAATTGATCCCGATACAGAGCGCCGCCATCACGAGGATCACTTTGAGATATGCATAGTAGCCGTGGGCATCCGTATTCTCCAGGATCGTGAGGATGGCCAGGATAGAGGTCAGCATCAAAAGCCAGCCGTAATCGATCATATATCTCTGAGAAATCCCTCCGATCTGTACGTCCAGTTCAATGAGCAGGACTGCGAGGGCAAAAGAGACCGCCGCCAGGCCGAATACCTTCTGCGCGGACATCTTTTTCCGGATCCGGAAGATCCAGAAGCAGAAGAGGGCGAGCAGGTTCAGGACGAAAAAGCCTCCGATCATTTTGTCGGTGAACATATAGCCCTGGTATCCGGTAGCGACCTCTATTTCCGAAATAAAAGGAAACTGCGGCTGGATATGCAGCGGCTGCAACAGCTCCTGGAAAAGCGCCGGGACATTTTTCGCGATGGAAAATGTCTTTTTAGTCAGGTCGCTGACGGTCAGGTTGTAGTCCGCGCCGAAGTCAAAGGGACTACCGAACCGCGCCTTATTGAGCTGCATCTGCAGCAGGCCGACCGGGATAAAGGGCAGGATCACAGCGGCTGTGTTGAGCAGACTGTTCTTTTTCGGGAGGAAAAACCGCCCCTTCCGGATCTCCTCCCAGAAGATCGGGAAGGCCAGGATCACGGACAGGATCATGGTCGGTCTGCAGCCCAGGGTCAGGGCGATACACAGTGATCCGACTGCCAGCCGGATCCGGTGGACATGGCCTTTTCTGTCAAAGCCCCTCATCCAGAGACACAGCCCGGCCATCGTAAATACGAGACCGTAGATGAAGGGAACGCTGTAGACCACCGGGAAAGCCGCCAGATAGATGACTCCCGCCGCCGGGACAAAGGCCCCCGCCAGCAGCAGGTAGATTCCAAAGCTTGTCCTTGAAAAATATTTCCTGATCAGGATATAAACAAACCAGAAGGACAGGATCCACATCAGGTCTGCCATCATGAGCACCGCCCGCCAGGTCGGCAGGGGAGATCCTGTCACCAGCCTGTAGGGCACAAAACTCAGGAGAGCGGGTACAATGCCGAAATAGACATAGTACCTGCCGTTGTAATAGGCCGCGTCCCAGAGGACCTTTTCATCATACTGGTGGGCAACCGAATCCCTCTGAAGCCTGTCATAGGGATTGCGCAGCTTTGTCAGATATCTCGGAGGACGAATGTCCAGATACGTGTGCCCCTTGAGAAGGGCATCCGCATAGAGCTCGTACTCCTTTTCCTGATAGTCGCGCTCATCGCGCATCTCGCGCCAGACAGACGGGTCAGCAGCCCGTCCCGCCCAGGAAGTGGCGATGATATTGATCACAAGGACAGCCGCGACCAGGAAGCGCTGACGTCCCTGGCGCAGATTCAGACGGGTCGTGTAGATCCAGGAGCGCGGTCCGAAGATGACGAGCAGGATCCCAATCAGCCACAGAAAGGCTACCCTGCCCGGATGGATAAAGAGAGGCTCATGGACATTGAGCCGGATCTGGCGGATATGGAGCTCCTCCCCGTTTTCCGCATGGAAACAGATCCTCATATTTCTCGTCATACCGGTCAGATGGAGCCTGATATAGCGGCTCTCCGGCACTGTGCTGACAAGCGGTCTCTCCCCCAGCTCACGAAGACTGGCATTGGCGCTGTCTGTATACTGGACAGAATAATAGACCACCGCGGACGCGGGATCGATGACATGCAGGTAGATATTCTCCACCTCTGCATGGATCTCCTGAAGCTCAATATAGGCTTTTTCGTTGTCCGTGATCTCAAAAGTCCCGTATTCGGTCAGTTCAAGCCCCGGTCCCAGAACCGCGAGGAAGTCTCCTTTTACCTCATGTCCGTCTTCGGCTGCCGGTTCATAAAAACCTGCCGTGAGTTCCCTCCCGCGGGGAGACCCCCAGTGATCATAATTGAAAATGACCAGCTCCAGAAGGATACAGACTGCAAGGACCAGAACCGCCCAGACCGCATATCCCCTGAGCAGAGTACCCACTGATGTGTCCACACGTCTTTCAGGAGTTCCGGCCTCCGCATCGCGGGAATGCTCCGCCCCCTCAGCCTCTTCGGGATTATAACTGCCGCTCGAAAAATCATCCGGAGCAGCATCTGAGGCGGGGTTCCCGGCCGGATCTGTGCGCCTATTCTTTTTTTCTTTAGTATTTAAACGAGGTATTTTAAGATTCATGTATTTAAGCAAATATTGTGATTATAATGATTCTGATGATCTTCTTAAACAAAAGATTCTCCATACAGAGGCATCTCCCCTGCTTCCGATAAAACTTATTATAGCATGATTTTCCCGAGCATTCATCCTCTAACGTTTCCGCCTTTTTTCGTCTGCTTCCGAACTATCATCTGTTTTCGGACCAGCGTCTCCTGTCAGGCCGCTGTCTGCGGTCAGACCGGCTCCGGCCTGCATAGCAGCCCTGCGCTGTTCCTCCATCCGGACTCTTTTTTCAAGTCTGCGCCTGCGGCCGCGGCGGATCAGCTTTACGATCACAGTGATGATCACTCCGAGCATGATCAGGAAGGGGAATGTCTCCACGATAAACAGGATCAGATCCTTCCAGAAAGTGACAAACCCTTCGCATGCCCTGCCAAATGCCCGTTTGAGCTGCTCTCCGTAACTGACTTCCACAACGGTTTCTGAATACTCAAATACCTCCTGAAGGCTGATATAAATCGTGGAAAAGCCCACATCCCTGTCCATGGCCGAGAGCTGGGTCTTTTCATCATTGAGCTCCCGCTCCACCTCCGTCAGACGTTCTTCGACAGCGATCATCTCCTCGACAGTTTCTGCCTTTTCCATCATTTCCAGGAGACGGCCCTGCTCGATCTCGAGTGCTTTCCTGGAGGCATCATGAGTCGCATACTGCACGCTGATGTTCCTGGCATTAACCGAGGTATTGATGACCTGCCCGTCCTCTTCCAGATCCTTCATAAAGGCGTTAAACTTTTCAGCCGGGATCCGCGCCGTGATGTTCAGGTTCCGTTTTGTGCGGTTTGCCGCCGCGCCGGTGCGGTTTTTGTAATACCAGTAAGGATCTTCATTAAAAGTATCCTCGTTTTCTACGAACCCGCCGTATTTGTTGATCTTATCGTGGATACTTTGAGAGGATTTATCATATTCCAGTGTCTGGAGCGAAATATTGCCGGTGTAGACGATCTTGCGGTTTGAAGAAGGAAGCTCTGTGCTCCCTTCTCCTCCGTTTTCCGGAGCCGCAGTCCCTCCCGTGTCTTTTGGAGCCGCAGAGGCAACGGTTTGCGAATAATCCCCCATTGCCAGGGCGGAATCATCGGGGTCGTACCCCTCTGTATACTCCTCCTCTGTATACTCTTCCTCCATATCCTCGTCTGCCTCATACACAGCCGACGGTTCTCCCGGGAAGCTGTTCTCCGCGGAATAATCCCGCGACTCTGAAGCGCTGTTCTTTGCAGAGCCGCCGCAGCCTCCGAGCATCAGACTCAGCATCAGAAAACAAAGTGCAGCCTTTTTCAAAAGCATTACATTCTTCCTCTTCATCTTATTATGTTCCTCCTGTCCTCTCGTTTCTGGAGCTGTACGCCCGGGCAGCGGGCAATTGTCAGTTGGCGATTCACTGCAAAATAAGACGGATTTCTCCCTGACCCGTTACATATAGTATAAACCGTAGTATGGACCGTAGTATGAACCGGCAAATCTGCTCCGTCAGCAGCCCCAGCCCGCCGAAACTTCAAATACTTCCGCCCAGCACTTCATTCCAGCACTTCAGCCCAGCACTTCAACCCAGTATTTCAGTTCAGCACTTCAGTCCAGCATTTCCGCCCAGCACTTCAATCCAGAGGAATCTGACAGAAACGCACACTGCCGTCCCCGGCATGTTCCAGAAAGAGGGTATGGGTGAATCCGCACTCGACAGCTGTGCGCACTGCAATATCAAATCCTCCGTTCAGAAGCTCTTTCTGGTGGGCATCCGAATTGATCAGGATCTGTCCTCCCATTTTCCGCAGATTTCCGAGTAAAAAGCGGTTGGGATAAAGTTCGGCCTTTCTGCCTCTGTTGACCGCCCCGCAGTTGATCTCAAAAGGAATTTCTTTCGATACCAGGTACTCCATCGCCTCAAGTGCGGGCATATAATACCTGCGGTCGCTTTCATCCAGATCATGGCGGTCGTCATTAAAGCGGGTGATGAGATCAAAATGCCCTGCAAATGTGCAGTGCAGCCGGTCAAAGATCTGCGCCTCCTGCTCATAATAGGCCTTTGCCATGCGGTAATAATCCCCGCCGAAAAACTCTCTGCAGCCCGCATCCAGCCGCCCGGCTGTATCATCGACCGCAAAAGCCGCCCTTCCGTCCATCTCCAGAAAATGCACCGATCCGATCAGATACTCCATCCCCTCCAGAAGTTCTTGCTCCTGCCTGTTCTGAGGGCTGTAAAGCAGATCCAGCTCGACGCCCCGGAGGATATCCAGTTTCCCCCGGTATTGATTCTGAAGGCGCCGGATCTCATTATCATAAGCCTCCAGATCCATCCTGATATCGGGATCCATATGCCCGGAAAAGCCCAGATGGGTAAAGCCGAGGTACAGAGCCCGGTCAACCATTTCCTGAGCACTGTTCTTCCCGTCGCAAAACGTAGTGTGTGTGTGAAAATTGCCTCTGAGCATAACTATTTCTTCCTGTCAAATCGCTATCTGCCGCATACCTGCTGATTGTCTGGTGTATATCTGCTGTTCTGATGGTGTATATCTGCCGTTATGAGACTCTGTAAAAACTGAAATGAAAATTCCTGCACAACAATACCCCGGCTGGATTCCTCTTTCAGGTCCTGCGCCGGGGCATACTATTATCATCTGCTGCTCATAAATCCCATGATCATAAATTTCCTGATCATCATTCCCTTGATCACGAGTGGTCCATAAATTCTTCGGACATAAGTCTTTATCCTTCACGGCATGCAGAGATTCTCAGGCAGAGATTCTATTGAACAAGGCCGTTCAGTCAGTCTCCCTCATTGTCCCGTGTGTCAATTCCCGAGACCGTGGAAACTGCCGCAACAATGCCCATGAGTACTGCGATCAGGGTCATAATGCTGATCGCCGCAATCCCTACTACAACACCAAGTTCCATAACTGAGTCCGCCTCCTGTATTTCCATTATTTCTTGCTTTCGCGTTTCCAATATTTTCCCACAGAAAGATAAAAATAGCAATCTTCTTTTTACAGAACAAAGACCAGTTCCCTGCTGCTGTTACAGACCTGCCTGAAAAGAGACAGGGGACAGAGACTAAGAACCGTCCCCTTCCTGGTTCTGCTAAGTGTTTTTTTAGCGGTGTTCACCCATCTTAATCTATTTATTGTCTGTCTGACTTACATACGTCAGTCCAGCCTGTTCTCTGTTCCTCGTCACAAACAAAGAGGAATCACCGGGCCAGGGCAGGGGCTGCTGCTCCGCTTTCTTCCAGAGCTTCGCGGTTTTTTTCCTCGTGCATGTGCTCCATGGCAAGTTCATCTTCTATCGTGACGGAGCAGGCTCCGGGGACAAAGTACTGGCGGTACCAGACCAGGAAGGTATACACGGTCCAGATCTGTCTGCTGTAGTCCTCCCGACCGGCCCGGTGTGCGTCCAGAAGCTTCATAAGCTCCTCTGTATGGAAAAACAGCTGTGCTTCTTTGCTCAGGAACGCCTTTTTGACAATACCGTAATATTTGTCCTGGCGGAGCCAGATGCGGATCGGGACCGGGAAGCCCAGTTTCTTTTTCTGGGCAGCCGCTTCAGGGATATATCTGCGCGCCGCCTCGCGGAAAGCTGTTTTGGTATTGGTCCTGCTGATCTTTTCTTCAAGGGGGATGTTTTTCGCCGTCGTGAAGACACCGCGGTCCAGGAAGGGGACCCGGCTCTCGAGCCCATGGGCCATGCTCATTTTGTCCGCCTTGAGCAGGATATCCCCCTGGAGCCAGAAATTGAGGTCGATGTACTGCATTTTTTCCGTGTCCGACAGATGGCGTGCCCGTCTGTAATAAGGTGCGGTCAGATTTTTCGGGTCGAAATTCTTTGTCGTGTGCCTGAGGACCCTGTTCCGCAGCTTTACAGTATAGACATTGGCATTACCTATAAACCTTTCCTCGACCGGTTTCGCGCCCCGCATGATAAAGCCTTTCCCCTTGGGATGTCCCGGCAACACGGAAACAGCTGCGGCCGCGGCGCGGCGCACTCCGGCCGGAATCTTCTGATAAGCATTGAGAGAAAAGGGCTCATGGTAGATCACATAACCGCCGAACAACTCATCGGCCCCCTCCCCGGAAAGAATGACTTTGACATGCCTGGACGCCTCGCGGTCCACAAAATAGAGCGCCGCCGCCGACGCGTCTGCCAGAGGCTCGTCCATATAATACTGGATCTTCGGAAATTCCTTCCAGTACTCCCGGGTGGAAATGATCTTGCTGTAATTCCTGATCCCGACCTCGCCGGAAAGCGCCTCGGCATAAGGAATCTCATTGTAGGTCTCGTAGTCAAAGCCCACCGTAAAGGTCTTGGCTCCCTTAAAGGTCGCGGCGACATAAGAGGAGTCCACTCCGCTGGAAAGGAGGGAGGCAACCTCCACATCGCTCACCATGTGGTAGCGAACCGACTCCTGCACAGCGCGGTCGATCTCATCGACGAGACGGTCGTGCGCGCTCTGCCCGGCTCCAGATCCATCAATACAATTATGACTGTCTGCTTTCTCCCCGGCAGCTTTTTCCCCGGCAGCTTTCTCCCCGACAGCCTTCTCTCCGACTGTTTTCCTGCCTTCTTCTTTCTCCCTGTCCTTTGCCTTCACAGGTGTCAGCATGGGATCGAAATACCGGCGTGTCCGCAGTTTTCCATCCTTCCATATCATATAATGTCCCGCCGGAAGCCTGAAGATCCCCTTGAAAAAAGTCTCCGGGAGCACCGAGTACTGGAAGGACATGTACTGCTCCAGTGCCTCCAGATTCACTTCGCGCTCGTATCCGGGATATTCCAGAATGCTCTTGATCTCGGAGCCATAAATAAAGCTTCCTTCTGCCTGCGCATAATAAAAAGGCTTGATGCCAAACATATCGCGGGCACCGAAAAGCTCCTTTTTCCGGGTATCCCAGATCACAAAGGCAAACATTCCGCGCAGCCGGTCAAGGATCTTCACACCGTACTCACTGTACCCGTGCAGCAGGACCTCCGTATCCGACCTGGTCCGGAAGCTGTGTCCTCTGCCCTTGAGCTCCTCCCGCAGTTCACGATAGTTATAAATTTCCCCGTTAAAAGTGATGACCAGCCTGCCGTCTTCAGTACGCATAGGCTGATCCCCGCCCTCAAGATCAATGATCGACAGGCGTCTGAAGCCCATCGCGATCTCATCGTCCATATATTGCCCTGCACCGTCCGGTCCCCGGTGAATGATCCGGTTCATCATATCGGTCAGCACCTGCCCCCGGTCAACATTCTGACCGGTAAATCCGCAAATTCCACACATCGAAATCACCTCTTAAAGATAGATAATTCGTCCATTTCCGTCCATTTTTTCTCTGGCTTCTTACATTATCATATTCATCAGGGATTTCAAGGCGGATGTGGGATTAATCCATTATTCTCAAAAAGATTTCCACATTTCCACAATAAATTCACCACAAAGTCTCCACACAAAAAAACACAAAAAACTTTGGCAAACCCTAAAGAACTTTGAATATCCAAAACTTTGAATATCCAAAAAAGACACAAAAAAAAGAGAAGGGATGTTGTGCGGCTGTCCACTCTGCCTGCGATCAACATCCCTTCTCAGGAATTCTTGTCCAATGGTTTGTACCTCCTGTATTAAATTTTTTTGATTCACTGCAGGATGATCGATCTTATTTCCCGCCTGCATTTCTCGTCTGCAGATGGTACCCGGAACTCTTTTCATCACTCATATGGGATGTACTGGTTCTCTTATATATCGATAGTGCTGCAGTTCATCTTCGCAAATCAACCGATATTTGTAGATGATCCTGTTTCATCTTAATATATTATCTATCAAACCTGCCCCTTAACGAACTCGCTTCACAATATCGGTGATTTTCGAATTGTTTTGAGAAAAAAGATTCTTAGATAATTGGTCCGTACCTTCCTCTCCTGGATTCCGACGGTTACAAACTGGTTGATCTTTGCTGAAAACAAAAACTGGTCTGGTTAAAATGATGGTGAAACTTTAGTATTTCTTCGGACCGTACCTCCTTTACCCAGATTCCAATGTTACGGCAAACAGATTATTTTTCATATCATGAATCTAATCTATTTTAAATAAAATACTTCAAGACGTTTACAATGAACTGCTTTTTAATGTTTTGCTAAACAACAGTTTCAATCGACGATCGTATATGTTTTACCCGGGTAACGTCTATCGTTTTGATGTGTTTATTATATCATTTAGGCCTGAATTGTCAATAAAAATATCTATATTTTTTAAAATTATTTGTTTATTCAGATAATTTAGACAATTATGGTAATTTTCAGCATAATCTTCCTTTCGTCAGCTTTATCCGGAGAATCCGGTGATTGTTGTTTTGTCTGCTCCGTGAGATAATGATACAAATGAATATGGAAGTGAAAATGAAAGGAAATATCAGAAATGCCTAGTACACTGCTAAAATTTGATAATCTGCACAACATCCGGGATCTGGGCGGAATACAGACCGGGGACGGCCGCCGGATCCGGAGGGGCCGTCTGATCCGCTGCGGCCACCTGGCTAATCTGTCGGATGATGACCGGTTCCTGCTCTCACAGATGCTCAGTACAGTCGTAGACTTCCGCACAAACCAGGAGAGAAACAAGCAGCCTGACCAGGAGATCCCCGGTGTGGAATACCACCATATTCCCGTAGTGGACTCTCTCACAGCGGGTATCACCAGGGAGGAGGAATCCGACAAGGGCGCCGTCGCCCTCCTGCTGCACAAACCGAAAGAAGCAAAGGAGTATATGTGCGATATGTACAGTTCCTTTGCCATGGGTAAGTACGCCCTCTCCCAGTATGCGAAATTTATCCGGCTGCTGACAGTCCCCCGGGACAAAGCCGTGCTGTGGCACTGCACCGCAGGCAAAGACAGGGCCGGGGTCGCGACAGTGATCGTTCTGGAGCTCCTTGGGGTCTCCCGGGAAGAGATCATCGCAGACTATCTCTACACTCGCGAATGCCTCGCTGAAGATATCCTCCGTCTGTCCGCAATGTATAAAAAACAAGAGGGGACGGACAGTCCCCTCGCTGATGAATCCCTCCGCTACCTTTTCAGCGCGGAAGAGGAATATATTCTGACTTTCTACAATACAGTTGAACAAAAATATTCGAATATGGACACCTATCTGTCCGAAGGCCTGGGGATCACACAGGACGAACGCGAAAAGCTCCGGGAGCTTTATCTGGAAGGCTGACATCCCTTATTCCCACACATCCGTGCCGCTCAGTATGCATAACCTGTCGCTATCCGGACACATTTACTTATTTCCATACATCCGTGTCGCTCAGTATGCATAACCTGTCTCTATCCGGACACAATAACTTATTTCCACACATCCGTGTCGCTCAGGCCGATATTGGATTCGTGAAAGACGGGGTCGAGGCCCTGCGCCTTCTGTTTTTCATAGTCATCCAGTGCGGCAAAAGCGATGCGGCCCAGGAGCAGGATCGCGATGATGTTGACGACCGCTTCGAGACCCATGGTAATATCCGCAAGATCCCAGGCGACACTCAGGCTGTTGCGTGCACCGATAAAGACCATGACAGCCGCCGCGATCCTGAAAACAGTCATGGCTGTTTTGTTTTTTGTGATAAAAAGGATGTTTGCCTCCGCATAGAAATAATTACCGATAATGGAGGTAAAAGCAAACAGGCAGACGATGACCGTCACAAAATGGATCCCGATGGGTCCGATGACCCGGGCTACGCACTGCTGCAGGAGCGGGATTCCCGAATAACCGGTATCCGACCAGTCACCAGTGAGCAGGATCAGGAAGACTGTCGTGGAGCAGATCAGCAGGGTATCAATGTAAACAGAAATGATCTGCGCCAGGCCCTGCTTGGCAGGGTGTGAAACTGTCGCGGATGCGCTGGCGTTCGGGGCGGAGCCCATGCCCGCCTCATTGGAAAACAGTCCCCGCTTGATGCCCATCACCATGCAGGAACCTACAAAGCCGCCGAAAATAGACCTGAAATCAAATGCATTGGCCAGCACGACAGCCATCACGCCCGGAATGCGCGTGATGTTGGTCAGGATCACAAAGATTCCGATCAGGATATACAGACCAGCCATCAGAGGGACAAGTACCGAGGAGATCTTTCCGATAATGTCTCCTGCAAAGAAAATGATCAGAGCGCAAACGGCCAGAATCAGACCGATCGCCGTGGGCAGGATGCTGTGTTCGAGATCCTCCACATAGACGCCAAAGGCGGATACGATATTATAGGACTGCAGCCCGTTAAAGCCAAAGGCAAAGGTCGCGATCAGGGAAATGGCAAAAATAATGCCCAGCCAGCGGGCGTGCAGCGCCCTCTCAATATAGTAAGCCGGGCCTCCCTTAAAGGAATCTCCCTCTTTCTTCTTATAAATCTGCGCCAGCGTACTCTCTACAAACGCCGACGAGGAACCCAGAATCGCCATAAGCCACATCCAGAAAGCCGCGCCGGGGCCTCCCATGATGATCGCGGTCGCCACACCCGCCATGTTTCCCGTGCCGACGCGGGAAGCCGTGGCGATCATCAGTGCCTGAAAGGAAGAGACACCCTTGTCCCCTTCCTTTTTCTCCATCATACAGCGCAGGGCATCTCTAAACCGCCGCATCTGGACGAAGCGGGTCCGGATTGAAAAATAGATCCCGCTTCCCGCAAGCAGATAAATCAAAAGCCATGTGTACAGAGTATCATTAATCTTAGACAGAACAGCCGCCATTCTTTCTCTCCTTTTTTGATGAGACTGCCTGACTGCTGCAGTCCGGTTAACGTACCGATCAACATTGCTATATTACCATTGCTATATTACCAGTTCGTTCATCCTGCAGATCTACAGATACTGTTCCACAAGAGCATCATAAAACATATTTCCGAACTTATAGATCCATCCTCCGTTCTTACGGATCGCATACAGGTGCAGGTACCGGATCTTTTCTCCACCCGAAAGCTCCTTGGCATATTCGATCGCGTATTTCTGCCGGTGTTTTCCCCCATGCTCGGCGAGATAGTTCAGGTACCCGGGGCCAAAATTGTAAGCCTGAATAAGGGCTTTATCATCATCGATCCCCAGATCTTCGGAAATTTCGATCAGCGCTGCATAGTAAATACATGCCTGCTCAATGGACTCCTCCGGTTTGAGTGAATTGCGCGCAAGTCCCTTTGATTCACTGGACTGCATGACGTCCTTGCCCTGACCTTCCGATTCCACCATCATGATCGCAAGCAGAGTGTCCACATAATCTTCGACGCCTTCCTGCTGCGCATAATGCTCCACGGTAGATCTGTAACTGAGCACAGAGTCAGAGAGCTTGCTCTGAGCCCATGCCCTGTTAATGAGTTTTGAGCCCATAAAAATAATAAAAATCGCCAAAACCGCCCCAATCGCGATCCGGAACCTCACTCTCCTGACTTCTCTGGCGCGCTGCTGCCTCAGCTTCTCCCTCTGGCGACGGCGGCGGGCTCGCATCTGCTCTTCTGCATCTTCAGGAAGATCCGTATTTTCATAAGAATAACTGCGGGCAGTACGTTCTGCATTCCGATTCTGCGCACGTCTCCTTGTCACTGCGCTCCCGGACGAATATGCATTTCCGGAAAGATCTCTATTTTCAGAAGAAAAACCGCGGGCGGCACGTCCTGTATTGCTGCTCTGCGCACGCCTCCTGGTCACCGTTTCCCCGGAAGGATCTCCACTTTCATAAGAATAACCGCGGCCAGGGCGTCCTGTATTGCTGCTCTGCGCACGCCTCCTGATCACCGTTTCCCCGGAAGGATCTCTGCTTTCATAAGAATAGCCGCGGGCAGAGCGTCCTGTATTGCTGCTCCGGGTACGCCTCCCTGCTCCCGCATCAATCGGATCTGCAGTGCCGGCAGAAGAACCGGCAGAAGAAATCCTTCCCCTCGGCGCACTGCCATAAGCCGCGGCACCAGCTCTTCTATATCCAAGAGAAACCGTTCCCGCCCCTGCCTGTCTCTGCGCTCTGTTCACAGCCTGATTCCGTCTCTCTCCATAAGCAGGAAAAAGGACATCAAGATCTTCCCGTCCGTTATTATCCATACGGACCCGATGACCGGCATCAGAGCCAGAACTATCACCAGCTGTCAGCTCATCTCCGGCTGCAGTCCCCGCTCTGCGATCTATATTCAAAGAATCATTCGATTCGTAATAATGAATTCCGCTCTTTTTTTCCATTCCCATCTGTCTTCCAACCGTTTTCCGTCTCGTTTCTCAGAAAAACCGCTCCTTGTGCCGGAACAATTTTGATTATATCATAAGATTATATAGAGAGAAAACAGCGGATTTTCCTTATCGCAATATCGCAAAATTCCAGTTAATACTCACTGATCACTAAGGAATCATCTTATGATAAAAAAAGAAGACAGCGGTCTGATCGTCCATCCGATCCCGCCGCTATATGATCATGAATCCAGGATCCTGATCCTGGGCAGTTTCCCCTCGGTCAAGTCCAGAGAAACCGCATTTTTTTACGGGCATCCCCAGAACCGCTTCTGGAAAGTTTTGAGCAGGCTTCTCGAAGAACCCTTCCCCGAGACGATCCCGGACAGACGGGCATTGCTTCTGCGCCGCCACATAGCTGTCTGGGATGTTATTGCATCCTGCGAGATCCGCGGCTCCTCCGATTCGAGCATCCGGAATGTGACGCCAAATGACCTTCGAATCATTTTGAATGCCGCCCCCATCCGGCAGATCTACACCAACGGACAAACTGCAGGACGATTATATCGAAAATATCAGGAAAAGGTACTGAAGCAAAACGAAGACGAACTCACCTGCCCGGCAGACTCCATCACCCTGCCCTCCACAAGCCCGGCCAATGCCGCATGGAGCCTTGACCGACTGGCTGAAGCATGGAGCGTGATCCTGCAGCCGCTGCGGCAGGATAGTCAGCTCCCTTGAAACCCGGGGTTTATCAATGATCAATTTCAATGAAGCCCGGGGGTTATCAATGATCAATTCCAATAAAGCCCATGGTTATTGCTGGTCAGCTCCCTTGAAGCCCGGGGTTTTCAAAAAATACAAACAGATGCGGAAGAACCATATCTATCCGGCAAAGGGCTCCTGCTCCTGCGGCTTACAATAGTCCCGGATCCCCAGTACACGGATACAGCATTCCTTCCCATCTGTCTGTGCTTCGAGTACATAACCCTGTCCGCAGGGAAGCTGCCAGGAATAATAATCATCTGTACGGCTCTCTCTGCTTTCCTTTCCCGAAAAATGATCACAGTTAAATCTGTTCATCACCGCCATCTGCGTGCCGCCGTGGGCAACAATTACAAGGCGGGAAATCTTCTCCCCTGTTTCTCTGCTTTCCCCGGTTTTTCCAGTTTCTCCACTTTCCCCGGTTTTTCCAGTTTCTCCACTTTCCCCGGTTTCCCCGGTTTTTCCAGTTTCTCCACTTTCCCCGGTTTCCCTGCTCTCTCCGGTTTCCCCACTTTCCCAGGTTTCCCTGCTCTCTCCGGTTTCTCCACTTTCCCAGGTTTTCCCGGTTTCTATATTAAAATTCCTATAAATAGTCTCCGTTGCATTCTGTGGCACCTGACGGAGCACTTCGAGAAAAGCCTCGCAGGTCCTGGCGCAGAATTCATCCCTGGATTCTCCCCCGGGACATTTTCCCAGACACATGCCCGCCACCCAGGCGCGATAATCAGGATCATTTTCCATTTCTTTATAATTCCTGCCCTCGAATTTCCCGAAGTTCATCTCAGAGAATCCCGGAATCACAACCTGAACTGCCTCCGGAAAAAGGATTGAAGCCGTTTCCCTTGCCCTTTTGAGAGGAGAAACATATACCACAGCCGGATCCCGGTATATCCCATCGGTCGACAAACTTTCTCTCCCGGCAGAAAGTTTTCGTCTTCCCTCTCCGGAAAGAGGGACATCAACAGCGCCCTGATAGCGTCCCTGTGCCTGCAGCTCTGTCTCTCCATGGCGGATCAATTCAACGATCAATTTCATACTCCGGCCCCATGTATCTTTCTTCCATAACGTATATAAGTCCGTAATGTATATAAGTGTCATTCTACAGGAGTAAAGTCTCCCTCGAAACTCGAGATAACGGTGTTTTTTCGCGGCTTTTTCGCGAAAAGCCCGGGTTCTACGGCGACCCCCCCATCGCGAAGCGATTTGGAACGGGATTTTCGCAAGCTACAGTACACTCCCTGGATAGGGCGTGTACTGTAGCATTCTACACTGGTAATGACCCGATAGTAAAGTTTTGTCTTTTATTCCGTAAAATTTCCGGATAAAATCGTGTATAATGAAAAGGCCAGGCAAAAGAACACTGATGCAGGTTTTCAGAAAGGAGAGAACAAAGATGAAACCCTATGCTTTCGGAATCGATCTCGGCGGAACGACCGTCAAGTGCGGTTTCTTTAAAAATGATGGAAGTTTAATTGAAAAATGGGAAATCCCGACAATAAAAGACAATGGCGGAGTGCAGATCCTTCCGGATATCGCGGCTGCCATTAAGGGAAAACTCTCAGAGCGCAATGTCTCTCCCGAAGATGTGGAAGGCGTCGGCATCGGTGTCCCCGGTCCGGTTCTGGCGAACGGAGTAGTCAATGGCTGTGTGAATCTGGGATGGGGTGTGTTCAATGTCGCTGAGGAGCTCTCCGGTCTTCTGGGTGGTATTCCTGTCGTCGCAGCTAATGATGCCAATGTCGCCGCCCTTGGTGAGCAGTGGAAGGGCGGTGGTGAAGGCCATCAGAATGTCGTCATGGTGACTCTGGGCACCGGAGTCGGAGGCGGCATCATCGTCGGAGGCAGGATCCTTGCGGGCGGCCACGGTGCGGCAGGAGAGATCGGCCACATCCAGATGCGGAAAGACGAGACCGCCGTCTGCGGCTGCGGCAAAAAAGGATGCCTGGAGCAATATGCTTCTGCCACCGGTATTGTCCGTATGGCTCATCTCGCACTTAAAGAAGAGCGAAAGCTGCCGAGCCTTCTGGACGGAAAAGAAATCACCAGCAAAGAGATCTTTGACGCCGCCAAAGCCGGCGATGATGCCGCCCTCGGCCTGGTCGACACCCTGGGAGAAATGCTCGGTACAGCCCTCGCCCACATTACCGCGGTTGTAGACCCTGATGTCATCGTCATTGGCGGCGGTGTCTCCAAAGCCGGACAGATCCTGATCGATGCTATCACAAAACACTATCGCACTGCGGCTTTCCACGCCTGCCGTGACACCGAATTCAAACTCGCTGTCCTTGGAAACGATGCCGGCATGTACGGCGCTGTCCGCACGGTACTGAACCGATAAAGCCGCATGTGCACCAGCATAAATCCAAATGCGGCAGTATTTAACTGTCACAAGTATCCATAACTACTGTAGTGGTAAGAACAGGGGAGCTTTAAAGCTCCCCTGGTTGTTTTTTCAGCAGCTCCTAAAACATCGGCAGCGCAACATTATCATAAACCACGACCTTACCGTCGTGCTTTGTGCAGGCCTGGATCACACCATCCTGTGAAATAATAATGGCTACACTTCCTTCCACAGTATCACAGAACCTGTATCCGGCCCTGTGGCGCATTCCATAATCTTTGAACAGTTTAGTACTATCTTCGGAGTCGTTATATCCGATAAACCTCATGTCCGGCTGTTTGTTTTCCATCTTGTCAACAAGAGTTTCCGCTCCGAAGCCCACAAGATCAAGATCTTTAGTCAGGACAACCGACCCGTCTACAGAGGTAAACTTGGCGATCAGATCGGCATAGGTGACGGTCTCCTTCTCGACCATCATTTCCGAATGCTTCCCCGACCGGTTCTCTTTTTCGAACAAATACCGGCCCGGCAAAGGATATTTCATGTCTATATATTCCGCGCACGACTCCTCGGAAGGAACGATCAGGACCGTACCGCCATGTCCGTAATTGCCCGCATGCCAGAGTATCCTGTAAAGGAGACGGAGACGTTCTTTTTCAGGTACGGTCGTACCTTCTCTGAGCTGGTCTGCGATCAGTGTCGACGTAAACGTATCCGTGCGGAAAAAGACACAGCTGCCTGCATGATAGTTGACGAAAGGAATTTCTCCGAAACAGGCTCCCAGCTCCCCCGGACCGTTCACAAGAATATTGGGGATCCTGGGCATCCTGTTTCCGGATGTGAGCTCCCTCGTCATGATCCGCTCCCAGGTGGTATAAGCGGCAAGAATCCCCGTTGCCATAAAGGGCCTTTTGCTGGTATCCACGATCAGGTAACTCATATCGGCGTTCAGTGCAGGGGCCAGCTTATGGATCTCCCTGGTGTTGAAACCTACGGGCTTATTGAAAAGAAGGACGTGTGCGTAGATATAAGCATCCAGAAATTTCGATTCCGGGGGGATAAAGCAAACCCTGAAAGAAGGAAACCGGCCTTCCTCGCGCAGGCATCCGACATTAAGGAGAATCTGACACACCTCGTCCAGCACCTCCCTTTCAGGGAGCTTCTGGTCTTCTTCAACATTAGGAACCGCTTTGTTGTAAACATCATAAATGGCATCTACAAAAAATGTTATTCCACCCATAAACTCCTCTCCTCCAAGTGCCGCTCAGGGAATACCCTTAATCCTTCCCGGGAGCACTCTTAATGCCCTCGGTCACAGTTATGCATACAAAATGATTATATACAATTAGAGAGCCGCCTACAATCCATTTCGCTTTTTGCCTCAGAGCTTTTGCGTCAGAAACGCTCCCGGATCCTGTTTCCCGGCCTGTACACCCCCCTTAAAGTATCTGTTGCAATTCAAAATATCATGTGTTAAACTTGCTTTCAAACCGTTGAAGAAGAGTGAGTAGACTGTTTCCCTGGCCTCACAGAGAGCTGCGGATGGTGGAATCGCAGCAGGCAATATGCAGTTGAATGGACTTCTGAGGGCAAGCGGAAAAAATCATGTGTCAGGATCTGTACTCTCTGAATCTGAGAATACGGTCGGACGGGATTTGAGTATGCGAGACGGAGATGGCCCTCCGTGAACAAAGGCCGGCGTATGTCAGTACGCACAGAGTGGGTACAAGTATTATTGTACCAAGCAGGGTGGCACCGCAGGATGAATGATCAGCCTGTCCCGGCAAATGAAGATTTGCAGGGGCGGGCTTTTTTGTTTTTCAGAAAAACTGCATTGGCGGAGGCTGTTTAAAAGGGTCACCGGATAACGAAAATCCCCCATAGTAAAACAGGCTTCGCACTTTTCCGGTGCGGGAAGTTCCAGGAAACAGGATGTTTACACAAAGTATTTAAAAGGGTCAAGGAGGAGTCTATGGAAGGCTACAGCATGTATTTTCCCTGTTATACGATCGGTCACGGCGTCTATGAAAAGGTCGGAAAGGTCTGCTGTGACTACGGCACTTCCGCCGTCATCATCGGCGGGCATAAAGCACTGGCGGCCGCGCAGGACAAACTTCTGCAGGCATGCCGGGAAGGGGGGATCACTGTTACCGGCATCCTGTGGTACGGCGGAGAATGCGCGTATGAGAATGTCGAACGGCTGGCCGCGGAGCAGGCTGTACAGGAGGCAAAGCTTCTGTTCGCAGTCGGAGGCGGCAAAGTCACAGATACGGTAAAGGCTCTCGGGGAACAAATCAACAAAGCTGTCTTTGCCTTCCCGACCATCACTTCGAACTGCGCGGGATGCACGAGCGTGAGCATTATGTACAACACGGACGGGAGCTTCCTGAAGCCCTTCTTTATTACCAGACCGCCGCTCCACACCTTCCTGGATCTGGATATCATCGCCGCGGCCCCCGCTCGCTACATGTGGGCCGGGATGGGTGACACGTACGCGAAGTTTTTCGAGGCGGACATGTCCTCCCGGGGCGAATCACTGAGCCATTATGTCGGGCTGGGGGTGACGATCAGCCGCATGTGTCTGGGACCGATTCTGGAGTACGGTGAACAGGCACTCCGGGATAATGAGGCAGGCATCGCGTCCGAAGCGCTTGAAAATGTCGTCCTGGCCATCAACGTGACAACCGCCCTGACCTCCATTCTGGTCACAAAGGACAAGATCATTGACTACAACACCGGCCTGGCGCACGCTATCAATTATGGTCTGACTTCTTACCCGGAGGTAGAGCACAATCACCTGCACGGTGAGATCGTCTCTTTCGGAGTGCTGGTCCTGCTCCTGGTCGAGTCTCAGGTCGATCCGTCCATGCGGGAAAAATTTGACCGCATGCTGGCCTTCAGCCGCGCAACAGGTCTTCCCACCCGTCTGGAGGATCTGGGGCTGTCCGCCGCAGATCAGGATGCCGTCATCGACAAGGCCCTCGCCATGCCGGATATTGACCACAACCCCTATGTGATCACAAGGGATATGATGGTGCAGGCCTTCGAAGAACTGCAGAAAATCACGAAATAATCGACAACCATCGCGATAATCACTACGATTATCACCAGATGTCTCCTCCTCGCCGGAAGGTCGAGCGAAATGACGCCGTAGATAGTCAGACCGCGATCACATGTTGCGGGGCTGACTTCGCAACGGCAGGATTGTCACCGCGCCCGGCTGCGCGGGCATGTAGCTATAAACTAATTATTATAAAGGTATGGAGGTTGAAAATGAAACAAAACAGAAGTACACCCGGCTCGCTGATCATGGGAGTTGCGTTCGTGTGGTTTACCACGCATTTCGGAGGAGGCTTCGCCTCCGGCGCCCAGCTGTATTCCTATTATCTGCGGTTCGGGCTCTGGTGCCTCCTGATGCCGGTGCTGGCTATGGCATATAATGCCTTCTTTTTCAGCTACTGTCTGCGGTATGCCAGAAAACATGAAGTGTATGACTACCGCTCCTACAACAACCATTTTTACGGACGGTTCGCACCGGTTTTCTCGAATCTCTTTGAATTTCTCTATATCGTCGTAATGTGCGTAGCCCCGGCAGTGGCCTTCGCGACGGGCGGCGCAACGCTCAGCACGGTCACCGGCCTGCCCTACCTGCTGTGTACACTGCTCATCGGAATCTTTATTTTCATTGTGGCAATTTTTGGTACAGACCTGGTACGGCGCGTTTCCTCCGTACTGTCAATCGTTATCATCGTAAGCCTGGTTGCCGTCTATGTCCCGAATATCATTGTGAACGCCGATGGGATCCGCGCATCCGTCGCAGCCATGCAGGCTGCGCCGGTCCCCTTTGGAAAGGCTCTCTATTCCGCTTTCCTGTACGGTACCTTCCAGCTGTGCAACGTCGCAGTCTTCGTCCAGCACGGCCAGGTTTTTGAGAAACCGGGCGACGCCAAAAAAAGCATGCTGATTGGCTGGGTGATCAACTCCGCCCTCATGCTGGTCGTAGTCCTGGGCCTGTTGACCGTCTACGCCAAGCCTGAAATGACGGAACAGTCCGTCCCCACACTGTTCATGGTGCAGCAGGGTGTGGGCGCCAGTGTTCTGACTCCTCTCATTTCCATACTGATCATCCTGGGGGCAGTGACTACCGCTGTCAACATGGTCGCCGCCATGGTCCGGCGTATTGGAAACGCGATCGAGACAGACGAAGAAAAAGCGCTCACTGATCAGGGAAAACCTGTCCTGAAGACCATCGTGATTGCCCTGGTATGCTGCCTGGCGGATTTCGGCATCGCCCAGTTCGGCCTGCTGACCCTGATCCAGCGCGCCTACAGTACCATCGCCTACCTGGCCATCCCGGTCATCCTGATCCCTTACATCGTCCACATGATCGTGACAAGATTTGACACAAAATAAGGCCTCGAAAACAGAGGTGCGGCTCCCCGCAGCGGGTTTTACTGCAGATGCCCGACTCACCAGCCCATCGGCGACTGACAACAACGATGCGGGCGGCAACACAGTTTCACAGTGTCCGAGATGGTGATTTTAATTCTAATTATGATTGAGACGGCACACTGGTACCGCTAAGAAGCGTGCACATCGGATTGTTTTCTGGTCGGCTGTCAGTCCAGGTAGTATCGTTCAATCCTGCGCAGGATCCTGGAGAAGTCATGCCCAGTGTCCTTTTCCATCTTTTCATTTCCTCGATCGTCACCATATCCACCCCCTATTGGAAATCGTCCGAAATTGTCTGGAATAATAATATCCGTTTTCCATGATCATTCTATATCAAAGCGGACATTAAATGTCAGCTAAAAAGGCAAATTCCGGCATAATCGGCTTGTGCTAATTTTTAAATTTATACAAAATCTGTTCTTTTGTGCTAAGATTAAATAAAGGGACTGCAGCACTGCGGAAAACAGGGATAATTAAAACAGGGGCAATATATGAACCAGTTTTATTTAAATCTATATATGAAGTAACCGCAAAAAACCTGTACCTCAGGACCTGTCACCTAAAAACCTGCGCGTTCGAAATGGTCAGATTATCGGCGGGCAGTTCCTCATCCCGAACAAACGGGATACCGGATACCACACGACATTTGAGGAGGGACATTATGCGTAAAATGTGGAAGAAATCAGTACCTGTCTTATGTCTGATGCTGATCCTGGGAGCTTTTGCATTCCCGGTCTCGGCGGCTGATACAAAGGTTACAGGCGGAGGAAGCAGGGGAACTGCTGAAACCATCAAAACGGACACATCTTATTACACTACGATCAAGAGTTCACAAACCTATTCTATTTTTAAATTTAAAACAAGCAGCATCCGGTCCTATTATTTAGTGTCAGTTTCCAACAGAAGTGTTTCACAGCCGATCAGTGTATATCTGCGCGGAACAGATAAAAAAGACGCCGGTGCAGTCAGTAACAACAAAAATATTGTAAAAACCAATGGATGCCTGTTTGAGGCAGACACGAAACCTCTGAAGACGAACAGCTGGTACTACATCATTATCAAAAACTCTAACAGAGGTGCGGGACAGGTCGGCTTCCATATCCTGTCCGCTGCAGATCCGGAAGGTGCTCTGATGCGCGAAGCAAAGAGTCTGAAAGTCGGCAAGAACTACTATGGGACAAATGACTTTGTTTTGGATAATGACTATTTCAAATTCGTACCCGAGGCGACAGGAAAGTACAGAGTAGTTGTCAAGAACCTGGATAATACTGATTGGATCAGAGGGTCTCTGGTGAATGGAAGCAATACAAAGCTGGGCGGAAATTCCCACATTGAGAAAGGGCAGTACATGAGCGTGACAACGAACCTGAAAAAAGGCGTTGCCTATTTCATTCATGTAAACAACCAGAATGACAGCTACAACCACTACAACTATAAAATATTCATCCAGAAGAAGTGATTTTCAAATTTCTGTGCACGATCCACTCTGATCGAGTAAGGGGAATAGACTAATACCGACCCATAAAAACTTATAAAAGAGAAATTATTGACAGTCAAACTTTTCTGTATTTAAATTTTCTGTATTTAAAAAAGAAATGTGGTAAATCCGGGAATACATAAACCTCAGGAAGACAGATGGACGGTTCTTTTTCTGCCAATCAGCAGACAAAAGAACCGTCTCTCTGTCTTTTTTATGCCCTGTATATTCCGCTTCCTATGTTCTGCATATTCTGCTTCCCCCACCAGAATGTTTCAGCAAATCCCTCTCTCCTCGATGAAGGGCCGGAATGCTGCCTTCAGTTCTTCCCAGTAGGGCGGGAAGCCTCCGAAACCTCTATAGATCCTTTCCCTGTCCTCTGTGAACTTTATCGTCAGCTCCCATCGTTCCCCGTCAGGAAAACTGCGGCTGACAAAAAAACCACCCCATTCGTGCAGATACAATTCTGTGTACAGCAGATTCAGCAGGTCATCCCATTCTGTTTCCGACATCAGGCGCTCATAAGCAGGCTGCCGCTCACAGACTGGTTCTGTATCCGTGCAGGCAGGACGGATCTCCAGCCGGATATGACCGTCTTTCTTATCCATAAAAATCTGCGGAAAGCCGTCATCGCGGAAATGGATGCCCGTGACAATGCAGCGATAGTATTCCAGGCCGCGTTTGGAGCGGAGAACAGGCCTCTTGCCAACATTCTGCCTACAGGCGAAACAATGGTACTGCGGATACCCATCCATAATGAGGCACCCGCCCAGATATACTTCTTCATTCTCCACCCGGCGCACCAGCTCTTCCGTATAATCCGGGAGTCCGAAGATAATAGGTGCAAGACGTGTACTGCCGCAAAAAGGACACTTCATTCTCCACCTCCAGTCACCAACAAGTAAAAAAAGTCGGTTTTCACTAATAATTGTCTCTATATATGAAGTCACAGACTTTATCTATTGCAATATTGTAACATTTCAGGGATGGGATTGGGAGAAAGATTTGCAGGATGAGGAGTAGACGAGGAGCAGACCTGGGAGCCGTCCCTCTGATCCCCTGAGGTCCTATTTTCCGGATGAAAAACAGGCAGGAATAGACTATAATGGTATCAGGCAGAGAACCTTGAAGAAAAAAAGATTTGACCGGGAATGCTCACAGGCGGCATATCTTTTTCAGATAGAATCATATAAACAGTAAAAAGGGAAAACAAAAAATGGGGACATATCTGAATCCGGGAAACGGCGGGTTTGCCAGGATTGCCAACAACGAATATGTTGACAAGACCGGCATGATCGGACTTTTGAATAAAGCCATAGGCACCACAAAAAATCTCACCTGCATCAGCAGACCGCGCCGCTTTGGAAAATCCTATGCGGCGCAGATGCTGTGCGCCTACTACGATGCGACCTGCGATTCACACGAACTGTTTGAAAAATACAGTATTTCTAAGGATCCTTCTTATGAGCAGCATCTCAACAAATATCATGTCATTGATCTTGATATCACAAATTTTATTTCAGAATCAAGGAAAGAAGGCCTCTCTCTCCGGGAGATTCCTATGCAGATCTCTGACGCGCTCCGGCGCGAGGTTGAGGAAATCCTTCCGGATGTCACAAAGAAGAAATCTCTAAATGATGTGCTGATTGAACTGGTAAACAGAACGGGGAAAAAAATCGTTTTTGTCCTTGACGAGTGGGATTCCATCATCAGAGAACCGGATACCGACGAAGAGGCTCAGCGAAGATATCTGAACCTGCTCAGGGGATGGTTTAAAAACAACAATTTCACACCTAAAGCTGTTGCGGCCGCTTATATGACAGGAATCCTTCCTATAAAAAAAGACAGTTCTCAGTCCGCAATCTCTGATTTTCAGGAATATTCCATGTTGGATCCGCAGGACTTTGCTGTATATGTGGGCTTCACGGAGGAGGAAGTACAGAAACTGTGCAGACTGCATGGAAGGAACTTTACCGCCATAAAGAGATGGTACGACGGGTACACTGTCGGAGACCGGCATTCTGTCTACAATCCCTATTCCGTGATGCAGGCTCTTGATACCGGAAAAATCAAGTCTTATTGGAAAAAGACTTCTGCCGCGGAAGCGCTCATGACCTACATCGACATGGATCAGGACGGACTTCAGGAAGATATTGCCAGGCTGATTGCCGGTGAAAGCATTGTGGTGGACCCGGACTTCTTCCAGAATGATGTCAAAACTTTTACCTGCAAAGATGACGTACTGACGCTTCTTATCCATCTTGGCTACCTGACCTATGAAGAAGTAACGGATTCCTATGATGACGATGAAGAAGATGTGCTGACCGGCCTGGCATGGATTCCCAATGAAGAAGTCCGGTCAGAATTCGATAAAACTCTTCGAAAGGCAAAACATAAAAGCCTGGTTGAACTGATCCGGAAATATAAGATCTGTTAAGGATATTTTCCAGGTCATTACAGACAAGGAGGAGCAGCGAAATGTCCGAAGAAAAGCTGATGGAAAAAATCAAAGACATCACAAGAGAAGCCGGAAAAATCATGCTGACAGCTGTCCATCCGAAAGTAATGGAGAAAGGCGGTCATGCGAATTTCGTCACGGAAACCGACGAAAAGATCCAGGCTTTTCTGATTGAAAATCTGAGGACAGTGCTGCCTGAAGCTGCCTTCCTGGGCGAAGAGGACGGGCAGGATGTGTTCACCGAAAAAATGAGCAGCGGCTACTGCTTCGTGATCGACCCGATCGACGGAACTTCCAATTTTATGTTTTCCTACCGCCCCTCAGTGATCTCTGTCGGCCTCCTCAAAGACGGAAAGCCATACATGGGGGTCGTATATAATCCCTTTGAAAATATGATGCTGCATGCCGTTTCCGGACAGGGCGCCTTTTCGAACGGGGAGAGAATCATGTCCTCAGAATCTCCCCTGTCCGAGTCTCTGGCAGTGTTCGGAACCTCGCCCTACTATGACGGATTCAGGGACCGCACCTTTGCGCTGGCAAAGGACCTGCTGCCGCTCTGTGTGGATCTGCGCAGATCCGGCAGTGCCGCATGGGACCTGTGCTGTGTGGCCCTGGGCAGGTGCGGCCTGTATTTTGAACTGTGGATCCAGCTCTGGGATTACGCCGCAGCCGCGCTCATCGCGGCAGAAGCCGGATGTACTGTTACAGACCTTGAGGGAAATCCCCTTACGTGGGATGGCCCCACCCCGCTGATCTGCCTCTCAAGAGGCGTAAAAGAAATTCCGGACATTTTCAGCTGAATCCTGCATTTCCTTTGCTGAATGAATAGCTTTCAAATAAAAAGAAGAGAGAGAAGCTTTCCCAAAAGGGTCTGCTTCTCTCTGTTTTTATTCCGAATCTTTGAGCGCCATTTCGGCAGCGTAATTCGTCCGGCGGATCAGACAGGTATGCTTTTTCGTCCTGGTGCTGTAGTTAATTCCGACAAAGAGTACCTCCGGACTGTCCTTCATGCGTTGGATGTAATTCTTATCACGGATCTGGGCGATAGCAGCACGGGCACTCCGGTTATATTTCAGTTCCATGATGATTGGAATGTGTCTGTGGTCTAACGGGGAAAACAGGAAATCCACGAAGCCTTTCCCGGATTTTTCCTCCCTGCGCACTTCATACCAGTCAGATGCGGCGTAATATGCATACATGATGACGCAGGCGAGAGAGTTTTCATCAGAATAAACAATAAAAGGGATCTGCTCATCGTGAGTTCTTTCTATTGCTGCCGCCACCTCTTTTTCCCTGCCTGACAGAGTAGCTTCCAGAAGCTTTCTCGATTCCTCCAGTGTCATGTGCACACCAAGGGTCCCTCTGTCCAGCACTCTGGAAAACTTCTGAGTCAGCTCCAGGTTCGGGATGGACAGTTTTCCATCATGATAGGCCAGAAACCCGTAAACGACCATTGCGGAAAGAATATCTTTTTTCGTCGTAGGGACCCTCTCCTCCGCTCCAAATCCGTCCAGCTGGATCTCAATTGATTCTCCGGCGAGCATCCTGAGTATATCCCCTCGGATTTCAAAAGCATTTCCCGCAATAAGGTTCGCTATGTCGTCCATAGGGCCTGTTCCGACCCAGTTATTCTGACACCTTCCGTCAATCAGCGCCTTGCAGACAGAATCCGGATTATAAATATGCCCGCCATCAGACCTGCGGACATATCCGTCGTACCAAAGACGAATCTCCTCTATATCCGGAACTGTTGTCCTCATACCGTTGGCCCCTGCCTGCCTTTCCTGAGCCTGTACCCTCCTATCCGGAGCCTGTGTCTGGCTTTCCTGGGCCTTTACCTGCCTTTCCTGAACCTTTACCTGCCTTTCCTGAACCCGTGCCCTCCTGTTTTCAATCAGCCCCTGTATTTCCTCTTCGGAAAAACCATAGTACTCCTCGAACCCGATTCTCCCGAAGCTGTTGAACTCATGGAACATATTCATCGGCGATCCGGAAGTATATTTTGCAATGGGAAGTATCCCTGTCAACAAGGCGAGATGCACATAAGCTCTGTTTTTGAACAATCCCCGCAGAAAAAGAACATAAGAAAGCCTGTCTTCTTCTGTCATAAAGCCCGACTCAAATACAGCGTCCCACTCGTCCAGAATAAAGACGAAGGACTCCCCCGTTTTTGACAGCAGGGATGGGAGATCATCCACATCGGTGACTTCCATCGCAGGGAAAGCTTCTACCAGGTCCATCCGCAGCCGGGTCCGAATCCGGTCCAGAAACTGCGTAAAAGAATAGGCCTCTCCCAGCTCAGGCAGGAAATCCATGTGGATCACATGAAAACTGTTCCGAAGCCCCCATATCTCCTTCCGTTCCTCGACAGCAAGCCCGGAAAAAAGTTCCTCCGCATCCTGCCCTTTTGTAAAAAAAGCGGAAAGCATGTTAGCTGCCATGGTTTTACCGAAACGTCTGGGCTTTGTGATGGCTATATATTTATTCTCCTTCCGGGCATATCTGTAAATATCGTCAATCAAAGCAGATTTGTCAACGAAATCCGTGTGCTGCCGGGCTTCACGGAACATGGATGCCCCGTTTGCGGTATCCAGGTAATACATTTATTTTTGGTCCTTTCCTGTGTGCGTACTGGTAAATGACCGCTGCTGCCAGTAAATCCGACAGCCTGATCCATTAATTCCATGCGGATCCTGATGTTTTCTGTATTGCATTATTGTATCATTTCAGGAGGTAAATTGGGAAAAAGATTTTGTTTTGCATGGAAAGCGCAATGACATTCTATCAAATAAAGAACAAAGAGAAGCATTTCCAAA
This sequence comes from Sarcina sp. DSM 11001, assembly GCF_900101015.1. Classification (GTDB taxonomy): domain Bacteria; phylum Bacillota; class Clostridia; order Lachnospirales; family Lachnospiraceae; genus CAG-791. The sequence continues at coordinate 82,591 of NZ_FNFZ01000002.1, read as the reverse complement.
AGGATCTGCTTCTCTCTGTTTTTGTTGTACCGGGTTCTGCTTCATGATCGGGCTCCAAGCTGAATAATAATACTTACCGTCAGCTTTCGATTTTCCGGATACCTGGATCCGTATGTAATAGGTCTTTCCGGATTTCAGATTCTTGAATGTCCTGGATGTGGTGCCGGAACCTGTGATTCTCACTTTTGTGGCGTTTGTGAACTTTGGACTCAAACTATACTGCATCAGATAACCTCCTGACGACAGGACCTTTTTGTTCCATTTCACAGTCAGCTTCTTTTTCCCGGCTTTGACCTTGGTGATCTTTGTTGTCCTGGGAACGATGGGGAATGTCTTTACAATTATCTTTAAGCAGGAAAAAAGCACCGATCCGTAAGACCGATGCTTCTCCATGGCGGCTTCATAAAAGATGATGTCATCCTCATCGATAAAACTGAGAGCAACTGATCATCACTCTCGCTTTCTCACAGCCCGTTTATCGTCCTATTACACAAGTTTCCTAAACAAGATTCTGCCGCCTCCACAGCAGCACACCGGCCAGACAGATCATGACCGACCCAAGGATCGTGAAGAGCCTTGTTCCGGGCCCGCCGGTGGAAGGAAGTTCTACGCCTTTCTGGTTTATAATGGTAAAAATAAATGTACCATCCTCCTCATTGAGTTTTACAAGTTCAGTATTCTCAAATCCTGTAAGTTTTCCATCTACACTCAACGTAAATGGAATCTCTTCTGAAAAATCCAAATACCCGGGAAGCGGCGTTCCTTCGGTGATCTTGTAATCACCTGGAAGTAAATCTTCGAATGTAAGGATCCCATTCTCTGTTTTTACATCGGTATAGCCTTCCACTTTGATATATTCTCCGCCTGAACTGCCGGTTCCTCCCTTCTGCCAGAGTGTAAAAGGAACATTGGACAAAAGTGTTTCATCATCATCCACCTTTTTAATCTGGACATCTGATTTAATAATTATTGGCGTATTCGTAATTGTCAGTTCACGTATTCTTCCACTTTCCCCGGAGTAGTTATCGTATTCATAAACTGCTCCAAGTTCATAGACGATTCCAGAGGTTGTGGCAGAGACCTCTTTCAAATAGTAATAATAAGTATTTCCTTCACTGTCCTTTACGGGAAGGTTTTGCCACTGAAATTCCCACTCATTCCCGCTGTTCAGCTCGACCGGTTCACCTACGGGATCTGCATCTGCCGGAAGAATGAGACCGGAATGGCTGATTTCATCTGTAAATGTCTTCTGGTCTCCCCCTGCTTTCAAAGGGGCTGCATTCATTTTTCGAACTGCCGTCTTCCTGGATTTTGCTGCATTCTCCCCATTGATCCGGACCGTAAATGTGCCGGGCTGAGCGTTAAAATACAGATCGCCAGTCCATCCATCAGTGAAGTTCTGCGACTTAATCACATTTCCATTCGGATTAACCACACTGATGGTTCCGCTTGTAATGTGCTCCGCCTGCACATGCAGTTTGTAGCGAATTGTCTGATTGTCCGAATCCTTTACGTTCATTTCCGTGATCGTGCTGCTTGTGGTTGAATCATTCAGAATACCATCCGGGAAACTGTACTGGTTCTTGTCCCAGATGTCATTACCATTTTGGTCGACCCTGTGGACGCTTTGATTTATCTGGATCATCCATTGGTCATTTCCGGTGGCTTTGATCCCGTTTGCCACTACCTGCAGCGCCATCTTCCCCTCGGAAACCTCTGGTATCGTAATCTGTCCAACGGCATGAGCAGCGCTTCCCTGCCCTGAAAAGCTTCTCGTTCCATCGGCTCCGGTCACATAGTCCCCTTTGCCCGAATACTCGACGGTGTACTGGACAGTTTCATCATCCTTGATACAAGGCAGCGTCTGCGTGTATGCCCAGTTATTTGACTTTTTCAGTACCACTGTGGCTACAGTAACTCCATCAGCGTCTTTCACCACAGCGGTAATCTCTCCATTATCAGGCGGAGTAACGCTTTCGCCTTTGTCGTTTACCCAGGTGACGTCAAACGGAACAGCCATGGTCGTATTTACCGGATCAGGTTTCTTTACTGTTGCCTCCAGGGTGACCTTACCGTTTGCGCCGACAACTGCGGACGGCTGTGTCACAACAACACGCTGTACATTTACTCCGCCGAATCCGCCGCTCTGCTGCTGAAGATATGTCACTGTGTAGGTGATATTCTTCCCGTCCTCACCCTTCTTAGGCAGGTCTGATTTTGTAGCGGCCCAGTTGTTGTCCGGATTAAGTTCCACTGTCCAGCTGTTCTCTCCGTCAGAGATCTGTGCGACGATTTTCCCGGATTTCGGGATGTTTTTCAGGTCAGCACTGGTTCCGTTTTCATACAGCCACCGTGTATTTACAAGGATTGAAATCTTTTCATCTGCAGGATCATCGTGAATAGGAGGAGTATCATTTTCCACGCTCACACGATACAGCTGAACAGTCACCTTGTCATTGGGATGATTCTTATTATCATCCGACCATTTCTTCAGCACAGACAGCTCAGTGATCTCATTGGTCAGGAGGCCCTTGATGCCATGTACCGTCTCATTATTGACCGTGACGTCTGTATTCTCTGTCATCTCAGCCTGCACCGGCAGCAGTACATACGGAGAGCCCGCCGGCAGAACGGACCCCGCCGGATTTTCTTCAACCGTATATTTGTATGTCACCGGATACTCTTTGTTCGATTCAATGCCCAAAGCCTGCATTTCCACAGTTATAGCAAGCGGAGATTTCCATTTCCCAACCTGGGAAAGGTTCTCTATAATATGGGAGTCATGCGTCTTCGTCAGAAGCGCGTCGTCTTCAGCTGTGAATATAACAGCTGACGTATCGGGAATCTCCTTCAAACCATCGTCGGTTTCCAGATACACATGCCTGATGACTTTATAACTGATCTGACATCCTTCCGGCCACTGAGCCTCGTCGGTCGTTCCGGCCTTTACCCATTTCTTAGTAACCTGCAGCGGGCGCTGCTTGTAGTTGATGACACCGTTTCCAATCAGATGGTCTTTGTTCTTCCAATAGATCGTCGCATAATTGTCATCGGCCGGATCCCCGACACGGGATGCCGTAACTACGGCAGTGTACACCTTTCCGTCCGGGTCATATCCCGTGGGAGCGCTTGTCTCCTTCATATAATAAGTGCCGATGGGAATCTTGTCGAAGATAACCTCACCACTGCTATTTGAAATGGAGGTCGCTTCCTCATAGTAGTTCACCATATGACCGCCTTCAATCTTTGATCTGGGGATCATGAGAGGCTGGGTACATTGCTCATCCTTATAGAGTTTAAACTCTGCGCCGGGAATCCTGTTGTTATCCGCATCAATCTTATTGAATTTTATCCTTTTATATGGAATTGTGTTAAACTCGATCATGCAGTTGGAGTCACCGCCGCCACGCTCCATATAGAACACCTGCAGCTTATGCGTTCCAAACGAATTGACGGCTACATTTCGATCCCCGATCAGGTTGTCCAGGTCAGGGCTGTATGCATTGTCTATGAGAGTACCGCCATTCTTGTCCTGGTATGTAACTTCACCTGTCGTAAAGTCAATCTTTCCGCCGATAGGCTGGTGGATACCTCCGATATCCAGAACAAGTTTCCCGTCAACAAAGACCCACATATCATCATCACCAGAGAATTCAAAGGTAATGTGATTGTCTTTCGGATCAAGCTTGTCCTCCGGGATGTCAAATTCCACGTCCATGGACATCCCAAAATGATGGTTCGGATACTGGTTAGAACTCAGAAATCCGTTTTTGACCGCGTCTTCATCAAGCTGAGAAAACGGGAAGAAACCGATCGGGAACTGCTTCCCATCCTTTGTGTAATAATATGTTTTGTCGTATACTTCGAATTCCTTCGTATCTTTATTGTAATAAGCGTAATGTCCGGCTCCTCCGTCCGAAGTCATACCACTGTTATATACATAATAGCCATTTTCTTCGGAGAACAGTTTATTAGCCGGGTAATATTTCTTATCTGTACCATCTTTCTTTTCGAACAAATACTCCAGTGACTCTCCACTTGTTGTCTGTGGATAACCCTTGCTATTTATGTCAGTCGACACAATCGTCTTTCCGAGTTCGTCACCGAGCCATGCATTGTATTCGGGATGGTTTGCCGCACTGGTATAGGTAGGTCCACCTGCCCAGAATTTCAGGACGTGGCCATTATTGATACCATGTTTCATATAATAATCTCTGACAGTGCTCCATTGGCCATCATACGTTCGGCACCAAAGCTCATTCAGCTGATTGTCAAGGTCATAATCAAACAGACTCATAGTGATTCCGATATCACTATTATTGACCGTATCAATGGTATTTGAATACGGCGTTGTCTTTCTGCTTTTAACAGTAAATGTTTTAGTCGCTCTGGGATACGTTGTGTGTTGGAGGGTAAAAGTACCTTCATTAATGATTGAAAGCACCCTATGCTGATTGTCACCACGTTCACTCAGATCTATGCATTCATTAGTTACATTTGACACCAAATAGTTTTTTGCATCATATCCTTGGAATTGCATAGTCTCGCCGATATAGAGTGTATCTGGAATAGCATTAACACTATTCGGATTTGTGTAATCACCATAATAAGAACCAAAGCAATAAACTGAGAAGGAGTCTGTATAGAATGACAGGGTCAGACCCGGCTTTTCTTCTAAATCATTTTTGACATCTCTCACGAACGATGTCTCATTTGTCTCATCGTAGTGAATGATTGAAAAAACATCCTGTGGTACTTGATCTGCCACCGAGCCATCATTCTCAGTTTTAATTTCTGATGCAGACAGTTGAGAAACGGGGACACCATTCAGCCAGACGCCCGATCCTTCCAAAAAGACCTCGTCTTTGAATTCATCCGGCACGTTTCCATTGGAGGAAGACTCCAACTGATCCTCATCGTTATCATTGCTCAGCATTTTTTGCGCAAGTTCCTTGAGCATACGGACTTCCACGGCAACAGTGCTGCCGTCTGCCGGCTCAATTTCTACATTTCCATCCATGATAGCAATATCAAAGAAAGCAAGGCTGTCAGGAGCTGAGCCCTGTTTACCTTCGTAAGCACGATCAGCTTTCTTCCTGAGTTCCTCATACTGACTGTCTTTTTCAGTGATTTCCCTGACCTTCAGTTCAGCTCCTTTCGGAATCTGCGCGTCTTCTCCATATGTGACAGTGATCTCATAGGTGTCTCCTCTCGCACTTATTACAGTCTTTTTAATCTGTGCATCGGTGACACTGATTGTGAATATCTCACCGTCCTTCATATATACCGTCAGGCTTTCTTCGCTCAAAAACGGTTTTAAAGATATCAGGACCCAATCGCCCGCGGCTGCCGTCTGCGAATTAATCTCCGCAATCTGTTCTTCTGTCAGTTCTGCGCTGTATTCTGGGTCCAGTTTGTTTGCTTTCTTCAGAAGGCCGACTGTGCTCTCTTTGTCAACCTTCCCAACCCATACCAGATCCGAATTGGAGAACTCAACTTTATCCACGTCTGCGACAAATTCTTTTGTCTCTTCGCTTATCTGCAGGTCGTCCTGTGTCAGCGCAGATGTAACCGGCATATTCTCCTCTTCCCGGGCTCCTGCAGACTTTTTCCCGGAGTCACTCTGCGTGTTGTTTTCTGCTACACCGAGGACTTCCATAAGTTTTGAAAAACTTACAAATCCGCCCCCTGGTATAGAAAATTCATACATTTTCCCATTTACTTGCCAGTTGAAATCCACTGTGTACACAATAGCGTAGACAGAGAAGGTTCCTGTTTCAAATGTAATGGTGTCAGTATCGTCCTTTTTACTATTTTCAGTTGAAATCTGCTTTTCAGTTTCTACGATCGTCGCAGAAGGAGTCTTGCTGTCCCCCTCCTCGTCTATGGTTTCTTCGGTCTCCGTATCCTCTTCCGTTTCTCTTTTTTCCTCTGCCGATCCTCTATTTGTTTCCTTGTTCATTACCCGTGAATGCTCTGTCTCGGCTTCATCTGTCTTGCCAGCAGGGGTCTTATCCGTCACGGAATCAGTTACATGTACAACAACCGGAGCCGTAGAGTTATCCTCGACAGCCTGTTTGATGCTTTCGCTCTTTATAGAGACCCTGATGGGTTTGAGGGGTTCAATCTCGGAGCCTTCCGTGTTCCAGAAGCTGATGTCCACGGCGTGGAAGCCACGCGTTTTACTACTGACTGCATCGTCAGCGGTCACGGCTTCTTCGACAGCGGAGGCGACGGTGCCCATGTCTTCAACGGTGGAGAGTTTCATGGTGGTCCCTTCCGGGAAGGTTCCTTCGTCTGCCTCCACATGGACAGTCAGTTCGGTCTCTTCCGGAATCGAGTTCGTTTGTCCGTTTTCTGTATCTGTGGACAAAGCTCCCATGGAAGCTGTGATGGAATCCCGGAATGTCAGGGCAGGGTAACGCAAAGGCAGTTTCTCCGCCCTGTCACCTATCCCTGCTGTATCCGGATTTACGTCTTTATCTGAATCTGATTTTTCCTCTGATTCTGTCCCTTTATCTGAATCATATTTTTTATCTGCTTCTTCTGTTCTGCCATCGGAAGCAGTTACAGAACCTGCAGCGCTTTCCCGCAGATGAAGGGTCTTGCTGATCTCGTCTATATCTAATCCCGACTGTGACTTACTGGTTTTCGGAACAAAGACGATAGTTGCCTCTTTCTCTACAGTCTCTTTTTCGCTGAGATCAGTCTTAGCTAAATCAGTTTTGACTGGATCAGTTCCGGTTGAACCAGCCTTAGTTCGATCAGCCTTGGCTCCATCAGTCTCGCTTCGATCCGTCTCGGCCTGATCATCTTTGCTCTGCTCCGAATCCTTATTTTTCTTTGATTTTACATCAATGGTCTCAAAATCAATCTGGTCGGTTCTGAGATCAAAGGTCATCCAGCCCTGGATCTCCTGTCCGGCACTGGTGGGTTTTCCGGCACTGTCATAGGTGTGCTGGTTTTTCCGAACAGAGTAGGGAGTGAAGGTAAAAACGAGGTCAGTTCCCAACCTGGTTCTGGTCCCGTTCTTTGCTGCATCGAAATCGTCTGTATCATAGACATCTTCGACTTTTACGGTCGCAGAAATGTACTCCTGCCCGTCCGACTCCTTGTGCTTTGCGAAATAGTCTTCAAAGTTATCGGAAGGCTTGCGGGTTCCTTCAATAGCTTCCACGCCAAGAGTCTGGCTGTATTTGACGGGATCCGTGATCTCCAGTGTGTCCATGTTGACATACTGGTTCGAGATGCCGTTTACGTTGGAATTGATAGACTCCATCTGACTGTCTGAAAGATGGATGTTCGAAGGCAGGCGGTAACGGGCTGCGGCGTTTGTGTCATTGAGGCCCCCTGCAGGAATGGAGTACGCCAAATAGACCCGGATGATATCTGCCGGAGCTAAAACGGTATCTTCATCCAGGGGCTTCCAGTCCGTTATATCCACGGAATTCTCAGGAACAGTTTCTCCGTCTTTGGCGTGAAAATAGTAGAGGCCGGTGCTGTCTGTGAGGATCCGGTCGAAATCCAGAGAATCCAGCACAGGAACATATGCATCTCCTGAGGCAGTGCCCACGACTGTGGATGTGCCGGATGCAGAGGATGTAGTAGATGAAGTAAATAAAGCAGATGCTTCATCAGATGCTTCATCATTTGTAGTCTTCCCGGAGGCTGTAGAACTCCCGGAACCTTCAGAAGATCCGGATGCTGCAGAAGACCCGGAATTTACGGCACCTGTACTATCTGTATAACCTGTATTATCTATATTTTCAATATCCGTTTCTGCTGTGGAAGCTGATGCGCCCGCCCCCTCCCTGCCGACTGTTTCGGTCGACGCAGAAGACGCGTTTGTCTCTATGGACGCCGCTGAACCCGTACTGCTGACTGCCGCACTCTCCGTGTTTATTTCTGCATCATCAGAACGATAACAGGCCTGACTGTGGGTATGCACTTCCTTCCCGCATGTCAGCACCTTCTTATAGCAGCTGTCATCATGCTTGTGTCCGGCGTTCTCCTCCTGGCCGCACACAAGGTCATGGACTTCTTTGTAGCAGCCATTCTCTTCGCTGTGGACATGTTCGGCCTTTCCACAGGTCAACTTGCCATTCTCGTCATAACAGCCGGCATCATGCTGGTGTTCGTCAATCCGGCAAATCAACTGCAGATCCACACTGTAGCAGGACTCGTCATGATGGTGCCCGGAGCTCTCCGGAATGTCACAGACAAGCACATCTTCATAACAACTGTCATCATGCTGGTGGGCTTCTATGCCGCACTGTGCCTCTGCCTCCATAGTAATGGCCGGTAATACTAAAGCATACGTTGTCACAAAGACAACAATGGCCGCAACCGTGCTCACAAGTCTGGTAAAAATGCGGCGCGTTTTGCGGTCCCTCAATATCTGTCTGATCCTTCGAAGTAATGCTCTCATATTTACTTGCGCTTCTTTCTGTTAAAACATATGTTGTTTGATGTCTGCCGTTAATCCCCGGTACCTGTTTGCTGCATTTCCTCTGCAGTCCTGGCATCGTACTCTTCGAGGAACTCTCCAAAGTATTTCTGTTCGCCGCGTTTACGGGCGATCGTTGCTTCCCCGATGGTATTGTAGCTTCCCAGGTAGATCATCTTTCCTTTAAACATGATCTGCGCGACCCAGCGCTGCTGTCTTTTCTGCCAGTACACCCCCCGGACTCCGGAACTGTTATTCTGTGGGATCGTCCCCTTCAAAAGAGCAGATCTCAGGATCTCTACGCAGGTTCCGTCAACCAAAGTCCGGCGGTCTTTCAGCGACCTGCCGAGACATCCGCAGCTGGAGGTGTGTCCGCGCAGAAGGCTCGTCTGGACAACGACAGTTTCATTTCCGCAGTCACAAAGACATTTCCAGTAATGATAACCGTTTCGCTTTCCATCATAGGCTGTTACCGTCAGCCTGCCGAATCGTTTTCCTACCCAATCGTACAGGGGCGGGCGTGAAAGACAGCCGCAGCTCTTTCGATTACCTGATTTAAGTTCCGAACTCGTGGCCTCTACGGTATTTCCACAGTCACACTTGCAGTTCCAGAGGACCCGGCCGTTTGCATCCCGCTTGATTCTGCTCTGGACAGGCTTTCCAGATGGTGAAGTAATATCTTCTGCAGCCAGGCCAAGTACCAGCAGCTTCCCGAACCGCCGTCCTGTGAAGTCTTCCCGGCTGTAGCGTTTATTCAAGGCTTCTCTGTAATATTCACAGGAAGGCTCCTTACAGGAAACTGCCCTGCCGCTTCTCAGTTCACGGCTTACCGCCCCATATTCATTTCCGCAATCGCAGCGGCAGCGCCATACCACGTATCCGCATTTTCGTTCTTCTGTCTGTTCAAGAACAGTGAGATGACCGAAACGAGCTCCGCATATGATTCTGGAAGTCTTTTTCGATTGCAGAGGCTGGCCGGACCGGGTCGAAACATTTTGCTGTGTCCGGTACTTTGCCCTGACCAGGCACTTCTGACTTTCCGACTGTATATTGCGTTCTGACCGTTTCAGTTCTTCCGTTTTTTTCAAGTGCTCCGGCACTATCATTTGCCTTGACATTATTGTGATGCCTCCAAACTTAATTAGTATTTCGCCGCAGGTCATATGGCTGCATCTTACCTGGTTTCTTGTTATCTATGATGTCCTTATCATGGTCATATCCAGACTCGGCGGTATGACCAAATGCATTATACGAATTGAACAATATAAGAAAGCGTCACAAGCTGAGGAAAAAGCATAATTGTGTGAAATTTTAAACAAAATTTCTCTTTGTATTCATGGCAAATCAGTACCCGATATGGACGGAATCATTTTTTGTTTATTCAAACGCTCTAAATGCGCTTTATCGCGTTAATCCGCAAAAGCGGCAAAACTCAAGATAAAGCCCTGTGAAGCAGGATGATCTCCACAGGGCTTTATCTTTATCTTTATCTGTATCTTTATCTGTATCTTTATCTTTATTACTATCGCTTACTATTGCTGTCGATACCTGACACTGTTCTGCAAAAAATCAGTTTGTTTTCCGTATGATCAGGCCAGCTCCGGCAAATACTGTAAGCATTATTCCGAGGAAGATGAAAAGTTTGGTACCCGGACCGCCAGTATGCGGAAGCGCAGAACCGGGAGTGTTTCCAATCTGCAATCCTGACGGATCGTCACCATTCTTCTGGAACAGCACCACCAGTGAATTATCTGAATCCGAAGTCGTTACTGTTCCATCTGTGACAAGCGTAAAGGTAAATGGCTGTAAAATAATATTATAACCATCCGGAGCCACCTTTTCCTCTATCCGGTATTCGCCCGGAACAAGCCCATCAAGGGTGATGCCCTGCGGTGATGACACTGTAAACGGCCCCGTTCTCTTATTATTATCCTCTACTTCGAAGCTGTCGTTCTCAAATTTTGTAAAGATGCTTTCCCCGGGAAGCCTTCGCATCAGCTGGAATGTGGCTCCTGACAGAGCTTTTTCTCTGCTGTTTGCATCAACCTTTAAGATCTTCAGGCTGAATTTGAGTTGTTTATTAGTTATTTCGCCATTATTTCCGACGCCGTCCGGATTCATATTCTGATAACCAGAATACTCCACCGTTTCTTTCACGGTATAAGCAATAATTTGGTTCGGAGTCACGGTTGGAGCCGTTCCCGGTATTTCTTCTATTACCTCATATTTATATTTGGGCAGATTCTTCCACTCGGCTTTCCAGGCTGTTGTCAGCTCCCCAAACGCCAAAGCCTTCAGAGATGCTAATTCTGCAGCCTGTTCTTCCGTCATATCTGTAATTGCCTCGAGTTGGGCAATCTGTTCCGTAACTGTCGTGCCGTTCAGTATGATGGTTTTTCCTGTGGATTCTCCGTCCGCCAACAGCTCAAAGGTCACGGTTGCGCTTTCGGGCGGCGTCATTGGATTCCCGTCCGAATCCACCCATTTCTTAGACGCATTCACCTCTGTTGTTTCTTTTGCCTTGTTCGTGAACTTCCAGTTTCCTTCAGACTGTTCTTTCCACTTCACAAGATATTGCGAAGTCTGGCCATTGTACAATCCCGGAGGAGTCTCCGTATCATAGACCGGCGAAACGATCACAGTCTCCGAGCCAATACGCGCCTCTGTCACCTCATATGTATAGATGTAAGGTAAATTCTGAGTTCCTTTATATTCGTAACGTGGAAGTTCCGTAATGCTGCCTTTCCATGTTTGGTCATCGGCACCCTCAGCATATCCCAGTGCAACAACACCACCTGTGACACCATTGGTGAAAAGCGTCGGCAATCCGTTCTCGCTGCTGTTGGTGAGATTCATCGTGTACTCGTACGAAGTGGTCAACACAGGCTCTGACAGGTTATTCGGATCAATATTCGGATTGTGGCCCGGGACAATGTTATCCAAAACCTCTTCAATATCCCAGATAATCCGTCCATTACTGGACAGTTCGCACGTCCAGTGATGATATTCCGATTGACCGCCCGGAATGGTTTTATCGAGATAATTAACTGTCGGATGGTCAACGTCATAAAGCTTGACCCACTCATCATTTCCAGCATAAAGCCACAGCGTAATTTCCCTGGCCTCGTTGACATTATTAAATGTAAACGTTAGCTGAGAATTGCCGGGATACCCCGAAATATGATTATTAGGATAATAATATGTGGTGCTTGGAGCTCCATTGCTGGTGACAATTGTTCTGGTTCTGGGTGAAGCGCCGGTAGTAGTACCGGCAATAACCCCATTGCCGCCCACACTCACCACATGTTCATTTTCATTTCCTGAATCATTATAGTAGGGCGTCAGAGTAAATGATGCGCCCTCGGGAACATACACGACTCTCGTATCTGTTTCACGAGGATTTCCGGCATGACCGCCTTCGTCGACCAGGTTAATGGTGATCGGGTACAGCTTACGCTTTGTCCCGTTCAAATTAGCCTCGGCAAGGTATTTCTTTTGCGTAACCGTAAAGACAATGGTGTCGTTTTTGTGAAGGTCATCATCATCGTCCTCCCATATTTTTTCAATATCGAGCTGCGTCTGCTGATCCGTCGGATTCAGCGGTTCGTTTTTGATTTCATACGAATACTCACCGTAATTTGGATCATCGGTATCTGTTATCTCGCCGCCTTCGATAAAATGCTTATACCCATTAACATGAGTTTCTTCCGTGACGTAGTACTCAAAAAGCACTTTAATCGGGTCTGTCTGACCGGCTGGCGTATACATGCCAACTCTTGGAAGTCCTGTTACTTTTTCTTTCCAATAATTCTCAGGATTCTCTCCGTCGTAGGCAAGCGTTCCGGTATAGCCCTGCATAGACTGTACGTAGACTTGACCTGCTCCTACTACCTTTTCAGGCGAATCTACAACTTCCTGCACAGGGTAATCGATCCGTTTCTTCCCCGTCTCATTTTCAGGGTCATCATCATCGACTATCTGGTAAGGAATCCGGTGGATCTTGTAATTGATCGGATCCGTTGTGTGGGTGACTACATGCCCTTCGCGATCATACCACACCTTTTCAACCTGAAGCGCTGTGGACAGATGATTGTGGAACAAGACCCAATCGGAATATCGTATCGGCTTCTCAGGGTTATTAGGGCTGCTCCAGGCCTTGCGGCCGTCTACAGTCACTTCATGCAAAGGTAGATCTTCCTCGATCAAGGGATTAAGGGGGTCAGTTTTATATCTGTAATCCGCCCAGGGGGTCAGGAAAGGATCCATCAGATTGGCAGTCTGTGGAGTATCAACCTGTCCGTCATGGAATTTACCTGCATAACTGGAATCATATCCGTATAGCTCCACCACAGAGAAAGTGGCATTCTGGGGCAATTCTTCAATCGTGAAGTACCAGCCGGGCTTTACGCGCACGAGGCCGTCTTTTACATAGATGTGCCATTTGACCAATTCGTTGTTTTTATTGATAGTTTCTGTATGAGTACCGCCATCGGTCCAATGGCCGCTGGTACGATCTTCTGTATCCCATTCCCATTTTGCTAGTTCTTCTGGTGTTGCCGGTCGCGTAAGTACGCCGTACGGGCCGGTGTACGGCTGACCGTCGATATTCACCTGATAGTAAAAGTATTCATCATTGTAGGTCTCCAGCTGTGCCTCGGTGAGACCGTCCAGTTCTTTCTGGACGGTAACCGTCTTGTAGACGGGCAGGTTGAAGTTGATGGACAGGTTGGAATACATGCCACCGCGCTCCATATAGAACACCTGCAGTTTGTGACGAGTATAAGGACTGTCATCCCACTCCTTACCAGTAACACGCTCAAAAGCTTCCTCTATCGACCCGGGACCCGCCACTCCACCATTTACGACCATCTGAGAAGGTGTCCCGCCGTTAACATCATCCCTCACAGTAACCTTGCCTGAGTTGAAATTGATGCTGCCAGCAACGGGATTATGTATGCCGCCGATATCCAGCACCAGCACACCGTCCACAAACACCCACAGGTCATCGTCGCCAGAGAAGTTGAACACAATATCATCGCCAAGATACTTGCCGTCCGGTGTCATGACGAAATTTGCTTCCAGCGTCATGCCAAACTGGTGGTTGTACCAGCCGGGGGTCTGCGATGAATTGTGACCATTATAATAATAAAAATCATTTCCATCGCCGTGTATACAGGTATGACTGGCATCATAGTCATTGAACGGGAAAAAACCGATTGCTTCGTTCAGATGACCATCTCCACCTTCTTCGTTGAATGTTCCGGCGTAGACTGTAAAGTCACCTCCACCTTCCGTAGAATTATAGAAGGCATAGTTCTGGTCGCTGTTGTAACGATAATATCCTCTTTCGTCCTTGATAAAAAGATGGTTAACGTCAGCGTAAACATCTTTTGCATTTTCAATCGCTGTCGTATTGAATAGATATCCCAGATTTTCCTTACTGCCGGTAGCCAGCTTCGGAAAGCCGTTCTCAAGCTCAGACTGTACGACACCCTGTATAGATACATATTTACTATTGTTCATGGAAGGATCAGCCCAGTTATTTATAGACACATTACTGGAAGAATCCGGGGCTGTACCATGAGATGTAAACTTTAAATCATGACCTTTATTGATTCCTGTATTATATGCATTTGGCACTGCATTGGCCGCTTCGTCCAGCTCATCAGTTTCATAGGAAATCCAATTCCACGGGTAGTTCGGATTCTGATAGGACTTAGTGACAATGGATTTATAATCAAACAGATTGATGGTAATTCCTTCTGACCTGGTATCCGCCGTGCCTATCGTGCCGGGCTTGCCGGTATTGGATGGATTCCGAAGCTGCATGCAGTATTCTGGTTTAGTATTGTTTCCCGAAAAGTTTTCTTCTGCCAGATAATAACTATTATTGTTATGCATCAGCCCATGTGTTGATGTCGAGTCTAAAAGCGCATATCCGCGAGTTCCGTTTCTGTCAATCACCTCCTGGACAACTATCGGATACATCTCAGCAAGCGTTCTGTCTGCAGTCAATTGAAGACCTTTTACAAGCCCATTTGCCGGATCAGCACTCGGTATCATCACCAAATAACTCCCTTGATGGTCTTTTAACAGGAATTTGGTATCAGTGCCAGTGTATTCAAATGTCCATGTTTCACCTGAGCTGAGAGTGTTGGTTTGATCAAAAACCTGTCCGGCACCATATGTTCCAGCCACATTATTCCTCATGGCAGTTGAATTATTTACTATCTTGAATGATTTCCCGTTTAACCCAAAAGGATTTTCATTCAAATCCGTCACCTTGATCAGGAACTGATCCCCATTCTTCATGGTGATAGTCAACTCTTCCTCAGTATCAAACGGCTTCAAGCTGATCAGAGCCCAGTCCGGCGCAGTTAACTCACGCGCGTCATACTCGGCAAGTTTTTCCTCTGTGATCTCAGCGGACGGCTCGACAACCAGCCCCAGCGCTTTTTTCAACGCTGCGGCAGTTGTTTTCCCGGTAATCTGTGCTGCCCTCAGCAGGTCTTCATCGGTGAATGTCACCGATTTGATATTTGAAATAAATTCCTCTGCATCCTCATATAGGGGCGCAGCTGTTTTATCATCTCCGTCAGCAGGGGAGTCGCTGTTGTCCTCTGCAGGTTCCTCAGAAGTCTCCTGAGCATCATTGTCACCAGGCGCAGAATCAACGTCTGCATTCGTGAAATTCTGTTCCGATCCGGAATACTTTTCCTCCCCTTCCTCTCCGGGTACTATGTTCAGCGCGGAAAGAACGGTCTTCAGGCTCACGGTTTCACCACCGTGAATGCTGAATTCAAACACCCTTCCATTTACTTCGAAGTGGAAGTCGACGGTGTAGACTATTGCATAAACAGAGAAGGAATCCGATGTAAATGTGATGGTGTCAGTAGAGTTCTCTTCCTCAGATTCCGCGGCATTTTGTTCCGCAGCATTCTGTTTCACAGGTTCTGTTACGATAACAGTTGCTTCTGTAACTGTGCCTTTATTCTCTTCCCGGTTCCCGAAAGTGTCCTGATCCTGGTTTTCAGAAATCTCAGGAGTTTCTCTATTTTCTGTTTTGTCTGGATCAGCAGTTTCTGTATCAGTATCTGAATTATCGTCTTTCACGTGTACCACAACCGGAGCCGTCGTCTGATCTTCGACTGCGGCTCTGATGGCCTCGCTGCTCATGCTTACTCTGATCGGTTTTAACGGCTCGATCTCTCTGCCGTCCTTATTGACAAAGCTGATATCCAGAGCATGGAATCCCCTGGTCTTATTGCTGACAGTGTCATCGTTAGATACAGCATCTTCAACTGCTGATGCGACCGCTTCCAGATCTTCTTCAGATACGGTTTTGAGCACCATTTTCACACCTTCCGGGAAGGTGTCTTTGTCAGCCTCTACATGGACTTTGATCTCTGTTTCTTCCGGTTCCGTCGCTGTCGTGTCGGAGATTAAGCTTCCGCTCCGGACAACAATGGAATCCTCAAAGGTGGCTGCCGGCATAGTGACAGTAAGCTTGTTCACTTCTTTTTCAGATTCTTTTTCTGCTTCTTCTTGATCATTCTCTTTATCTTTTTCTTCTTTTTCTTTATCTCCCCCCTGTTTTTTGGAATCATCCGCATTCTGTGTCTTTGAACGTGCCGTCGTTTCTTCATCCACGGCTGCTCCATCTGCATGTGCTTCCGTTTCCTCAGCACTTGTCTCAACAAGTGTCAGTTTTGTGCTGATTTCATCACGGGATTCGATGTTACTATCTCTGTCTTTTTTAATTTCCTCTACAAAAACAATCTCCGCTTCTTTCCTGACTGTTGTTGTCGTAATCGTTTTTACGGTTTTTGAAGGATCCAGAGTGTCCTGTTTCCCGGAGTTGGGGTTTTCCTCTTCTTTATCGGAAGGAACCTCATCCTTTGTCCCCAGGTCGGAATGATCAGCAGTTTCGCCGCTGTTGTGTTCATTGCTTTCAATATCATCCTCAGGCTCAGTATCGGTCACCTGCTCCACAGTCTGAGCATCTCTGTCTGTTTCAACCCATTTAACCTGGCTCATATTGAAATCCAGGGCGAGCCATCCATCGACTTCCTGTCCTGCTTTGGTCGGTTGACCAGAAGAGTCATACTCATGCCGGTTCTTTTCAACTGTATAAGGGGTGAAGGTAAAGATCAGGTCCTGGCCGAGCCATGCGCTGTCAGATCCACTTTCTCCGTTATCTGCGTGGCCCTCATTTTCATAAGCAGCTGTTTCTTTTTCGTAGTTTTCTTCATTAGCATAGCTGTTTTCAGCATAAACATTTTCAACTTTTACGGTTGCGGAGATATATTCCCGGGCATCGCCTTCAGGGCCGGCAATGCCGGCGAGGTACTCGTCCACGTCCTGGTCAGGGGTGCGGGTCCCCTCAATGGCTTCAACGCCGAGGGATTCCTCGTGTGCAACAGGATCCTTCACCTCAAGGGTGTCGTAATCCATATACTGTGCCGAAATCCCGTTTTCAGCTTTGTTGATCGCTGTTACCTGTTCTTCTGAAAGGACGAGGTTTTCGGGGAGCCTGTATCGGGCAAGGGTGTTCGTGCTGTTCAGCTGTCCAGCCGGGACAGAGTAACGCAGATACACCCGGATCAGGTCTTCCGGGGCCAGAATGGTATCTTCTTCAACGGGTTTCCAATCAGTGATCTCTGCAGAGGTCACAGGTGTTGTTTTATCGTCCGTATCAGCGTCTGTTTCAGCGTCTGCTTCTGTATCCTTGTGTGTATCCTTGTGGTAATAATAGATCCCGGTTGAAGAAGTCAGCACAGTATTAAAGTCTACCGGCTCCAGGGCAGGAACATATGGATCTGCATTGATGTTTTCACCTGAGACCTCTTCCGTACGGGCAGTGTCTGCCTGGTCTATTTCAGCGAAATTCGCTTCAGAAACTGCTCCGGATGTTGTCTCTCCCGCAAATATTTCAGAGTCTTTCTCTTCCGCTAATATTTCAGAATCTTTTTCTTCTGAAATTGTATCAGATGCTGCCTCTCCTGCAGATATTTCAGAATCCTTCTCTTCTGAAATGGTATCTGATACTGTCTCTCCCGCAGATGTTCTATTGTCTGTTTTATCCGGGGAATCTGTCGGGGCATCGGTGCTCATTTCGTCGAAGGAAGCACCGGCTGCATTCTCTTCATAGTTATCGGCTTCGTCATCAGCTTCCTGAATGCTCTTATTTACCGCGGCATCAGTCCCTTCAAAATCACCTGCATAGGCATCGAAGCTGTTGTCATTTCCTTCGGTTTCGCTGACCGCGCCGGCCAGGGAATGCGTAGCTGCCACGGCTGCGTTTTCTTTATCATTTGCAGAAACCTCATCACTATAACACGCAGGAGAGTGCGTATGTGCTTCCATACCACAGACCAGTTTTTTCTCATAACAATCAGCCGTGTGCTGGTGGTCCTCAGATTCCTCCAGGCCGCAGACAAGTACTTCCTCATAGCAACTGTCGTCATGCTGGTGCGCCTGGATACCACAATGGGCTTCCCTCTCCATTGTGATGGCAGGCAAAACCAGAACATATGTCGTCACAAACACGACAATAGCCGCAGTTACACTGACAAACCGGGTGAGGAATTGTCTGGTTCTGCGGTCATGCAAAATTTTTTGAATTCTAGCGATGAGTTTTTTCATTTGGCTTTCCTGCTTTCTGTTAAGAAATAAAGCCTGCTGTCGGATCGTAGATGCCGGAGCGTTTCAATTTACTTATATTGTTATACCATGACTGCTACCCGACATCAACCTTACCAAGCATAAAAAAAGGTTATACTATGGCTAAGTATAACCTAATTCTCAACTAATTGTACAGTCTCTTGCGTCACAAAACCCGTCAAAAAAAGCCAAAAAAACCCCAAAAAAACTATTTTCAGTCATTTCAGCGGGTAATCATGCCGCATACTGCTCAAATTGATAAAAATATGACACCATTTATAATGATGAAAATTATATCACCCCATACCTGAGCCTGATCTTTCAAAATACTCAGGACAGTCCACGATCCGCATTCCCAAAATCCCCTGTGTCATAATACCTTTCCATTATACAAATTTCCATCTCCTCCACAGCAGCAGACCTGTTCCCGCGATCAGAATCGATCCAAGGATCGTAAAGAGCCTTGTTCCCGGACCGCCGGTGTTCGGGAGGGCGTGTTGATTGTCAGGGAAAACTGACCCACCCCTGATGTGGAAATACACATTGCTCTTTTTCAGGTATCTGGAAAGTATATTAATTGCGTCGTCAAGCCATGACTGTTAAAATATATTCGTTAACGAAAAAGAAAAGTCACAGAATGCTTCAACAGCACAGGAGGTTGGGGATGGGAACCTATGTGAATCCCGGCAGGAATAATTTTCAAATGTCGGTCAATTCCGAAATTTTTGTAGACAAGACCGAGATGATCGCCTTTCTGAACACTTTGGTCAACACGCAGCAGAGGTATGCCATCGTGTCTCGCCCCCGCCGCTTTGGAAAATCCATGGCTGTAGACATGCTCTGCGCTTATTATGACCGCGGGGCTGACAGCAGGAAAGTATTCGAGAAGAGAAAACTGGCCGCTTCTGCGCCTGTTAAGAATGGTGAAAATGAAATTCCCTGGGACGCTTATCTGGGGAAGTTTGATGTGATCAGACTTGTCATGACTGATTTTTTCAAACAGGGCCGGAAAATTGCTGATGGTATCCGGACGATGACCTCCAGAATCCTGGAAGAACTGGAAGAGATGTATCCCGGTGTGCGTTATGATCCGAACGATCTGATCTACAGCATGGACAGATTTTACAGAAAATCCGATATCCAGTTTGTGATTTTAATTGACGAGTGGGACGCCGTCTTCCGCATTCAAAAAGAAGACAGAGCCGGGCAGACGGAGTATCTTGATTTCCTGAGGGACTGGATGAAAGACAAGCCCTACATTGCGCTCGCCTATATGACCGGAATTCTCCCCATCAAGAAATACGGCAGGCACTCCGCCCTGAATATGTTTACGGAATATTCCATGATGTTTCCCCGCCAGGCAGCTAAATATACAGGATTCACAGAAGAAGAAGTGTTCTCTCTTTGTAATCGTTATGGGCGGGACTATGAAGCTGTCAAAAACTGGTACGATGGCTATGCTGTCAGCGATGTAGTGCCTCCGGATCCGGATCACGAAGAACAAAAAGCAACCGGAATAGCCCCGAAAGCAGCCCGCTACGAGCTGTACAGTCCGCTTTCCGTCGTAGAAGCAATGACTACAGGGGTGATTAGAGATTACTGGAATGAAACGGAAACATATGAGGCATTAGTGGAGTACATTTGTAAGGATTTTGACGGGCTTCAAGACGCTGTCACGCTTTTAATGGATGGCGGAAGACTCAAAGTAGATACATCTACCTATCAGAACGATATGACAACATTTCACGGAAGAGATGATGTGCTCTCACTCCTGATCCATCTGGGATATCTGGGGTTTAATGACGAGAGGAGCGAAGTTTTCATCCCAAACAGGGAAATCCTGGGTGAGTTCAGAACTTCCACGAAAACCAAAGAATGGGAAGGTGCTTTCCGCGCTTACGAAAAATCCCAGGAGCTGCTCCGCGCAACCTGGGATAAGAATGAAGCCAGAGTTGCAGAATTATTGGAAGAAGCGCACAATAACGCCGGCAATAAAACTTATCATGATGAAGCGGCCCTCAGTTATGCGATTCAACTTGGATATTATGCAGCGCAGAAATACTACACTACGATTCTGGAACTGGACAGTGGAAAAGGATATGCGGATATTGTCTATCTTCCTGCTCCCCTGTACCCTGAACTCCCAGTACTGCTCATTGAGCTGAAATATGATCAGTCAGCAGAGACAGCCATCTCTCAGATCAGAAAACAGAGATATCCTGACAGACTGGAACATTACAAAGGAAATATCCTGCTGGTTGCTGTTGATTACAACAAAGACGTGTCCAGTAAAAAACCTGATTTTAAGCATCACACATGTCGCATTGAAAACGCGTAGACACATGTTGATTGTTCAAGGAATATTGGGTCTTCCGCATCAGCTTGCACTTTTTACGGAGATATCCGGATAAACGCAGCAAATCACTAAGACATGCGGAAGGACCAGTTTTCATTGTAAATCCATAGCAGATTCTGATTATTTCCTGAACGATCTTTGCATTGTCTCCGGGATAGAGTTTCTGTTGTTCATCGAATATTCTGCTGAATCATCCCTTTTGGAAAGAAGTGCCGCAATAGCGCCCGCATCTGTGCGCTTTAACGAATCTCCGCGCTAAAGTGCGATGTTCAGATAAAAGGCCAGTCCACCGAAGTGAACTGGCCTCTCCATAAATCATGTTAAAGTGTTCTTCGTCTCCTCCGCAGCAACAAGCCTGCTCCTGCGATCAGGATCGATCCAAGAATCGTAAAGAGCCTTGTTCCGGGGTCGTCGATATTATGCCGCATCTCTTCTTCTCTTCTTCATCACTAATCTCGTGCCTGCAAAGCCTGTGAGCATGATTCCGAGGAGGTAAAGCAGATTGGTTCCGGGACCGCCTGTGCTCGGAAGGGCCGCGCCTGGGGTATTGCCGATAATGAAGTCTTTGTTATCAACATCAAATCTCACCATGTCAGTCTTATTTCCGATAATTGGTTCAACTACACGCTCCTCAGACTCATAAGGATCTTCACTCGCGATATTTACTACGTGAACAAGAAAGATATTCGGCTTAACAGAGACGATCTTCTCAATATTGGTTTCTTCATTAGTTTCAGGATCAATTACAGTATCGGGTTCTGTAACAATTTCATACTGCACCTGGAAAATCGGACTCTCAGTTGTCTGAATATAGCCGTCCGGATATTTAGTCTCTACAATTTCATAATACCCGGCATTCAAATCCCGGAAAGTAAAGATGCCCGGATTCTCAGTATTATCTGAAACCACTTCAGATATGCCATTTGTTCCCCAATAACTGTCGATACTCTTTGGCGTCAGTGAAGAGTATTTGATCAGCTTAAATTTGGCCCCTGCCAACAGATCCGGATCATCCGTTTCCAGGTCATCCTTGTCTACCTTGTGAATGGAAATATCCGGCTTCCTCTGATTTATGATGGTCCACAACTCATACTCATCGTCTTCCTCGTTAGTATTCTGTTCCCATTTTACGAGATAGGACTTAGTCTGGCCATTCCAATAATCAGCTGGTTCAACAGGTTTATTGGTGGTGTCAACATTGTCCGAACCAACCGCATTCTCTGCCACCTCATATGTGTATATGTATGAGGCGCCTGCTGTTTCTCCTGTCGGTGCCTTGTATTCATAACATGGAAGATGTGTTATACTGCCTTCCCATTTTTCATCTTCAGAGCCTTCTCCATGACCCGGCGCATTTTCACCTTTAGTGATAACCGTAGGTAAACCGGTTTCATTATTGGTAAGCTTCATCGTGTAGTTAGGATAACTGGTGTTTACCAGAACAGGCTCTATATTCGCAGGGCCAGCAGCGCCTTCAAGCACGTTATCAAGCATCTCATTCAAATCCCAAATAATTTCATAGGGACTCGTCATTTCGCAGGTCCATTGATGTTTGTTTGTGTAAGTAGGCACCTCTTCCTCGGACAAATGGTACATATCGTACAAATCCATCCACTTATCATCTCCGGCGTGAAGCACAAGTGTGACTTCTTTCGCAGAGTCGACATTTTCTATTGTAAATTTGGCACCGGGATAATAATACGTTCGAGCAGGATACTGTTCATAGATAATGGTCGCCGGTGACTGGTTACGAGGAATCGCTGTAACATCGTTACCATATACATACACCGTATGATTATTCACATTATCTCCGTTCTCAACCCAATGCGGTTCCATGGTAAAAGAAGCACCTTCCGGCACATATACAACATATGTGTGATTTACACGAGGATTGTTATTATCACCATTTTTGTCATTCAGGTTAATCGTTATCGGATACAGCATCTTTTGCTGGGCTTGTTCTCCTGTTCCTATAAGCACCTTCGCTTCGTACTTGTATTGGGTAACGGTCATCACGATGGAATCCGTCTTGTGTGGATCCTCATCAGGCTCACCATCTGCATTCTTCCACTCCTTTCTGACATCTATCGATGTTTCCTGATCCGTGGGACCCATTGGCTCATTTGTAATTATATAAGAAAATGTGCCCTGGTTTTCTCCCTCGGTTATCTCGCCGCCATCAATTGAAGTTTTATATCCCGGAACCTCTTCGTCTTCCAAGACATAATAGTCGTAGCATACGTAGACTGTGTCATCGCCATCTGTATATTGGCCTGCCTTAGGAAGCTTTGTAACTGTTTCCTTCCAACACTTTTCCTCGTCAGCATTGTACTTGAGCTGTCCGGTATAACCCGTCATAGACTTCACGTAGACCTTGCCGACTCCTTGTTCACCTGATGTCTTGACCAGTTCTTCCACAGGATAATTTACCCTTATCTTTTCTCCCTCAGGATTTTCGGGGTCGTTAATCATCCGATACGGGATTCTGTAGATTTTGTACTTTATCGTTTGTCCTGTGTGATCGACTCCCTCATATCCGTCATCAGCCCACACCTTTTGCACTTTAACGGCCGTGTTAATAGTGTTGGTAAAAATAACTTCGGTAGCGGCATTAATAGGGATATTACCTTCAATTACAGGATTCGATGATGCCTGGACCAGATTACCGGTATTACCTTTCTCCTCGGCCTTTACAAATACATATCCATCTGTCGTGGTTTCTTCAATCTTATACGCTGTCCCGCTTGGGATGTTGGTAATGTTCCACTCGTCTGTCGCTTTAATCTTGATGTCTGCGGTAACAATATTTTGGGGCGTTTCGCTGTCCGGCTCCATCTTATTGCCCTCATATCCTTCACGCAATCCGTTGTTGTAGTTGCCGTTAACACATGCATTCAGTTCATCGGTGTATTCGATACTTCCATCCGGGTTCGGTTCTGTCTTATGATAGTACAAATAATCTCCTACACCATTTAGCTTAACACCGTACCAGGGGATGTTATGCTCATCAGGGTTATCAGGATCATCATAGAATGGACCCGGATCATCATTATTGGTCAGGGTAACCTTGAAATCAAACACAGTTTGGTTGTTTGTAAAAGGCACACCATCCGGGCCAATTACGACCTTGCGCATCTTTAGTTCGCCGCGGAGCACGTTCCTACCCATCAGTATAGACTCGCTCTCCGATTCCTCAAGGATACCGTACGTATTTCCGTTGTACGTAATCTTGACATTTGAAGGCGTGCCGTTCACCAGCATGGGGTGGTAAACCTCTGTCCGGAATTCAAAACGATAATCCAGAGCCGGTTCAGCGATCTTGTAATCATGCCCCTTCTCCAGCACATAGTAGCTTACAGTACCGGTTTGTCTGGCAACTTCACTGGCATAAATCGGGATAAACCTGGGATCCCCCAGATACAAGTTGCGTTCAGCAGCATACTCAGGGCTGATCATCAGTCCATAGGAAATGTCCAGATCCTTCTCCCAGATCTTGCCTAACTGATGAGGAATTTCATGCACGTAAACAGTATGCGTAGTATCCGCCCATCTATAATCACCCAGCTGCTCGTCGTAACCCATGTCAACCCCTGAAAAAATCACAGGAGCAACAGGGACGTCCACATTTTGTACGTCAAACCTTAAATACTTGTGATCTTCATTGGGCAAGCCCGTTGTCGCATCATAAAGGAAGTGGATCATTTCTTCTTCTCTGCTGACTTCCCACTTCTTTTGGATTTTAAAAGCGCTGTCCTCCAACTCCATATTCTTGTCAGGCGGACCGAAAGCTGTCACCACTTCAGTTGTCACATGCTTTATCCATGTATCATCCTCTTCGATATATTCATACCAGGTTTCCGTCGTGACCTGAGGCCAGTCGCCCTCCTGAAAAGTTACAATATCCGGATTTTCGGGATCTCTTGAAGCGTCTGCAGGTATCTCATCCTCGTTGACAGTATATGATTGATCCTTTTTATAGTCGATCTCGTTGGTCACATTCCCTTCACCATCAGGACCGCTCACGGGATTGGTCTGTACCTCATATTTCCCGGTAGATTCATTGTAAAGGAAACAGGATCTTGCTTCTTCCGGAATATCATCTATTTCAATAAACCCGTTGTTCAACTTCGTGACATAGTCATAAGCTTCCTGAGTGGGCCACACGGTAAAACTAACCGTATAGGTCACGCCATCTTCCAGATATCCGATATTAGACAAATCCCAGGACACCTTGGCAAGCTCATCACCCTGCGCTTCCGTGAAAGTCACCTGCGGCGCGTCAGTCCAGGTTTCCCCATCACCATACTTGCCTCCGGAACGGGTATATTTGAACCCATAAGTATTGCTGTCTTCTATAGTGGCACCCACGCTGGTAAGCGAAGTAATGCTATCATTCAGCACCAGGTCATCAAAGCCGACAATTTCATTGATAGACCGAAGGATGGATGTAAAGGTATTATTTAAGTCTGTCCTATTTGAAGCATAATGATAATAGGAACCTTCTAAATTCGCCGTTGTGTCATAACCATATTGAATTGCGTGATGAAGAAGTTGATCACCTGTCTCAGCGTTATATGGATTAGTCGGATGTTCATAATTGGTAGATGGAGTATAACTATTGAAAGCATACACACCGTAAAGACGATGCCCCGCCTGAACGATAGTACGCAATTCATCCTTAGACGCCTCCCTGGAAAGATAATATCCGTAATAATGATAGTACCCATCGCTGCCTTTACCGTGAAAGTTCGTATACTGGGAAGGTTCACCATCCGTGAAAAACACGATGAATACCGGCTGATCCGGTTCTGAAGCTTTTTTATCGTTAGCAATTTCAAGTGCCCGCTTGAGCCCGTCCTCCCAGTCCGTTCCATTGGTTGGAACCAGATGAGAAGAAGATGTTACAATGCTGTTAAAAGTGTTTTTATCATCTATCCAAATCGGTTCATTATTTTCATCAGTAATTTCATTCTTAACGCCACCGTCAAAAGAGATCATAGTAATCTCTACACTAGGGTCTGGATCTCCTGGCGTATTTTTGTCCAGCAACTGGCCTCCCAGTATTTTAAGTTCTGCCTTGGTGTCACTCAGGCGAGTGTTGCTGCCTGTAGTTGGTTTAGTCATACTGGAAGATGTATCTACTACCAGCAAAATATTTGCTTTTGGACGCTCTTCAATATTCTTTGCATGTCCTGTTACACTCAGAGACAAGGTATACGTACCATCCGGGTTTTTATCTAATTTCTTATTGAAGTTAGGGGCATCCACTTCCAGGGAGTCTCCGCTGTCTCCGGATCCGCTTCCAGAGCCACTCCCAGACCCACTGTTGCTTGATCCGGCACCCGCAATTTTACGATCTAATATGACATATACATCCTTATCTACTCCCGCAGGGGAATAAAGTACCTCCTGATTGTTGGAATTCCATGTTTTTAGTTCATTGTTGAAATTGTATTGTACCGGATGAAAATATCCTACATTTCCTACTTCATTAGGATTAGCATAAGGATAAGCAACTCCGACCGGCATTTGATTTTTGCCGCGATCGGAATAAAACTCAAGTGAACTGCCCGTGCTATGCAGTTTCTCATCAATGGTGAGACCTCCGTAAGTCAGTTCGTTCTCCCCTGAACGAGTTCCGGCTAAGTGACTGCTGGCATAAGTATAACCAGATGTGGCAAAATCATTTTTCAAATTAACGATGGCTTCATCCTGGCTCTTCCAATCATATCGAATCTCAAATGTGTTGTTGCCTTTAGCCGTTACTTGACTTTTGTACGGTCCATTGTAGTTCGTCACGCTGGGCACAGGATTTCCTTCGCGGTCAACAAAATGTACTGTAACTTTGTTGTAAACCTCATCGCCCAGCTCATAAAGTCTGAAATACACATTACTTCCGTTAACATACGCATGAAAGCCGTTATTAATACTGTTATAATCCAAATCCAATGCCGCATTGGGACTCTCCGCCACGCGGAACCTGCATTCATAATGATCATTGTTCTGAGTATCCAGAAGCAAAGCCTGTGGTGTAGAAGAAACAGTAGCTGAACCACCGCTCTGATTCTGAAGGTTCAGGTAGACTTTCGAGCCATCCATCATCGTTGACAGATAGTAACGCCAGTCATTTGCTGCATTATCCCAGTAACGTTCAATCTTCCACACCGGCAGAGAGTTCTCACTGGTGGAAATTAAATCTCCGCTAATGCTAACAGAAATACCACGAAGATGATTATTGTTGCCCGGATTTGGCTCTGGGGAGAGCGCCACATTGTTATGAACCAATACATATTCCTTGTTGAAAATATTGACATCTGTGCCGTCACCCCGAGATGCGATGGCATAAACAGAGAACCCTTCGGTCACAAAGGATATCTCGGAAGTATTCTTATCTGAATCTGAGCTCGCATCTACCATCATCAGCTCATCGCCATTTTCCCCAAAATGTATCACCTTCAGACCATTCTGGGCAGTCTCCGGAACATTCGTCAGAGATATCTGTACAAAGACTTCCGTCTTAGGCTCCACGTCCTGACCATCTGCCTGAATTTCAATATCGAAGAAACGGGAATATGTCTGAGCGTCTGTTGCGGATACTGATTTCGCCGTCCAGGCATTCTCACTGTCATCCGGTATTACATCCGGCAGCGATTCTGCATTGGATTCCATTTCATCAGACGTTTCAACAGCATCTGATCCTTCGATCTCTACAAGAGCTCGTCGCAGGTAATCTGCAAAATGTACATCCTTTTCATTGATCTCTGTAACCTTCAGCTCCGCGCCTTCCGGAATTTGTGCTGCGTCGTCATAAGTCACAGTGATATTATAGTCCTGTCCGTCTGCCGTTATCACATGTGTGGAAATCTGCGCGTCTGTCACCTTAATGACAAACTGATCCCCATTCTTCATGGTCACAGTCAGCGTCTCTTCGCTCGTAAATGGAAGTACACTAATCAAAGCCCAGTCTCCGGCTTCCACCGTCTGCGCATTAATCTCCGCGATCTTCTCTTCTGTCAAATCTGCACCGTATTCAACTTCTACCCCTCTGTCCTCTTTGATCCGTCCTACCGTGGTATCGCTGTCAACTTTGCTAACCCACACAAGTTCAGGATCAGAGAACACTACGCTCTGGACATCCGCGACAAATCTCTTCGCAGCTTCGCTGACCTCAACTTCGTTCAGCTTAATTGCCTCTTCGTAGACCTTATCGTTCTCATCATTTACATCTGCACCCAGCACTTCTCCTACGAATGCATCTCCGTTTTCAGCATCGTTCGCGGCATTTTCATCCCCATTTTCCCTGTTCTCATTAGCTGATGCTATACCCAGCATTTCCACTACATGTTCAAGTGAGACAAAACCGCCTCCGGGAATGCTGAATTCCATAGTTTTGCCATTTATCTCGTAGTGAAAGTCCACAGTATAAACGATCGCATAGACTGAGAAAGAGTCGGCGGTAAAACCAACGGAAGGAGCTTCACCAGCTACATCCATGGTTCCGGTTTCTTCCTGTTCACCGTTTGAAGTTCGGTCCTCTTCCAGAAGATCTTCCTCTTTCTTTCCCTGTGCCGGCTCTATTTCCTCCGGCGTAACCAGTTCCATCTGCTCTGCATTTCCGTCATCGTCCACGTGGACAACGACAGGATCAGGCACTGCACCGGTTTTTGCTTCTTCCTTCACCTGTTCCGCAATCTCCGAGGTCATTGCAACACGAACAGGCTTTGCAGGCTGGATCTCTTTACCATCCTTGTCAAGGAAGGTTATGTCCACCGCCTGGAAGCCGTAAGTCTTCAGATTTTTCTTTTCTTCTGTACCGTTATTGTTTTTACTGTCTTCCGTCTGTTCCGACTGATGATCCGCGCCATCGGCAGATACGGACGGATCGCTGTTTTCCACCGTTTCTGTGACAGCTTCTGCCACAGCATCAAGGTCTTCTACTGCTTTCAGCACCATTGTCGTGCCGGCCGGGAATGTGCCCTCATCAGCCTCCACACGTACGGAGACTTCTGCTTCCTGAGGGAGAGATCTCACAGCACTGCCGAGGGTACCTTCCGCCTCCTCATCAATTCCGGCAGGCTTGCCTGTGGAAACTCTGATGGAGTCAGTAAAACTCATGGCAGGCATGATGACCTGGTCTGTATCTCCTTTGTCCGATTGATTTGCATCTTTATCTGCTACTGACTCTTCGGTACTCCCTTCCGCTGACTTTTCAGTATTTCCCGCACCTGGCTCTTCAGGATTCTCTGCGGCAGCCTCTGCATCATTCTCCTCAGTATCATTATCCTGAGTCTGAATTACAGTTTTCTCTACGACTGTGACCCTTGTACTGATCTGGTCAATCTTATTGTCTTTCTGGTCCCACCCTTCTTCGACGAAAACAATTTCAGCAGTACGTTCTGCACGCTCTATGGTCACAGCTTTGTTCTGCCTGTTTTCAGTTTCTTCTCCGGATTCTCCGGCTGCATTGTTTTCGTTATCCTCGCCAGAATTCTCTGCATTGTTATCATTCGCATTATGTTCATCTTCGGTCTGACCTTCTGATGCGTCTTCATCTTCAATACGGCCATCTTCAGTGCGGTTGTCTTCAGTGTGGTCACCTTCATTACGGTCATCTTCGATACGGCCGTCTTCGGTGTGCTCATCCTCATTACGATCATCCTCGGTGCGGCCGTCTTCAGCAAGGTCATCCTCGATGAGGCCGTCTACGTCTTCTGCCTCTGACAAGTCAACCGTCGACGTGGTAATCTCTGCTTCACCGAAATCCACCTGTCCCAGGTTGAGGTCCAGGGTGAGCCACCCTTTGATCTCCTGGCCTGCCTTTGTCGGCTGGCCTTTAGAATCATATTCATGCTGGTTCTTTTCAATGCTATAGGGGGCAAAAGTGAAGATCAGGTCCTGCCCCAGATACGCATCCTTCTCCCCGTAAATGCCGTCAGCATCATAGACGTTTTCCACACGGGCTGCTGCGCTGATGTACTCAGCGGCATCATCCGGGTCTGTGCCGGCTTTTCGGGCCTGCTCTGCCAGGTAATCCTCAACAGCTTCGTCCGGTCTGCGGGTTCCTTCTACAGCTTCTACCCCGAGGTAAGCGTTGTACATGTCCGGGTCTGTGATTTCCAACGTGGACAGATCAACATACTGTCCGGCAAGGCCGTTGACATTTTCGTTGATGGCTTTGACCTGGGAATCTGTCAAGTGGAGGTTGGAAGGAAGCCTGTAGCGGGCGACAGGGTTGGTCGCGTTGAGGCTTCCGGCAGGAATCGTGTAACTCAAATAGACCCGGAGAAGGTCATTGCCTCCGAGTTCCACGTCATCCATATTCTCCATCAGGTCAGTATTATCAGTGTTATTAGGAATCCGGTTCCAGTCTTCTGCTGGGATGGCAGAACTGTCTTCTACAGTCTCTCCGTCCGCTACGTGATGATAGTAGATGCCGGTGCGGTCATTGAGGACTGTGTTGAAATCAACAGTCTCCAACAGAGGAATATATTGATCTGCAGCTGTTGAGCTGGTTAAGGCAGCTGCGCTGTTGTCCGCATTGGTCAATGCAGCGTTTGAAGCTTCTGTGCTTCCTGTTCCGGCGTTTTCGCTACCATATGTCATTTCCATCGGGACTTCCGTGTTCCCCTCACCCGATGAAGCAGTTTCACTGGATCTGTCAGTTTCGCTTAATCCGCCAATCTCGCTTGATCCGCTTGGTCCATCCGTTTCACCCAATCCATCATTATCAACGAACCCACCGTTATCGCTGGTTCTATTATTATCGACCGGCTGGTCCATAGCAGCTTGTTCATCAGTCCCGCCTGGTCTGACGGTCTCATCTACAAAACTCAGCGTCATCCCTGCGGACGAAACACTGCCGGCACTTGTAGCAGCAGCGGAAGCACTGCTTGTGCTTGCCGCCACAGCAGAATCAGACACAGGATCATATTCATAGCAGGCAGTACTGTGGACATGGACTTCTTTGCCGCAGGTAAGGACTTTCTCATAGCACGCATCTGTGTGCTGGTGGCCTTCCGACTCCGGAATCCGGCATGTCAGCTCCCGGGTCTCCTCATAGCATTCGTCATTATGCCTGTGTTCCTTTATCTCACAAATGAGGTTTCCGTCTTCGTCATAGCAGCCGTTTTCCACGCTGTGCTCATGCTCATCCATCCCGCATATGAGGGTGGATGTTATACTGTAGCAGCTCTCGTCATGGTGGTGTCCGCCGCTCTCCGGTATGTCACAAATCAGCTCCTCGGTATAGCAGGAATCATCATGCTGATGTGCTTCAATGCCGCAGTTAGCTTCCTTTTCCATCGTGATGGCGGGAAGAATCAGCGCATAGGTCGTTACAAAAACGACTATGGCTGCAGTTCCTGAAACAAATCGCGTCAGGAATCTGCGGGTTCTGCGATCACGTAAGATTTTCCGTATTTTAGCCAGAAGTTTTCTCATTTTTCTGCACTCCTTATGGGTATACGCACCGGATAGAGTTGGTGCTTTTATGAGAGTATGAGCACCGATGAAGCTGATACTGATCAAATAGTTGCCTGTATCTTAACAGCTATATGTATCTTAAGCTATATGTATCTTAAATAGAAGCGTGTATCGTAGAGGCAAAATGCTCTTAAGACAGAGCATTCACCATGTAAAACTGTAACGGTAATCCGATAACAGCCAAAGCTGTTTCCCGTCAAAGATCCATTCACAGTCAAAAAAGGTCATAGAGACCTATTTAAATAGAGTCTATCAAATCATCCTCTAAAAAACCGTCACAAAGAGCAGGAAGTATAGTCTGAAAGCTTCATTGAAAGCAAGCACCCGTCCCGTCATAAACAATATTCATTACACCCAATAACAGTGATTACTGAGTCAAGCTGCTCACTACGCCACTCTTCCATAATGATAATAGCGAACAAAAAACAGAGCGATGAAGATATCTTCAATGCTCTGTTTTCTGTTCGTTATTCACTTGGAGCTTTTCTTATGTCATATGAGATTTAAGATGGTCCTTGTCAAAACCATTGCATCTAAAATCGGGATTTCAAAAGGACTTTTTACTGAGAATAGAATCAGAAAGAAAAATAGGGCTCGTATAGATTCCGGTATTCCTGATAAACAGTAATTGAGAAATGAAGCAAATGCGCCAAAAGTCATCAACTTTTTGCACATTTGCTTCATTTTTTCGTAGATCAGACACGCAGTTTCAGCTGAATTACCACTCAATTCTTATGTGAATTGGGGGCCGGTCCTCGGTTGCTCTTACGCTGCAGCACTTCTGTCTCTCCTTTTCCGTTTCATCACGAGCCCTACGCTCGCAAGGCTTGTCAGTATGGAACCAAGGATGTAAATGAGGTTTGTGCCGGAACCGCCGGTGGCTGGAAGTTCAACTCCCGGGTTATTAGAAATTCGGTAATACATTACTTCGTATTCAGAAGTGGGTTCTGCATCATGACCATACACGGTGTCTGGATTTGTTGGATCATAAGAACCAGTTGTACGCAAAATCCCATAGTCAGAGACCATTTTAAGGCTGGCTTTCTCTACCCAGTTATACATTCCAGACTCAGGTTTCGTGTTCTGTGTAACAGGCTGTTCTCCTTTCGCGACAGGAAGCGGGGTATACTCGTTCGTGACCTCCAGCACAACGGGGATGGGGTCAGCACGCAGGTCATACCCGTCCGGGGCTTTCGTTTCAACCAGATAGTATGTGGTTCTGGGAGCAGTGAGTGATTGAACACCGTTTACAAATGCGACACCATTGCTATCAAAAGAAAGATTTCTGTCAAAGATGTAATTGCCGGAATCACCTTCAAATGTCTTGATCTCATTTTCACTGTCTGCGACTTCCTCTGCTGTAGCGGGGCGATATACCGTAAACTCAGCTCCCGCTAATCCCTGTGCGAAGTTTTCATCTGTCTTGGTGATACCAAGACCTCGTACGAACAGATCGATTATGTGGGTGTTTTCTGAAGGTTTACCACTCAACTGTTCCACACCGGGTGATTGAAGCGACGTAGTATGATACAAATGGTCATGCGTGTCCGTCTCCTCCCCGTGCGCATCGATCATCTCACTCGCGGTATAAGGAATGAACTGCGCTGACAATACATAGGTCTCAACATCGTTCAGATTGCTGCTCGTCAAATGATCATCATAATTCGCAGTATCTCCTTCCTTTGTCAGTGTCACGCGAATGTATCCAGTGGTATGACCATAATTAAGGTCTGTGTTATTGTAAAGCAAGTCCACATAAGCAGGCGGCTCACCTTCCTCCCTGGCTGCGGTTAGCACCGTCCAGTCTATAGTAGTTGAATCCCCAAACACATCCTTCAAATAGAAGGTCTCGGGGTCGGTTTCCTTAGGAGGATTGAAGAGCATGGCAGATTTGTTCGTGATCATGTGCTCTGAAGAGCTGTCAACGACCTCCTGAACCAAGATATTGTCATACAGAGCTTTGATCTGGGGCAGGGGCTCAACCCCCGTCTGAACGTAAACCTTCCACTCGGTATTGTTCTCCATGAGGGTCAGCTGTTTGACATTGACATGCGGTGTCGGGATGTCGCTCTTGGTAATGGGTTTCGCCTGGTTTAAATTATCTACAACCTCCTTTTTCGTATCTGGCCGAACATTTCCGGAGCTATCTATTAAAATGGTGTGAGTCCCGGTAAAGGTAGTACTGCCTACAGAATTAGTCTCTATGGCATTCCCACCCATAAAGTTTTCTTTTGCCTTGGCATAAAAAGCGTGTTCCCATCCGTTTGTGGTAATGTTACCGTTGCCATCTCTTTCAGGCCATTTAAAAGTCTGGTTATAGTAAGTGACCGTCCAGGAATCGCCGTTTCTGCTCCACTGACAGTACTCGTTTGTGTCATTTGCCGCTGGGCTGTAAGAGTCTCCATCCATCGTGTAATAACCAGGTGTGATGGGAGTTCCGTCAGCTTTCACAGGGTAGAAAGCGGGATCCAGCGTATCGGA
The DNA here is from genome assembly GCF_900101015.1 of Sarcina sp. DSM 11001. Classification (GTDB taxonomy): domain Bacteria; phylum Bacillota; class Clostridia; order Lachnospirales; family Lachnospiraceae; genus CAG-791. Next base: position 49,163 of record NZ_FNFZ01000002.1, on the reverse strand, counting down.
CACAGTTCCGAACATAGCGGCCTTGCAGGCCATGCTTTCCACAAGCTGTTCGATAGCCGTTACAATCTGACCGCCGTTGTTTGCTGCTTTTGCATACTTGTCAGAATAAGGACTGGAAGATATACGTTGCAGATTAGTTCTGTCCGTTTCATTTACAAAGTTCAAACTTATGCCCAGAGTCATTAATGTAAGTGGATTATGTTTATCATCCTCAATATCTTTTAACCGCTTTGCCTGACCGAAAATTGTATTGTATGCAGTATTGTCTTCGCTGCCCCATGTCGCGCCATTCGGAGCGCCGTCAGTAACGAGGATTGCAAAATGTCTGTGACTGCTGTCAGCAAATGCACAGTTCTCGCCAGTACCAACTCCTTCTATCGTACCCGGGCCTGGACCATCTCCACTTGTGCCGGTCCGATCCTCTCCCGTTCTGGAGGTATATAGGCCTTCGTCCTGACGTGTACCTCCGCTCAGAGTAACGCCCGTTAAGCTGCTGGTGAATATTTGTTCCTCCGTTAGCGGAGAATCTGTAGATTTTACAATCCATCCATTATTAAATGATTGTTTATTAAATGTTGTTAAATGGACCGCAGCCTGCGGATCAATTGCTTTCAGTGTCTCTGTAGCCGTCATGACCGCCTTATAAAGATAATCCAGTCGCGACCAGTACTCCTCCAAAGAGGATGGCACACCTCCATGAGCCTGGTAAGACGCAGGTGCCGTTCTCGATTTATAAATTATACCTGTTATTGTTTTTGACAGACCCAAACTATCTGGAACAGGAGTTGAGGTCCGGTTTTCGCCTTTCCAATAGTAATAATACGATGCATCTCGGTACTTCCATTCTCCATCTTCATAGTGGACTGCGTACATGGTAGCAGTATTATCAGACGATATGACATAATACGTCTCGCCTATTGTGCCGTTATCATTCAGCCAGCTCTTGAGCTTCGTACAGGAACTTGCCTCTTCAGTTCCTTTTGCATATTCCAGGTTTGCCGGGAAATACATTGACCGTGAGGTATCTGTGATGAAATCCAGATTAATATTATTCTCCACTGCCCATTTGCCGGAGGATGCGCTCAAATCGATTTCATAGATACGATTTTCAGGATCATGAACATGCGCAGTCTTATCAACTCCGACAAAGTCGCTGGTCATGTCCGTTTTCCAAGAACCCAGCAGCGTGTCGATATCTCCCTCATCAATCTCCGTCTCGGTCTTTATCCGGAATATTGCCGTGAGGGTCATGCCATCCTCTGTAAGCTCAAAGTAATGCGCTGGAATAGTGTCATTCCCAATAGTTTGAACCACTACGCCATTGGCATTCTTCAGCTCCCACGCGACAAATTTATGCAGTGGTTTCTGTACGGCACTCAATGCATATGCATTCCATCCCGTTCCATCAATCACAACCCCTGAGATAGATGTGAAGGTATTCTGGCCTGCCACATTAGAGCCTTCCTTGTTCCCTCCGCCGACTGTACCCATGGTCTCATCATTGGTTGTTACTGTAAACGGATAGAGCTTCTCCGGAGCAAAGTTTGCCTGCAGGATGAGATTGCCGTTGACAGTCGGCTGAATCGTGGCGGATTCCCGCGTGGCGCCGGGGCCCCAGTCCGTAACTTCACAGGTATCCCATGAGTTGATATGGATTATCTCCCACCCTGTGAACTTGTATCCGTTTTCAGGAACAGCAGTAAAGCTGCCGGGAACAGCCTTATTCTTCTCGACATTGTTTTCCGTCAAAACTTCTATAGATGTATGCGATGCAGATGTCTGCTCATTAGTAGTATCGTGCGTGTATCTCACATGGCCAAACGTCTCATCATTAGACTGGGTCTTTACGGTGTAAGCCGACCCCTGTTTGTAGACATGGATGACAGCTGCCCCGTTATAAGGGTTCCCATGGAGTCCCCCCCAAAAATCGTAATAATACTCATTCCCAAAAACAGTCTGGAGATTGTGCGTGTCCGTGTCAGAATCATAATTGTCTTTCAAAAAACGACATTGATAGTAAGTATTCCAGAATTGGTCCATTCTTAAACGATCCGGGTTCAGATCTCGGAAATAAAATCCGTCACCATGCTGGATCAGTGTTACAATTGGAATCCAGTTATCAGAATTTGCTGAGTTGACTACAGGCTTCTCCTTGTCTGTATAGTAAACGTCAAGATAATTACCTCCACTCAGCCAACTGCAGGCATTGTCATATTGATAGGAGCCATTCTCCTGTGAGGAGAATCTCCAAAGATATTCACTGGGAAGTATGTCCAAATCATTGTCCGGAACAAGGACTGTGTTTCCTGTATTGTCAAGAGCATAATATGTGCCATTGACGTCTATGTAGAGGACGTATCTTTCATTATTGACCAGCGAATCAAAATTGCTGATCTGGTCATCCGTCACCTTCACCGTAAACTGAACTCCGTTTTTCATGGTGACATTCAGTGTTTCTTCACTAGTAAACGGAAGCATACTGATCAGAGCCCAGTCTCCACCTTCAACTGTGCTCTCGTCAATCTCTGATATCTGTTCCTCAGTCAGTTCCACGCTGTACTGACATTGAAGACCGTAAGCTTTTTTCAATTCTCCTATTGTGACAGCCTCTTCAACTTTACCAACCCAAATCAGCTCAGGATTCGAAAGCTCCACACTCATCACGTCCGCAACGAACTCTCTCGTCTTCTCGCTTACTGACATATTATTCAGGCTGATAGCTTTTTCGTATGCAGTACTCTCAGCATCAGCTGTATCAGCAATATTATTTTCAGAGCCATCGCCCGCACTTTTACTATCAGTCCCATGCACCCCTGCTACATTGTCAACTTTTTTGTTTTCTTTCCCATATGCACCATCATCTACACTCTGCACTTTCCCTGCGCTGTATTCGTCATCTTCCGTATGAAAATTCTCGTTATTCTCCTCTGCTTTAGACGCATTTTCATTATATGTATCATTGTTGGCTATACTAAGTATTTCCACAAGCTGCTGCAAAGTGACAAAACCGCCCCCAGGAAGTGAAAAATCGTACATTTTTCCGTTTATTTCGTAATGGAAGTCCACTGTATAAACTATCGCATATACGGAAAACGTTCCTGCCTCAAAGGTCAGGTCAGCGTCTTTTTCTGCTTCTTCTCCTGTGGATGTCTCAATCACTGTGGCAATGAGATCAGTAGTCTCCTTTCCAGGTTTTTCATTGTTCTTTTCTTTATTTTCATTTGCATTTTCTTCAATCTTATTTGTATTTTCTTCATTTTCATTTGTGTTTTCTTTATTATCATTTGCATTTTTATCAGCATTTTCATCATCATCGTCTCGGCTGATCTCAGCGGTTCTGCCGGTTTCATCTATATCACCTATTTCAGCTGTAGTATCAATTTCATCTGTAGTATCAATTCCAGCTTTATCCTCTGTAGTTGAGGTATCGCTTACATGCACAACAATGGGAGCGGTGGTCTCGTCCTCAACCGCTCTCCTGATCTCATCGCTCTTCATAGAAACCCTGATGGATTTCAGGGGTTCGATCTCGTTTCCGTCCGCATCATAGAAGGTAATATCAACAGCCTGGAATCCCCGGGTCCTGTTGCTGACGGTGTCATCGCTGGCCACTGCACTTTCGACTGCGGCTGCAACAGTATCCATCTGGTCATCAGTGACTGCGGACACCTTCATGGTTGTACCTGCGGGGAAGGTGCATTCGTCCGCCGACACGCTGACGGTCAGTTTGGTGTCATCAGGAAGTTTTCCGGTTTCAGTGTCGGAGTTTAATCTTCCTGTGTAAACAGTGAGGCTCTCTTCAAAAGAAGCTGCCGGATGTGTTTCCGGTGTAACTCGGGCAGTCTTATCTGAAGAGGCATTTTCTTCTGACACATTGTTTTCTTCTGACGCCTTATTTTCTTCAGACACATTGTTTTCTTCTGACTCATCCTTAGTTTCAGCCTTTATGCCTGTATTTGAATCTGTATCCGATTTATCTTCTTTGTCAGTTTCTTTGATTATTTCTTTTTCATCATTTAAATGATCAGTTTCCGCAGGTGTTTCTGGCCCATCGATGACCGTTTCCTCCATCGTCAGAGTCGTGCTGATCTCTTCGATGCCATCGATATCGTTTTTCTTATCTTCCTTGACTTCTTCTGCAAATACAACTTTTGCCTCATTTTTGACGGTCCTTGTTTTGGTTATTTTTGACGCCGCCTCTGAATCCATACTTTCAGAATCTGAGGAATCTGTTGCACCAGAATGTGACGAATTTGAATCTGAAGCAGCAGAAGCTGAAGCTGATGAATCTAAAGCAGTTGAATTTGACGCCGCCTTTTCTTTGTTTTCTTCCGAAGCCGCCCCATCCTCTTTCTGGTTGTCGCCATCTTCTGATTCGTTCAGTCCCTGCCTGACTGATTCTGTGTCTTCTACACCGTCAGCCTCCTGTTCATCAATCTGGATATCTTTTTCGACTTCGATCCAATCCACCTGGCTGGTCTTCAAATCAAAACATACCCAGCCGTCGACTTTTTCGCCTGCTTTAGTGGGCTGTCCGTTCCTGTTATATTCGTGGCGGTTTTTCGCGATGGTATAGTCGGTAAAAGTAAAGATGAGATCCTGCCCCAGGTATTCGCCATACTCACCGGTAATTTCATCGACGTCGTACACGTCCTCTGTCTTGACGGTCGCGGAAATGTATTCCTGCCCATCCAGCTCCCGGTGTTTTTCGAAGTATTCTTCGATGTCATCAGAAGGGATGCGGTTTCCTTCTATCGCCTCAACACCGAGCGACTCTTTATATTTCTCCGAATCTGTGATTTCCAGAGTGTCCATGCTGACATACTGGTTGGCGATGCCGTTTACGGTGGCATTTATCGACTCCACCTGTTTTTCTGAAAGGTGCAGGTTCGAAGGCAGGCGATAGCGGGCAACGGGATTTGTTGCATTGAGACTTCCTGCGGGAATAGAGTATGCCAAATAGACCCGGAGAATATCTGCCGGATCTAAAACAGTGTCTTCGTCAAGCGGTTTCCAGTCTTTTATGTCTCCTGAATTCTCGGGAGCGGTGTCTTTGTCTTCCACATGGTAGTAATAAATTCCAGTGTCGGTAGTGAGGATCCGGCTGAAATCCAAAGGATCCAGGCTGGGAACATAGCTGTCTTCCTCAAAAGCTCCGGCAGCCGTGGAGGCTGTGGAGGCTGTGGAAGCTGTAGAAGACACAGAGGCAGTAGAAGATGTTGCTGCGGGTTCGGCTGCAGATGTATCAGATGCAGCAGATGTGGTTGAAACTGCAGGTGCCTCGGTACTTGTGGATGTCCCGGATGCTGAAAATGCATCAGGGTTCGTAATGGCTGTATCATCGGTTGTTGAAGTCTCATTGGTTGCTGCAATCTCATTGGTAGCTGCACCGTCAGCGGTATTGATAACCGTATCGGTTTCTGTTGCCGCATTTGCATCGGACACCGATGATGGCGAATCATCAGCCAGTGGTGAATCAGCAACCAGTGGTGAATCAGCAGTTTCAGACAGCTGATTATCTGTTTCTGCTGCATCACCGCCCGAAGCATCTATGTCCTCCGAAAATGTTGCGTACAGATCTGCTGCATCGTCTGATTCGCTGTCCGCGGTAGAAGAAGTTGAAAATGTGGAAGAGGAGAAAGAGTCGTCTTCCAATATTTCCACATCATCCATAAATGTCTGGACTGTGATACCTGCAGCAGCACTGTCAGTTGCCGCAACGGCAGCGGACTCCGTCGACCAGGAAGAAGAGGTATTATTGGCAGGAGAGTAACATTCCGTGGAATGGGTGTGCACTTCTTTGCCGCAAATCAAGATCTTCTCATAGCAACTGGCAGTATGCTGGTGTCCGTCGGATTCGGGAATATCACAGATCAGCCGGTCTTGATAACAGCTGCTGTCGTGCTGGTGGGCTTCGATGCCGCAGTCAGCCTCGGCCTCCATTGTGATTGCCGGAAGTACCAGAGCATATGTTGTCACAAAAACGACAATGGCCGCAGTGACGCTGACAGTGCGCGTAAGCAGCTGCCTCGTCCTGCGGTCTTTCAGGATTTTCCGAATTTTGGCAAGAAGTTTTCTCATGTTGCACCTACACCTTGTTGCTATTGTTATTTTGTGTAAGGTATTTCCGTATTGAAATGCACTAAGTGCTATGAATCATACATATGACACAAGACAATCCCCCGTGAGGTCTCCGCGAAGAAGTCAGTATCCACACACCCGCAACGGTCACTTCAGAAGACCTGGCCTCTGATAAAGGTCTTCTGAAGCGACCGTCGCTGTGGGTGAAGGAAAGTGCTCCTAACACAACAATCTGTATTGTCCTCTCAAATACATTCAGCCACAGGACAACACATGGACATATTATCCCGAATAACCAGAAAAAACAACCTGTTTTCATGGGGACTGACCCGTGAATCCTGTTGTTCATTTTATCCTTTTGTGCGTGTCACCTTGCGGATGAACCGAGAAATTGTTCGAAAAATATTTTTAGATATAGATATTCTAACAACACTGGATAAAAATGGCAAGATAGTCGTTCGTTGATGAATTCGGCAATGAAGATAAGGAGCAATTTGACCTTGCACAGTCCATGCTTGCTTACATCAGTCCTGAACGGATCGGATTCAACGACGGGCTTCACTATGTCGAAGAATCCGCCGATCCGGATGTCTGCAAGGCCATATTCAAGAAGATTTTTGAAATCATGAAACAGGGACAGCACTATAAAATGATGTACGCGGTCTACGATTAAAAGGGAGGGAGCGCCATGCATATCAGTTATAACAAGTTGTGGAAACTACTGATCGACAAGAACATGAAAAAAATGGATCTGAAAGAAGCTGCAGGAATCAGCGGCGCTTCTATCTCCAAGCTGGGCAAAGGGGAAAACATTACCACAGATGTTCTTTTGAAAATCTGTGAAGCCCTTCATGTCCACCTGGATGATATCATGGAGACCATAGACGACTGATCGGAGGGAAAGCCACAATGACAGATGCACAACAAAGGGAAGCTGCCCGCCAGTTTTTCTATCGATGGAACGGCAAGGGCCGCGAGGATGAGGATGCCCGCTCCTACTGGATCGAGATCCTGACCAACATCCTCGGGTTTGACCGCGTGACAGAACGCGTGGATTTTGAAAAGAAGGTTGTCGGCGGCGACGGCAATACAAAAAGAATTGATGTCTATATCCCGGAGACCCATGTCCTGATCGAACAGAAATCTCTGGGCATCGCACTTGATAAACCGCAGGCCGGACACAACGGCATGACGCCGTATGAGCAAGCCAAATACTATGATAACTATCTGCCCTTCAGTGAGTGTGCCCGCTGGATCATCACATCCAATTTCAAGGAGATCTGGATCTATGACCGCGATGCTGTAAAGCCCGATCCGGTCAAGATCACACTGACCGATCTCCCTGCAAAATATCACATGCTGGATTTCCTCGTAAACAAAGAGGTCAGGAAAGTTACCGACGAGATGTAGATCTCCCTGCAGGCCGGTGAGCTTGTTGGTCAACTTTATGATGCCTTCCTGAAGCAGTAAAGATCCGGAGAATGAGGAGACACTGAAGTCCCTGAACAAGCTCTGCGTCCGAATCGTCTTCTGCCTCTACGCAGAGGACGCATCAGTCTTTGGCAGGAAGAGCATGTTCCATGACTATATGCAGCAGTTCGATGCCGCACACGCCCGTAAGGGGCTGCGGGATCTTTTCCGCGTACTGAACCAGAAACCGGAAGACCGTGATCCGTATCTTGCGGACGACGATCAGATGCTGGCAGCATTCCCGTATGTCAACGGCGGCCTGTTCGACGGCGACGATATCGAGATCCCGCCCTTCACTGATGAAATCATGGATCTGCTTCTCCGTAAGGCCAGTGATGATTTTGACTGGTCGGAAATCAGCCCGACCATCTTCGGCGCGGTGTTTGAGAGCACATTGAACCCGGAGACCCGGCGTTCCGGTGGTATGCACTACACGTCAATCGAGAACATTCACAAAGTCATCGACCCGCTTTTCCTCGACGATCTGAAGGCGGAATTTGAGGAGATCAAAAACATCTCTGTGCTGCGGACGCAGGAGAAAAAGCTCCATGCCCTGCAGGACAAGCTGGCATCCCTGTCGTTCCTCGATCCGAGCGCAGGCAGCGGAAATTTCCTCACGGAATCGTACTTACAGCTTCGGAAGCTGGAGAACGAGATCCTTCGCCTGCTGACCCACGGCCAGATCACCTTTGGCTATGAAGGCTTCTCTCCGATCAAGGTTTCCATCAGCCAGTTCTACGGCATTGAGATCAACGATTTCGCTGTCACGGTCGCCCGGACAGCACTGTGGATCGCCGAGAACCAGATGCTAAAAGAGACAGAGGACATTGTCCACATGCAGCTGGATTTCCTGCCACTGAAGACGAACGCGTATATCGTCGAAGGCAATGCCCTGCGGATAGACTGGAATGATGTGGTGGACAAGAGCAAGCTGAACTATATCATGGGGAATCCTCCTTTTGTAGGACACAACCTCAGATCAAATGCACAAAAAGAAGATATCTCTATCGTGTTTGGAAAAGGGGAAACTGAATCCAAACTTGACTATGTCATTTGCTGGTATCAAAAAGCAATTGAGTATATGGAGACAGCTGTCAGTCACATTACTGCAGCCTTTGTTTCTACAAACTCTATTTGCCAAGGAGAATCTGTACCCGCTTTCTGGAAACAGCTCGTTGTCGATCATAAAGCGGAGATCCAATTCGCCTATTCGACGTTTATCTGGGACAGCGAAGCAAGTTCTAAAGCCCATGTCCACTGTGTTATTGTAGGTTTCACATACGGATCTGTCCGGAAGCCTAAAAAGCTATTTGATGGTTCGGATGTGACGGAAGTTGATCATATCAACCCTTATATCATTGCTGCTCCTGATGTATGGCTTGAAAGTCGTACAAACAAGCCGCAGGGCTCGTTGCCAAAAATGACCACAGGCTCTCAACCAATGGATTATGGGAATTTCATCCTTGATGCAGAGGAAAGAGAAACGCTGGTTTCGAAGTATCCTGTCCTGGCTAAATACATTAAACCCTTCATTGGCGCTCACGAATTTCTACATGATCGGATCGGCCAGTACTCCCGATATTGTCTTTGGCTGGATAAGGCCGACTTGTCCGAAATCAGAAATATTCCAGAAGTAAAAGAGCGAATAGAACGTGTCCGGCAACTCAGAACTGAAAGTAAAATCGACAGAGTAAAGAAAAAGGCTGATCTTCCTTATCTGTTTTGCCAGATACGCCAGCCCAAGTCCACATATTTGGTGATTCCAAGGCATTCTTCACAGACAAGGCGATATATCCCATTTGGATTCATACAGCCTGAAATAATAGCCGGTGATGCATGTACTATTATTCCGGATCTGGGGCTCTATGAGTTTGGTATTTTGACATCGAATGTTCATATGGCTTGGGTTAGAGTGGTCTGTGGTAGAATAAAGTCTGATTTCAGATACCAGGCTTCTGTGTACAATAATTTCCCATGGCCACAGCCAGCAGAAAAGGAAAAGCAGCGTATAGCAGAAACTGCACAGGGAATCCTTGATGCCCGCTTTCTTTATTCGAATTCTTGCTTGGCTGATTTGTACGATCCAACTTTTATGCCGCCTGAGCTCCGCAAAGCTCATATGAACAATGACCGTGCGGTTATGCAGGCATACGGCATGCCGATCAAAGAGACCGACGAGGCAGCTTGTGTTGCATGGCTGATGAAACTCTATCAGGAGAAAGTAAACGAACCAAAATAATCACACCGACGCTGTCCGGCACAGTCCCGGGCGGCGTCATTTTATATCTGGCAGTTAGGTTATGCTAACCCATCCCCAAAAGAAAAGCCAGCCACCGAAGTGACTGACTTCTCTGTTAACCTTGTGCTAAATTAATCTCCGTCGTCTCCACAGCAGCACGCCCGATCCAAGGATCAGGATGCTGCCGAGGATCGTGAAGAGCCACGTGCCGGGACCGCCCGTGTTGGGGAGGGCTGCGCCAGGTTCATTCTCAATTGTCGCCTGTGCATTTGAATCCGCCGTTGCCGCTGTAAATGTCTTCACGATACCATAAGAAGCAGCATTCTTTGGCCAGGTACTGGGAGTGCCTTCTCCCTTTGTGAGCAAGCTTATTCCGCTGTCTGTTATTTCGATATAGAATGAATCATCTCCTGTAATTACATATCCGGCGGGAGTATTCGTCTCCGTGATGATATAGTAACCAACAGTAAGATTAATGAAGCTTGCCTTACCTTGAGCATTTGTTGTTACTGTCTGTTCTGTCGTGCTGTCTTTGCTTATGCTGCTGCTTTCGCCGTCAATCTTCCACAACTTAAACGTTGCGTTCTCAAGAGGTGTTTCTGTATCTTTCTGAACTTTCAGAATATCCAGATTCACATATTTTTTGGTATATGTGTTAATTACCGTTGCTGAAGCTGATCCTCCATCCAGCACACTAATACTGCCGGTCCCTGTGACGGACCATGTGTAACCGGAAACCGCAGCATCTGCTTCCTCAACTGTATATGACCCTTTGGGCAATTCCACCCAGGTCTTTGTATCATTTGCATTGAATGTTACATAATATGGGCTTGTTCCTGAAAGTTCTCCGTTTAATGTGTAGTAATTCCCGGATACATCTTTCACACCAATCTGATAGGTCTTTCCTGATGCATCTGCAGAATCCAAACCATTTGTCTGCTTCGTCACAGAAAGGGAACCTTTTAGCTCTCTTTGATTTGTAATCGTGATCGTACCGGTTTCTGTCAGATTGTCGTTGGTATAAGATGTTACATGATAGGAATCCGGTACACATTCTGTTTCGACAACGTAATAGTAGTAGGGATTCTCATCATTGTCGTATTTATCAAGATTCTCAAATACATGCTTCCAATTGTTGTCCTCCTTTGTGATTTTATAGGTCTTCGTAAAGTTGGCGTCCACGATATAATCATCACTGGGGGGGCTGGAAGGACTGACAACCTGAGGGACGTCTCTCAGAGCGGAACCTTTACTGGATTCACTGGAACTCTTCTTGTTGCCGCTATCTGGTGTTGATGTATTGTTCTGAACGCCCTGAGCCATCTGAGCGGAATCTTGCACAGAACCAGGTGTACCGTTCTTTGATACAGCTAGTTTCTTGACCTGCTGAGACTGGGAGCGACCAGAAGCGGGGGCTGCCGCTTGACGGCTCGATTCATCCATGGTCATAGATTTAATATTGCCTGCATCCCAATCCGTCAATAATACATACGAATATACCGAATTGTCCTTTGTCGGAGTAATTGTAAAATGATAGGTATACGTACTATCATCCCATCCGGCAGGATTCAAATTTGTCACTTGACCATTAGATATAGAATCCGCGTTAATGTGATCAGATTCATCCTGATAACACCAAAGATGTTCTATATTAAACCCTTGATTAATTTGAGCTGTAAACGAATAAGTACGCCCTGGCCTTAAATCTGTATAAGTATTCAAGCACGACCAATTCCATTGTCCGAATCCCCCCTTCTTCCACAGTTTAATCGTCACATTCCCGGCATTTTCCTCATTCTGAACATTCCAGGAATACGTCTGATTCGGATTACCATTCTCCAGGATTTCGAAAGGCCAATTGTTTACTATAGGGTCCAATCCATCTACGGTGGAAATCTGTTTAATGTAATAATTCCCAACAGGTAACTTGTCCGGAGAACCGAAAACCAGCTGACCATTTTCGTCGGTGGTCTTTTCCATAAAATACTCACTATCTTTGTACAACTCAAACTTTGCACCGCTGATAGGATTATTGTTGTCTTTCCTGGTCAAGGTTACAGTCGCAGTACCCATGCCCCTGTATGAGTTGCTAAAGGTCAGCTCATTTTTCTGGTTCGCATTTCCATTATCCTGGATCGTGAACGACTGCTGATTCGCCGGAAGCAGATTGGCGTCCGTGCTTATCTGTTTTACAACATAAGTGCCCGCGGCAAGTCTCTCGGGATTACCGAAAGTCAGCTTGCCGTCGTTGCCAGTAGTCCTTTCCGTCAGTTTTTCACTGCCCTTGTACAGCTCGAATGTGGCATTACTGACCGGTTGTCCGTCAGGACCGGTAAGGGTAATCTCAACGTAGCCTTTTCCCTTCAGATTGTTGACCATGCTGATGTTGAAAGTCTGTACGATCCCAGGGTGTTCCAACACGGTAAATTCAGTATCCTGCCATTCATTGGGAAGGTTGTAGTCTGCGGGCGGCTCTGTTTCGAAGAAATAGTACGTTCCCGCCTTAAGCTGTGAGACCGTGACTTTGCCATCTTCATCGGTCACAAGCCCCTGTTTAATAATCTCTTCCGTTCCCTTCCTCCTCAGCTCATACTTTGCGCCTTGGATAGGAGCACCATTATTATCAAGCAGAGTCAACGTTGCAACACCATTCGTCTCCAGTGCCTGATTCTGGAGCTCGCAGTGCATCTCCTGCGGAGCGGTCTTGTTATCCTCCACCACAAAATCTTCAGTCTGCGGGGCAGAATCGGACATGCTGTAGCCTTCCGGCGTGCTGATCTGTTTAAACTTATATGTCCCGGGTTCCAGGTTGCCGGCTGCTATTTTTCCGTTAACGTCCGTAGTATAAGTCTGTTCCTGTTCAACGCCGTCTTTATACAGCTTGAATACGGCCCCCTCGATCGGAGCTCCAAAGTTGTCTTTGAGTACGACTTCCAGAAGACCTTTAGTCTTTTTGGCATAACGATGCAGCTCAACGATTACATGTGCATCGCTTTCTTCTTCACTTGTCAGCGCAGGAGACCAGACTTTCTCAACGGTGACGTTGATAGGTTCGCGATACTTATTCGCGACCGCAAGAATGAGATTCCCGTCTGCATCTGTGGTAACCGTTGGAGAGTCAATGAAGGTATACTCGTGGGCATGTCCCTCCAATCCGGTCTCAACAACGTTCATCAGGAAATAGGTATAACCCGATTCCTTCGGGATCTGCTGCAGCCAATCATTGGCGTCGTTCAGGGTGATATCAGCAACCTTTTCCTCGACAGGCGTCTCAGAAGAACCGGGATCCACCTTCGAAGCGATGTAAAGACCGACAAAGTCATCTCCGACCTTGTCCGCATCGAAGGTCGCATAGACTTTTGTGTCTTCAGTAATCCCGCTGATCGTATATTTGCTCCACTTATCCTTCTGGCGTCCATTGGAGTAATGGATCTTCGGGTTCGATGTTACGCTGCTGCGTGAAATAGTGTACTCAGGTTCACTATGGATCTCCTGGGCTTGGCTTGTTCCTCTGGCGCCAAGAGAGAATTCCAGTGTTGAACCATTCTTTATCGTAACCGGAACAGATACCTGACGATATTCTGTATCCGCAGTTGTGTTGACCATAAAGGTCACAGTGACGGGGTTATCTGTCTCTCCGCTTGTTTCCTCAGCGATTTTTTTCTTCCAGAGCTCCGCCGTGATCACCGCGCTCTGGCTGCCGGGAAGCTGACGGGCCTGCTCAAGTGTATAAGGCTGCCCGTTCATTTTGAGCCACTGCTTCCGGACATTGACACTGACCTTCTTATTGAACACTTCGGATTGCGCGTCCACGCCTTTTTTAATCTTACCGACCGTATCGGGGTCAAAAGACTGATGATCCTTTTCGTCGCGCGCAATAATACGACTTATAATATCCTCATTAGTGCCCAATGTCTGACCGTCATAAGTGCCTTCAACCAAATCTTCATGATCAAAAACAAATCCTGACGGAATATTATCACGTCGCTCTTCGACGTAGAAGTGTGTACCCACCGCCAGGTTACGAATCTCAACGGTGAATTCGGGAGGAATACTGTTTATCGAACCGCTTCTGCCGGTGGTGGAGCAAACCACGGGAGTCGTTCCCTTATCCACAGGCGCGTTATTCGTTCCGGTCAAAGTATAGTAGTGGGTCTGACCGTCAACAATCTTGGTGACATAGTACGGCCCATAGGAGTAAGGCACCAGTTGCTGCATAAGCTGGCCTTCCACCTCTACAGTGGATTCCAAATACACGCGGAACTCGAACACATCGCCCGGCCCGTCCTTGGTGCCTTCAGGCAGGAGATGTTTAATAATGTTCAGGTTCTGAAGGAAGGGGTGGTTCTTGTAGTTGAGCTGGCTGCGATCCTGTACCCGGGCATAGGCGGCTTCCGCAGTTCCATTCGCTATAGTTACTACCTGTCCATTGATTTCAACCTTTTCAGTCTTCTGAACAGAGTCGATTTCCACTTCCTTAACGGTATACTGCAGCTTTTTGTCCGCCATCTTAAACACAGCGGCTTCGCCGGCTTTCAGCGTGAAACAACCATCGTTACCCACATTTACCGGGACAGGATTGCCGTTTTCATCCTTCCGGTCCTTGTAGACGATGCTGGTGCAGGCGATGAGCTCTTGCTGTGTACCGTATTTCTGCCCCACGAACAGCGGTTTGATCTCGTCGTTATTTGTGTAGTCCTTAAAGGTCGCCTGGAACTTGTACTCCTGGTTGACAAACCGCGGATCAACGCCGTCGGGAATCTGTTTAGTAACAACGAATTCATCCGGATGCATGACCTTCAGGTTAAATTGAATATCCAGGTTGGATGCACCTGCACCACGCTCCATATAGAACGCTTTAAAGTCGTGATTGGTGTAGTCTGCGAATGTATCCGGCCTTCCATTTCCATCCACATCCTTCCAGGTAATGGAATTGATCTTGTCCTTTACTTCCTGCGGCGTTCCATTTGCTTCCTTCACCGCCATAAAAATATCGTACAGCGTCTTCTCTCCGGCAAGACTGGATCCGGACGGATTGCTTACTTTGCCGGTAGAAAAATCGATGGTCCCGCTCAGGGGCTCGTGAATACCACCGATATCGAGCACGAGCACACCGTCAATATATACCCACATGTCATCGTCGCCGGTGAATTTGAAAACCATGGGATCGCCGTTCTCCAGCTTACCGTCTTTGAGCTGGGTAAAATTGGCTTCCATTTTCATTCCCGTGTAGAAGTTGGGGATACCCTGTGTGGCATAGATATCCTCGTAGGTCCGACCATCACCAATAGGCAATTCTCCGATAATGTCATTTGGATGGGCAAGATCGTACATATTCCCGTATTGGTTCATTAGACGGGAAACGTTTTGGGTCATATCAATGTCATTAAAAGGCATAAAATGACCATGCGTATAATATGAATGACCCGGTTGGGAATCATAAGGGTACGGCGTAGCTGCCTGACGATAAACCGTAAAGTCAGTACCCGTTATTTT
Organism: Sarcina sp. DSM 11001; assembly: GCF_900101015.1. Lineage (GTDB taxonomy): Bacteria > Bacillota > Clostridia > Lachnospirales > Lachnospiraceae > CAG-791. The sequence goes on along the minus strand of NZ_FNFZ01000002.1, from coordinate 33,877 downwards.
TTCTGTATCAGGATCATAAGACAGATAAGCATAGTTATCCTCTGACCGATAACGGAACATGCCATTCTCGTCATAATAACTCTGAAGGAAGAGATGATTCACATTTTCTTTATATGCAGTAACTGCACTCCCGCCCTCTGTAAATAATCCCTCCATCGCACCGTTTGTTTTGCTGGAAGGTAATCCGTTTTCAAGGTAGGCCTTGACAAGCTGATGCGCAGCATGAGGGGTATATTCAGCACTGCCCGCCACAGCTGTCATTTCAGATAGTTTATCGCCGGCACTATAACTGCCCTTCGCTCTCCCATAGTCAAACATGGTAATCTTGATACCGAGGCTGTCACTGTCCACAGTATCAACCGTTTCCGCCGTCTCTCCGGGCATGCTGCTGGCAACCGCGAACAGGAATACATCGGACGTTTCTCCGACTCGGGTACCGGCAGATAAACTTGCTTCTCCCTGTGCGTTGACAGTCACATGCAGACCAGCATAATCGTATGCGGTCTGATCCCAGTTCTCGATCGCAGTTCCGTACTCGCCATTATCTTTCCCGATAAGAGTCAGACCGGATGGTGTACTTGTGATTGTCTGCTTAGGATCAGACGAATACATCGGATTGATGTAAACGGGTTCGCCGGTTCCCGGAAGAGTAGAGTAGATAGTGTAATAGTTACCTTCCAGCCTGTAGTTCCAGTAGATGTTTTTATCCGTCTCACGCCAGTAGACACTATCACCGCCGTCATATACACGTACAAAAGTACCGTCGCTTGCAAGCGCGAACAGCTGCTCTTTACCCTGGCTGTCCTCGAACTTGCGGTAGATCAGGAAACTGTCATTGACCGTAAGATTCTGCACGGAAACCTTACGTGCAGCAAAGCTTTCAAATTGATCAGACTCCTCACAAACCCTGAACCGGTATGCCGCAGAGTTTGTATTGACGTTCTGATTTGTAAATTTAAAGATGCGGGAATTAAACTCGCTGCCTTGGCTGGGTCCTTCGTTGTGCAGATAATACTGCTGCCCCTGCCCACCGAGATCATCATAAATCAATATCGTTCCATCGCTATTGACAGTGATGCTGAGCTGCGTTGCATTATTTTTATTCTCGACAAGTCGGGCTTCCCAGCCGTAGTTGTTATTCTCGCCTTTGTTAAATCTCTGCAGATATTTACCATCGACGCACAGATAATACTTTCCGTTCCTTGCACTCTCAAACTGCCACTGAGCCGGATTGCCGCCGATATAGGAAATGCTCCCATCCTCATAGGCGTGGACAGGTTCCACCCGGAGACCATCAACTCTGTTTTGATTATCATAAACATACTGATCCGATAACGCATGAGCGTTTACGATAAGAGTAAAATAATCTCGTCCCCACGTTTCCGAATAGCCCGTAGTTGCTCCCGGATCATGGGCAATACCACTAACCAGAGCAAACTTTTTGTCGCTGCCAACGAGACTGCTCATATTTGTTACATTTACCACAGAGTAAACGGAAAACGAATCCGTCTGAAAACTTAACTCAGTAGCATCTGTCTCATTCGATCTGTTCTCAGCAGACCCCTGCGTTTCATCTGCTGCTTCTACAGGTGCCTCAACATTAGATTTACGGGTCTCAGGCATCTGAATTTCATATTTCTGAGCCGTCAACACTCTTGCTCCATCTTCTTCGAAGTGGACCACGGACGTATGGTCCGCAGGGGCCGTGCCAAGAAGACGGATACTCACCTGAACAGGTGCAGAAGGTTCAACCTTACCTTCTTCACTTTGAATCTCAATATCAAACAAACGGGCACCGGAAAGGATCGGCATGTCGATGCCTTGCTCTCCCGCATCACTGCAGGCTTCTGTCGCCGCACTATTACAGAGAGACTCATACTCTTCATCGGTCGAAAGGATTTCTCTGACTTTCAGCTCTGCCCCATTCGGGATCTTCGCATCCTCTCCATAAGTCACAGTGATCACCCAGGTGTCGCCTTTGGCGTCAATTACAGTTTTCTTAATCTGCGCATCAGTAACACGGATCGTGAATGTCTCACCATCCTTCATAGTCACAGTCAGCGCCTCTTCACTCGTGAACGGCTGCAAACTGATCAAAGCCCAGTCCCCGGCCTTTACCGTCTGTGCATTGATCATCCCGATCTCTTTTTCTGTAAGCTCCGCGCTGTATTCTACTTTCAGTTCGTTGGCTTCTTTGAGTCTTCCGACTGTGCTGTCCGAATCAGCCTTTCCAACCCATACCAGCTCCGGGACTGAGAATTCTACCCTCTCTACATCCGCCACAAATTTCCTTGTAGTGTCACTGATTTTTACCTCGTTCAGCTTGATGGCTTCGTCACAGGGCGCAGGGTGATCTTCTGTTTCTGCTGCTTCTTCAATATTGGCAGCTGTCTCGTGTTCACTTGTGCTTTCTTTATCACTTGTGCCTATACCCAGTGCCTCAACCAGGTGTTCAAGGCTGACAAATCCACCCCCGGGAATACTAAAATCATATAATTTTCCATCCACTTCCCAGTGGAAGTCTACGGTATAGACCACGGCATAGATGGAGAAGGAACCCGCTTCAAAGCTCACGGCGTCGCCTGCTGCGGCATCAACCGTCCCGGTCACGCCTTCAGAACTGTCGTCGGCAGCAGGATCTGTCTCTTCACCTGCATCATTCGTTCCAGTTACGCCTTCGGTACTGTCGTCGGCAGCATCTTCATTGGCCGCATCCTCCCTGTCTTTATCCTCTGCGGCCTTATTCTCAGAGTCTTTATTGTCTCCGGCTTTATTCGCGGCGTCTTTACTCTCGTCCTCATTATTCGCGCTGTCATTTCCGGGAGCAGTCACTTCCGCTTCCACGCCGGGCTTCTCGATCTCAATTGCGGCGCTGTCAGTTTTGGATGCAGTGCCCTCAACTTCCGTAGCGGTGTTGTCATCTTCGATGTGCACGACAACAGGAGCTGTGGAGGAATCCTCTGCAGCTTTCCTGATCTCGTCGCTCTTAATGGAAACCCTTATGGGTTTCAGGGGTTCAATCTCTTTCGCGTCTTCTTCGGAAGGATCTTTGTCATAGAAGGTGATGTCGACAGCCTGGAAGCCGCGGGTCTTTGCGTCAATGGCAGTACCGACTGCTTCGGCCACGGCGTCGAGGTCTTCGACGGCGCTGAGGACCATCCTGGTACCTTCAGGGAATGTCCCTTCATCGGCCTCAACGTGGACCGTCATCTTGGTTTTCTTCGGAATGTCCGTGTCATCCAGGTCGCTGTCAAGGCGGCCGGAGCGGACAGTGATGGAGTCGTCAAAGACAGCTGCAGGGTAGCCGGCAGCCACTGACTCTTCCTTTTTATCCTTTTCATCATCGGGGGCTTCAGCAGCAGTTTTCTCTGTGCCTGCTTCTTCCGCTTTATCAACAGTATTGTCTGCAGCAGCGGTCTCCTCCGCAGTCACATCCGCTGCGGCGGCTTCCTCTGTCGCATCCTGAGCTGCGATCTCCGCAGTCTCATCCGCAGCAGCGGTTTCTGTCGCTGCATCCGCTGCATCCTCGTCTGCAGTCATGTCTTCGGCAGCTGCCTCTGTCATTCCAGCTGCTGCCAGATCATCATCCTCTGCCTGCTTAAGGACAGTGCTGATCTCAGAGACTTTGTTTTCCCGGTCTTCTTCCGCAAAAATGATCTCGGAAGTGTTGTCCTCCGCCCAGTCGATCTGGCCCATGTTGAAGTCGAGGGTCAGCCAGCCGGTCACTTCTTCACCGGCTCTGGTGGGCTGTCCTTTTTTGTCATAGGCATGCGCGTTTTTTTCGACGGTGTAGGGACTGAAAGTGAAGATCAGATCAGTTCCCTCGTATTCACCGGTTTCCTCGTCATAGATCTTTTCAGCTTTGACTGTGGCGCTGATATATTCCTGGTCGTCTTCCTCAGGCTCTTCACCAGGGCGGCGGGTGCCTTCTACAGATTCCAGTCCCAGGTAAGCGGTGTGGCGCTCGACATCTGTGATCTCAAGACTGTCATATTCAATATACTGGGAAGATATTCCGTTTTCGCACTCGTTGATCGCGTCGACCTGCTCGTCCGTCAGGTGAAGACTATCGGGAAGGCGGTATCTGGCAATGTCATTGGTCGCGTTAACAGTATCCCTGGGGAGCGTATAGCTGAGGTACATACGGATGAGATCCGCGCGGTTCAGTTCTGTGTCCTCGTCCGCCTTGTCCCAGTCGGAAATAGCGGAGCTGTCCTCAATCTCCTCATCTTCCGCCACGTGATGGTAGTAAATGCCCGTCCGGCTGTTCAGAACAGTGTTGAAATCCAGCTCTTCTTTTTCAGGGATATAGGCATCCCCGTTTTCCGCATCTTCATCTGCACGCTCTTTATCTGTATGCTCTTCATCCTCATCTGTCTGATCCTGTTCATCCAGAGCTTCGTTTGCGGCGGGATCATCCTGTGAATGCTCCGGCTCCTCCGAATAGATGTCTTCGTTAAAAAGATCGGGGACAGCAGCAGCACTAGTCACTCCGGTCGAAGCCACAGCTGCAGACTCGATTTTCAAATCTGTTTTATAGCACGCTGCCGAGTGGGTGTGGACTTCCTTTCCGCAGGTCAGCACCTTTTCATAACAGGAATCCGTGTGATGGTGCCCTTCAGACTCCTCCAGCCCACATGTCAGTTCCCGATGCTCTTTATAACAGGAATCCGAATGTGTATGCTCTTCCTGCTCACACACGAGATTGCCCTCTTCATCGAAACAGCCGTTTTCCAAGGAGTGCTGATGTTCCTGGATCTGGCATTCCAGTTCCTTAGTCACTGTATAGCAGTCTTCTGTGTGATGATGTCCTTCGGACTCTTCCTGACCGCAGATCAGATTCTCCGTGTAGCAGCTGTCATCATGCTGGTGAGCTTCGATGCCGCACAGCGCCTCTGCCTCCATTGTAATGGCCGGTAATACCAAAGCATACGTTGTCACAAAGACAACAATGGCCGCAACTGTGCCCACAAATCTCGTGAAAATGCGGCGCACTCTACGGTCCCTTAATATCTGCCTGATTCTTCGGAGTAATGCTTTCATATTTACTTGCGCTTCCTTCTGCTTAACTTATGCTGTCTGATGTCTGCCGTGGTTTTTACAGTCGTCGCTGTGTTCACCAATTCCTTTCAAATTCAGACACATTTACCGAGTTTCTTTTACATTGTATCTTCTACAGTGTTTTCCTGTGAGCATGTCTCTGTAAGGCTTCACCCGCAGGTCTTCCTGTACAATGATTTTACAATGTTTTATCCGCTGCATTTAACAAGACTGATTATATTGTCATTGCCGGCCGGGTCACCCGCATCTGTCTTCCCCTACAGAGCAATCCTGCAGTTGCTGCTCCCCGGCCTCTCTCTGCTGCTCTTCCCCCGTAATCCTGGCATCATACTCTTCGAGGAAGCCTCCAAAGTACTTCTGTTCGCCGCGTTTGCGTGCAATCGCGGCTTCCCCGATCGTGTTATAACTCCCGAGGTAGATCATCTTTCCTTTAAACATGATCTGCGCACACCAGCGCTGCTGTTTTTTCTGCCAGTACACTCCCCGGACTCCGGAGCTGTTATTCTGGGGGATCGTTCCCTTCAAAAGTGCGGACCTCAGGATTTCCACGCAGGTTCCGTCGACCAGAGTCCGGCGTTCTGCCAGAGACCTGTTAAGGCACCCGCAGCTGGAGGTGTGCCCCCGCAGAAGACTGGTCTAAAAAACCACCGTCTCAGTTCCGCAGTCACAAAGGCATCTCCAGTAATGACAGCCATTGCGTTTCCCGTCATAGGCTGTGACCGTCAGCCTGCCGAATCGTTTTCCCACCCAATCGTAGAGGGGAGGACGCGAGAGACAGCCGCAGCTCTTTCTGTTTCCTGATTTAAGTTCCGTACTCGTGGCCTCAACGGTATTTCCGCAGTCACACCTGCAGTTCCAAAGAACCCGGCCGTTCGCGTCCCGCTTAATTCTGCTCTGGACAGGCTCTCCAGATACTGAAGCGAGATCTGCCGCAACCGGACCGAGTACAAACAGCTTCCCGAACCGCCGGCCTGTGAAATCTTCCCGGCCGCAGCGTTTTATCATTACTTCTGCGTAATATTTACAGGAAGGATCCTTGCAGGAAACTGCCCTGCCGCTTTTCAGTTCGCGGCTTGCCGCCGTGCAATCATTTCCGCAATCGCATCGACAGCGCCATACTACATATCTGTTCTTTCGTTCGTCTGTCTGCTCAAGGACAGTGAGATGTCCAAAGCGGGCCTTACAAGTGATTTTGGAGATCTTTGCCGGCTTCGGGAATTGTGCTGATCGTGTCGAACCACTTTCCCGCGTCCGGTACTTCGCCCTGATCAGACGCACCTGTTTCTCTGATCGTGTTTTCCGTCCCGGCTGTTCCAGTTCTTCGGGTTTTTCCAAATGCTCCAGCGTTATTGGTGATATTGACATTATTGTGATGCCTCCAAGCTAAAAAGTCTTTCGCCGCAGGTCATATGGCTGCATCTTTCCTGGTTTCTTTTTCCTTTCATTTCTATATCAAGCCTCAGCGATATAGGACAGGCTGAAGCCGGATAGGTAGAAATACTATTTCGACCAAGTACATTATACAAAGCATCTAATATAAAAAAGCGTCACAGACCCAAAAAAAAAAATCAGCTGTCCTCCTGCCCGGTCCGTTTT
>NZ_FNFZ01000002.1:0-27210 GCF_900101015.1 Sarcina sp. DSM 11001 | reverse complement strand
GAACGGTACTGATTTCCTTTCTTCCGGTCTCCCTGTCTTCTTCAACAAAAACAACCTCAGCCGATTTCTCTGCAGTGCTGTTGTCAAGGTCAGTCCGGGTCTTTGACACCTCGAATCTATGAAAGGCGCATTGCGCCTGTTTTTTTGCGTCAAATTTTGATTTCCTACTTTTCCTAAACTCCTAAATAGTGTATAATAAGGTTATCAGAACACTATATACAGGAGAAGTCAGGTATGAGCATACATGCTGTACAGATAAAGGGAAGATTCTATATTCTCAAGGACATTACTAAAAATGGGAAACATTCGACCATGACCATTGAAAAACTCGGTACTACTGAAGAGATCATTGCTGCCCATGGATGTGAAGACGCCAAAAAGTGGGCAAAACAGCACGCGCTGGAACTGGATATGAAGGATCGGGAAGAGAATGACCCGGAAGGCCGGCACTTTGTTCTTGCCAGGGACAATGTAAGGATCCCAAAAGGTGAGAGGAATTCCTTTAATGTCGGATACCTTCCCCTGCAGAAGATCTACTATGATCTTAAATTCCCATCGATCTGCAGGGCTGTTTCCAGGCAACACAGCTTTGATTATGACCTGGATACCATTTTTTCAAGGCTCATCTACAGCCAGATCCTTTTTCCTGGTTCAAAACTCAGGGTCACTGAACTCTGCAAAAAGCTTTTTGAGCATCCGGAGTTTGAATACCATCAGGTTCTCCGCGCCCTTTCGGTGATACATGAGCATTTCGATGACATACAGAGGAGCATCTACAAAAACAGCTGCAAGGTGGTCGACAGGAAAGCCGGTGTCGTCTTTTATGACTGCACAAACTACTATTTTGAAATAGAACAGGAAGATGAGGACGAGCCGGCTGGCAGCCACGGCTCTTTTGAGGAAATGGAGGAGAAAAAAGGGCTCCGGAAATACGCAAAGAGCAAACAGCATCAGCCTGCTCCTGTCGTACAGGTGGGGCTCCTGATGGATCTCACTGGGCTTCCGATCGCTATCATTGTCACGAGCGGCAGCCGGAATGAACAGCTGACCATGGTCCCCATAGAGAAAAAAATCCTCCAGGGTTACGGTATCCATGACTTCATCATCTGTACGGATTCAGGCCTTTCCAGCGAGGAGAACCGGAAGTTCAACAACTTTTCCGGCAGGGCCTTTATCACAACAGTTTCTATAAAGAAGATGTCCGCAAAGGATGCTGAATGGTGCCTCTCCCCGACCGGATGGTTTATGGAAGGTGAAGACAGGACGCTCAAAAGGCAGTATGACATCACCAAGCTGGAAGAGACCGATGAAGACAGGGACAAATACTATAACAGGATCTTTTATAAAGAAAAATATGTTGAATCGTACGACGAGGAGCGGGATATCTCCTTTAACCAGACTCTGCTGGTGACTTTCTCCCTTAAATACAGGGATTACATAAGAAATATACGGAACGCGCAGGTCGAAAGGGCAAAACGCGCAATTGAACAGGGCAGGACAAAGATTGAGAGAAAAAACCAGAACGACTTCCGGAGGTTTGTAAAGTCTGAGAGCAGGACCCGGAGCGGGGAAAAGGCCACCAGGACGAAATATCTCATCGACGAAGAAGCCATTGCCGGGGAATCGGTATATGACGGTTTTTACGCCACCATGCATAACCTTGAAGAGGCGGAAACCTCCGATGTCCTGAAGATCACAAAAGGAAGATGGGAGATAGAGGAATCCTTCCGAATAACAAAAACAGAAATGCGGGCAAGGCCGATTTACCTGGCACGCAAAGACCGGATCTGCGCACATCTCCTTATCGTATTTATCGCTCTTCTGTTCTACAGGATCCTGGAGCGTAAACTGGAAAACCATTATACAGACCAGCAGATCATGGACTGTCTCAGGGAAATGAATATAGCAAAGTACCCCAATGAGGATTCCTATATGCCGGCTTATACACGGACCGACCTTACGGACGATATACACAGATATCTTGGATTCTGTACGGACTATGAACGGATGACTGACTGGCGGATGCGGGGGAACTGCCGCATCACCAAGGGTACATCCAAACGGAAAAAAACTGACTCCCGATAGCAAAACAGGATGGCCGTCATGGCCATCCTGTCTGTTATACATTCCATTCGACTGCGGGCTCTGTGATGCTGTCTTTCATCTCCTGCAGATCCTCCCTCCATGTCCCCCGTTTAGGAAAGTTTAGGAAATCGGGGCAAAAAACTGAGAATTATTTTTTTCGCGTGGGAATCACGTTTTTCTGCCTTTTTAGCTCTCCGAACTGTCAAAAACGGGTATTTCGACCAAGTACATTATACAAAGCATCTAATATAAAAAAGCGTCACAGACCCAAAAAAAAAAATCAGCTGTCCTCCTGCCCGGTCCGTTTTTCTGCCACGAAAGAGGATCCCTTTTTCGTATGTATCAAGTCTAAATTCAGCCTCTTGTCATCCGTTTCATCATTGTTATCCGCGCTGTCAGTCTCAAGCAGATTCAGAACGGTACTGATTTCCTTTCTTCCGGTCTCCCTGTCTTCTTCAACAAAAACAACCTCAGCCGATTTCTCTGCAGTGCTGTTGTCAAGGTCAGTCTCTTCCTCCCCCCAGTCGATCTGGCTCATGTTGAAATCGCACGCAAACCAGCCGGTGATCTTCTCGCCGGCTGTAAGCTGACTTCCGTCAGCATCGTAGGTATTCTGATTCTTCTCAATTGTATAGGGTACGAACGTAAAGATCAGGTCCTGACCGAGATAACTGCCTTCTTCGTCAAAGATATTCTCCGCCCGAACTACCGCGCTGATGTATTCCTGCACACCATCCACGAGTTCTTCATCAGGTTTTCTGTCTCCCTCGACAGCTTCCGCGCCCAGATATCTCTGCGCTTCTGCCTCCGCCTCCTGCTCCATAGATGTATAAATACCGTTCTCAGTAAGGTTGATCGCTTCAATCTGCTTGTCCGTCAGATGAAGGTTGCCGGGCAGACGGTATCTGGCAACAGTATTTGACTCGTTCAGGCTTGCAGCAGGAATTATGTATGCGAAATAAGCTTTGACCAGATCGGTCGAAGAAAGTTTTGTATCTTTCTTTACTTCCTGCCAATCCGTAATCCCAGCGCTGTTGGACGGAATGTCATCGCCTTCCTCCGCATGGAAATAGTAGAAGCCGGTATCCTTTGTCATCACGGCATCCATATCCACAGGATCCAACTGAGGTATGGAAGGATCGGAAACAGCTGTTTCCTCCGTCATGTCCGTCATACCTGCAGTTCCGTCTTCCGACGGTTCTCCGGGCATTGCATCAGAATCAGCAGAGTCATCCCCTCCCGATGTCAAGTAGACGCTCCGCCTGCAGCTTCGTCCGTTGCGGCTACAGCGCTGCTGTCTTCCTTATAACACTCCGTACTGTGAATATGTGATTCTTTACCGCAGACAAGGACTTTTTCATAGCAGGCATCTGTGTGGCTGTGTCCCCCGCTCTCTTCCAGGTCACACACCAGCTCTCCGGTATCGGTATAGCAGCTGTCATCGTGATGATGACCGTCACTTTCTTCCTGACCGCATACGAGTCTGGATTCATAGCAGCTCTCATCATGCTGGTGCTCTTCGATTCCGCATACTGCCGTCTTTTCGATTGTAATTGCCGGCAGAACAAGTGCGTATGTTGTTATGAAGACCACAAGGGCAGCAAAGCCGCTTACTAAGCGGTACCATGTCTGACGAAATCTTCTGTCCTTCAGCAACTTCCTGATTATTTCTAGTAATGCTTTCATGATGACTCTTTCCTGGTGACTGACCTGGCTGATGACGGGAATTGCCATTTTATTGACATTTACACATTCACCCACGCTCGATGAACATAAACAAAACGGGCGGCTGATCCTCAAAAAAGTATATAATCGCTACTTTGCCCATATAACATTCAGTATATAATGCATAAGATCAAAAAAACGTCAAAAGGACATGTGTTAAACATCGAAATCAGGTAAATATTCAATATCAGATAAATATTCGTTTGCGAATTTTTTTTATTTAGCATCTGCAAAATACAAGGCAGAAATCTCCATACAACATTTCTGACCTGAATAAAAACAGCCGGAAAACACATTAGCCGGGCGTCTTCCGGCCTTTTTGCTTTACCGAACTGTTAAAAATGGGATTATATAAAAACAGAAGACCTGCTTCTTAGGCAAGTCTCCTGTTCTTTCATTTTGATTTACATTATCGTGCTGTGTTTCTCCGTCTCTTCTTCATGACAAATCCCGCGCCTGCAAGGCCGATCAGTGTGATACCTAAGAGATAGAGCATGTTGGTGCCGTGGCCGCCGGTATGAGGGAGAGCAGCACCGGGGGTATTCTCAATAGTAACATTCTTTGCATCCACATACCGGAATGTACCATTATCGGTAAAATCACCAGCGTCCTGCACGATTCCGTTTTCATCCACCTGGAAATGCCATCCGTTGCTTTCAGTCATAACATATCCATCCGGAGCCTTTGTTTCATGCAGATAATAATATCCAGGAGTGATTCCTGTGAACTGAAGCATTCCCTTTGTTTCATCGTTCGCATTACTGGTAGTCCCGGTCTCTCTATACTGTCCTTCTGTTACCTGATTTGTAGTCTCAAGAGACTGTACTTTAGTAAGCTCAAATTCAGCGTTGCCCAGCTTAATAGTATTATCGCTTGCATCGATTTTGAGGATATTAATTGTTATCGGCAGAATGTTATCAATATTAACTTTGCCGTTTTCCGGTACTACAGCTAAAGGATCTGTATCCGGTTTGACATTTTGTCCATCAACCGCTGCCGCTGTCTCAACCACTCTGTATTCGATAGAAACAATATTCTCACCGCTCTTTTCAAACTTCGGCAAGCTTCTCCAGGCAGCTTTCCAGGCATTGGCATCAGCTGTTTCAGCTACTGATAATATCTGCGGATTCGTTACGCCTTCCCGCTCAACCTTAATCCAGTTATCTCCAACCTTCTTCTGAAGTTCAAAGGTTGCAGACGCATTGGTCAGCGCAGCGTTGGCATAAGCTCCTGCATCTTTCCAAGTCTTTGTGGCTTCAATATTTGTCAGTTCAGTGTTGATGAAATTATTACCGTCAGCTTCCATCATATAGCTGATGGTATGCTGACCCGCTCCAGTTCCTTCAGTCACAATGACAGCGGTTTCTTCAACACGATACTCATACTCAATCGGCGGATCACTGGTGTAATCAGAAAATCGCGGCAAATTAGAATACGTATACGTATCGCCATCCCAGCTGAGGCTTATTGTTCCGGTTGCTGTCAGTTGTACTTCTTCCCACTGGGAGTCGTCTGTCACGGGCCTATTCGTACGGAACAGCTTGAGTGTGATCTGTTCCGAATTATTATGCTGCCGACCACCATCAATCCAGGTTTTTGTACCGCTGACACTGGTGGTTTTTCTGACATTGGTGATGGTAACGCCGCCTTCACCTCCGATCTGCGTGTAGGTATACGGAATCGAACCATAAACGATGTCGGACTGCGCACTGGGACTCTTGAACCTTACCCACACATCGCCGTCCTTCATATAAACGGTTGCGGCTTCTTTATTTCCTACCTTAACAGTTTTGGGAACACCGGAGATGATTGTGAGACTATCTCCCGATGCATTCATGATTCCGCTGAACTGACGGCTTGCATCAACCGCCGCCTGCTTAATTTTGTCAAGTTCTCCCTCTATCAGAGGTCTTGGTGTCCACACAACATAGCCCTGTCCGTGTCTCACGACAACAAAGCCCAGGTCAGCGCCTTCACAGACCAACTGATTCTCTGCAGTATAACTGTTAATAATGTGCGCTTCCGCCGTTCCGGCCTCATACGCCGCCTGCATCTGTTGAATAGTGGTATCGTAATCGCTCGTGTATCCCGCCGGAAGAATTTCCTTTATGGTATACACTGCAAGCGTCCCGGTCGCCTCACCATCCTCATCGGTATTGAATATGGGCAGGTTGGTGAACTTGAATGTCCATCTATTTGAATCCACGTTTTCTCCTGTCGGCGGATTCACAGTGGTCGTTTTATAAAGCACGCCGTCCTTATAGAGCTTGACTGTGATGGACGCAGGCCTGGTCCCGGTGCCGTCATCGTCCCAGATCTTGACGCCGTCAATTTCCATCTCGGGCATGTAGTGATCGGAATAGCTGTTAGTCAGGGTCGTCGTGACACTGTTATCATATACCACTGTGTTCGAATCCGACAGATAATAACCGTTTTCCAATTCGTCCTCTGTCCAGCTGTATGCAATCTCATCCCCTTCTTCGTCATATCTGGGCAGGTCGGTAATTGTCGCTTCCCAATGATTCCCATCGTTCAGTGTAACACTTTGACCGTTTGAGAGCGTAACCACAAGGTTATCCTGATGACTTGTAACTGTGCCGTCTTCGTTTAATCCATCCTCCCATACTTTCCTGACTGTGACATCCACGTCTTCGGTCGTTCTCTGGTTGTAAGCGGTCAGGACGCCGGATTGAACCGACTCTGACGAAATCTGCGTCAGTTCATAACCTTCCGGCACAGACTCCTCAGCAATCGTATAATAACAGTTCTTGCCATTATATGTAGCTGGCAGGGTTGTACTGTTATCAGAAAGCAGTCCATCACCCGACAATGTGAACTGTTGGGACCAAGTGCCATTTGCTCCGAGGGTAAGGGTCTTTGTGCCTCCTGTTGAAGTGTAGCCTTCAGATACTGTATCTGTATTGCTAAACTGAAGTTGTCCAATTCTGTCATTTTGATAACCAGACCAGTTCCAGTTCTGTGTTAATACCGTGATCTGCTTGTCTTCGCTAATATTAGGAATCGTAAGACTCCGATAATATGTATTACTTGTAACAATCGAAGACTCATAATGCGTTCCATGTTGATCAGTTACAGTTATGCTTTCGACGCTGTTTGTTGAATTATTATAACCCCAATTAATTGTCAAGTTACCGTTCCCGGAGCCCGACCGAGTAGTAAAACTGGACGTTGAATTACTATAACCTCCAGAGCCATTACCAGTATACCTGAAATCAACATCTACATTATAAACTTTCGGCGCATTTTGCACCCATTGCTCCAGTTTCAGATCAAGAGTCCCATCATATTCTCTGGGATTCCCCTCAAAATCCAGCCATTGCTTGCGAACGGTCAATGCATCTTCACGGGGCTTGTTCTTCACCGTGAGTATAAGCTTATTCTCGTCTTTCGTTACTCCTTCAGGCAGCGTTCCGTCAATGCTCAGCACGCCATTGGCCACCGTAAAGAACACATCGTCAACTGCATCGTATCCTGTGGGCGGGGTCTCGACCAGCTTATAGCTGCCGTCCGGCAGATTGATGAACTCGTATACCGCAGTATCATCTTCATCGTTGCCAGGCTTAACGCTCATAGGATCATCCGGCCAGTTTTCGCCATTCTTTTTGTACAGGCTGAACACAGCGCCTGTCAGGGGCTTGTTATTTTCATCCGTCTTCTTCACGGTGAGATCGACTGAATATACCTTATTTGTATAAATGATGTGATTGTCCCTGTCCGGCACGATCCTTCCCGTAATAGTAGTACTGCCTTTAAAAGTCGAACCGGATTCCACACTGTTATTGCTTCTGATTTCCCTGCGGATATTTACGAAATTATAACCCTCCTGATCTGTTTCCTTGATAGTATATGTCGACTTTGAGGGAACGTTGGCTATATCCAGAACCTGATTCTGGTTAATTTTCATCACAGCCTTGACATTATTGTCGTCTATGTGTTCCATCTGGTTGCCATAGAGTGAGATCTGTTTCGTTACGTCGTTTTCCACATATTGAATGAGCGTCGGTCCGACAACGTCCTCGTCAAATATCCCCCCTGTTATCTCATCAATGCACACCGCGGGACACTCCGCACCCGATTCTGTCGTGAGTGTGAATTCATGAGCTTTGTGATCGATCGTATTCGTTTCCGCCTGGAAATAATGAAAATTCCCGTCTTCGTCAGTGCTGTGATAGAACAGACCATCAACGCCGTACCATGGAATATGGGTGCCTGTAAAGCGGCCGGGGTGAAGAGGATCCTTGATATCGATTTCATACTCAAATTCGGTATTATCTGTCGGTAAAGGTGTACGTCCATCCTTGTCGACGATATCCTTCTCCAGCCTGATATAGCCGCGAAGATTATTTTCAATCTTCAAAGAAACGAGCCAGTCCTCTTTGGATATTTCTTTGATACTGATAATCGCATTATTCTGTTCGTCCCTGTTGAATGTGACACTCTTCAGCTTCCCGTCTACCAGCATGGGGTGATAAGTGGGAGCATCAAAGTCAAATTCATAGGCGTCCCGAGGAGCATCCTCAGGGATGATCTCCTCGATGGTATAGTCATGCCCCGTTTCAAGAATGTAATAATCCGTCGAGCCATAACGGTAAGGAGGCCCGTATTTATCTTTGTCCAATCCCAGAGCGTCCATACGCGCGTCGCTCAGCATCAGACCGGTGGCGATTGCAAAGTCTTTCGACCAGCTTGTGCCAACGGGGACGGAAGGCCCGGAGTTCCCATTCAGCAATACATATCGGACGCTGTTCTGATCCCAATCATATTTGGTGCCATCCCAGCCGAGAGTCAATGTTGTATAGTATGGTGATTCGTCTTCATCATCATCCGGATTCTCCTGTCCGTCATCCGGGTTCTCCTGCCCGGTGTCCGGATTTCCCTGTCCGTCGTCCGGATTTCCCTGTCCGTCATCCGGGTTCTCCTGCCCGGTGTCTGACCCTTCAGAGTCCGTCTCTGTTTCTTCTTGATCCACGATTTTAATGCCGTATTTGATTTTGAATTGCGTCGGATTTCCATCTTCATCATAGAGCAGCTGAGCAAGCGTTGAAGGATTTCTTTCAATTCCCCACGCCTTCTGAAGCTTCGTTTCCGTAGAGGTCAGTTCCATGGGGTCCGGTGTTTCCAGATCCTGATAATACGGACCATGAATTGTGGGATCGCCGTTTGGCTGGCCGTTAACCGTTTCCATTTCGACAACGGAATAATGAATCTTCTGATCCGTGTTAGTCAAGACAGCGAAGGTTCCGTCAGGATACTTGACGATGGAAGGGAATCTGCTGACACCGCCGATTTCAAATCCCTTTGTGTCTGTCAGATCCTGATAAGTCTCATTTTCCGGGCTTGTATCCCAGGTATACCCATCCAGTCTATTGTTCAATCCGGCAACGTAGTCGTATGCTTCCTGATCCGGCCAGACCACAAAACTGACGGAATAGGTACAGTCGTTCATGAGAATGCCGACCGGTGAAAGATCCCATTCCAGTTCACCGGTTGTGGTGTTGACATCCGCAAGGGCCATCCTGTACTCGTCACCCTCTGCAGTTGTTACAGAATAGAGTGTCTTACCACCGACTTCGGTTGACTCGGCAATATAGTTTTTTGTTGCGGAAGCGGGCACGTTGAACGTCACCGTGGGGCTGCCAATATCACCCGTCGCCGTGACTGTATAAAGCACGGTTCCGGATGTGTCCTTAACGGTGTATACATAGCCGTTTGTCTTGCCCTGCACAATGGTCGTGGTCATGGCGTCGGTGGTCAGCGTATCAGTTATGCTGACGTCGGCATGGCCGATGACATCCGCGATGGTCTGGAAGATATGGCCGAGTTTGTCTTTCAGGGCATCTATCGTCTGCGCATCAGAATAGTATTCCTTTACATAATCGTTCTCCCTGTCATCGTTGGGATCTGTTCCCTGATTGTAGGCATAGTTTGTAAGATAAACTGAATAAATATCATTCTCTTTATCCGGGTTCCTGTATGTAAAAATGTTATAGAAATGATAATTAGCAAGGTTCCTGGCCTCTTCTCTGGCTGCGTTATACGAATACATTTTATCCATGTTTCCGGCTGATTCATTATCCAAAGCCGCCCTGGCCGTGTTTGTAGGCTCGCCGTCTGTCAGGAAAATGACATAGTAATCTTCCTCAGGTTTATTTGCTTCAGCCTGTTCTTTGGCTGAGATCACTTCATACGCGTACTGGAGCGCCTCTTCCCAGTTTGTTCCGGAGGCATAGCGAGTGCTGTCAATGGCATCCAGCAGACCGCTTAAATCATCATTTTCGCCTTTTCCTGTCACCCAGCCTGCGTGTTCTGTTTCTGATGCCCATGCATTTAAATTACCGCGTCGATAAGCAAAGCTGATGAGTGCAATCTCTACAGTGTCCGGTGTCTCAGTCGTATTATAAGAAAGCAGATTATCGATTACCTCATCCAACGCCTCCTGTTCAGCATACAGACGGGTTGTTTTGCTCTTAACATATATGGGATAGTTTTCTGGATAGTTCACAAGCGTCGATCCGTTATCATACCGCAAATGGTATTGTCCCCAATCCCAATGACCTGATTCCCACCATCCGGCAGGCTCATAATCTGTGTTTAATTCCACATATTCACCATCAATTACACCATAGAACGCGTAACCTGTACCAGGATGGATATCTCCTCTGAAAGTGGTTTCATCTGTATTCCATGTCCCATAATACCAGAACTGCTCTTCATCGCTCACCGTATTCGTAATCATACTGCTGGAGCGGTCCATTACAAACAATACATTAGCTTTTTTCTGCTGCTGTCGTATCACAGACTGAGAGTTACCCTTCACACTCAAAGTCAGAGTATAGGTTCCGTCGTCATTCGGTTCCAGAGTTTTGTTACCTGTTGGGTATGGCAAGCCAGAATCGTCATTTTCATACGATGATTCCTGTCCATCGGTTCCTCGCAGAGCGATGGGAGGAATTACGCTGCTTCCTTCACCTTTGCCGATATCATCGGAACTGATGCTTCTCATAGCTGCAGAAGTGCTCACCGGAGTGAACTTTGAAACATGAGGCGGTGTTTCCACATCATGCGTTGCCTGCTGAATATAAGTGCCGATGACCGAGAAGGAATCCTGTTCATAATGAAAGCTGACTACAGCATCACCCTCGACGTCCGTCTTCACTTCTTCAAGGATCTCAACATTACCTTCCTTGGTAAAATGCACCACACCAGGCTTTGTATTGTCCAACATCAACAGGCCGTCCGTATAGGTGATTTCCACCTGAACCGGTGCCTTCGGCTCGATCTCTTCGTCCTGATAAACCAGTTTGAGATCGAAGAACCGCGCCATGTTCACGTTAATATTTTTCACCTCGGATGCTTCGTTGTCAGATTCTATCTGACTCTCTGACTCAGAATGCGTCCTGTTGACCTCGGACCAGGTTCTGCCCAGATATTGTAAGTATTCCTCCGTGTCATGCTCAATCTCATCAGCCTCAAGCTTCGTTCCTTCCGGAAGCTCGGCATCTTCGTCGTAGGTTACGGTGATCTTGAAAGAAATACCATCCGCAGTCAGTACGTTTGTGCTGATCTGCGCATCCGTCACTCTGATCGTAAACACTTCACCATTCTTCATTGTAACGGTCAGAGTCTCTTCGCTCGTAAACGGCTGTACACTAATCAAAGCCCAGTCTCCGGCTTCCACCGTCTGCGCATTGATCTCCGCAATCTGCCCCTCTGTCAGTTCTGCACTATACTGGCATTCCAGCCCGTTGGCTTCCTTCAGTCCGCCAACTGTTCTGTCGCTTTCAGCCTTTCCGACCCATACCAGCTTCGGTGAGGAGAATCCCACACTCTCCACATCCGCGACAAATTTCCTGGTCGCTACCGATACAATAACATTAACATTATCCAGCGTGAGCGGCGCAGCTGCCGAATCATTTTTATCACCTTCGGTTGCATTTTCCGATGCATCAATGTTTTCATCGTCTGAAGAGTTTGCATCACCAGTTATCCCAAGCACTTCTACCAGTTCTGTCAAACTTACAAATCCGCCTCCGGGAAGGCTGAACCGGAAACTTTTTCCGTTCACCGAATACGATAAATCCACCGTATACACAAGGCCATAAATTGAAAATGACTCAGCCTCAAAGCTGATTTCTGTGACCTCTCCACCTTCATAAGCAGTGTCATCTTTTTTATCGGAATCTGCAGTGGATTCCATCTGCTCTACACCGCCCTCCCCGAAATGGAGGACTGTGGGATCAGTATTCTGCAGATCTTTGGACGCGGACTCAGAGTCAGATGTATCATCAGAAACATCCTCAATATAAATATTTACACTCACAGGTACTGCGGGTTCAATCTTATGGGATGTTCCGTCCTCGTCTGTCACAACAATCTCAATATCAAAGAAACGGGATGCCTGCGTATCAACCTCTGATTTTTCATCCCCTGACTCAGAAATGTGTTTCCTGGTCTGCGCAAGGCATGACTCATAGGCCTCTTTATCCGTTTCTGCAGTGATCTCACGCACTGAGAGTGAAGCATCTTCAGGAATCTGAGCTTCTTCTGTGTAGTCCAGTCTGATCCTGTATCCGTCGCCATTTGAAGTCAGTGTACCGGATTTGAATTCCTGCACACCCTCTTCCTGAGAGTCTTCCTCCGATACATCAACAACTTTCTTTTCAACCAGCTTCAGTGAACGGCTGATCTCCTTAATGTTCTCCCTGTCATCCTTCTCCGCAAATATAATATCCGCGGTCTTAATGATGTTCTTTTCAACTTTGGGCTCTGCAGGCTGAGCTTCCGCTGTCTCTTCCTCTTCTGCAGCCTGAACTGTCTCTTCCTCTCCCGCAGCCTGAACTGTCTCTCCCTCTTCCGCGGCATGAACTGTCTCTTCCTCTTCCCAGTCAATCTGGTCCAGGTTAAAATCGTATGCAAACCAGCCGGTGACTTTTTCGCCGGCTGAAAGGAGATTTCGCTCCGCATCATAAGTTTTCTGATTCTTTTCAATCGTATAAGGTATAAAGGTGAAGATCAGGTCCTGTCCGATATACTCTCCCGCATCGTCATAGATTTTTTCCACACTGACAATTGCGCTGATATACTCCACCTCGCCGTCGGTCAGCTGCTCATCGGGCTTCCGGATTCCTTCTATTGCTTCCGCGCCGAGATAATACTGATACTCCGGAGAAGACTTATCATACCCCGCAGCAAATCCGTTCTCGTTCTTGTTGATCGCTTCGATCTGTTCATCAGTCAGGTGGATGTTCTCCGGCAGGCGATACCGCGCAGTCGGATTGGTCTCATTCAGGCTTCCTGCCGGAATTGTGTAGGCAAAATACAGTTTGACCAGATCGGTCAATGTAAGCTCTGTGTCATTCTCCACCTGCATCCACTCTGTAATATCCGAACTGTTGGCAGGAAGCTCTTCCCCTTCCTCCCCATGGAAATAGTAAACATCCGTATAATCATTGAGCAAGGCATCCATGTTCATAGGATCAAGCTCGGGAATATAATTGTCAGCAGAGAGATTCATTCTGCACAGTGTCTGCGTCGTCCTCAATGGATGCATTTCCGCTATCATCTGCAGTGCGATTCCAAGCATCATCCAGGTCATCTTCCCGGCTATCGTCTGCAGCAGCGGGATCGCTTTCATTTCCATCTTCAGACTGCGAATCTGTATCATCCTCCGTCTTATAGCACTCTGCGCTATGAACATGCACTTCCTTTCCGCACGTCAATACCTTTTCATAGCAGGAAGCATCATGTGTGTGTCCATCGGATTCTTCAATCCCGCAAACGAGTTCTTTCACTTCCTGATAGCATGCGCCATCATGTGAATGCTCGTATTTCTCACAGACAAGCTCCCCGTTTTCGTCATAACAATCCTCATCATGTACATGTTCAGGAACATCACAAGAGAGCACACTCTTCACTGCATAGCAGCTGTCTGTGTGCTGATGTCCTTCGCTCTCAGGAAGGTCACATATGAGTTCTTCTTCATAGCATTCATCAGTATGCTGATGCTCTTCAATTCCACAGGCAGCCTGTTTCTCCAAGGTAATAGCAGGCAGGATCAGGGCATATGTTGTCACAAAAACAATGATCGCGGAAATCATGGAGACAACACGTGTCAACAATGTACGAATTCTGCGGTCACGGAGGATTTTTCTGATCTTTTCCAGGAGCTTCTTCATTTCTATTCTGTCCTTATTTATAAATACAACATTGAAGGGCATGAAACACATTCATATCTGATCTTTTCAGGAAGATCAGCTTTCTCATGATGTCCGATATTTGTTGCCTGAATAGTAAATGCGCAGACTACCCCTATTTACATTCTTATTAAAAGTATACTCCTGTATACCTCAATGTAATATAAAGTTTGCTGACCCTAGGAAGTTGGCAAATCCATTACAAAACAGAGAGGTATCTAATATGAAGTTTAACACACAGAACGCAAAGATTACAGCTACCACAGAAAAAACTTTAGTTATTGGAATTGATGTCGGGAGCGAAACACACTTCGCACGGGTTTTTAACTGGCGGGGATACGAATTTTCCAGGAAACCGCTTGAATTCGGCAATACGGAAGAAGGTTTCGAGACGTTGCGGACCTGGATCATGGAGCTGAAGGAAAAGCATGGGATGGACAAGGTAATACCGGGCATGGAGCCGACAGGTCATTACTGGTTCAACCTGGGGAAGTTCCTGCAGGATAAAGGGATGAGGCCGGTGCATGTGAATCCCCATCATGTCAAAAAGTCGAAGGAAATGGATGACAACGATCCTTCCAAGAATGACCGGAAGGATCCCAAGGTGATAGCAGGCCTGGTAAACGAGGGGAGATATTTTTACCCTTATATACCGGATGGTATCTACGCGGAGATCAGGGCATTGTCAGAGCTGCAGGTACTCGCCCGGAGCGAGATCACCCGTCTGAAAAACCGTATCGCAAGATGGTTCAGCATCTATTTCCCCAATTATAAAGACGTTTACGGGAATGTCGGTGCGGTCAGCGGACTGATGGTCCTGAAAGAAGCACCACTGCCGGAAGATATTGTGAAGCTCGAAGTGGACGGCGTGAATCGGATCTGGAGAGATGCAAAGTTAAGAGGCGTCGGATTAAAGAGGGCCAGGACCCTGGTAACGGCGGCAGAGCACAGCGTCGGGAGCCGGGAAGCGCAGGAAGCAGCGAGGATAGAACTCCGGATCCTGCTTGCTGATTATGAAAGATATACAGCGAGAGAGAAGGAACTGATGGCGCTGATCGAAGAAAAGATCGGGGAGGTACCGTATGTTGATAAGCTTCTGGAGATCAGGGGCATAGGATTAAAGACCGTGATCGGATTTGTGGCGGAGGTCGGGGACATTAAGCGTTTCGATAACCCGAAGCAGCTCCAGAAACTGGCCGGATATGCGATCGTCAGGAGCCAGTCCGGCAAACACAAGGGGGAAAGCCACATCAGTTACCGCGGCAGAAAACGGCTGAGATATGTACTGTATGAAGCAGCGGTGAGTGTGGTGAGCCATAGTCCGGAGTTCAGATCGATCCATCGGTACTACACGACAAGGGACAGGAATCCATTAAAAAAGATGCAGTCACTGATCGCTGTGGCATGCAAACTGATCAGGGTGTTCTACCTGATCCTGCAGACCGGAGCGACATATAAAGCGGAAAAAATGATGGAGGACATCAGACGCCCTGCCGCAGTCTGAGCCAGAGCCCCTGTACTTTGGTAATTTTGGTAATGGCACGTGCGGCCCTGCGCTTCACGCACCCCCGCGCCCCACCCTTATCCATCCCTTTGTTATTTTAAATGATTGAGAGTGAAACTGCTGCCTGCGACCGGAGCCGGGTACCTGACCCGGAGTTGGTGATCCGGTTCCGGCCACAGGCAGGTGACCGGCTCCCCCTGGGGAGTGGCAGCAGAAGAAGTTTATCAGGAAACGTCCGCCGAAAGGTGCTGGTGAACAGAAACTGGTGTCAGCAAACAACAAAAAAGAATGAGCTAGTAGTCGGCAGGAATATTCTCCATAGGGCACGACCCTGTAAGAAAGCTACGCTGACACCCTGGATATGGACAGGCAGGACGAAGGAAGTTAGGACCCGGTGGGAAACCGGCGGTGATCCTGGTAGACACGGGAGGTGCGCTGCCATAGGGGAAGGGTTTACATGAAGGCCATGCAGAACAATATAAATGACGTTCTGCTTAGTGTACCCAGAACACCTCTATTCTCGTACCGGATACTTTGAGATGTCCATTTCCATGGCTCATTCAGTAGAGGTATATCGTTGAAAAGCCCTTATTTTTCAAGGGAAAAGTACTTGACTTTATAGGGAGGAGACCATAGAACAGTGCTATGCCCGACACACAAGTAAACATGGGGACGGAAATAAAAGGACCGTCCCCATGTTTACCCATGTTTACTTCACGGGGTCAGGCTCCAGGGTTTATCAGTTTTTGATTCCTCGTGTCCAAGCCTTTTTAATATTTTCTTCTCATCATAATCCGGTGCTTCTGACTTAACCGCCTCCCAGATTGGTTTTATCTTTTCCAGATCTTGTTCCAGGTCCTCTGCGGTCTGCTCCAAGGTTTTGTCTTTTTTGACTTTCTTAGTGATTTGCTGTATTAATTCAAGGCAGGCACCTCTGGCCTCTCCTCTGGCCTCTCCCCTGGCCTCACCTCTGGCCTCTCCTCTGGCCTCTCCCCTTTCTTCCGCGTCTTTTTCGATTGCCCAGCGGTGTGCCTCTTCATTGTATTCCCAGTAATACATCTCAGTCACCTCGTCTCTGTGTTCGCGAAGTACGTCCGCAAGAATGTCATTTTCAATGCAGGTGTCTATAACATCTATGACTGCCTGGCGCCGCTGTTCCTGATCATGCCTGCCATAAAGTGCCTCCCGTATCCTGCGTACAACTTCCGAGTACTGGGCGAGAGCCACACATTTTTTCATCAGACCGGGGTTTCTGCCGGCATTGATGTTGAGCATCCTCACGCGAAGTCAATCTCCGGTTTGTCTTCTTTTCTCTCAAATAAATCCGAGAGGCAGAAGATGATCTCATCCTCCTGATCCTGCCTCCCGTTGTAAAAGACAACGAACTGGGGAGATGGGATCTGTACCTCTTTTTCCCGGTAAAGTGTTTTCAGTTCAATCATTTCCCGAAGCAGGTCGGAATAATAGTGCAGCATACGCACGGTGATGTTGGCCGATGTGGGGCTGGACTGATGCTCGTAGACTCCCATTGTCCTGTCGATCAGAAAGGACAAGTCATTTTTCAGCCGGACAAAGAAGCCCCTGTCACTGTCCAGTGTATTGTATTCGATCTCTTCTGCATTCTGGTACGAGGTGTTGTTGACCGCGTTAAAAAGCTCCAGAAGATCTTCCTTCCTGTTTCCAAATACAAGGACAAACAATGTTGTTTTGTATTCCCGGTTGATACGTCTGCTCATATTTGCAAGCCTCCTTTCAAAAAACGGCACCAGCCGGAACAGGATGAACTTGCAATAAACAACAGACAAATAATGCCTGGAAACAAGAGCCGTTTAAACGGAAGAGCCTCCCTGTCAAACGGCTGGCAACAATATGTTCCGCAGGCATCCTGCAACTCGGGAACGGCGGTGCCTGCGTTAGTATGCGGTCTGAAAACAGCGTTCAAAGCTCGTCATTGTAACTAAATCGTACAATGCATGGATTAGTGTGTCAAGCAAAAAATTATCCCACGCATCACATCCCACACCTGGCCAGTCCGCATTTAATTATCCACCTGATTTGCTAAAGTACGCAGTAACTGGACATGCTCTTGACAATGTAAAAATTCAAACAAACATAGGATGGATGCCGGAGGGGGCTTTTTCGTAATTGGAAAAGAGAAACTATCTAAAGAAGCGGCAGAATTCTTTACACGACACCATGGAGCAATGTTTAAGATTTTGGCCTTCTTTGTTATGTCGTCCAGGCATGGTGTGTCTGGTTCTTGACACAACAATCGCAGCCCTGTTAACATGAAATCATTGAACCCGCGCGAACCGTTTCGCAAACGCGCATTGTCGAATGCAGGCGCTGCCGTCCCCGAGTTGCAGGTGCCTGCGAAACATATTGATGCCAGCCGGAGGAAGGGGGAACACAGGGACAAGGTAATCGAAATGTATTATTGGGAATATAATGAAGAAGAACATCGATGGGCGATCGAACAGGATGCAAAAGAGAAGGGGCTGAAGCAGGGACTGGAGCAGGGCACCCTTATTGAAAGAATCCGTCAGATTACAAAGAAGGTAAATAAGGGAAAAACACTCGATCAGATAGCAGATGAGATGGAAATTGATTCCACAGATTTGAAATCGCTCTGGGAAGCGGTATTGTCAGAAGCTCCGGACTATGATGAGAAAAAAATCATGGAGAAGATTTTTTCTTTGGAAGGAAAAGAATACAGTAGTTCTCGGTAACCTATTCGCGGTTTATAAATGTAGACTATCGAGGAGGTTGAAGAGGGTAACTTTGCAATACCTCTAAATCACTCTTTTGGGGTGTGGGATGCCAGCATAGGCTGCCATCCCTCATTATTGGTTTCCTTTTTCCAGCAGGTCTGTGTATATGTCAGTATGTCTGAGTAATATCCTGCGTAATGTATGGATTCAAACTGCTCCGAGACTTTTTTCCTTGTCTTCGCACCGAGAAGCTCCCGTTCGGCAAGTTATGCGAAATTTCGCATAACTTGCCGGACAGTGCTATATCCGACACACAAGTAAACATGGGGACGGAAACAAAAGGACCGTCCCCACAAACATGCCCTGAGTGTCAGGCTCCGGCGCTCTAACATAGGTGATCCAATTGACCGTGAAACTCATTATACCTGGCACTCGATTTTAATCTTCTCAATCTGTTCCTTCAGCTCCTCCACGCTTCTGTGCCCATAAGTCCCATTCGTAATATCGCCCTTCAAACTGTGACCCATGAGCCGCTTCCGATCAGCCTCGCTTACCCCTGCTTTCTCCAGCAGTCTATGGAACGTATGCCGGCAGCTGTGTGGTATGTGGTACTTTTCCTCCGTATCAATTTCAATTTCCAGGAGCACCCTTCTCATGTCCCGTCGGAACTGAGATTCACTTTTGCCGCACAGGAACTCCCCATACATACCCGCAACAAATCCGGAAATAGAAGAGTGAATCGGCACAACTCGATTTTTCCCGGCATCCGTCTTAACCCCACCGATAAACACATCGTTCTCTACAGTCATTTCTCTCCACGCACCGATCCGGAACCCGCTGTAGATCATTGTGAGAATCATTTTCACCATTGCCGCGGTCTGTTCGTCCGCTTTATCTGCTGCTGACCACAGCTTTGCAAACAGGTTTTGTTTCTTTTACCAATACAAAACCATTGGCATCAGTTTTCAAATTACCATCTTCATCTGTCTCGATTACACGACCCTGTGAATCAACGACATGGTTATTAACCGATACATACGCTCCATCTACAGGCGCCCAAGTTGTTAAATCATTCGCATCCTGAATCTTAAAGGGGATTGACTGATTATTCGAGTCTTTTTTAAGCTCTTCTGTCTTATAAGCGCCAGTCGCTACATTCGTAATAGTGTAGATCGGGAAATCTGCTTTCAAAGCATTAAGCTGTTCTTCGGTAAGCTGTTCAGCTGTAGGATCAACGACCTTCACCCAGGGATCTACGATACCAGTTTCAGTAATGCCGAAGATATCTGTAGTGGTAGCAGCAGTACCATCATTCGCAGTATCATTCTTGAAGAAGGTATTCTTCGGATCACCAGTAGCATAAGTTGTGTAGTTAATGGAAGGATAAGGAACGCCATCAACAGTGCCAGTTCCACAGAAAGGGTATTGAGCGGGCAGATTCACAGTCTTTTTCGCATTATGCTGTCAACGCTATGGCACGAAGATAAGCTGTAAATCTTTGCATCTGTTTTTGGGAAAAGAGATCCTTTTTTATAAATTCAGAGTTATTTTCTTTCAATACGAGGAGCCGGGTGATCGGGAGGTCGAACAGTCGACAGAGGATGAGCTGGGATTCCAGGGAGGGGAGAGATTCGCCCCTGTACCACTTATATATGGTCTGTTCAACTGTGATTCCTGTAATCTCCATGATTTCGCGGATCGAGTATCCGCTTTCCCGGATGCAGTGTTTGATGTTTGCGCCGGTTTTTTCCATGTCTATGGAGAGCGGCATTCGTTTTACGGGATATTTTCTTCTGGCAATCTTTGACATGATCAGTCCTCGCGGTATGTTGATTCAGGCTGCCGAATTGATAGATTGGCTCAGGCATTGACAGATAAGTTTGGGCGGGTTTTAATTCCAGGACGGGATAAATCCAGGGCGTATTGGTTCCATCTTTTCCGGTTTTGGGTAATCGTGTTCGCATGTTCGATGAGCATCGCGCCCAGATACGTATAGAGGACATTCATCCGGTTGCTGCGGCTGCTGCCGAACGCATGAAAAATTCCGTCCAGGAATCTGGTCAGGGCGGCTTCATAAGATTCCGCCGTAAACTCTTCTTCGCGAAGAATAATATAGCGCAGTCTGTATTTTTGATATTGCTTTCTGTTTTTCTGATCAAAATGCTTGTCCGCAAAGCAGAGGGGATCAATGTCTGCTTCTTCTTTTCCGGCGATCAGGATATCCGGCACTTCGACCTGCATCCGGGGCGGAATGATCTCCAGGTACACTTGTGTCAGGAGGGCAGCCATTATCCTTTCCGGTTCGGTTGGAGGGCGAAGCCCCGAAAACTCCGTCTTTTGAAATTCCTCTAACAGAGACCTGGCTCCCAGAAAGCGGAAAACGGGATTTACTTTTTTGCCCGTATTGTTATCCCTGGCCCATACTGACGCGCGTTCGATCAGGCTGTTCCGTTTTTGATCTGAGCTTTTTCTTTCGAGATAGGCCAAGTGCAAGTTTTTTTCTAAAAACTGTGCAGTGGTATTTTCTGATTCAGCTACATTTCTGACCAGCTGACAGATGAGGTAATACCACGTCCTTGTGTCATATTGTGATTTGGGGACGTCGTTCCAGTAATCTTTCAGAAGCATGAGGAGCTTCAGGGAATCCTCCGGGGACATCCAAAGGCTGAGGATATACATATTTTTCCACACCCTGAAGCGATCCAATACATCGCGTTTACGCGAGTCACATAAATCCAGTGTGCTGCCGGTAAGATTCACAAAAACAGGGAAAGGCAGGCGCCCTCTTGCAAGGTTATTTATAAAAAGAATTCCTCTGCAGACTCCATTGTCTCTGTTCGGAACAAGGTATCCGTTGCTCTTGTAGATGCAGTATGCATTTCCGGACTTGTATTTCAATCTGCGGCATATTCCCTCCCCGAGTTTTTCTCCAAAAAGCCGGTTCCCGGGATAGAAAAAATGAAGCAGGGCTTCATTTAAAATATAATAGTAACTGCAATGAATACCTTTGATGGAAAGGCGGGTCACATTATCGTCCCTGCAATACGCAAGTTTATATCCCAACATTGACACAGATGTATCGTCAATAATTTCCTCATATGTGCAGGGACGAAGGATCCAGTCCCGGGAATGCATCTCAATGTCCTTTATGCCCATTTGCAGCAGACACAGCATACAGATTTTGAAGCCCTCCCCGTATTTTCCAATATATGTTCCCGGAGAGTCCGTCTTCGTGCTGCCGCCAATGTACAAAAGCCATTCGTAATGGAAAGGCCGTCCTTCCGTTTCCATCTTTACAAGGTACCTGCCGGATTGATCGCAATCATAGGAATAATGAAAAGCCTCACCGAACCGATCCGGCCCGATGCTGTCATAAAAATTCTGGATCAGGTCACGCAGTACACGCTCAAATTTCCATTGGACAGGATAATCCAGGGCGATACCCAGTCTGATCAGTTTTTCTCTTTTCACACAATCTCCCTTCATTTGGGAATAAAACGAGCACATTAAATCTGCGTCCGTTAGTATAACATCTCCACACCTCCCTGTCACTGCACTGTCGGTTCAGTGACAAAGCGGCATTTTGTTCGTAAAATAAATGAGACAGAATCTGTTGCCACTCGGGCACCAGTCAGCCGGGCTTCTGCAGTAAAAATTGCTGCAGGGAAGAGGTCATGTAGGAGGTGTAATTATGCTGGAAGACGAAAAAGCTGCGCATCTTTCCATCTTTGAAGAAGAGTATGAGGAAGGATATTATGAAGGAATGCGGATCGGAATGTGCCAGTCGAGGGTCCAGCTGTTCAGAGGGGTGCTCCGCGACAGGAATATTTTAGAAAATATAATTGAAAATGAGGATGCTTTTAAGGATCTGCTCCGTTTCCATAAAAAATACAGGAACGTAACAATCAGAAAAATGGCGGAGTATTTAATTGCAGAGAGTGAGTACCTGCATGGCGCAGGCGATTTATGAACTGAAAAAGTAAGGCGAATCGGCTCCGATTTCTTCACGACTTCCATTTTTCCTGATAATCACTGAAGCGGTCGATTTTTTCAATGATTTTTTGGTTCATAATGGACAGTGCCCGGTGAAAAGAAAGGGTCGTATCACCTCCGTACTGGTGCAGCAGTTCGTGAGCATATATTGTAAATGCGTTTGCAAAGCCTGCATTCTGCAGTACCCATGACTGCAGATATACATAATCTGCCTTTGCCGCGACCCGGAGTCCAAAACAGTTTGAGAGGCCTCTTGTTTTTTTGATTTTCGTATACCCTGCATAGGGCGCTTTAGCGTTAAGCAGGATCCTGCACTGCGGCCATGGTTCCAGAATGAGCAGATCCCCGAGGACTTCTCCGGCCGCTTCCCTAAGGATATCTATCTTTTCCTGCTCCTCCTTGGACGGGTCCCGTTCAGCGGTATAGCCGTCCATTTCTTCACACAGATTACATACCGTCCTGACTCCGAGTGGCAAAAATAAACGTGGGAGAAAATGGAATTGTGAGTGGATACCCGATGAATGAAACCATTCCATTGCCATTTTCCTTTTATTTGGATCCGGTTCCTCTGCTTCTGTATCCTTTATTAAAAAATGATTACCGTATTTCTTCTGAAATTCAGATAAGACAGCCGGATCTGATGATATTTTAAAAATGAGGATCCTCAGGGCCGAGATCCACTTCATCGCAAAAAGCCCTTTCCGATCCTTTCCCTGCCAGACCTTCCTGAGGTGCTCGAGGATGACCAGGGATGTCTGCGGATCAAGCTTGCGGAAGACCTGATCAATGCACTCTTTCTTTTGCGAACTGCTCAGGTCCAGTCGGTCCCTGTCATCTTCATCCGGCTTATACAGATGATTGCAGATGATCAGAGGCACATACAGATGCCCTCTTTTTTCGTAAGATGCAAAAATACAGCCCAGCCTTGTGTGTCCGTTGGCGTCCCGGTTCGTAACATAAACAGCACAGTCATTTGTCCGAAACAGACACTCCCCAAAAAGACTGTTCCCTTCGTAGAAGTAACTTCTCATCGCCAGGTCCAGTTCCTGTTTGAATTTATCTGTGATATTGCTGATACGGAGAACGGTCTGCTCGCTGTATTTCCTTTTGCCGATTTCATAAGCCAGAAATTCCACAGAGTGCCCGTCAATTTCTCCGGGAACACTGGTGACATGCAGGGTCCAGTCCCGGGATTCCATATCGATTCCCAAATGATAATCCCGTATCGACATAAGAGCCGCTATCTTGAATCCCTCTCCAAACTTCCCGGCATATCTGCCATCACATTTTCTTTTGTTCGACGCACCCAGATAATACAGCCACTCCTTGGCAAAGCCTTTCTCCGCTGTCATGATCAATGTATCGCCATCGAGGAAATGCCGAAACTTTTTCCCAAAATCCGCAACCCCCAGCGCATCATAAAAATTCTGGACAAAATTGCTGATTGTCGAATACTCTGTCCATTTTACGGGATAAGACATCACGACATTTAATCTTATCAGTTTCTTTTTTCCTGAACCAGACATCCTTTCCTCCACACACAACCCGCGTGCCCGACCACTAATGAAGGGAATGTGACAGGCTTATGGCATGATCCGATAACATTTATATACGGTATGCCTGAACCGTGATTCCGGTGATTTCCATGATTTCCTAAGGTCTTCAAGGTGATGCTTGCTGAAAAACCTCATTTATTTTACAGAGGAAATAAGGTTTTGTCATTAAACTAACGGTGCAGTGCACTGTTCCTTCATGGGGGGTACCAGAATCTTATCGGGACCTTGGCACCTGGTACCAAGGTGGTAATGCCCGGCACAAAATAAACATGGAGCCGGAAACAAAAGAACTGTCCCCACGGGTTCCTTGAGGAATCCCCCTCTGAATGATAGTATTTTTGTAGCTGGAGAAATGAGGAGGCAGGAAAATGGGGACATATCTGAATCCCGGAAATCGACAGTTCTTTAGGGCGCTGAATTCGTCCATCTACGTAGACAAGACTGGACCTTGGTACCAGTCACCATGAATGCGGTCAATAGAGCCAGGCCTAAAGGGTGGAACAAAATAAAAGGAAAACACGGGGACGGAAGCAAAAGGACCATCCCCGTGTTTTCCCTTTATTTTGTCCAAAACCCAAACCCAGGCCTGACTCTACTGACTTATCAATCAGCAGGCAGGTTAGCAGGCAAATCCAACTTTCCTTCCACCTCCAGTTTTTTGTAAGCACTGAGAACGGCTTCCGGCGTTGGCGCGTCCATGTTTTTGGAGAGGGTGGCAATCAGGTGTACGAAAGTGACATCTCTTTCAATTTCATCCGCGATGACATTTTCCGGCTTGCCTTTTGGAATTTTGGCAAGAATCTGTTTGACGAGGGTCAGGAGTTCGCCTTCATTTCTTCCTTTATCCCTTTCAATTGAAAGTGTCATTTCCCAGTTCATGTATTCCCTCCTCCATACGTTGTTGCGTTTTGCGATGTCGACCTGCCTCTGGACCCGGTCAGCGTAGGAGCCAGCGGAAGAGGCAGGCGGCTGCAGGCCCAAGACCAGATCTAAAAAACCCTTCAAAGACGGTGAGATCTTGCCGACAGATCCTTTGGCATTCAGAATGACCTTGGTGGTGCCGTCCCCCAGTTCAAGCGGATTCACTTTCTCTTCCAGGCAGATGTTCCGGAAAGTATAGCGGTATCGGCTTCTGTCAAAGGGATCAAAAGGGGTGATGAAAATGATGATGGTGTCTTTTAGCTGATTGTAGTTTACGCCGGTATTTAGATTCGTCTGGTCAAGAGTTCCCGTATAATACCGTATACGGCGAGGAATGTTCTTTTCGTCGCGGAGCTGCATCTCGACATCGAAAATTCGGTTCCTGCTGTCACGCACACTGATGTCGAGCCGGACGCCGTGTGCGTCAATTGATGTTTTGAGATAGACTTCCTGTACCGCATCCGAAATCTCCCTGATTTCCAATTCGGGAAGGGAGAGCTGAAGCAGTTCGAGCAGCAAGTCGGTGTTTGTCGACATGACTTTACCGAAAATAAAGGCATTCCCTATACCTGCTTTTTCCCATTTCTCTTCCAGAGTCTGCGGAGTGGCAGATGGGGAAAGTGGATGGTCTGAAGCGGATGCAGTAACAGATGCGGAGATTTCTTCCGCATTGAGGATGGTTTCCATGTAGATTGCTTTGTTCATTGCGCTCCTCCTGTCATGATGTGGATTGGAGGGGCTCCGGCGAAGTTAAATGTCCCATGTGTCTCTTGCATGGAAGACATAAGCTGGCATATTGCCTTGCTGCGCCGCGACAGCAAAGAGCCAAAAGGAGGCGGTGGAAGACAATATGCTGTTCGCTGCGGTGGCGCAAACACGTCCCGCCGGAGCCCCGGAAATTAAATTGATCCGTTGCTCCGGCGCTGCTGTGCCTGCAGCGAAGCCGGTAGTACAAAGCTCCTATGCGGGGGACGCTGCCCCGTCCGACATTGGGAATGTACAGTGATATTGTAACAGTCATTGCCGGAGGGAGCAATGAGTATTTTCATTCCCGATTGTCGTGTTTTCTTTATTATTCGACGCACAGGGCACACGTTGGTACCCACGTTGCACCTTGGTACCAGGTACCATGAATGTTACTCTGCATGGAGCAGCGCATTGTCAAAGAAGATCACAAAATAGCATTCCCACACTCCTTGAACCTGAAAATGGCAATCTGCTTGATCGTCAACCCGGGCAAAAGAAGAAGAGAAAAAGAGCATAAAAACGAAGAAGCCTTGTGCTGTGAACACCCACGGCATAAGGCTTTTTTTGTACTCCTTCATGGGGTGAGTAGACAAGCCCATTGCTGGGCCTGCCCCTCGCAGATCCGGACGTGCGGCTTTTCCGCATCCGGCTCCCTGTGGAATTACTTGGTACACTGCTCAAATGTAGACATAGAAAGACTTCGGACGCGCCAGAGGGTGTCCGAATTTAATCATGTCCAGGAAACCTTTCCAGTTATAGCTCTTCTTCTGACTGCGCCTGTTAAGCCAGTAAAACAGACTTTTGAGCACATGCCATCTGAAAGCAATGACTGCCGGATAGTTCCCGTAAACTCCATAGTAATGGTAGTAGCCGATAAGGATTTCATTTAGCTTTGCAATAATCTCTTTAGTCTTCATGGTGCGCATCTGACCGATCCGCCTGAAGATGTCCTTACACTTCTTAATGAATTTCTTACGGCTGGTTTTCCTCCGCACTTTAAAATATCCGTTGCCGGTACGGCTACAGATGTGTGTAAATCCGAGAAAGTCAAAAGTTTCGGGCTTACCTTCGCCACGGTGTCTGCGGTTGTTTTCCGCAAATCTGCCGAACTCGATCAGCCGACACTTTTCTTCTGCCAGACTAAGTCCAAAGTGCGCCATCCTATGTTTCAGTCGTTCGTAGAACGCTACAGCCTCCTGTTTGTACTGGAAGCATACCACAAAATCATCAGCATAGTTGACGATACCTGCATACCCTTCGAGATTAGGGACTACGATCTCATTAAACCACCAAAGCAGGACGTAGTGCATGTAGATGTTTGCCAGTATTGGCGAACACACTGATCCTTATGTCGAGTTCTTAGTTATGTGGAGATAAGCACTTTATCACTTGTAATTATAGTGCTTCATCATTGATTATCTCCACATAATTCTTCCGCTATATTAATGAGGCTCATATAGGTTCTCAATCTTTGGACATATTCTTACTCCAAAGATTGAGGAGAATGCTGAGTTCCAATATTTAATACCTGGATTGGAGAGCAGATCTGTGTCTTATTGGTTTCCGGAATTCCTTCAAGAAGGAATATGTTATGCCGAGATAACCGGCGCGTGTTTCCTGCTATTTCAAGCTTATTTAGCATTAACTCGGCATAACAACTATAGTAAACGACAAAATTAACTTTACTTAAAGCTGCACAGAGACTTAAGCTGCTCATTTGGAACAGCCCAAACTTCGAATGCATTATCAACGGT
>NZ_FNFZ01000030.1 GCF_900101015.1 Sarcina sp. DSM 11001 | reverse complement strand
GTTGATACCATCCGGCTGAAAATGCTGAAGGTTGCCGCCAAAGCTGTACATTCGGCGCGATACACGATTTTTAAACTTTGCAGCAGCTGTCCTTATAAAAAGGAATACTACCAAACACTTGCAAATATCAGGGGCTTGAAACCAGCAGCAGTATAGTGGCCGCCACTTCTGCATCCCTGATATGATGCAATAAGAAACATTGACAATCTCGCAGGAATCCCTTGATATTTGTAGGGGAAGTATGCCCTTTTTCAAGCGGTAGCTGGGATTCCTCAGAGATAACTGGTAAAAATCAGGCACCAGACACGGGGCATGGTCTTGCGTTGGTGTCCATGAATAATTCAGGTTTCATTTTATTTGCCTTGAAAAACTGCAGGGCGACGCCCGCGGCGATGACCACCAGACCGATAATGTCTGTCATCGAACCGGGAATGATCATCAAAAGGCCGCCGGCCACCAGCAGGATGCGGTCCAGGATGCCCATATCCGTCAGCAGATATCCTTCGAGGGCTGAAGCCACCCCGAAGATACCGACCAGGGAAGTGATGGAGATCAGGGCGACCTCTGCAGCATTGGTCTCGATCAGCAGCATGGCGGGGCTGAAGCAGAAGACATAAGGGATGATGAACGCCGCGATGGCAAGCTTTGTGGCGTTAAAAGCGGTGCGCATGGGGTTGGATTTGGCGATCGCGCTCCCCGCGTAGGCCGCGAGGGCGACCGGAGGAGTGATATCCGCGACAATGCCGAAATAGAACACGAAGAAATGCGCAGCCAGGATCGGAACGCCCATTCTGGTCAGGATCGGCGCGCAGGTCGCCGCCATGATGCAGTAGGTAGCTGTTGTGGGAACACCCATGCCCAGGACGATGCAGCAGAGCATGGTCAGGAACAGGGCGATGAAGAGCCGGTCACCGGCGACGGCAACGATGGCATTGATCATTTCATTGGCGAGACCCGTCATAGTGATCGTTCCGGAAATGATTCCCGCCACGCCGCAGGCCGCGCCTACAGTGATGGTCCCCTTGCCGCCGGCTTCCAGGGAATCCAGGAATTTGCGGACCGTAAAGCAGTTTCCGGTGTCTTTGTCCGTCCCCAGGATGGCCTGCTTTACAGGATCGCTCACGCCGTCTTTTTTCAGGTCATGGACAGCCTTTTTATAGCTTCCGTCCAGAATTCCATCCATAATGCCGACGACGATCGCGGCAATAATGGAATAGGCTGCCGCCCTCTGCATGGTCATCATGTTGTTGGAGACCCAGATTACCAGAAGGATCAGGGGGATCAGGAGATAGATCTTGCGGATCAGATGTCCGAATCTGGGCAGGCGTTCTTCAGGAATACCGGTGAGGCCGTATTTTTTGGCTTCCAGATGGACCGCGATAAAGATACCTGTAAAGTACAGGATCGCGGGCAGGATGGCGCGCACCAGGACCTGGGAATAGGGAACGCCCATGATGTCCGCCATGAGGAAGGCGGCGGCGCCCATGATCGGGGGCATGATCTGCCCGCCCGTCGAAGCTGCCGCCTCGACTGCTCCCGCAAATTCCGGCTTATAGCCTGTCTCCTTCATCATGGGGATCGTGACAGAACCGGTCGTGACAGTATTACCAACGGAAGAGCCGCTGACCATACCGCAAAGAGCGGAGGAAATGACAGCGACCTTGGCGGGTCCGCCGGCATAACGGCCTGCGGCGCAGTTCGCGAGGTTGATGAAAAATTCAGAGATACCGGTGCGCTCAAGGAAGGCACCGAAGATAATAAAGACTACTATGTACTTGGAACACACGTTGACCGGCGTCGAAAGGATTCCGGTCTTGGTATAAAAGAGGTTGCGGACCAGATACCTTAGTCTCCCTGCGAAGGCCGGGTTGGTCAGGCCGTACAGGATCGCATAGAGGATAAAGAACAGAGCCACAAACAGAATGGGCCAGCCGACGCTTCTGCGGGTGACTTCCAGAAGGGCAGCTACACCGATCACGGCGATGATGATCTGGTAGGTCTGGAAGCGCGTTCCCTGCTGGATGATCTGCTGCGCAGAGAAGGTGTAGTACAGGAAAGCGCCTGTCCCCAGGACCATGCCGATAATGTCATACCAGGGAATATAATTGACCTTCTGCTCCCCCTTTTTGGCGGGATAGGTCAGAAAGCCCAGCAGGATAATCAGACCCATAAAGGAAGTGAGGCGGATCTCCTCCAGGAAGGTCGCAAACAGGGTGACCCAGATGCAGAAAAGGGAAAATCCGATCAGGACCGCCTTGACGATAATGGCCGGCACTCCCTGCCATACCCGGACATTGGATTCACGGTCATATTTGCGCATGACCTCTTCCAGGTCTTCATTTTCGATTTCGTAATTTTTGATTTCTTCTTTACTCATCCGCTCTCCCCCCTTATTGATCCGCTGTCTCAACGGTTACGCCGTGCTCGGCATAATACCTCGCAGCGCCTTTGTGGAAAGGAACCGCCATACCATCCGTCGCGTTCTCGATCGAGAGCTCCTGTCCCTTGGCGTTCTCAAGCGCGATCTCATCCTTGTGGTCAAAAATAGCTGCTGTCAGCGCGTAGACGACGTCCGCATCGAGGTCTGCATCGACGATCATCGTGGCCTTGATGGTGATCGTGTCAACGGGATCCGGCTGTTTGGGATAGGTGTCCGCAGGGATCTGCAGGGGCGCGTAATACGGGCACATCTCCATGATCTTGTCCCGCAGCTCGCCGTCGATCGGGATCAGGTTCACGCCGTTGGTCGTAGCCAGCTCCGTGATCGCGGAGGTGGGAGCGCCCGCCACGATAAAGGCGGCGTCGATCTGACCATCCTTGAGCGCTTCCTTACTGTCATCAAAGCTCTGGTACTGAGGCTTGATGCCGTCCAGGCCGATGCCGGAGGCCTCCAGGACATCCACAGCGTTAAAATACACACCGGAACCCGGAGCGCCGATCGAGACGCTCTTGCCTTTCAGATCAGCCACGCTCTGGATCTTGTCATTCATGGTGATCAGCTGGACTGTCTCCGCGTACAGGCCTCCCAGGACTCTGAAGTCCCTGCTGGGGCCGTCCTTCTCAAAGGACTTGATCCCCTCCCAGGCATAAGCCATGACATCCGACTGGGTAAAGCCCATCTGGTAATCCCCGTCGCCGATGCTCTGGATATTCGCCTTGGACGCATCCGTGGAAACGGCAGTCACACTGTATCCCGTATAATTTTTCATATACTGGGCAAGCACACCTCCGAAGGCATAATAGGTTCCTGCCGTGCCTCCTGTTCCCATCATCATTCGATGTCCGCCGCAGCCGGAAAGAACCAGCATACAGACACTCAGCACTACCGCGACGATCAGTCTGCGCAATCGTTTCTGCATTGCATCCTCCTTTATCTTTTTAAAATACTATTTTAAAGCCATTTAAAGGGAACTTTCAAAAGCCCCCTCTATTGTATACGGGCATACGTGTATGATTCTAACACAAATCCGATTGCCGTACAACTGCCACCTGTCATAGTAAAACGAGTGCCGGTAACTTACGAAAATCCCATTTCAACAATGCGAAGCTTTGTTATCGCCTCGCGATGGGGTTTTCACCGTTCCACTTGGGTTTTTGCGCTTGAAGCCACGAAAAAAACGCCTTGAGTTTCGAGACGGCTGGTACTAAGACGAGTAAAAAACCTCCGCGGCAGGCTTATGCGTGAGCCGCCGCGAAGGTCTGTCTTGGTTTTTGTATCTTTGTATCACGTCCGAAATATTCAGTCGCTCTCCAGAATCCTGCAGATAATATCCGCACAGAGGCTGATATCGATCCTCCCCGTGTCAAAACAAATGTTGTAATTATTCGCATTCCCCATTTCGCATCCGGTGTACTGTTTATAATAGGTCTTCCTCAGGGAATCTCTCTTGGCTATATATTTTTCGATACTCAATTCATCGTACTCAACTCTGTTCTCCATGTTGACGCTGCGGTCATGTACAGAGGCATACAGATAGATGCAGAATACATCCGCCCCGGCCTCCCGCAGGATATGATCCGCTGCGCGGCCGACTATAATACAGGGGGATTTTGAAAGCTCCAGAATGACTGCTTTCTGCGCTTTGAAGATCTCATCGTGTGAACTCTTATATGAGACCGCACTGTTCAGGAATGTGTTCAGCAATGCTGACGAGGGGCTGAGATCCTCGCCTTCTCTTTCGACATCTTCCATGGAATAACCGCTGTCTTCCGCTGTTTTTTTGACAAAATCCTTATCATAATAAGGGATTCCCAGGCGGTCTGAAAGAATCGACGCAAGCGTCCTTCCAAGGGCACCGTATTCCCTGCTGATCGTGATCACCGGATACTTCTTCTCCGCTTCCATTCCAGGTTCTTTAACCGGCATTGTCTCCTCCTCGATTTGAAAAAACTAAAAACAGTCTGTTGTGCGCTTCAATGGTCCGCCGGCGCACAGGCCGCGGACGGCGGCAGTTCCTGAGCCGTATATGGCGGAACATCGCTTACAGTTCCTGAGCCGTATTTGGCGGAACATCGCTTATCTGGATTTTTCCATTTTATACAAGAAAATTTATACAAGAAAACACAAATAAGCGCTCTAATCCAGAATAACGAATAAATGCCGGCATGGCAAGCCCTTTTATCAGAGAGACAGGCGACAGGATCATTCCTTTTCCTCACTGGCTCCCATACGGGAAATGCAGATAGCGGCCTGTCTGCGCCCGCGCTCCGCGCAGGCGGTCAGGCCCTCGCCGCGCAGGACTCCGGAGAGGAATCCGGCGACAAAATTATCTCCCGCGCCGGTGGAATCCACGACCTCCACCGGGAGGGCCGGAAGGTGGAAGGTTCCTTTTTCACCGCTGACATAGCAGCCGTCCGCGCCGGCTTTGATGATCACATTCCTGATCCCGTATCCCCGGAACACGTCGGCCATTTTCCGGTATTTATCGGAAAGCGGGGTTTCCCCGTCTTCTTCCAGAGAAATGCCCGAGTAGTAGGAGGCTTCTTTTTCATTGGGAAAAATATAATCGATGAGGGGCAGGATGTCGGCGATCTCCTCCAGCTGCAGCTCGCGGTAGGTGGGGAGCTTTGTATCCGCACTCACGACCGCGCCGGCAGCTTTTGCGACAAGGACGATGTCCCTGATCGTCTGCGCCCGGTCAAGGGGAGCTCTGAAAAGGCTGGCCAGAGAGACGATCCGCGCCTCTTCCAGCCGAAGTTCCTCAGGAGCCGGAATGTACCCCTCCAACATGGTCGCTCTGCTGTTGATGGAGTGCCGGCCTCCATCCTGGTGGACCATCAATTCAGCAATGGGAGTCGTCAGAGCATCCATGACCCGCACACGGGAGATGTCCACGCCGCGGCCGGACAGCTCTGTGTGCAGGATATTGCCGGCGATGTCCCTGCCTGTTCCGCAGGCGATGGCAACGCGGTGTCCCATACCGGCGAGGGCGATGGATTCATTGACGGCATCCCCTCCGATATGCAGTTCGATTCTCTCAGCCCGGAACACATTTTCCCGGTGTTTGTCAGGCTCCTGCCCCCGGGTGATGCAGTCGATCACAGCCTGCCCGATGCAGAGCACGTCCAGCTCCTTTTTGTCTTTATAACTGTTCATTTTTATCCTCTTGAAACAGGGGGAAACAACGGGACGGTCCTTTCGTGTCTGTCCCCCTGTTTACTTTCTGACACGTGTGGAAACAACGGGACGGTCCTTTCGTGTCTGTCCCCCTGTTTACTTTCTGGAAACAACGGGACGGTCCTTTCGTGTCTGTCCTCCTGTTTATTTTCTGACACGCAGATGCCCATCTGAATGTCTATTCTGCTGTTAACGTGGCGATATGCTCAGTATTATTATCTATGCTGATTTACGGATCAGCAATAGTGAATTTGCTTTCCATAAGCATTTTGCTGTTTTTATCGTTTTTGCCGTAAATGTACAAACGTTTTTCCTTTCTTAAGCTCGTTTTTGCTCAGTTCCAGCATATTTGTTCAGCAAATCTGGTTCGGCAAATATATCTGACATGTGTTTTTTCTCGCTCTTGTAAGGAATACTGAAGTGTGATAATCTTTTCCACAGGAATGAAATCATTCGTATATTTCTATTTTAAACTATACGATCAGATTGAGGGCGCGAATATATTTTCCAGTTTTTTCATGCCCCTGTCTGGTCGTTTTTTATTTGCGGAGACTGTCCGACGGTCTGTGGGGACGGTCTGTGGGGACGGTCCTTTTGTGTCTGTCCCCTGTTTTTTGTTTAACAACTTCATATGTTTTTCTTTTAACATCTTCATACCGCGATGGAGCAATCAAAAATGCAATCTATATGAATATAATAATTTACATGGAGGATGGATGCATGGGACGTCACGCAAGGAAGTCAGGAGAATCGAATATTTATCATGTAATGTTACGCGGCATTAACCGGCAGGAAATTTTCGAAGATCGGGAGGACAAGGACAAGTTTCTGACACTGCTGGATGAATACAAGCTGCGCTGCGGTTTTGCGGTGTACGGGTATTGCCTGATGAATAATCATGTACACCTGCTGCTGCATGGAGCCAGAAATCCCTGTATATGCAGGATCGGCGATACTGAAGTTGAGCTGGGTCCCGGGGAATCATTGTCTCAGGCAATAAAACGGCTGGGTGTATCGTATGTGATGTTCTTTAACCGCAAATACGCGCGCACCGGACACTTGTTCCAGGATCGGTTTAAAAGTGAGCCGATCGATGGTGATCCGTATTTTCTGATGGCCCTGCGATACATACACCGCAACCCAATCAAGGCAGGGATCTGCGCGCAGCCCGAGGCGTATTACGCGAGCAGTTACCGGGAATATATTGGCGCTTCACCTGTTCTTCATACGGATGTGGATTTTGCACTTTCAATCCTGTCGCGGGAGGAGCTGATTGCATACACAAACGAAGATACCTCTGACTGCTTTATTGATATCCCGGAAAAAGTGCGGCACAAGAGTGATGCAGAAATCAGGGATTATCTTGTCAAACAGCACAATATTACTTCTGCAGCCGCCTTTCAGGCACTTGACCGTCCTGCACGCAACCGCCTGTTACAAGAGATGTATGCCAGGGGAGCAGCCATTACTCAGATCAGCCGGATTACCGGATGCAGTCGAACGATTATCTATCGCACTATCAAAACAAAAAAGGAATAAAAGCATGCGAAAACATGGGGAGACTGTCCGATAACCTTTTTTACGCCCAGGAAAAGTCGCATAAACACTGGCTTTTGAGCTTAGATAACCTGGGTCTTCGGACAGCCTGCGGGAGACGGATACATAACCTGGGGCTTCGGACAGCCTGCGAGAGACGGATACATAACCTGGGGCTTCGGACAGCCCACAGAGGACAGATACATAACCCAGGTCTTCGGACAGCCCGCAGAGGACGGATATATAACCTGGGGCTTCGGACAGCCTGCGGGAGACGGATACAAAAGAAACATCCCCGTGTGTCCCCAAAAGGACCGTCCCCGCAGACCACAAAACATGGGGACAGACACAAAAGAACCGTCCCCGTGTGTCCCCCGTGTGTCCTGCTCTTGTCTCTCAGCCTTTTATCATGCTAAAATATTTTCAATATTTACGAAAAAGGTGAAAGGAGTTCAAAAATGCAGTTGGTGGACACTTTTCCTACAAATGAAATAAACGGTCTGCTGTACAGGGTCGGCAGGGTGATGCCTTTCGGGGCGACACTGATCGAAGATGGAGCTGTGAACTTCAGCATTTTTTCCAAAGAAGCGACAGCCTGTACTCTTGTGCTGTTCAATATCGGGGAAGAGGAGCCTTTTGCCGAGATCCCTTTTCCGGAGGAATTCCGGATAGGTAACGTCTACACGATGATGGTGTTCGGCATCACCATCGAGACGACAGAATACGCTTACCGCTTCGACGGTGTCTATGATCCGGGTGCAGGTCTGCTCTTTGACCGCAGGCATATCCTGCTGGATCCCTACGCCAAGTCTGTCTCCGGCAGGAGTGCAGTGGATCAGGAGCTGGCGGCGGAGATGCCCTTTTTATACAGGGGACATATTATCAGGGAGGATTATGACTGGGAGGGCGACAAGCCCCTTGAAATCCCGATGGAGGATCTGGTCATTTATGAGATGCATGTCAGGGGATTTACCCAGGATCCTTCGAGCGGCATCAAATACCGTGGGACTTTTGCCGGGATCGTGGAAAAGATTCCTTATCTCCAGTCCCTGGGTATAAACTGTATCGAACTGATGCCTGTCTTTGCTTTTGACGAACGTGAGCATGCCCGTGAAATGGACGGCAGGACTCTTTTTAATTACTGGGGCTATTCGACGGTCTGTTTTTTCGCGCCCAAGGCCGGTTACGCGGCATCGGGTCCCTTTGGGATGGAGGTCGACGAGCTCAAGAATCTGGTCAAAAAGCTCCATCAGAACGGAATCGCGGTCATTCTGGATGTCGTGTTCAATCACACGGCGGAGGGGGATGAAAACGGAACTGTCATATCCTACAAGGGCATTGACAACCGCACCTATTACCTGCTGTCTCCCGACGGTACGTATGTCAATTTCAGCGGCTGCGGAAATACCATGAACTGCAATAATGCCGTTGTCAGGAACCACATCCTGGACTGTCTGCGTTACTGGGTGTCCTCCTATCACATCGACGGCTTCCGTTTCGACCTCGCCTCTATCCTGACAAGGGATAAAAAAGGCAGGCCCATGATGTCCCCGCCCCTGATCGAGACCCTGGCCAATGACGCCGTACTGGGCAGTACTATGCTGATCGCGGAGGCCTGGGATGCCGGCGGTCTGTATCAGGTCGGTAATTTCCCCTCCTGGAACCGCTGGTCGGAATGGAACGGTAAGTACCGGGACTGTGTGCGGCGTTTCATCAAGGGAGACGAAAGCTGTGCGCCTGAGCTCTACAACCGCATCGCGGGCTCGGGGGATATCTATGCCAGACGGGGACCTGCGGCGTCGGTCAATTTCATCACCTGCCACGACGGTTTCACGATGTATGATCTGGTCTCCTATAACGAAAAACACAATGAAGCAAACGGAGAGGGTAACCGTGACGGGTCTGACTGCAATGACAGCTGGAACTGCGGCGCGGAGGGCGAAACTGATGATCCCGGCATCCGGGACCTCCGGATGCGGCAGATCCTCAACTTCCACACCCTGCTGCTCACAAGCCGCGGTGTGCCGATGCTCCTGGCCGGAGATGAATTCGGCAACACACAGTGCGGAAACAACAATGCCTACTGTCAGGACAATGAGATCTCCTGGCTCAACTGGAACCGCCTTAACGAGTATCAGAACCTGTATGAGTATGTAAAGACACTCCTTGCGCTGCGCGCCGCGCACCCCGTTCTGCGTGCTCCCCGTTTTGATGACAGTGTAAACGGAACAGGCTTTCCTGAGCTCTCCTTCCATTCCCTCACCCCGTGGGAGATCGATCCGCAGGCTCCCGCCCTCTACTTTGCCGTCCTCTACGCCGAGGATCATGTAAAATACAAAACCGAAAAAGACGCCTTTCTCTATATCCTGGTCAATGCGCACTGGGAGGAGCACACCTTTGACCTGCCCGGCATTCCCAATGGCCTGAAATGGCACCTTGTCTGCAGCTCCAAAGGCATCTCCTTCCCGGCCGGAGAAGAACCTCCGCTCATCGTTTCGTCCAGGTTTACCCTTGGCCCCCGTGAAAGCGCTGTCCTGATCTCCCGCTGAAAAAAAACGGGATTCGCTTACACATTCGGCAGCATATAACCAGAGAAGGTCTTTAGATGTTTTTTCGTACAGCTTTCCGCCTGACATTCCATTGACTATTGACAAAAATTCCTGTAAGTTAGAAGTTGGTTTTTTTCGTTTCTGAAACAAAGTGTGTATATGGTGCCGTTTATTTCTGAATAATGGCCGATATACGATATAATGGAGACTATCATGGATTTTTTCAATGTATTAACGCTGGCGGGCGGCCTCGCCATGTTCCTGTACGGAATGCGGCTGATGGGGGACGGACTCAAAGAGAGTTCATCCGGAACGCTCAAGCAGATCATGGAGTCGGTGACAAACAATGTCTTTAAAGCCTTTCTACTGGGTCTGGCTGTCACTGCGATCATCCAGTCATCGACCGCGACGATCGTAATTACCTCCGGTCTCGTGGGCGCAGGTCTTTTGACCCTGCACCAGTCACTCGGTATTATCATCGGCGCAAATGTCGGCACGACTGTTACCGGACAGATCATCCGACTTCTCGATATGAACGCTGAGAAGGGTTCCTGGCTGCGGATCTTCCAGCCTTCCTCCCTGGCGCCGATCGCGCTGATCATCGGCATCATTATCATCATGACGGGGAGCAAACGTTTCAGCAATGCGCGGACCATCGGCAGTATCGCCATCGGATTCGGTATCCTGTTCTCCGGCCTGCTGAACATGACCAGCGCCGTGAGCTCATTCGCGGAATCCCCCCTCGTCCAGGACCTTTTCGCGGGACTGGGGAACAATCCTCTGGCAGGCTATCTGACCGGTGCCGGTATTG
Organism: Sarcina sp. DSM 11001; assembly: GCF_900101015.1. Taxonomy (GTDB): domain Bacteria; phylum Bacillota; class Clostridia; order Lachnospirales; family Lachnospiraceae; genus CAG-791. The sequence continues at coordinate 34,168 of NZ_FNFZ01000030.1, read as the reverse complement.
CTTTCGTACTGCAGAGCTCCTCGGCGACCATCGGTATCCTGCAGGCCTTCTCCTCCTCCGGACTCCTGATCTGGCACGCCATCTACCCGGTCATCGTCGGTGTTTATCTGGGAGACTGTGTGACGACCGCGATCGTCTGTTCCATCGGCGCCCGGCCGGAAGCAGGCCGGGTCGGTATTGTCAACATCCTCTATAATTTGAGCAAGTCGGCCCTGGTGCTGATCGTCGTGGCGGTCGTGCGGTCCCTGGGACTGCTCGACTGGATCTGGGACGCCACCCTCAACTCGAGTCTGATTGCCAACACGAACACGATCTTCAATCTCGCCTGCGCCCTGGTGCTCATTCCCATGGTCCCGGTCTTTGAGAAGCTCAGCCGGAAGATCGTCAAGGATGAACCCGTCGTGGAGAACAAATACCAGGACAAACTGGATGCCCTCAACCCCGTCTTCTTTGCCACACCCGCACTGGCCCTCAACAGCTGTTACGACATCCTGATGACCCAGCTCCAGCTTGCAAAAGAAAACATCTCCCGGGCTTATGGACTGCTGACCGATTACGAGGAAGACGTCTATGATCTGATCAATGAGGATGAAGGAAATATCGACATGTTCGCGGACCGCATCAGCGGCTACCTGGTCGCCCTCCTGCCTCATCTCAAAGACAGTCTCCACGTCGCCATCCTGAACCAGTATTACAAGGTCTTTTCAGAGTTCGAGCGCCTGGGTGACCACGCCGTCAATATCGCCAACAACGCCCGGTCCATGAGTGAAAAAGACACTGCTTTTTCAAGTATTGCCATGTCAGAGCTGAATGTCCTGTACTCGCTGCTGGAAAAAATCCTGGACGAGACAGAAATTGCCTTCGGAAAGCGCGACCTCGATGCCGCTTATCACATCCAGCCTCTGCGAAAGGTCACTGCGGACCTGATCGGGGAGCTCAAGGACAATCATCTCAGCCGCATGAGCCGCGGACAATGTAATGTCTTTCTCGATCCCAACTTTGAAAATCTTCTCTCCGATATGATGAGGATCGCGGATGTCAGTTCCAACGTCGGTGAATCCGTCGTCATCCGCGTCCGCCCTGAACTGGCGGACAAAGAGCACCACTATTTCCGGGATCTGCGGCATGAAGATCCCAACTACAACCGTGCATATCTCAAAGCCCGCGACGAGTACTTTGAGCAGCTCTCAGCTGTCACTTCAGTGGAAAAAGAAAATGCTGCCCCTGCTCAGCCGGGACAGGTCATATCGGCAGCTGTACGGGATTTTGATGATGCCTGATACCGATGTCTGAGAGCGGTTCCTCAGAGCGGTTCCTCAGAACGATCAAATCAAGTAACATCCTGCTTACACCCTATCGTACGGATAAAAAAAACGGATCTCCCAGGCAAGAGGAGATCCGTTTTTTCTTTACAGTCCGTTTTCAGCTGTTTTTTCAATCAGTTTTCAGTCCGTTTTCAGCTGGTTTTTCAATCAGTTTTCAGTCAATTTTCAGCTGGTTTTTCAATCAGTTGTCAATATGGCAGTCCGCTTCCAGTCAGTTAGTCATTCTACATCGGCTCTGCGTCGGCTGGTCAGCCGATCCTTCACCTTATTCTCCGGAGCGTCCCATGCCCCAGATCGCGATCCTGTCGGCAGGCGCGACATACATGCCGTCGCCAGGCTGGATATCGTAGAGCCTCTGGAACTCGTCGAACTGGGGGAGGGTCATATTGACGCGAAGGTAGTAGGGCGGATGAGGATCATATTTATAGATATTCTCCATGACATTCTCCAGATAGCCTACAGCATCGAGTTCTGCATAGGCGCGGAAGAATTTATCGTAATCAAAACCGTCGATCGTCTTTGCGATGCGCAGCATACAGGCCATACCGCCCATGTCGGCAGCCACCTCTCCCTGCAGAATAGTTCCGTTGCAGGCGCTGCCGTCCTTCCAGGGATGTATGTCGTCATAAGCGGCGATGAGTTTTGACGCTCTCTTGTCAAAGGCGGCGCGGTCGTCATCCGTCCACCAGCTGTGAACAGCGCCTGTCTCATCAAACTGAGAGCCTGTGGGGTCAAAAGCATGGGAGATCTCATGTCCGATCACAGTGCCGATCGCTCCCATTTTTTCCTCTCTGGACATGGATTCATTGTAGTACTTTCCATTCAGCATTCCCGCAAAAACCAGGATGCTGTTAGTGGTAGGCATATAGGCTGCATTCATCTCAGATGTCCGCATATTCCAGACCTGCTTGTCAATTGGTTCGAAACTCATCTGCTGGCAAATTTTCCACTGCGCTTCACTGATCTCGTCCATGGCCAGCGCGTAGTTTCCGCCCTCCGCGGCAGGTGTGATGGAGATCTGCGACCAGTCCAGCCATTTGTCGTCGTCAGGATAGACGGGAAGAAGGGTCAGGTGATCCAGCTTACTGATCGCTTTTTCCCTTGTCTCCGGTGAAAGCCATGTTTCCTCTGTGAGCATTTCTCTATAGGTAGAGATCGCTTCCTCCATGAGAGTGCGGATATCCTCTTTCATTTGAGGAGAGCAGTATTTAGCGACGTACATCTTGTCCACATCCTGCCACAGAACTCTTGCGACCATATTCGTCGCATAGTATTCATCTTCGCGGCTTGCGGAAAGGCCGGAGAACTCTCTCTCAAGACGTTTTGCCTCCCTGTAGGCCGCTTCGTCCGCTTTTCCGATATAACCAGCCGCGGTTTCGCAGACCAGATAAGCCCGGATCTGCTCCAGATTTTCTTCTGTATAGAGTTCATTGAGCTTTGTCAGCCAGGCAGGCTGTTCCAGATTGATCCTGAGCGAAGGATCGAAACCGACAGCAGACAACATCTCTTTAATGGGCAACGCAGGGGCAGCGGCAGCAAGCTCCTCCGCTGTCATGATGTTGGTCCTTTTCCTGATCGAATCCCCCGCGGCCAGTTCCGTGCTGTTCATCATACTTTCTGAAACCGCTTTTTCAAAGGCATACCGATTTTCAATCAGTTCCTGGGCTGCTTCTTCACTGCATCCTGCATACTGGATCAGCATGTACTTTGCGGCACTGTCGCTGTGTTTTTTATTTCGTTTCCCGGAATCGGTTATACTTTCATATTCGTCCCTGGTTCCAAGGGTCAGCGATGTGGGACCGATATCAGTCATATGACGGCCAGGATCATCTATATCGGTATCCAGATAGATTTCCAGAATATTCGTTCCCGTTCTTCCCTCCCAGGAACCAAGATATGCACTCAGATCCTCCAGAGAGGAAATGTTCAAGATCGTTTTGATTTTTGAAGAAATGTAGTCTCTTCCCTTTTCTCTTCCCTCCCAGTCCAGATACATCTGATAGAGGGTCCTGACCCGGTCTGCTTCCGGACTTGTATCCTCAGAATCTGTCATCAATCCGGAAATCCTATCGATGAGCAGGTCTGAAATCTCGTCCTCTGTCCCTATGACTTCGTGTCCGGGCTTGATCTTCGTCTTATTGAGATAATCATAGTTGACAGCCAGGTAAAAATCATCCCTGACCCCGGGTCTGGGGGTATCCTCGGTGATCATGCCGTAAACATTGGAGTTGATCCAGGGGCTGCCATAAGGCTTGATCTTTTCCTGGACCGGCAGTTCCTCTGCGCTCTCGGCGGCAGACTCCTTTCCCGTCTCTGCAAGAGACGACTGCTCCCCTGTCTCTGCGACAGAGGCCAGATCTTCCGCTCCCTCACTTAAAGACTGTTCGCCCGTCTCCAGGGTGGAAGCTTCTTCCACGCTCTGAAAACCGCCGGCATCCTCTGATGTCTCCATTAATAACGACTGCTCTGCAGTCGAGCCCTCTCCCTTCTGGTCCTTCTCTTCCGACGCGAAGGCCGGCAGGGCTGTACTCGTAATGATGCAGAGTGCCAGTAGAACAGCTGTAAGTCTTCTTCTCATCAAACATTACCTCCCAATTCAAAATTCGAGTATTTTCTGCCAGGCATTTTTCGCCGGGCATTTTTCGCCGGGCATTTTTCACCAGGCATTTTTCACCAGGCATTTTATATTTAAGCAGAATGGCAATAATTCTGTTAAACGCTGTTCCGCTTTATGCGACTTAAAAAGAGACAGAGAACAGCCCCCTTCCTCTTTTTCGAAAGGCGGTTCAGGGAAAGAAATCAGATCCTTTCCTCATACCGGTCTGCGTCTCCCCTTTTCATTTTGATCCCGTTAAGGATGATATAGCCTTCTTCGGGATCGGAATGGGGGATAAAACGGGGTGTTTCGAATTCTTCGTGTTTATGTCCGAAGCGGCGGCAGGAAATATCCTGATCACTGGGAACTCTGTGTCCGTCAGAGGCAAGAGGCCGATTGGCGGAGGGCCGTCTTGATGCTGTTCTGCCTGTGTTTCCGGCGTTTCCCGTCCCTTTTTTTGATCCGCCCTTCTGGGCCATAAAACGGATAATAATAATCGCGAATAAAAAGAGATATATAATACCGCCCATCTCAGTCCTCCTCTCTTTATAGTAAGATCATTGTATTTTCAGGCCGGTTTTCAGGCCGGAAAACCGGCCGGTTTTCAGGATCCGGAGCCTGACGCTGCCGGGAGAGTATTTTATGCGAGTCTTGAATCTTTATCCGGCACGCAAAACTCACGAACGAGTCTTGAATTGTTCAGGGTCTGTTCAGGGTCACGGTGTGTCCAGGGCTTCGTCCAGGGCAGTGCGGATCTTTTCCTCAGAAGCCTGGACAGAGCCTTGCACCATGGCGGGCTTGCCGCCTCCTCTGGCGCCGCAGCTCTTGTTGAGGCAGGCATTCAGGACGCGGGCATCCACGGGTTCCCGGTTCCCGGCCGGGGTCCCTGCGCCGATGATATATTTGTAGCCCGTCCCGTCGTTTCCATTGAACACACCGCAATAACCGGTGTGGGTTTCGCACAGGCGGTTGACGAGGCTGCGCTGGGCTAGGTTGCCGATCCCGCCCGTAAACAGGAAAACATGCTCCCGGTCTGCCGGGACAGCTGCCGCCAGGGCATCTGTTACCATGGTCTCAAGGGCGCTCTCCCGCTGCCGGAGTCTCTCGTTCTCGTCCAGAATCCGGGCAACACCCGCTGCGATCTCCTCGCGGGGCATGTTGGTCAGGTGGGAGGTGTCCTCTGCCGCTTTCTGCAGCTGCTGCAGATACTCGAGAGCCCGGCTTCCGCAGAGGATCGTCAGGCGGATGCCGCTCCTTTCGCGGAGGGTGCGGATGATCTTGATCACGCCGATCTCGCCGGTCCTGTGGACGTGCGGCGCACAGCAGGCGCAGACGTCAACGCCGGGGATCTCCACCAGGCGGAGCGGCCCGTCGATCTCCTTTTTGCTGCGATAGGGGGTTTTTTCAAGAGCCTCTTCATCCGGATACCAGGCGCGGATCTCCAAATCGTCCCATACAACGCGGTTGGCGGCCTTTTCCAGCCAGAGGATATCCTCATCGGAAAGAGGACCGTTGAAATCCAGGGTGACGGTATTGTCGCTCAGATGAAAGCCCACATTGTCGTAGCCGAATTTACCGTGCACCAGCCCTGACAGGATGTGCTCGCCGGAGTGATTCTGCATGTTGGAAAAGCGGTGGGCGAAATCGATCTGGCCGGAGATGATCCTGCCGGGGACAAATATTTCCATTGCGGATTTATCATCCGCGGGGATCCTGACAAAATGCCGGATCACATTACCGTCCAGCTGGACATCAACGACCGGAAATCCGCCCAGTGTTCCTGTGTCCGGCGTCTGGCCGCCTTCTTCCGGGAAAAAGAGGGTCTGGTCGAGGATGACTTCCAGAATTCTACCCTCATCAACCGTTCTTTTTTCTTTACCTGTTCCCTTCTCTTTACCTGTTCTTTTCCTTTTATCGGTTCTTTCTTCTTTAGTAATTCTTTCTTCAGTAATTCTTTCTTCTTTAGCTGTACTCTCTTCTTTGACTCTCTGCTGATTTTCCGCTGTTTTTTGTGCGGTGTTTTTCTGCTCAATATCTTTCCGCACAGCGAGAACTTTTGCTTCAAACGAGTCTGCGTATCCATCCTCGTCGAAGAGTTTTTTTGTTTCTTTATCCGGCATTATAAAAACTTCTTTCTTTACGCTTCCTCTGCTCTTCCAGCCTTATTGGCGCTTATAGGCATTTACGCTTTCTCTGCTCTTCCAGCCTTGTTGGCACTTAAATGCATTTATGCTTCCTCTGCTCTTCCAGCCATTTCGGTGCTTAAATGCATTTATGCTTCCTCTACTCTTCCGGCCTTGTTGGCGCCCATGCGCAGGTAGGCGTTGATGAAGCGGTCGATGTCACCGTCGAGGACGGCGCCGGTGTTGGAGGTCTCCTCCTGGGTGCGGGTGTCCTTGACGAGGGTATAGGGCTGCAGGACGTAGGAGCGGATCTGGCTGCCCCAGGCGATGTCCTTGATCTCGCCGCGGATACCGGCGAGTTTGGCCTCTTCCTCCTCTTTTTTCAGCATATAGAGCTTTGCCTTGAGCATCTGCATGGCCTTGTCCTTGTTCTGGAACTGAGAGCGCTCGTTCTGGCAGGTGACGACAATGCCGCTCGGGAAATGCGTGATGCGGATGGCGGAGCTGGTCTTGTTGATGTGCTGGCCGCCGGCGCCGCTGGAGCGGTAAGTGTCGATCCGGATGTCGTCCGGGTTGATGACGATATCGATATCCTTTTCAATATCAGGCATGACATCGCAGGAGACAAAGGAGGTCTGGCGCTTGCCCTGGGCGTTGAAGGGCGAAATGCGCACGAGGCGGTGAACACCGCGCTCACTCTTCAGGTAGCCGTAGGCGTTGGGGCCGCTGATCTGGAAATCAACAGATTTGATGCCCGCCTCGTCGCCGTCGATATAGTTCATGACGTCGACCTTGAAGCCCTTGCGGTCAGCCCAGCGGGTGTACATGCGGTAGAGCATGGAGCACCAGTCACAGCTCTCCGTGCCGCCCGCGCCGGCGTTGAGGGAAAGGATGGCATTAGAGTCGTCGTATTCGCCTGTGAGCAGGGTCGCCAGCCTCATCTCCTCCAGTTTGTTTTTGAAAGCATCGAGGTCTTCGCGGACAGGTTCGATGACGGATTCGTCGTTTTCTTCATTGCCCATCTCGATCAGCATGAGGATATCCTCATACTGGCTCTCGACATGCTCCGCGTCCTCTACAGTGGTCTGCAGATCCTTGAGCTGCTTCATCTTTTTATTAGCGGTGTCGGCGTCCGACCAGAAGTCCGGTGCCTCCGACTCGCGCTGCAGCTCCTCAATACGCTGCTTTTTGTATTCGAGATCCAGTGAGTCGAGCACCTCGTGCATCGTGCTCTCATACTGCTGGATTTCTGTTTTCATCTGATCCAGTTGTAACATATATTTCCTCCAGAGGACATGACAGTCCTCTTGTTCTCTACGTTATTTCGATGATGTTCTGATTTTTGGATGGTGTTCTGGTTTTAGGGATGATGTTCTGTTATGCAGACATCTGTTATCCCTGCCGGGGCTGCCGCTTCAGACTCTTCCGGGTCTGCCGTGGCAGTTTTTGTATTTTTTGCCGCTGCCGCAGGGGCAGGGGTCGTTGGGGTAGATCTTTTTGTCAGTGCGGCGCTTGGGCTGTCTGACAGCGGTGTCGTCCTTGTTGGTGCCGGTGGCCTTGGCGACTTCCTCGCGCTCTACTTTCTGCTCGACCTTGACGTGGAAGAGGACGCGGACGGTCTCCTCCATAATGTTGCGGGTCATTTCATTGAACATGTCGTAGCCGGCCATCTTGTATTCCACAAGGGGATCGTGCTGGCCGTAGGCCTGCAGGCCGATGCTCTGACGGAGCTGTTCCATGTCGTCGATGTGGTCCATCCACTTGCGGTCGACGACCTTGAGGATAACGACACGTTCGAGCTCGCGGACGGCCTCAGGCTCCGGGAACTCGGCTTCCTTGGATTCGTAGAGGGCGACTGCTTCTTCCTTGAGCTGCTGCTTGAGCCCGTCGCGGGTGCGCTCGCGGATACGGCCGCGGTTGACGACCTGCAGGGGGATGGTGGGCAGCAGGAGCTCATTGAGCTCGGTGAGATTCCAGTCATCGCTGTCGATATCATCGCTGATGCAGGTATCTACAGTAGAATCGACAAAATCGGTGATCATCTTGTAGACGCTGTCCCGCATACTCTTGCCGTCGAGGACCTCGCGGCGCTGGGTGTAGATGATCTCGCGCTGTTCGTTCATGACCTGGTCGTAATCGAGCAGGTTTTTACGGATTCCGAAGTTGTTGTTCTCAATCTTCTTCTGAGCGCCCTCGATCGCCTTTGAGAGAGATTTATGCGTGATCTCCTGGTCCTCGGGGATATTCAGGGCATTGAACATTCCGATCATGCGGTCGGAACCGAACAGACGCATGAGGTCGTCTTCCAGGGAGATGTAGAAGCGGGATTCGCCGGGGTCTCCCTGACGTCCGCTTCGGCCTCGCAGCTGGTTGTCGATACGGCGGGATTCGTGGCGCTCTGTGCCGATGATCTTGAGGCCGCCTGCGGCGCGTGCCTCCTCATCAAGCTTGATATCAGTGCCTCGGCCGGCCATGTTGGTGGCGATGGTGACGGCGCCGTGACGGCCCGCCTCTGCGACGATCTCCGCTTCCATCTCATGGAATTTGGCGTTCAGGACATTGTGAGGGATGCCGGCTTTTTTCAGCATCTTTGAAACTTCCTCGGAGACCTGGATCGTGATGGTGCCCACCAGAACAGGCTGTCCCTTTTCGTAGGCCTCGCGGACGGCATTGACCACCGCGCGGAATTTTTCCTTTTTCGTCTTGTAGACCGCATCCTGGTCGTCAAAACGGATCACAGGGCGGTTGGTCGGGATCTCGATGACGTCCATGCCGTAGATCTCACGGAACTCGCGCTCTTCGGTCAGGGCTGTACCGGTCATGCCGGCCTTTTTATCAAATTTGTTAAAAAAGTTCTGGAAGGTGATGGTCGCCAGGGTCCGGCTCTCGCGTTTTACCTTGACGTGCTCCTTGGCCTCGATCGCCTGATGCAGGCCGTCGGAATAGCGGCGGCCGGGCATGACACGGCCGGTGAACTCGTCGACGATCAGGACCTGGTCATCCTTGACGATGTAGTCGTGGTCGCGGTGCATGAGGTTGTGGGCGCGCAGGGCCAGGATGATGCAGTGCTGGATCTCCAGGTTCTCGGGATCCGCCAGGTTGTCGATCCGGAAAAATTTTTCGACCTTGGTGACGCCTTCCGCCGTCAGGTTGACGAGCTTGTCCTTCTCATTGACGATGAAGTCGCCGGTCTCCTCGCGCTCGATGCCCATAATGGCGTCGATCTTGGACAGGTCCTCGACATCGGCGCCCCTCTTCATCTGGCCCGCCAGAATATCGCAGGCCTCGTAGATCTTGGTGGACTTGCCGCTCTGGCCGGAGATGATCAGCGGCGTACGGGCTTCGTCGATGAGGACGGAGTCGACCTCGTCGATGATAGCGTAGTGGAGCTCACGCAGGACCAGCTGCTCCTTGTAGATCGACATGTTGTCGCGCAGATAGTCAAAACCGAGCTCGTTGTTGGTCACATAGGTGATGTCGCAGCGATAGGCCTCCTGGCGCTCCTGGGGTGTCATGCTGTTGAGGACGACACCGACAGTCAGGCCCATGAAACGGTAGACCTGCCCCATCCACTCGGCGTCACGTTTTGCCAGGTAATCGTTGACTGTGACGATGTGGACGCCCCGTCCCTCCAGAGCGTTGAGGTAGGCGGGCATGGTCGCCACCAGGGTCTTACCTTCACCGGTACGCATCTCCGCGATACGGCCCTGGTGCAGGATAATGCCGCCGATCAGCTGGACCCGGAAGGGCTCCATATCCAGCGAGCGGCGCGCGCCTTCGCGGACTGCCGCATAAGCCTCGACCAGCAGGTCATCCAGGGTCTCCCCGTTCTGAAAACGCTTTTTGAACTCTTCTGTCTTCGCCCTGAACTCCTCATCAGTGAGGGCCTGCATGGCAGGGCGGAGCGATTCGATCTTGTCCACCAGGGGGCGGATCCTCTTGATCTCTCTCTCGCTGTGCGTACCGAACAGCTTGTCTGTTAATCTTGACATAATGATCTATTGTTCCTTTCCATATTCGAATCAAAGGGATGTATACCGGCAGTCAGCAGCATGAAACCGGCTCGACCGTTTCTCCACTTTCTCCACCCCTTCTTCAGCATCTATGAAAGCTTTTCTGAAAGCTTCTCTTAAAACTTCTCTTAAAACTTCTCTGAAGTGTATGGTCTGCCGCTGCCTGTAAGCGCATGATCTTTCTGCACTTTATTATTCAGAGCTGTCCCTTTTTAAACTTTTTAAAGAAGTTCACATAAAGATGGACATACACAATAATGATAGCATAGTTCTGTTGAAACTGCTACATAGTATCCGCATTACTGGTTTCATCGGTTTCATCGTTTTTGGTTCCATGCTTAAGCCCTGCTTACAAAAGCTCAAAAAACTCAAAGAGCTAAAGTAGCTTTAAGGCTCAAAGAGCTTTAAAAGCTTAAAAGGCTGTGGCGCTGATTTCCATGCGGAATTATCCCGGTATGCTCACTGCTCCTTGCTGATATTTCCCAGAATTTTATACAGAAGATTATAAAGGAGGCCGGCTTCCTCTTCAGAGAGATCAACGTAGCAGGCCATGCGGGCGGGAACCTCCAGGGCCCGGTCCTGCAGCCTTTTTCCCTCCTCCGTTATGGAGACGGTCAGATTTCTCTCATCAGTCCTGGACCTGCTTCTGAGCAGATAGCCTTTGCTTTCCAGCTTCTTGAGGACAGGTGTGAGCGTGCCGGAGTCCAGATACAGACATTTTCCGAGCTCCTTGACATTGATGTCACTGTGCTCCCACAGCACCATCATCGTGATGTACTGGGTATAAGTCAGGTCAAGCTTATCCAGATAAGGTTTATATCTGCGGATGATTTCTTTGGAACATGCGTACAGGGGGAAGCACAGCTGGCTGTCCAGACGCAGGCAGTCGTATTTATTTATTGTTTCGGACATTCCCTGAGTCCACCTCCGTTTCTATTGTTTATGTGTTTATGACTATTGTGTTTATGACTATGGTCACACTGCTTATGACACTCATCCCGTTGTTTATGACTGTCATCTTATTGTTTATGACTGTCATCCCGTTGTTTATGACTATTGTCTCCTTGTTTATGATTCTGAGCTCAGACTCTGATCTGTATTTTCCGGTCTGAGCTTTCTCTTTATTGGGCAAAAAGAGCAATTTAATTTATCACAATTTAATTGCTTTGTCCAGATACTCTCGTTTCCAAGGTGCGCAATGATGCGCAATTGCTTTTTAAAGGCTTTTTAAAAGCTGCAGCCGGTCAATGAGTGACTTGTAACTTACAGGCTCCATAGCTATACTTGTACCGGTGACGGCACTGCACTGAAGCCGGAAAGGCCCGCATAGGGTACAGGCTGTTTTATATCGTTTATCATGCCGTTTTATATCGTTTTATATAACGAATTTTATATAGCGAAAATACTGCCTTAAGGGGGATGATCGTTTGAAGCACAATGATGGTTCGGACCACAGCCGCGCAGATACAGATCTGATAATCAGCTGGGGAAAAAATAAATATGTCCGGGCGGGATCCGCGCCGGAAACAAAGGAAGTCCCGGAAAAACCGAAGGTACCTTACAGATTGGAAATGCCAGAGGTACCGCATGGATCAGAAAGGCCGGAGGTTCCGCATGGGTCAGAAAGACCGGAAGTTCCGCATGGGTCAGAAAGGCCGGAGGTTCCGCGCAGGGCTGCCGGGAGCAGTGAGCCTGAGATACCGCGCAGGACTTCCAGAAGCAGTGGGCCTGAGCCGGCGGAAAAAGGAAGCCGCGCCATTCTGGCCGGATGCAACACAGGTACGGACGCCGGGAAGTATGCCCGCGCCATGGCAGAGCTCCGCGGCCTGGCGGAAGCCTGCGGGCTCAAGGCCGTTTCCGTCCTCGTCCAGAATGCCCCGGCTGTCACCCACGCCACCTACATAGGAAGCGGTAAAGTCCTCGAGTTAAAAAAAGAGGTGGAGGAGTTCGATGCGGACATCGTCCTCTTTAACGAAGCGCTGACTCCGATGCAGACCAGGAACCTGGAAAAAGTGCTGGACACGGAGGTCCTGGACCGGACAGGGCTGATCCTGCAGATCTTTGCCCTGCGCGCAAGAACGCGCGAGGCCAAGCTCCAGGTGGAATCCGCGCAGCTTCAATACATGCTCCCGCGGCTCGCGGGCATGCGCACCAATCTCTCCCGTCAGGGCGGCGGGAGCGGCCGCCTCTCCAACAAGGGAGCTGGCGAGCAGAAGCTGGAACTGGACCGCCGCCGGATCGAGCACCGCATCGCGGAGCTCCGCCGGGAGCTCGATGTTGTCAGCCGGGAAAGGGCCACTCAGAGAAACCGCCGCATGCGGACAGGCATGACCAGAGTCGCTCTGGTCGGCTACACCAATGCAGGCAAATCGACTGTGATGAATGCCCTGCTGAAGTACTGCGCGGGGACATCCGGTTCAGGCACTGGCTCTTTTTCCCCTGCAGACAGGAGCCCTCTCTCTGGTTCTTTAAAAAATACAGACCCGGCCGGCGAGTCTTTCTGCGATTCAGCAGCCAAGGGATCTTTCAAAGATCCATCGAACATCTCTGCTCCCATTTCCCAGGACAGGATGAGTTCTCCTGATACGGCGGAGCAAGCCGGGGGCAAGACCGTCTTTGAAGCCGACATGCTCTTTGCCACACTCGACACCAGCGTCCGCCGGATCGACGCGCCCGGTCATATTCCTTTCCTCCTGTCAGATACCGTCGGTTTTGTCAGCGATCTCCCTCATGCCCTCGTCAAGGCATTCCGGTCCACTCTGGACGAAGTATGCTGCGCGGACCTTCTCCTGGAGGTGGTCGACTTCTCCGATCCCGATTACCGCCGGCAGATCGAGGTGACCGCCAGGACCCTGGAGGAGATCGGCGCCGGGCATATTCCTGTCGTCTATCTCTACAACAAGGTCGATCTGGCCCTGCGGGAAGAAGCCTCGGAGAAAGACCGCCCTGTGCCTCTCCGGATCCCCTACCGGCGCGGTGAGATCCTTTACCTCGCCGCCGGAAAAAAGATCGGGATCCCGGACATCCTCACCCTGATCGACGACGCCCTGGAGGAAAGCCGCACAGAGACCGGTTTTCTCATTCCTTATAAAAAAGGCGCCCTCCTGCAGGAAATCCGCAGCTGCGGCGTCCTGCTCTCGGAAGAATACCTTCCGGAAGGGATCCGCGTCCGGGCGCGCTGCCGCCGTGAGGATGCCCTGAGGATCTCCCGCCTCTGCGGGGAATGACCGGAGCTTGTCCGTCACGGCATGGCCTGTGATGAGGATCTCCCGCCTCTTCGCGGAATGACCCTCAGACTTCCATCAGGGATGTGTCGAATCGGAGAATCTCCCTCCTCTGCGCGGAATGACCAGCAGCCCAGCAGACGAATTTTCCCGACACTCTTTCACAGCCCGGTGAAAGGGTGCTATAATAATTGCGCAGTTGTCCACCCTTTTTTTACCGTCAACCATCAGAACAGAGCAAGGATTACATTTCATGGATCAGCCTTTCGATAAGAGGAACGACAATCCGGAAGCCCCGGATCTTGAAGCTCCGAAGTCTGACGATAATAACTTCGGAATTACAGCCAAAGATAATAAAGCCGCAGAAAAGAAACCGGCAGAAAACAAATCAGCGGAAAAGAAAAGCGAAGAAAAGAAAATTGCAGAAAAGAAAAGCAGCACTTCGAGCATCAGGAAGCAGGCACGGCTGTTTCTGGCCTGTCTCTGCTTTGCGGGAGCAGTTTTTGCTGCGGTTCTGACCGCGGGGACTCTCACCGGCTGCAAAATTGATTCCATCCTGCCTTCTCAAACGGAAGCAGGAAAGGGACAGGCCACATCAACCCCGCAGACCGCTCTGCAGTCAGGGCAGGCTGATCAGGCCGGAGGGAATCTCCCGGAAGGAGATTCCGGCAACGCTGAAAACACGGATGAAGCAGTACCCGGTTCCGGACAGGGCTCCGCCGCCTCCTCTTCAGAGCCTCTGCTGACTCTCCCCTACGACGAGTCGGATCCCGCCCAGAAGTCGAGTGCCCACAACTGGCTCTGCTCGGATCTCGTCGAAAACAACCAGAAGCTGGGTGAATACGCCCTGACAGAAGATTTTCACGCCGCTGTCAACAGGGACTGGCTTTCCACAAGCTCGATCCCGTCCGGCTACGTCTCCTACGATACCTTTGCGGAGAGGCAGCTGGAGGTTGATGCCGAGCTGCAGAATATCCTGGAGAGCAATGTCGCCTTCTCCGACCCTTACGTGGCACACTGCCAGAAACTGGTGAAGGATTACTATGACATGTGGCTGGACTGGGACGCTCGCAACGACGCCGGCGTAGAACCGCTCCGGGAAATCATCACCCCCCTCATGAATGTACACAGCCTGGATGAGATGACCGCCTATCTGTCGGATCCGGACACAACGATCCGGGCTCTGCCCCTGTCGTCCACCTTCACCGCCGCCAACCTCAACGACGCGGATTCCATCGCCGTCTATATCTCCCCTCCGTCGCTTGTTTTCCAGGATCCCAAATACTACTCCTCTCTCGACAGGAACAGCTGGAAATACCAGCCCAGATATATCTACGCTGCCGGCTACATGCTGGAGCGTCTCGGATACTCCGAAAATGAAAGAGACAGGATCCTCAAGGACAGCTATACCTTCGAGTGCGAGATGGCCAGCGCCATGATGACCACAGAAGAGCACAATGCGGAGGACTCCACGATCCGCTGCAATAATCCCCGCACCTTTGCCCAGCTGCAGGAAGAGCAGGGGAATTTTCCCCTCACGGGAATGCTCGAAGGCGCCGGTCTGGCCGGCTCAAAAGTCTTCATCCTTCAGGAGCCCGCCTGGCTCGAGAGGATGAACCGCCTCTATACTGACCGGTATCTGGAGAAAATGAAGGCCTATCTCCTGGTCTCCGATGTCCTGCAGTTCATGGATCTCCTGGACCGCGACTGCTACGACAGAATGATGCAGGTCCGCAACGTCCTGTCCGGCTCCTCCGGCCAGGTCGACGACCGCAAGGCCGCCTGCGACGCTGTCAACAACGTCCTCGAGATGGAGCTGGGCGAAGTCTACGCGGAGACTTACATCACAGAAAAGACCAAGGGTGATATCACAGATTTGATCAACGAATGTATCGAATATTACCACACTATGCTGGAAGGAGAGCAATTTCTTTCTGAAAACACCAAAAATGAAGCTCTCAAAAAGCTGGACAACCTGACCATCCGCGTCGCGAGACCGGATGACACAGAGGAAATGGAAATCGCCCTGCAATCCGTCGCCGGATCGGATACAGACGAAGAAATCCTTGTAGGGAAAAACGGGAAGCGTATCCTTGATTTCAAAGGGCCGGAGGAAGGCGGCAGCCTTGTCGATGCCCGCATTGCCATCTCCGAGTATGACTGCCTCCGGATGCATGACAAAGTCAACCAGCCTGTCGACCGCACAGAGTGGATCGCGGCTCCCCAGGACGTCAACGCCTACTACTATCCTCTGGACAACTCCATCAATATCCCCGCAGGCATCCTGGGAGGGATCTTTTACAGCGAAACTCTTTCCAAGGAAGAGAAACTCGGACACATCGGCATCATGATCGGACACGAGATCTCCCATGCCTTTGACACCTCAGGGCGCCAGTACGACGAGCAGGGGAACCTGCGCAACTGGTGGACCGAGGAGGATTACCGCCTGTTCCATGCCAGAGCCCAGAAGCTCGTGGATTATTACAACGGCTTCGAACCCATCAGCGGATATCCTGTAAAAGGAGCCATGATCGACACTGAAGCCATCGCGGATCTCACCGGTGTCAAATGCATGCTCCGCATCGCCGCCCAGGAAAGCGGCTTTGACTACGACCTCTTTTTCCGCACCCTCGCCTCCAACTGGAGGTGCCTGACATCGATCGAGACTGAAGCCTACTGCGTCGAGCAGGATTCCCATCCCCTGCCCTATCTGCGGACCAACGCCGTTGTCGTCCAGTTTGAGGAGTTCCACAGAACCTACGGCACCCGGGAAGGCGATGGCATGTACCTAGCTCCCGAATACCGGCTGGAGGTGTGGTGAGGATCGGTTTCGGATACACTGGTTTATTACGGACACTATAAACATTTATTATAAAAGGAGGAACCCATGTTTCAGCAGATCACCCTACCGTATTCTTATGATGCTCTTGAACCCGTGATTGACGCCCTGACTGTCGAGACCCATTTTGGAAAGCATCACGCTGCCTACACCAAAAACTTCAATGACGCGGCAGAAAAAGCCGGTGTTGCAGACATGGATGCTGAAGCTCTGCTCGCTTCTCTGGACAAAGTGGAGGATCCCGCCCTGCGCAAGGCCCTTCGCAACAACGGCGGCGGCTTCTATAACCACAACCTCTATTTCTCCACCCTCTCCCCCGTCGCTGAGGCTGCCAAGGCTCCCACAGGCGCGCTGCTCGAAAAGATCAATGCCACTTTCGGAAGCGTAGACGAATGCAAGGCACAGCTCTCCGCCGCTGCCGCAGGACAGTTCGGATCCGGCTGGTCCTGGCTCTCCGCCAACGCTGCAGGCGACCTCATGATCTCCGCCAGCCCCAACCAGGACAACCCGATCAGTGAAGGCACCGGCTTCGTCCCGATCCTGGCCATCGACGTCTGGGAGCATGCCTACTACCTCAAGTACAAAAACCTCCGCCCCGACTACATTAAAGCCCTGTTCGATATCATCGACTGGAAAAAGGTCGAAGCGCTGTATGCGAAGGTGACCGCATAATACAGGAAACCGTTCCGGTTTTTCTGCATTATAGCCAGGAGGATGGAGACTTACTGTACTCCATTTCTCTCAAATCAAAAACAATCAAAAACCCCGGAAGATGCAGGTTTCTCAGCCTCTGCTTCTTCCAGGGTTTTTTGTTTTCAAGCATCAGAAAACTTTTCAGGTTTCCGATCATTTTCCGGCATCAGAACACTTTTCAGGTTTCCAATCACTTTCCGGTATCAAGCCATTTTTCCGGTATCAGATCACATAGTACCAGGTCGAATCTGTCTCGGAATCCCGGGGATCTTCGATCATCTCAACTCCGCCGTATTTCTTTATATCATCCTCGTCATTGTGGATGATCAGCTCCTGGGTCTTGACGCTGACCCTGGTTCCCGGCTTCACGGAACTGGTGATGAACACGTTGGAACCGATGACGGAGCCCTCGCCGATGGTCGTATCACCGCCGAGGATGGAGGCTCCGGCATAGATGGTGACGTTGTCTTCGATCGTGGGGTGGCGCTTGGCGCCCTTTAGGCGCTGGCCGCCGCGGGTCGAGAGCGCGCCGATCGTGACGCCCTGATAGATCTTGACATGTTTCCCGATGATAGAGGTCTCGCCGACGACAATGCCCGTCCCGTGGTCCATAAAGAAATACTCCCCGATGGTCGCGCCGGGGTGAATGTCGATTCCGGTCCTGGAATGGGCGTATTCCGTCATCATACGAGGGATCAGCGGAACGCCGAGCAGGAAAAGCTCGTGGGCCAGACGGTTGATCGTGCTCGCGAGGAGTCCCGGATAGCAGAGGACGATCTCATCGATACTGAAGGCTGCGGGATCTCCCTCATAGGACGCCTGCATGTCCGTGTTGACCAGGGCTCTGATCTTGGGCAGCCTGTCCAGGAAATCGATGGCCAGCTCCTCCGCGGACATCTTGAGCTCATAATCCGTCTCCGCGGCGTATTCCTCCTTGAACCGCAGGGCGATCGAAATCTGCTTCTGCAGGTTGTAGATCACGTCCTCAACCACGACCGCAATGCGGCCGTCATAATTATAACTCCTGAACTTGGGCCTGTAATAACCCGGGAACAGAATACTGAGGAGCTTATAGGTGATGTCTCTGACCGCCGTCCTGTCCGGCTGGTTAAAGACATTCATGTTGTCAATATCTCTGCCGTTCTGATAATCCTGCAGGATGCGGTTCGTCACGTTCTGGATGCGGTTGCTGATATCTCTTCTCATAAATCGATCCTCAAAATCATTTCTATTTTCTGATTTCTGCCTGCTGTTTTGTACCTGCTGTATTCAAATTTAATCCTTCAGTGTGTCGTCACACTTGTGTCTTCACACTAGGTTATTATAAACGAAATCCATGGGCAATAAAAACATAAATATTATTGAAAAAAGCGAAAATACATAATTGCCGAAAAAAAAGTCATTTTTGGGGTGGTTTCCAACGCAGAGATCCGAGTGAAACAGCGCTGCAGGCCACTGACATCTGGACAAAGAATTGCAGTTCCCTTACAATTATAATAATTTATAATAAAGAAGAAAGAACTTGCATCAGTGATCATGTCAGGACACGGACTGTCTGATGCGGGAGGGGTCCTATTATCATGGAAAGCAGCAATTCCCCCGGCAATAGCAATGCTCAGACCGGGGATCGATTTACCAAAGCAATGTTTTTCCGGGCCTGGTGGCCCGCCCTTTTATCCTCTGTCGGCTGGTCCCTCAGCGACATAGCGGACGCTGTTGTTGTCGGCCAGCATCTGGGCGCTGTCGGTCTCGCTTCGATCAGCCTGATCCTGCCGGTCTACATGATCAACAACATGTTCGCGCACGGTCTCGGGACAGGAGGAGCCACGCAATACGCCGTCCTGATGGCGCGCGGGAAGCGGACGGAAGCCAGGCAGAGCGCATCGGACATTTATCTGACAGGACTGCTGTTCAGCAGCGTCACTGCTGTTCTGGGGCTTGTTTTTCTGCATCCTCTGCTGCATATCCTGGGGACGGTCCCGGCAGACGGGGCCCTGTTTGAGGCGACAAAGGCTTATCTGCGCATCCAGCTTATGGCCACCCCGCTTTTCTATTTCACGAATATTTTTAATTACTATCTAAGAAATGACGGCATGCATCAGGTCGCCGGCATCGGGTCTCTGACCGGAAATCTCTGCGACATCGCCCTCAACTTTGTCCTGGTCCTGGGTCTGCAGATGGGGACCGGGGGAGCAGCTCTCGCCACGGCGCTGGGGCAGATCATCGCGATCAGCATTTATCTGCCGGGAATCCTGAAAAAGGATCACTGCCTTCGTTTTGTCAAACCTGCCAGGCACTGGCTGAAGGAGGGACTCTCTCTGCTCCGCAAGGGACTGTCGGTCTCCGTCCAGTATCTGTATCAGATGATCTTCCTGCTTATGTGCAACAACCTTCTGATCCGTATTGGTGGAGAAATGGGAATCGCAGTCTTTGATGTCCTGCA
Organism: Sarcina sp. DSM 11001; assembly: GCF_900101015.1. GTDB lineage: Bacteria > Bacillota > Clostridia > Lachnospirales > Lachnospiraceae > CAG-791. The sequence continues at coordinate 14,912 of NZ_FNFZ01000030.1, read as the reverse complement.
AAACACCTCCTACCTCATCCTCTATCTGTACGAAGGCACAGCCAGGGCCATGCAGCCTGTCATCTCCACCTATCACAGTGAAAACAACCTGCCTGGCCTGCGGAACCTGTTCAGGGTCGGTTTTATATCCGGCTGCGGGACAGGTCTTGTCGTGATCCTGCTGGCGGAGGTCCGGCCGGATCTCATCTGTCTGCTCTTCGGTCTGTACGGCAGCGCCGCTGCGCCGCTGGCCTGCACGGCCATCCGGATCTTTGGCATAGGCGCCTTCTTTGCCGGGATCAGCATCCTGGGCTGCAACTATCTGCTGTCCAGAGGACTGGCCTTCTATGCCTTCTGGCTGGAAACCTTCCGGGGAGTGCTTTTCCTGTTCCCCGCCACACTGATCTGCTCCCGCATGGGGCTGGAAAACTTCTGGCTGCTTTATCCCCTTACGGAGATCACCTCCTTCATTGTCGTATTGCTGTGGATCCTGCTCAAGAACCGGATCACACCCCTTTTCGTGGTATCCCTTCCTGACGAAAGGATCTTCAGGCGGACGGTCCTGAGCACCAGTACGGATATCGGGCAGACAAGCGTTGACCTGAAGGACTTCTGTGACCAGTGGCAGGCAAATATCAGGCAGAAATATACGGTCATGCTGGCGGTGGAAGAGGTCGGTATGACGATCCTGAAGCACGGCTTCGAGGGCGTCAAAGATACCACCGGCAGTATACCGGATCATCCTTCCGGGGCAGATCCCCATTCGGCTGCCCCTTTATTAAAGAGGATCGCAGCAAAGCTTAAATCCTGGCGGCACCGCAGTGACAAAAGCAGCGGGTTTATTCAGATCACCGTCCTTGCCCTGAATGACGGTACCTTTGAACTTCATCTGAGGGACAACGCGATAGAATTCAATCCTTTCAGTCTGGAGGGAGGATATGTTCTGGACAGTGACGACCTGGATGCCACAGGGATCCTGATGATCCGCCGGAGGGCCAAAGAATTTTTCTACAGGAGATTCCAGGGGTTTAACACACTGATCATTACAGTATAAGAAGCGCCCCGGTCTCAGGGTTTTTCATGTCCGCTGCAGCCGCAGGAAGATATAATGCTCCTGTTTGTGATGTGAAGCGGCGGGACCGGCGCATGGAAAAGGGGTTGATTCGCCTTTATGAGAATCATTTATTTCGGTACAGATGTTTTTTTGTCCTGTTTCGAGTTTTTTCTCGCGCACCATCAGATTGAAGAGTTATATACCTATCACTGTGATGAGGACTACATGACAGAGGCGGGAATTGTTCGCAGAGCTGAAGAAACGAATATTCCTGTGACCTTTGAATCGATCACGGAAGACCGGATCCGCGCCTTTTTTCAGGAGGAGGGATGCGGTCTCCTCTTTGCGGCTGAGTATGACCGCAAGATCCCGGTCCCGGATGATATTGCCGGTTTCCGGGGTGTGAATGTCCACAGCTCGATCCTGCCGGATGGAAGGAGCTATTATCCCATCGAAGCGGCCATGGACCGCAAATTGGCGCAGACCGGTGTCACCATGCACAGGCTCACCCCCATGCTGGACTGCGGCGCCATCCTGGATCAGCGGATCCTGCCCATCTCCGATGACATGGACAGCGTGGACATCTATCTGAGGCTGGGAGCTCTGGCCCGGGACATGACGGAATCCGTCATGGAGGATTTTGAGTCCGCATGGCAGAAGGCGCGGCCTCAGCCGGAAAAAAGACCCTATTGGAAACGTCCCTCCGCAGATAGACTGACCCTGACCCATGGCCTGACCCGGGAGGAAGCCCGGCAGATGTTCCGGTGTTTTAACAGCCTGACACAGGTGGAACTGGACTATAAACTCTATTATGTTCTGGCACTGGATACAGGGAGTGCCTCCCTGCCCCGGCAGGAGTGGGCTCTGAGACAGGATCAGTGGCTGTATGCCCTCAAGGACGGCCACGCCCGCCTTTTTGTCCATCCGAAAACAGGAAGCGACAGACGCTGAGACATCACTCTGCTTCAGTTAATTCCATGATAAAAATTCTATGATAATAATTCCATGATAAGAACTGATTCTCCCGCAAACAGCAGTTTTTGCGGATATCTTCCCCTGGATCTTTCCAGGAATTGGTGATATCTGAAGAAAAAGTCTCTGACAGATATGGAAGGACCAAAGAAATGAACCGCTCTTGAACAGAGCAAAAGGAAAATCGGGATATGAAGAACAAACTACGTCTAAGACCCAGACTGGTGCTCGGTCTGATCATCATGAGCACTGTCCTGGTGCTGACCCTGACAGCCCTGGGCGGGGCGATCTACCGCAGAAAAATGGAGGTCGTCTATTCCAGGGAGGCATTTGACACGGCCTCGATCGCCGCGCAGCTGATCGACGGAGACCGGATCGCCGAGTACCGCAAAACCCTCAAAAAGGATGCCTATTACGAGTCTGTCCATCAGACTCTGCAGATGATCCGCCAGAGCACCGGTGTGAAATACCTGTATGTCGTCATCCCGGAGGATGTGCAGTTTTACATCTGGGATACGGGCGAAGAGGGCGACGAGGGCGTCTGTGACCTGGGAGACACGGATGAATACTACGGCAACGGCTATGAGATAATGCATGCTGCATTTTCTCCCGATGCCGAGCAGACGATGCTGGTCACCAATGGCGATCTTTACGGCTACCTGGCCTCCGCCTACGTGGCTATACTGGACAGCAGGGGACAGCCTGCGGCGCTGGCCAGCGTGGACATTTCCATGGATATCATCAACCATGAGATCCAGCGGTTCTATCTCATTTTTCTCATTGTCTCCCTGGGAATCGTTCTCGTTTCCTCCCTGTTCTATTATTCCTATATCCGCAGGATCCTGATCAGACCGATCCATATCCTGAATGAGGATACCCGCAAGCTGGTCAGTGACCAGATGGAAGCGCTGGGTGCCTTCCGGAACCGGGTCCACACCGGGGACGAACTGCAGTGGCTCGGGGAGTCCTTTGAACATATGACCAGGGAACTGGAGGTCTATATCCAAAACCTGGCTGCTGTCACTGCCGAGAAGGAGCGCATCGGGGCAGAGCTGAACGTTGCGACCAGGATCCAGGCGGACATGCTGCCCAGAATCTTTCCTCCTTTCCCGTCCCGCAAGGAGATCGACCTCTATGCCACCATGAATCCCGCCAAAGAAGTCGGCGGCGATTTCTACGACTTTTTCCTGGTGGATGAAGACCATCTGGCATTGGTCATGGCGGACGTCTCCGGAAAGGGAGTGCCCGCAGCCCTGTTCATGGTGATCGCCAAGACCCTGATCAAAAACCGCACACAGATGGGCGGCACGCCGGGAGAGATCCTTTATGACGTCAACAACCAGCTCTGTGAGGGGAACGAGGAGGACCTGTTTGTAACGGTCTGGCTCTCCATCCTCGAGCTGTCCACCGGCAGGGGGATCGCCGCGAACGCAGGCCATGAGCACCCTGTCGTCCGCCACAAAGACGGAAATTATGAACTCGTCCTCTATAAACACTCCCCCGCTGTCGCAGCCATGGAAGGCATCCGCTTCCGGGAGCACGAATATGTCCTTGATCCCGGCGACCGCCTGTTTGTCTACACTGACGGTGTCCCTGAAGCCACCAATTCCCGGGAGGAGCTCTACGGAACCGACCGGATGACAGACGCTCTCAATACTCTGCAGGATCCTTCGCCCCAGGAACTTCTGGAATACATGAAAAAGGACATCGACTCCTTTACAGGCGATGCCCCGCAGTTCGACGATGTGACGATGCTGGCGCTTTACTACAATGGTCCCGCGACGTAGAGGGCAGGAAAGGCCGTGCCCGCGCGGGTCCCGGAACAATAATCTCCCTCCCCATCTCCCTCCCCCTGCAGAGCAGGGGGAGGTTTTTATTCTTCAGCGCGCAAGACCCGCGAACGAGTCTTGAATGCAGCGTCATCATTGAGGATAAAGACCTCTGCTGCGGCGGTACATTCTGCGGGCTGCTATAGCCGGGATCACGAATGCTGCTAGCCCGGCTGCCAGCAATACCACGCCCGCCACAGGATACACCACGATCAGCCGGTTCGTCGTCCCGTAGATCTCCAGGACTCCCTGGAACAGACAGCCTGCTGTCAGCGCCGCGATTCCGGAAAACCATGCATTCAAAGCCGTCCTTCCCGGGAAAAGATAAAGGCAGCTGTTCTCCCAATACCTGTCCTCTTCATAGAGGGTCTCCGCTTCTTTAAGATCAATGATCTCCAGTTTTTCTGTTTTCCTCCCGGCACAGAGGAGGATGATCATGAGAGGGAAAGTGCCCAGACAAAGGGGGATGGCAAAAGCATAGATCATGTAAAAAGAGAAAACTCCATGGCTGAACACTTCATAGACTGCGCCGAAGAGGGCACAGAAAATCGCCGCTGTCAGGCAGATACAGGCATAATTAAAAAGTTTATACGCGTATTCAACAGCTTTTTTCCTATCCGATGTAAACAATATCGCTCACCTCTCTTTCCTCGTCCCTGAACCCAGAAGAAGGGTTGTTCACGACCTCTCCCTGGAAAACCATGGTAGAGGATCCGCCGCCGTCCAGGTTGTAGGCTGTCTGCACCCCGAGCTGTTCCATGAAAGAAGCAAGTTCATAAAGTGAGAGCCCTTCGCTCTCACCCGACCGTCCATCGGAGACCACAAAAACATAGTGCAGGTCATCGATGATCCCGATCGCAGTCCGGGGATTGCTCGCCTTTGCCTTGCCGACTTCTGTATTTAAAGCGACATCGATCTCTCCGTCAGTGATCAGGCCGGGCCCAAAGGAAAAGGCCTGCCAGACACCCTGCTCCAGCAGCTCCTGCGCGGTTGCTGTAGACGGATCAACGACCTTCATGCTGCCATCCGCGTAAATGCAGAGGACATCATTTTCCCCGGCTTCCTCCCGGTAAAGGACTCCGTTCCGGATCACATAACCGCGCTCCTGGACGCCGTAATAGTCTCCGTTGACTGCCAGAACGGCATTGTTGGAAGCCGCGATCTCCGAAGTGCTCTGTGTCACGTTTTTCCCGTAGGTACCCTTCGCAAAAGCTGTCTTGAGGTACTCCGCCGAGCTCACCCTGACGTCCGCGACATGGATCGTCGTCCCGTTTGTCTCATACTGCGTATAGGTGACCTGCACATTTTCATCCTTGTACTCCCGGGAGTCCCCGGAATTGTCCGTCGTCACCTCCGCAGCCGACTCTGCAGCCTCCTCCTGGTCAAAACCGATGATTGTTTTTGTTGTCGCTGTGGAATCCCCATGTCCCGGTTTATTGCCCGGTTTCTTTCCGTGCCTGGAAGACCCGGGGCCCCCTCCAGTCCTGCTTCCCTTTTCCTCTCCGCTTTCGTTGTCTCCCGCATCACTCTGGGACGGACTGCTGCTCTGATCTGCTTCTTGTTGGATTGGACTGTCTCCTGCATCACTTTGGGGCGCTCCGCCGCCGGCAGGATTCCCGTCCCCATTCTTTCCTGAATCATCTGTGTCATCAGTCTGTGGGCTCTCTGACTCTTTCTGCGCGCTCTCTCCATTTTCCTTCGCGGCAATGATCATCTCCGTATTGATCTGTGTCGCATCGGCCTGATAGACACTGGAAAGGACAAATGTGTCCAGAGCAATGAAAACGGTAAAGGCGATCAGGCAGAAAGAAAAGACCACTGCCCAGGTATTTTTTTTCATTATGGTTCCACCTCACTTTTTGCTATTTGTATTCAATTTCAAGGTTTCTCCAGCCGCTGCATTCTAATCGACAGCCCCCGGATTCAGGGAGTCAGTTTTTAAAAAGATGAAAAAAACTCCCTTACATTTGACGAACTCATTGTAAGGGAGATTAATTGAAACAAGATTGAAGTTTTATTTATTTTTTCCAGGTATCTTTATGGTTCTTCCGCAAACAGTAGTGTTTTGCAGTTATCTTTCCCAGAATTAGTGATTCCTGATGATAAAGTCTCTTCCAGGTGCGGAAGAGCCATCTTTATTTATTATTTTTCAGGAATCGATACGGAGAAGCGGATCTTTCCATCCTGGCAGGCGGCCGAAATGCTGCCGTCGTGCTTTTCCGCAACTGCCTTTGCTATAGAAAGGCCCAGCCCGTAATGATTTCCTTCATCGCTCCGGGCTTCATCGACCCGATAGAAGCGGTCAAAGAGGCGGTCCAGTTTATCGGGCGGGATCTCACTGCCCTCATTGACCACGCTGAGCACAGCCAAGTGACCCTCGCGCTTTAAGGACACTTCGATCTCACTGCCTGTTGAGTGTCTGACCGCATTGTCCAGCAGGATGGATGTAAGCTGGGTAAGCCGGGCCTGATCGCCTGTAATACTGATCCCGTCATCGATATCACTTCGAAGCATTTTTCCCTGATCAAAAGCCAGGCTTTCAAAGGCAAGCACTTCCCCGGTGACAAGGCGGGACAGATCGACCGTTTCCATGGGCGCTTCCGTGTTTTCCGCTCTGGAGAGGTCCAGCAGCTGTTTCACAAGGTCTCCCATGCGTTCATTTTCATACTGGATATTGGAAAGCCACTCATTTTCACCAAGCTCTCTGGCCAGCATTTCCGCATTGGTGCTGATCACAGCCACAGGAGTTTTTAATTCGTGGCCGGCATCAGAGATGAACTGCTTCTGCTGCCGGTCATTTTCTTCCAGAGGCTGGATGATCCGTTTTGAAAGAAAAAGAGAGATAAAAAACAGCAGGACGATCGATACGCCGCCTACGATCAGGACAGTGCGGAGCAGGGTGTGCAGTCCGCCCTCTGAAACCGTATTGTCCATAAAGGCCACCAGGGTATATCCGTCCCTGCAGCTTACCATATAAAAAAGATTGTCGATCCGCCCGGAGGAAGTATTTCCATCCAGTATGGTTTTTGCCAGTTCTGCCAGGGCATTCTCCTCATAGACAGCGTTTTTTCCATTGTCAACAGCAAGAACTTCGCCCTCCCCGGACAAAGCCACCGAGTAGAAGGTGGAGAGCTTATAATCCGGCCTTTCGTCCATCGGGGGCTTGCCAGGATCCAGCGGAGGTCCCTGCATTTCCTGTCTGTCGGATTCATGAACAGGTTTGTGCGCAGGTATATTCTGTCCGGCAGTCTGCTGTTCCGGAGCGTTCATCCCGGTCTGCTGCTCCAGTGAGTACGTCTGCACATAATGCTCCAGCATCTTACTGTTTCTGTGCCGCACTTCCCGGAAACTTGCGGCCAGGATCACAGACAGTGTGACAGAGAAAAGCAGGATGAGTGATCCCATGATCGACAGTATGATCTTTTTTCTGGACCGGTTAAACATCTTTCATCCTCAATTCATAACCCAGGCCGCGCACAGCCTTGATCCCGACCCTGGAGCCGACAAAGGCCAGCTTCTTCCTCGTGAAAGACATATAGACCTCCACGTTATTGTATTCCGCTTCATTTTCAAAGCCCCAGATCTTCACGGCGAGCTGCTCCCTGGTCATGATCTGCCCTTTATTACCGAACATGTACTCCAGGATCCGAAGCTCCTTTTCCCCGAGTCTCACACTCTGTCCTGTAGTCTGACAGGTCAGCACAGCCTTCGAGGTGTCCAGGGACAGGTCTCCGTAGCTCAGACTATTATCCTGAAAACCAGCATTCCGGCGTCCCAGGGCCCGGAGTCTGGCCAGAAGCTCTTTGCTCTGAAAAGGCTTGGTCAGATAATCATCCGCGCCGCTGTCCAGACCGGTGACCTTGTCGTCCAGCTGACTTTTCGCTGTCAGCATCAGGATGGGTGTCCTGATTCCCTTGCCTCTGGCTCTGCGGGCCACCTCGAAGCCGTTCATCCCGGGCATCATCACGTCGAGAACAGCTATATCATAAACACCGCTCTCCAGCGCAGCGAGGGCCGATATTCCGTCTTCCATATGGTCAACGTCATATTTTTCCTGTTTCAGCAGGGCTGCCAGGGCCGCTGCCATTCTCTTTTCATCTTCAGCCAGAAGTACCCGCATGATGTCACCGCCTTTTGCTAAAAGTAGACTTTCTGATATTTTAGTGCTTCCGATAGTACTTTGCAAACAATATTGCCGCAATCAGCGCAAGGACGGAAGCTCCTAGGAGGAGCCAGACTTCGCTGCTGAATTCACTTAAGGCCGTAAATCCACTATATTCTGTCACTTGATCCTCTGTGTCAGCAGCGCCTTCCGGAATGAATCCCTTCCCCCCTGCCTGGTCTCCTGCCGGCCGGGTTCTGTGTCCGTAACCTGTTTCATTCACTTCTGCTTCCACACTTCCACTTTCCGTGCTTCCACTTTCTGCGCTTCCGTTTTCCGAGTTTCCACTTTCCGCGCTTCCACTTTCTGTGCTGCCGTTTTCCGGGTTTCCACTTTCCGTGCTTCCACTTTCCGTGCTTCCATTTTCTGCGCTTCCATTTTCCACGCTTCCATTTTCCGCGCTTCCATTTTGAAAGCCCATACCGCCTCGCCGCATACCGCCCATGCCGCCCATACCGAAGGCATGACCGCCGGCATTGCCGCCGATTTTTTCACCGGCAGTGGTGCCTGCAGACACAGCGGTTGAATCCATTGTCAGTTCACTGCTGTTTTCACCGCAGACGACGGTATAAGTCTCCCCGACCGTCATTTCCGGCAGGCTGAAGGACACGGAAGAATAACTGCATTCAGGTGTATAGGAGATGATCTCCTCACCCTCCTGATCCAAAAGGCTGAACAGGGTCCCCGCCTCCACAGTGGAGCCGATGTTGTAAAGGACCGCGCACTGCGTACAGTTTTCGCTGAACTCTTCTGCCATACCGGATCCTCCGAAGGCCAGAATTGTGCCGCCGGTAACGATACATTCGCCCCCGCTCTCACTGCCGTAATCAATGGCATTGTTCGTGCCGTCTCCCAGGAGGCTGATGCGGATGTCTCCGCCGTCAATATAGATGCTTCCGTTGGAATCAAGGCCGTCCGCGTCCCGGCCGGTCGCATTGATGATCGTCAATGTACCGCCGCTGATGCGGATATATGGTTCTTTTTCATCGGTCGCAGTATCGTCAGTATCACTGTTCTCTGTCTGGGCCGCTCCGGGCATCTCTCCGGGTGTAGAAGGCATCTCCCCCTGAGAGGGCATCCCGGAGGTCATCTCTCCGTCTGTTGATGTCGTTCCGGGCATTTCTCCCGGTATCGAAGGCATCTCTCCCTGAGAGGGCATCCCGGAGGTCATCTCTCCGTCTGTTGATGTCGTTCCGGACATTTCTCCCGGCATCGAAGACATTTCTCCCTGAGAGGGCATCCCGGACATCTCTCCGTCTGTTGATGTCGTTCCGGACATTTCTCCCGGCATCGAAGGCATTCCGCCCTCCGAGGTATTCGACATGGATGACATATCCCTGTCAGAAAAATCCGGAGGAGAAGGCATTCCATTTGTTCCGCCGCCTCCCCGGCCGCCGAACCCCATCGTGCTGCTGCCGCCATTGGCGTTGATGCCGTCATCGGTGGGATACATCGTAATGTCGCCTCCGGTGATCTCGATGGTCACCGCTTCGAGGCCTTCATAGCAGGAATTGATGAGAACAGTGCCGCTCTCAATGTAGAGTTCATCGTCGCTGTGCACCGCGTCATCTCCTGCGTCTATGGTCAGTGAAGCCTCCATAAAGCGCAGGCTGTCACTCACATGGATGCCGTCCTGGGGCGCTGTGATCGTGATATTTCCCCCGGTGATGACGAGAGAATCATTGACGTCGATGCCATGCTTATATCCCGCCGTAATCGACAGACTGCCGCTGCCGTTGATGGTCAGATCATCATGGGAAAAGATCGTGCCGCCGGTATTGTCCGCCAGCGCCTCCTCGGAGTAGACAGTCCCGCTGGTGAAAGAGTTCTCCGTATCCTCCGCCAGGGTCAGGAAGACCTTGTCTGCCTGATCGACCCGCAGACAGGCATCATCGGAGCAGCTGACCGTCACGCCGTTCAGCCGGATCCAGACCTTGGAGGAATCATGGGCGTCCACGATGATCTTTCCATCCTCCAGGGTACCGGTGAGTACGTACCACCCGCCATTTGAGATCACAAGATCTCCGTCCAGAAAATAGGCCCCGTTACCGTCGATCGTTCCCCCGGAGCCATCCAGGGTGATATAGGTCGTATATGCGTTATCCGCCCAGTCTCCGTCCACATCATTTTCTGTAAAATATGTACTGCCGCTGTAAGACTCCGCATCTTCATCCGCAACTACCCTGATTCCCAGCTTTTCACCATTCATGAAGGCCACAGTCACAAGAAGCGTCAGCACGAGTACGACAACACATATTCTGTCGATGTTTTTGTGCGTAGACACCTGGTCTCCTCCTTATCCCATGTAATCGCCGTTATAGCTCACAAGTACTGCGTTCTGCACGCCGGGCAGGTCTGCCAGCTTGTTGATGAAGTCAGTGTTGTCGTCCTTCAGGCGGACTTCCATGTTCAGCTCCACACTGCCCTTCCGCGCGGTCTTGCTCTTGACGATGCATTTATTTGTCTGCTGCGCAAGATATGCCGCTGCCGCCTTCTCGCTCTCGTTCCCCTCACAGGAGAGGACAACGATATAGGGATTGGAGCTGTCCTTGCGGTTGGCAAATACCAGCAGGATGATGCCGATCACGACGCTGCCAAAGACCGCCAGCGGGATCAGGCCTGCTCCCAGCACAATACCAACAGCAATGGACCAGAACAGGAAGGCGATATCCATGGGCTCCTTGATCGCTGTCCGGAAACGGACGATGGACAGGGCGCCGACCATACCCAGGGACAGCACCACATTGCTCGTTACGGCCAGAATGACCAGGGTCGTGATCATCGTCAGGGCGATCAGCGTCATGCCGAAGGAAGAGGAATACATCACTCCTGAGTATGTCTTTTTATAAATAAAAAATACGAAAAGGCCGACACCGAAGGCCAGGACCAGGGCAAGCACCATGTCCAGAAGACTGACACTGGTCACGTTTGTAAGAAAGCTGGATTTAAAGATATCTGAAAATGTCATGGTAAACTCTCCTTTTTTTGATTATCTGAATTTATTCTTCTGAATACTGCTTCATTATTCTGAATACTATTTCATCAGCCGTAAATACGGCACTGCGCGTATTTGGAAAAAGAGCCGACCCGCCGGTCCGGTATGGAAACCAGGTCCCGAATGATCGAGGGAAGGAACTCATCCCACTTTACTTCAATGAGGATCGGCGCATCCCCGGCAGGGATCGTGACGGCGTCCGGATTCAGGAAATCTGTACACCCGAGCCCGGTCCGGATATCGTAATCCAGGGTCACCCGGACGTTCCCCGGACGGAAAATAAAGGGCTCCCTGGTATAATCCACGATGGTTTTCGGCCGCATTCCCTGATACCGCATCTTGCAGTACAGCTCCTGGATCAGAGGGTGGTCGGAACCGAGCATCCAGTCAATATCGCCGTCTACGATCTTCTGCGCCTGTTCCGCAGTCAAGACGGCGGAATATTTGGTTCCAAGCCCGTTCCTCTTGCTTTTCTTCTCCAGGTGGATCACAGAAGAATCGCAGTTATAGAGCCGGATTCTGAATTTTTCCCGCATATTGACACCGTCGATCTTTTCCCGCAGGGCTTTGTCATCGGGATTATCAAAGTACAGGCTTCGTATATAATACTTTCCATCGATCGCGTGAGGATCGCTCTCCATGACGGCCCGCAGCCGCTGCCGCAGGATCAGCAGATCCCCGGTATTCAGAACATGTTTCCATTCATGTCTGTATTTCGGATCCATAAAAATAACCTCCTTTACAGTTGTTGGGCACATTGTAAAGGAGGTAGATTGAAGAAAGATTGAAAGCGCGGGGTAATTTCTATCGAAAAAAACGGACCGGGGAACCGTCCCCTGGTCCACCCTGGTCCATACAAAAGAACCGTCCCCGCAGACTACGCCATGCCCGGCGCACAAAAGAAATGACCGGGTGTCCCACGAGGGACAGATTCCCGGCCATTTCCTTGTGTTTCTGTCAATCTTCTTCACTTTCTTCTGTCCTGTTGGTAAACAGGATTAAGAAGAAACCGGTTTTATTTTTTCTGCAGGGCTTTCTCCAGCTCCCTGCGGAGATACTCGATTTCCTGTTTCTGCTGTGAAAGCTCCCGCTTCTGTTGGCCAATGGTTTTGTCTTTCTGTGACAGTTCCTGTTTTTGATGCGACAGCTCCTGCTTCTGTTGTTCGATGGTTTCCTGCTGCTCTTCGATCATCATCATAACCGTATTTTTGTCCAGGATGGAGAGTTCTTCTGAGAACATGTGCATCATCTCCTTCGTGTTTTGGCACATTGTGCAGATCCTGTCGTATAACGGACGGAAGATGCCGGGATAGTCCTCCAGGATCCTAAGGATGATCCGGGGGTCATCGGAGGACAGGAAGGCAAGCCAGGCCTCTTTTTCCGTCATGGGCTGCCCGCCCGCAGGGCGGAGCAGGGCATCAAGATGGCTCCGGAAAATATCGAGGGGGACGAAAATGTAGTTCTGCAGGAGATTCAGCTTCAGGCCGGTATCTGAAACAGGGGCGAAGGTGTGGATGTAATCCTGCCGGAATCTGTGGAATTCCTTCGTGGAAGTCTCCATAAACACGATAGTGTATACAGGTCGGATATATTTGTAGCTGAATGTCCCCTTTTTACCCTCCCTGTCTTCTTCCCTGTTTCCGTCACCCTCCTGCGGACTGTCATTTTCGGAGAATTCCTTACGGATCCGCTGGTACTGGCGCAGGAGCAGGTCCGCATTATAGCAGGCTGCCCGCTCCCCGGGGAAATTGTATCCGATCTTCTGGACTTCGACGTTCACGATGCTCCCGTCAGACGCCTCCACTATGATGTCCATGATGACCAGTGTGTAATCCGCCCCCAGGTGGGATTCATTGGGGAGGATCTGTACCAGCTTTACATCCAGTCCGATCAGAACGGAGATCATGCGGGAAAGCGCCGCGGCCTGTACATCCGGGTCAAACACATATTTGAAATAGGAATCATAGAGGACGCGCACGCCCCTGTTACCGCAGCAGAAGTCCAGAAACTCCTGCCGGCGGGAGGGTGTCAGGGACCGGAAAGTGCCGGTCATCTCCGGGGATGCGGCAATTTCCTGAAGGACTTCTGCAAGCTCCCTGTACTGTGGAAAGGCGGAGCGCAGCGTCGGCAATCCTGCCTTGCTGAGAGCATCATACTGTGCCGGCTGCAGTATATCCGCGCCGGAAAGGGCAGCCTTCCCGGCCGCGGAAGCTGCTTTCTGTGTGCTTATGGTGTCGGTGTTCTTTGTCATATGCACCTCCTGCAGTAAAATTGTATGCGGAGGGGCTCCGGTGCTGCGGATGCAGGTCTGCCGGAGCCCCATGGAATAATGAGACTTCGGCAGCGCCGCGGTGCGGCACCGGTCTGACAAAGCACGCGGGGGCAGGCCCTGCCGCCCCCTGTACATGCTTTTGGATATTTTCATTCTAGCAGACGAAGGATTATGATTTCAAGGCGGAATTTGAGTTTACGTGCCAGGTACCACAAAGTCAGGACCACCAGCTCCGCTGGTGGTTTGAGTTAGCCCCTCCAGGGCATTATTGTGATTCCGCCTAAAGGCGGTGGTTTAGCAAGCCTGTTCCATTTGTGAAAACAGAGGGACGGTCCTTTTATATCTGTCCCCTTGTTTACACTGACATAAACAAGGGGACGGACACAAAAGGACCGTCCCAATGACATTAAGCTAAGCCCCCCCCTGTGTCCAAAACAATAGTTTCTTATTCAATCAGAGGTGAAATATCCTCTGATTTTTTTGCTTTTTTTACAAAAAAAGCTTGACAAAATGATCAAAAAATGCGGCGCGCCTTGAAAAATATATATTTTTTTGGAGGTGCTGCTATGCAATATAATCCTACTACCCCCGGCCAGATCAGGGAGTCCCTGATCTCTTCGATCAACTCGCTCTTCGCTTGTAAAAAAACATCATTTACATCCACAGATACTGCTTTTTCCAGGACAAGAAAAATATCTCTTGTTCAGACCATGCTCTTTGTTATGACTGCCGGATCTAAAACAGTCAATGACGAACTGGTTGATTTCTATGGTGAAAAATCATTACCCACAGCTTCTGCAATGATCCAACGCCGTAATCAATTGAAGCCAGAAGCTTTTCGTGAACTTTTTCTGCATTTTACCCAAAAAGCACAGATTTTAAAGACTTTTAGAGGATATCAGCTTATTGGAGCAGATGGTTCCCGCGTCAATCTTCCTTATAATCCTTCTGATGCGTTCAGTCATATCAATTGTATTAAGGGGCGTAGAGGCATAAACCAGATACACCTGAATACCTTTTATGACCTCTTAAATGACATTTTTCTGGATGCCGAGCTTCAGGGTATACGGGAAATGGACGAAAAAGAATGCTCAGCTGCAGAATTATCATTGTTTATCAACATCCCGGCACTACGATTTTATTGAGCCCGGATCAGATAATGCAGATGCATTGCAGTTTCGTGTCCTGAAATTTCCTATTGGAGAAGATTCTTATGAGTATATTGTGACAAATCTTCCAAAGTATGCTTTTCCTCTGCAGACGCTCAAAGAGCTCTACAACCTCCGGTGGAATCATGAAGTGGCATACCGATATCTGAAATATGCAGGAAACATGGTCCCTATCCACTCTCTGAAAAGAGAGTTCCTCCTTCAGGAGATCTATGCCAAGCTGACTTTATATAATTTTTCATCATTTGTTGCATCCGCTGTCGGGGATATTAAGAAAAAAACAGAAAAATATACCTATGTACTGAACCATACTCAGGCACAAAAGAATTGTATCCGCTTTTTAAACGGCAGGATAGAAGATACAGCAAGTATGATCTGTAGATACCTGGTACCAGTCCGACCGGGCCGTAAATTCAAAAGGAACCTACGGCGCCAGTCGGCTGATACACTAAACTACAGATAAACTCAAAACAATAAAAC
>NZ_FNFZ01000050.1 GCF_900101015.1 Sarcina sp. DSM 11001 | reverse complement strand
ATCCTGGAAATGTTATTGTGCATCGCCTGCCTGGTCGAGTACAGCAGGTAAGTGACGACATGGTAGACAGACAGTTTCCTTTTCCGCACGAAACAATTGGGAAAACGATGAGCATTCAGGAAATCCTCAGACTTCAGAATTCCAGAAATGTCGGAAACAATAGATTTGAGTAGTGAGAGTTGATCCATAAAAAAGCACCTCCTGTTAGAAACTTGAAATGTGATTTCTAACAGGGGCGCCGCATTTTTGTTAAGGGTATGTCAATTGACAAAATACACAAATTCGCTACTTGAATTTGTGCACTATGTATAGAAAGTGTGCCAAAAATCTTATTTTGACCACCTTGCTGTCCGGTGCTGAAAAGAAAAAGGAAACCAAGACGCAGGAAGCGAAGGACATGATCTGCGCCATGCTGGCCGGAGGCAAACAGGCCCTTAGTGAAGAGATTGACCGGAAGGCTCTGGAGAAAGGCATCTCAACCCGTACTGTCAGGGATGCCAAGAAGGAGCTTGGCGAAGCATTGAAAAGCAAGACCGTAGAAGGCCGCAGGAAGCTTTACTGGATGGAGTGACTGCATTTCACTGGCAGACAGAACTTTGAGTGGCAAGGATTCTATAGATACCCAAAACCTTGCCACTCTGCCACTCAAATCTGAAGCGAAGGGAGAATATGATATGGCAGAGACCAAAACCAAGAATATGAATCATAGGAAAGACATCATGTGCAATACAGCAGGTTCCTTAAAAGAGGAACAACTCGTGGAGGTTCCATCTGAAGCGGTGCTTGTGAGAAAACGGATTGGTAAACAAACTTTTCTTGTTCGAGTGCATTTCAAGGAAGATGGAGCAGAAAACTTGCAAGCTAAGATTTGCCGAATGCTTTGTAATGAAGTGAGAAACAGCGGAAATGCATAATCCGGACATGCAGTTCCATCGACTTTACGAGTTCAGCACGAGTTCCATCGGGTTCCATCGAGCCATAGTGTCAAGCAGTTTTTTTGAGGCGCGGTTGAATTATTCAATTTCATATTGCAGAATAGAGCGGCCTGTGATAAGGTATATGTGTTGGTTTTTGTGATAAAAGTGATGAAAGGGGGATCCTATGACTCGGTCTTATAAAAAGTTATGGCACATTCTTCTGGATCGTGACATGTCACGCTCGCAGCTTCGGAAGAAAGCGGGCATATCGACAAATGCACTGGCAAAGCTGGGAAAAGATGAGTCCCTGCCCCTTGAGACACTGGAGAAGGTTTGCGCGGCGCTGGACTGCACTCTGGACGATATTTTGGAATATGTGCCGGACAAGGAAACGGATGGAGGCGTCGATGAATAATCAGCATGAAATTGTTCTGTATCAGATGGATGATACAAATGTCTGCGTCAGCGTTTATTATGAGGATGAAACTTTCTGGCTGTCGCAAAAGGCCATGGCGGAGCTTTTTGATTGCAGTACTGACAATATTTCACTGCATCTGAAGAACATCTATAAAGAAGAAGAACTGACAGAAGAGGCAACTGCCGAGTTTTTCTCGGTAGTTCAGCAAGAAGGCAGTCGAAGTGTCTCCAGGAGAATTAAATGTTATAACCTGGATGCCATCATTGCAGTCGGATACAGGGTTAATTCCAAAAAGGCTACCCGGTTTCGCCAATGGGCAACGAAGACACTGAAAGAGTATATCACCAAAGGCTTTGTTCTGAATGACGATATGCTCAAGAACGGGAAACCGTTCGGTAAGGATTATTTTGATGAATTACTGGAACGCATCCGGGAGATCCGTGCAAGTGAGCGTCGCGCGTATCAGAAGATTGCAGATGTGTTTGAGCAGTGCAGCTACGACTATGATAAAAACAGCGAAACGACAAGAGCGTTCTATGCTTTCGTCCAGAATAAACTGCACTTTGCTGTTACAGGCCAGACGGCAGCAGAGATTATCTATGACCGGGCAGACGCTGAAAAACCGACGATGGGACTGACGACATGGAAGGATGCTCCTGACGGAAAGATTTTGAAGCGTGATATCACAATCGCGAAAAACTACCTGAGTGAAAAGGAAATGTCACGATTAAACCGCCTGGTTACTATGTTTATTGATTACGCCGAGTTGATGGCGGAGGACGAAGTCCTGATGAGCATGCAGGACTGGTTGGACCAGACCAATCAGTTTCTGACAAATAATCGACGAAAAGTACTGACCGGAAAAGGACATGTATCCCACGAGGATGCGGTTGCGAAGGCTGAAAAGGAATATGAGGTTTTCCGCGTCCGACAGGATCAGGAATATATCTCGGAATTTGACCGCCAAACCGAAAAGCATCTGAAAGGCGAATAAATATGACGGCAATCCTGTCAATTGGGATGCGATAAAATACTGTGTCTGATTTTTGTTGACGGTCAGTTGAAGATGCAATAAGCGTCATGGAAAGGCGGGGTACAGCATATGAAGAAAATAATCTATGGCTTCCTGGGCTGTCTGCTCCTGATCGCCATGTTCCTCGGCATTCAGAGACTGACAAATACAAAGGTTCTGACCTGGGATGGATTCGTCACTGCGAAGCAATTTTCAGAGAATATTTACAACATCAAAGAGACGGATTTTCGCGTATATGACTGGGCACTGTACACACCGGAGGATTTCGCCGCCTACGGCACGGATCTTCCATCCGGCGAGGTTCCGGCGGAATATCAGGATTCGCAGACGGGAAAAAACATTTCCAAATACTATCGCAGTGACTTTGCCCGTTTTAAGACGGACTATCTGGAGCTGCGCCTGGAACCAGGCAAAACCTATGGTATCCATGTAGAAAATGCTACATATGCTATGAAGCTCTGGGTAGACGATGCGCTGCTGGCAGAAAACGGCACTGTCAGTGACACGGCGGAAGGCTTTGTCCCTCTTACCAGAAGCAAAACTGTTTACTTCACCGCCACAGACGACCTGACGCGGATTGTTCTGCAGCGGGCGAACTGGGTCCACCATTACTGGAACACGGCGGTCATCAAGCTTGGCACTGCGGACCTGATCGAGGCCATGGCGGAAAAGCAACTGCTTGGCGTGAGCCTGACCATCATAACCCTGCTGGTCATCGCAATGATCAACCTGGGAATGTTCTTCTATTCGCCAAAACGTGGGAGCTTCCTGTTCTTTTCTCTGGCCTGCGCCTTTATTGCCGTCCAATCCGCGTTCAACGACCCGAAGCCGGTCATGCTGCTCTTCCCCAACCTGAACTGGCTGTTCGGGCACCGGCTGGAACACTGCGCAGGCATCCTGACCGGCATGTTCCTGATCCTGTTCTATTATGGCGTGTTCCAAAAGCTCCTGCCGAGGCTCCTTCCTGTGATCACCATCGCCCTGGCAGCTATTTTGGTGGGCGGGCATGTCCTGCTCCCGTCCCTGGTGTATACGAGGTACAGTACCCTATTTCATGTGGTCATGATGGGCTGGCTCCTGGTGTTCTTCGCCTGGAATACATTTGGCATCCTTCGGCACAGGAAGAGCATATCTGCTTTCCAGTGGGCAACCTTTGCAAGTGAAGTGATTTATCTTCTCTCCATTGGCTTTGACCGGCTTGCCTACGGAAGTCTGGAGACGGTCAGTGTTTCCGGTATCGGCGTGGTTTGTGTAGCCTTCATCCAGACGGTGGCTTTGTCCATGGATTACCGGCAGGCGCAGGAAGCCTATGAGACCGCCCACAGCAGGGAGCTGGAACTGGAGAAGATGAACGAGACCCTGATGCGGCTCTCCCATGTTCAAACGGCGTTCTTTGAGAACATGATCCATGAACTGAAAAGCCCGCTGGCGGTGATTGCTTCGAATTGCGGCGTATCCACCATGCTGATCCAGCGGGGCCGGGCGGATGAAAAGACTGTAAAGGGCCTGAAGCTGGCAGAATCGGAAGCTGTGCGGTTGGGCAACCTCATTGACCGCACCAGCAAGGTGTCCTTTGCGGAAGGCACCGCCGTATCGGTGAAGCAGGAATCCGTAGGAGGCCTTTTGCAGGATGCCAGACTGTTCTGTGAGCCAATCTGCCAGAAAAACCGTAACCGGATGGAAGTCCTGTGTGGGGAGAATGATACAGTATACTGCGACAGGGATCTCATTCTGCAGGTTCTGTACAACCTGATCATCAACGCTAACCGGCACACAGAGAACAGCACGATCCTTCTTGTGGGAAAAACGGATCCGGACAAAACCGTCATCACGGTATCGGATCATGGCGACGGGATAATGCCTGATATGCGGGAAAAGGTATTTGAACGCGGCTACTCCGGCGACGGCAGCACGGGATATGGGCTGTCCATCTGCCGGACGATCATGGATATGCATCACGGAGATATTGCTATCCTTGACAATGAGGGCGGCGGTACGGTCGTGGAAATCACGATATATAACGAAAGGGACAAAGGTGATAGCAATGCGACGGATACTGCTGATTGAGGATGACAGGGGCATCAATGAAGCCAACCAGACCGCCCTGGAGCTGGAGGGCTATGATGTGTGCACCGCCAGGACCATGAAGGCAGGGATCAGCCTGTGTGAAGAATTCCGCCCCTACCTCATCCTCCTGGATATCATCCTGCCGGATGCCAACGCGCTGGATTACGGAACAGAACTGAAGAAAAGATATAGAGTAAACATCCTTTACTTAAGTGGGCTGAATACGAAGGAAGATGTGATCCGCGGTCTCCGTGCCGGTGGTGACGACTATATGACCAAGCCATACATGGTCGAGGAGCTGTTGCTCCGTGTAGCGTCCCTGCTGAGGCGTAAAGACCAGCCGGTGATCCGGGAGGACTTCAATACTAGCAGGCTGACCTGGCATACAGCCGCAAAGCAGATCCGGATGGATGGTGAGGAACTGCTGCTGCAGCCGAAGGAATACGCAGTATTGGAGTACCTGCAGCGGAGCAAAACAAGATATGTGTCCACAGAGGAACTGGCAGAACGTATCTGGCTGACGGAGGAGGACCCAGCCATCACTCAGTCCATCCGAAATACGATTCATACCTTGCGGCAGAAACTGGAAGGCTCCGGGTGCGGTATCACAATGCGGCGCGGAGAAGGATACCGGTTTACGGAAGAATAGAAAACTTCAAAAATGGGGCTGAAAATAAGCAAATGATTATTTTCGGCTCTGTTTTTTTGCCCCTGGGCTTCGGTACAATACCCTTGGAAGAGCTTTTAGGAACTTTCTGTCCTATGACAACCATGATATAACCCGTGCCGGTATACGGAGATGATGGGCATTTGCGAAGTACAGATGAGCAGATGGAAGAGACCCTGTGTCGGGCAGATATTCTGAAGAAGGAGCGGAAATGATGGTCATGGAGAAACGATGGATGTTAAAGAAATTGCTGCTAACAGTGATTGTCCTGTCACTAATGCTGCCGCCGCCGTTCTCTGCCCTGGCAGCAGAATTAGAGACAGATGATATCATCCTCGCAGAGGCAGCGGTAACGGATGCGAATGAACCAATTCCCGAGATTGCATATGACCTGTCAGAGGAACTGTTTGAAGAGGAAGAGGAAAACCAGCCGGAAGAAGCAATAGCCACTGTGGCGGATGAGATGGTCGATGCTGCCACAGTTGAAGGAGAAGATCCAGAAGTATTTGAAACAATCGAGGATCTTTCAGACATTGTTGATGAAGCTGTTGAGCTTCCGGATGGTGGAGATGAAATTCCTCCGGATGATTCAACCATAGATAGTTTTTCGGAAATCCAGGATGATGCAGCAGATCAATTCACGGAATCGAATTTTATTGAGATTGCCGATGAGCTCACGATTGAAACGATGGAAGCCGCAACTGATGAGAACGGGGAAGAGTTGATAACAGACCAGACGGAAGAAGATCAGCAAATATTGGAGCTTGTTGAAGAACCCTTCTGGTCATTGTCGCTTCCCGGAAGCCAGCCGATTGCCTATAAGGCAGAGCGGACAGAAATCGGGACGATATCAGTACAGGAAGCTTCGAACTTCACAGACGATCAGGCAATCTCTGTGACACTGGACTACTCCTCGTTCAGCAGTGATACGCATTCTATTCCGATTGAAATCACTGTCATGCAGAACGGTACAGAAAGGACATGGAGCGACGGGACAACCATTACGTTAAGTCCTGACGGCAGTGATCCCATAACGGTATTTGTGAATATCAGTGCTGAGGCATGGATGGCTGCGCCGCATGGTGCCTATGCCATGTCGCTGGTGTTCCACTCGGCTCTTGTGGGGAGGTGATGTCTATGGCCGGAAATCATGAAGCACCGGGAAGTCAAAGAAGGAAACGAAAACATAGAGGAAGTGGTCAGAAGATCCTCATAATCTGCCTTGTCCTTTTGTTGATCGCAGCCATAGGCGTAATCGTATGGCTTGTTTCAAAGTCAGGAAGCAGGCCGGGCAACAGTTCGGAACCGGAGAGCACTGCGCAAACATCCACATTTGATCCGAGTAGCCTCGGCGGCCTCGTTGTCCCGGAGCGCCCGGAAATGATCGACATTACGGCCTTTGAAACGCTGGAGTTCAAAGCGAATACGCTGGAACAGACCGTCCGCTTCGATAACCCGCTTCAGAACAACTGCTGGCTGGTGATTACCTTATCTTTGGAAGACGGCACAGTGCTCTGGAAATCGGAGGAGCTTCAGCCGGGGCAGGTGGTACGAAGCATCACGCTGAATCAGACGCTATCAGCAGGTGAATACAACAATGCAATCCTTCACTACCAGCACTGGACATACGACGCCGAAAAAGAACCGCTCAACGGAGCGGAGACAATCGTGAAACTTAACGTAACACCATAATCATTCTCATGGAGGAACTGAAGATGAAGAAGTTATTATCCATAGTTCTCTGCCTGATTCTCGTCGTGGGGTGTTTCCCGCTGACGACGCTGGCGGACGGCGACACGACCATCGAAGGGGACGGGGAAGCCAGCATTACTCTTACAACCGGAGTCCCGGAGTTGGACTCGATCACCGTCACGCCGCCGACTAAGACAGAATACAACGTGGGCGAGGAGCTGGACACCACCGGCATGGTGGTCATGGCCAATTACAACTACACAGACGATACGCCCATCGATGTGACTTCGGACGTGGATTTGTCCGGCTTTGATTCTTCTGATGCCGGGGAGGTCACAGTGACCGTCTCCTTTACGGATGGAGATGTCACAAAAACCGCGACATTTACGGTTACGATCATCGTGCCTACATACTCTGTAACCGTAAATAATGGAACAGGAGGCGGCAGCTATGCCCAAGGCGCAAGCGTCAAGATCACTGCAAATGCCGCGCCGGAAGGACAACAGTTCAATAAATGGACCGGTGCGGACGGCCTGACTTTTATCGATGGCAGCGCTACGACCGCCACAGCGACCTTTACCATGCCTGCAGAAGCTGTGACCTTGACGGCAACGTATTCGGAATCAGGTATTATCCCCGGTGAGTACGCGCTGACACTGGACCCGAACTATGGAAATCAGCCGGTCGAATTCATAACCGGCATTTCCGCGTATACGCTTTCTTCGCTTTCGCGTGATTACTATAACTTCTTGGGCTGGGCGGAATCATCGGACGGGGCTGTCCGGTACCATGCGGGCGACACGGTCACGCTGGAGGGCAATCTGACGCTTTTTGCGAAATGGGAAGGGAACAACATCCCGCCCAGTTATTCCCTTTCGCCCACGGAATACACCCTCAGCGGCAGCGGCTATACGGACATTCCCTGCACGCTGACGTCGATCGAGGCAGGGTGGATCAGCGAGATTCAAGGAGGTATTCTCGTAGAAGCAATTACAGAAGTTATCGGTTTCTATATGAATGGCGGAACGCTGACCGACAGCAGCGGGCACAGCATCCCGTTCCTGGTGGATAATCCGTGGCACACAACGGGGCCGCAGCAGAGAGCGCTGCAACAGAAAGAGTTCAATATGGATCAGCAAGGCGTTACTGTCGGTATGGCAATCTACATCGACCCCGATGTTTTCAGCCAGGCTGCGCCGGGAACCTACACGGGCACATTCACTTATGACAGTTATTGGAGAAGCTATAGTGCTAATACTGGTGAAGTTGCCGGTGAATCCGGCTCCATCGCGCTGACGCTGGTGGTGCCGGAGCCTGAGAGCTACACCGTAACCGTCGAACCGGGTGATGGAACAGGCGAAGCGTTCACTGTGGACAGCACGACCGTCATTTCCCATGCGGATATGCTGGCAGGAAACTATGACGAAACAAAGGGCTGCTTCTATCTGGATACGGACGGGAAGGTCTATTACATGCTTCCAAGCCAGTGTCCGTTTACGGCACCGGAAGGAAAAGAATTCGACTGCTGGCAATTGGACTCCGGAAGCACATACAGTGGAGGCGCATCGCTTAAAGCGGACAACTTTACAATCACCGCGTTGTATAAAGATCAGGAACCGGAACCCTCCATCACCCTTTCCATTCCGGCAACGATCAACGTCAAGTATGGCGATACGCAGACGGCGTTTGACGTACAGGTGAAGTCAGCAGTATTCAGCCAGGGTTACAGTCGAAGTAATGTTTCCTTTTATAACTCTTCTTTTTCCAGTACAGCACATGATGGAACGATACCGTTTACAGTAACTTTAACTGGTGATGCTCTTGAGGAAGTTGGCAATGCCGACAATTCGTATTATTTCTCTGTCACCGATGAAACCGTATTCCCGTGCAGCTGTCAGGGGTATATCAACATTACAAGCGCAGCATGGACGGCGGCGCAGCCGGGCAGTTATACTGCCACGCTGAGAGTGGAAGTGGGTTTTTCCCAATAACCATACAGCAATGTAAGTGATTGATGTTGGAATACTCTAACCTTATTATAAGAGGTATTATATTATGATAAAATCTATCAAGTTGGAAAATGTTCCTCAGTCATTCGCAAGGATTAATCCTGATGGGAAGTTTGCGCAATATAAGCATTTGCCATACTATGCAGATATAATCACGGCACACGTTCAGGGCTTTACGAAAACCTGCATAGACGGAAAAGAATATTCTCTTTTTACAAATGGGAGTAGTCATACAAAAGATGGCTTATTGATAAGAAAACCCGATTTAGATTCTAAACAATATAAAAAGGTGAAAATGCCCTCAGGCCTGAATCATCCTGGCGGAATGCAGGCAATTGCTCAGTATGTATTTGTACCATGCGAGTATAAACCCGAGTCATCTCTCTTTGTTTTTGATGTTTCACAAGAAGATCTTCCAGTAGTTAAATCTTTACATTTTGGCCATGCTGCATCGTCTTGTGGGATCACTGATTTTGAGTATATGGGAAAAACAAGATATGTTATCGCAGTGAACGCAAATCCGACATGTTACTTGTATATCTCGGAGGATACTGAAACGACCGATATAACAAAAATGGATTTTATAGAGATTGGACAATTTGATCTGACCAAGTTTTCTGGAAAAGATGATGATTTTGAAGGTGTAGGTCTGGTTACTGATGTAAACAATAATATCTTTTTGATTACACTCTTTAGCCGAAAAGAGTATGCTACGCTTGCGGATTATGCTATGCTTCTGGGTATTAATGTTAAAACGATAGAGGGACAAGACATATTTCAGATTAAAGTAGATTATTATGAAACGAAACATCTAATCAGTCATGGTGCTGTTGGTGGTGAAGATGGTGTCCATTTCAGGTGGGGGAATGGAATTTATATCTCAGAAAAACAAGGACTCTGTATTGCGGGTACGGCACGAAATATTCTATCTCTTGGAAGTACTAAACTTGATACTAATACATGGCCTGAACGTGATAAGGAAAACTATTCATAGGAGATACATTATGAGAGAGCATTCGCAAAGCAGAATAATTATTTCGCTCCTTTTGGGGCTTATTCTGCTTGCGCTTTGTCTGCCCGTCTGCGCTTTTGCGGAGGATGCTGAGTTTTCCGATGGTGACGAAGCCGGTATCTCGCTCGTCACAGCCGTCCCGCCGAATATCACGTCAGGCGGCGGTGCGGAATACCGGGATGGGAGCACAGAAGGTCTGACCTTCAAAACGGACGATGCAAAGGATAATCTTCTGCGCGTCCTCGTGGACGGAAAGGTCATTTCC
Organism: Sarcina sp. DSM 11001; assembly: GCF_900101015.1. Lineage (GTDB taxonomy): Bacteria > Bacillota > Clostridia > Lachnospirales > Lachnospiraceae > CAG-791. The sequence goes on along the minus strand of NZ_FNFZ01000050.1, from coordinate 3,363 downwards.
TCCGATAAATATACTGTATCCGGGGAACCGCTGACGATCACCCTGCATGCAGATTATCTGAATACCCTGTCCGAAGGAGAACATACGATTGAGATCGTCACGACAAACGGGAGTGCTTTTGCAACATTTATAGTGCGGAAGGAAAACACACAACCTCAAGAAAAACAGGATTCGGTACGATCATCGACATCACCTGCAACGGGCGACGAGAGTAATGTCGGAGTATATGCCGCTTTGATGATGATTTCGTTAGCAGCCATATTCGTACTGTTCATTTTCATGAGAAAGACGAAGAGGCGGTTGTAGTTTGTTGTAAATGCAGAGCGGGAGGAGAATCATGTTTAAGAAGTCATGCATGTTGCTGCTTGCAGTCATTACGGTTCTGGCTGTTTCCGCATGCGGCACTCGCGACAAAGAAACAGTGAATGCCGCAGAAACGGGTACGGAACAGAGCACGACGATAAGTGGAGGCTGGGAACTTTATAAAAACGAAGCATGTGCTTTGCCGGAAGAGGTACAGGCTGCGTTTGACACATCGATCAAGCAGCTGACCGGCAACGACCTGAAGCCGGTCGCCTATGTTGCAAGACAGGTTGTTTCCGGGACGAATTATATGATTCTGTGCGAGTCAGAGACTGTTACAGCAGTGCCGGAACAATCTTACCAGATGGTGGTCGTGTATTCGGACCTGCAGGGAAATGCCGAGATCACACAGATGAATGAATTCGATTTGACAGCCTATGTTGACGGTGTCGGAGAGGAAAACTATGCGGAAATGTCTGCGGGAGGCTGGGAAGTAATTGCAGACAATCCGGCTGTTGTCATTCCGCAGGAAGCAAAGGAAGCATTCGATAAAGCCGTAGCGGAATTGGATGGAAATGAGTTGGAACCGATGGTACTGCTTGGCACACAGGTCGTGGCTGGTACCAATTATGCATTCCTCTGTCACAGTACCCTTCAGACGGAAGAAGCAATAGGCTCCATCCAGGTTGTTACTGTCTACGCAGATCTCGAGGGAAATGCCGCAATCACGAATATCTCCACTGTAAACCCGGCAGATTTCAATGAGTGAATGAAATGAAAACGATTCTGATCATTGAGGATAACGAGCACATTCGGAAAGCCAATGCCGAATATCTTCGCCTGTGCGATTATGAAGTGTTGGAGGCGCCAACGCTGGAGAAGGCCAGAGACGAATTATCCCGGTGCAAACCGGATTTGATCATTCTGGACAATGAACTGCCTGACGGATACGGAGTAAGTTTCCTGAAAGAACTGCGCCGGGCATTGGATATCCCCGTGATCATGATCTCCGCCGAAGGAGGAACGAACGGGGAGAGAGAGGCTATTCGATGCGGCGCGGATGTGTACCTCCGCAAGCCCTATGCCATGGAGGAATTGCTCCATCATGTGGCGATGTTGACAAACTAATAGGAAAATTATTACGGCCAGAGCTGCAGCTGTAATGCTGTAACCCTGGTCCTTTTTGTTGCCGTGTTCACTTGACATTCAACAAGGAATAGCCCTAAACCAAGCCCCCAGACACTATTTTCTTTGTAGTGCCTGGGGACTTTTGTCGTGCAGTCTTTTACAACATGGATAAAAATTTTGTCTGATCAGTCACTGGGATTTTCAGAATATCCATGGCTTTTTGTGCAGGGATTTTCAAACTGTCCATAATGTTCTTAATGCTTCTCAACAAGGCTTCCTCTTCACCTCTTCTTATCGATTCTTCACGCAAATCTTCCATTGCTTTGCACATAAGCTCAACTCCTTTCGGATCGGTTTTAAGATATCTGGCTTTTTCAGCCAAAAGCGGGGTCTTCATATCGTCAGGGTCAGAACATAGGAAATCGTGCATTAGTATCCCTAAAGGATCAGTACCTTTGTAGCTTGCGTTTACATAGAGAATATGCTGTCTGTCATCGAACGCCTGGCCAGTGGCGGCATTGATACGATCAATAGGATATAATGCCTTTCCTGCCTTCCAAATATCATTCTCTGTGATGAAAATAATATATGTTGTCGGCAACTCTTCAAATTGCTGGCTGGCATTTAGGGTTTCTACATCCAGTGCACTCGCGTGATATCTTGCTCGCTCCGGTCTGGCACCGCTGTCTGCCCGCTGAACTTCAAGATCATATTGTTGATTCTGATCATCTACACCGTGTACATCCAGGCAAAGACCTCTGGCGCCTACCAATCTGACCAGGTCTTTCTGGGTCTCCTCTTTTGTCAAGCGTAGATCTTCTTTCCCGGTGATGATTCGCAGAACATATTCCGCGAGAGGAAGATTATCTCTGAAAAGTACTCGCATGAAAGTATCGTCAACAGGGCGAAATCCACGAAGTCTTGCCAGATCTTCTTCATGATCTCTTTGTCGCTGCAGTTCCTGCTCTGTCATATGCATCACTCCTCACACAATTATCCAATATCATTATACCTGTCAAGGCCGGTAAAATCAATAAAATCGCAGAGTTTTCAGGGTTGTTTCACGAACTCCCACAGAAACGAAGACATACCGTTTCAATGAAGGAAGGCATGCGTCCGCTTCTCTCCCGCATGCCTTCTATTCGAATCCGTACACAGGACCAATTAAAAAAGCGCAAAAATCCCCCATTGCAGTCTTGACTTCTTTTTTTCAGTATATCATCATCAAAGTGTCTTCTTATAATAGAGACTTTCTATTGGACCGAAGATATACCTTCCCAGCAGATCCTGCTCATCATTGAGAAGATCCATCATCTCGCTGACCGGGGACTGATTGCTGGTTTGGATCTGCACCAGGCGAATGACATTCAGTGCATACTTTCGTATCAGTGCGAGATTGTTTCTGGAGCCTCTGGCCGGTGACCGGTCCTCGCGGAAGGTATCATCCAGGACATGGTGCAGGCGGTTTTCCACGGCCCAATGGTTCCGCTTGCACCGTCCCATTTCTTCGGCACTCATTTCCAGGTCCGAAACGATCCCCACCACCTGGATGTCCATATTCTCCCGATCCCCTTTCCCGGGAAAAGGCTGTCTGGACGACCCTTCTTTTAAAAACTGTTCTTTGGATGGGGTGATATCATTTCCCTCTTTATCCCGCACGACAAGGATCCTGATCTGTTCCGCACAGCCCACGCTTTTCAGGAACGGCCATTGAACCTTTGTTCTTGACAGAAAAGATGCATCATTTATGATCCTGTACTCCCGGTACTCGTACCTGTCCCGGTTTCTTTCCACATACGCTGCCTCGTCATATTTCCCGATGTATTTCGGGTACCTTGTACGTATGGCAGGATCTCCTGCCATCCGTTTCCTGTCCTCCTTCATTTCATTAAACTGTTCAACGATCTCTTCATAACACTCTGGATGGTTTCT